>JBMOEW010000001.1:0-149252 GCA_049314555.1 Caulobacterales bacterium
GATCGGTGGCTGAGAACGCTGCTACTTCTACCGCAGTGGGCACTGTGGCGGCGAGCGGCGAGGGCGGCGGAGCGATCAGCTACAGCCTGGTCACCAATCCCGGCAATCGGTTTGCGATCGACGCCAATTCTGGGGTCATCTCAGTTGCGGCTAGCGCGGTGCTCGATTTTGAAAGTGTGACAAGCCACACCATTCGGGTGAAAGCGACGGACACGAACGGTTCAAGCGAGCAGGACCTCGTGGTGTCGGTGACGAACGTCAACGAGGCTCCCACGATTGGTTCGGGCGGAAGCGTGACGTATACCGAGAACGATGTTGTGGCCGCCTATACCACGGCTGCGAGCGATGTCGATGCCGGCACGACGCTGACCTATTCGTTGGGCGGTGCGGATGCGAACTTGTTCAACATCAACAGTGCCACGGGCATTGTGACGTTCAAGAACAGCCCTAACTTCGAGGCGCCAGGCGATGCCGGGGGCAATAATGTCTATGACATCACGGTCACGGCCAGCGATGGCACTTTGAGTGCGACGAAGAACGTCGCGATTACAGTGGTAAACGCCAACGAAGCACCGACGATCACCTCTGGTGGGACGGCGAGCTTCGCGGAGAATGCAACGGGTACGGTCTATACTGCGGCAGCAACCGACCCCGACGCCAGCACCACGCTGAGCTACTTCTTGACCGGGGCCGACGCCAACCTGTTCAACATCAACCCGACGACCGGGGCTGTGACCTTCAGGGCCAGTCCGAACTTTGAAGTTCCGACCGACGCCGGCGGCAATAACGTGTATGATATCGTCGTCAACGCATCTGATGGCACCAACCTAGCGTCGCGGACAATTGCGGTGACGGTCACAAATGTCAACGAGGCTCCTGGTGCTGCAGGTTGGTCTGCAGGCGGATCGGTGGCTGAGAACGCTGCTACTTCTACCGCAGTGGGCACTGTGGCGGCGAGTGGTGAAGGCGGTGGCGCGATCAACTACAGCTTCGTTACGAATCCCGGAAACCGGTTCGCGATCGACAGCTCGACCGGAAACATCACGGTTTCGGCGGGGGCGTCTCTCGACTTCGAGGCCGCGCCGACCCACGTCATTCGTGTCAAAGCAACAGACACGAATGGGTCAACCGAAACCGATTTGACGGTGACCTTGACCAACGTCAATGAGGTGCCGACGTTTACGTCTGGCTCAGCTGTGACGTATACTGAAAATGATACGAGCGCGTCCTATGCGACTGTGGCGAGTGATGCTGATGCCGGCTCAACGCTGACCTACACGCTTGGTGGGACAGACGCGAACCTGTTCAACATCAACACGTCGTCTGGTGTGGTGACATTCAAGAACAGCCCGAACTTCGAAGCGCCGGGTGACGCTGGTGGCAACAATGTCTATGACATCACAGTCACCGCAAGCGATGGCACCTTGAGCGCCACCAAGAACGTCGCAATCACGGTGGTGAACGCGAACGAAGCGCCAACGATCACTTCTGGCGGAACGGCGAGCTTTGCGGAAAATGCGACGGGTACGGTGTATACGGCCACCTCAACCGATCCGGATGTGGGCGCCTCTGTGCTTTACTTCCTGGGCGGCACGGATGGGGCGCTGTTTGCGATCGATCCGAGCACGGGCGCGGTAACGTTCAAGGCTCCGCCGAACTTTGAGGTGCCTGGTGACGCTGGCGCAGACAATGTATACGACGTCACTGTGTTTGCTTCGGACGGCGGATTGGTCACCTCCAAAGCCCTCGCCATCACGGTTACGGATGCAAACGATTTGCCCGGCTCACCGGCTTGGAGCAGCGGCGGGACTGTGGCGGAAAACTCTGGCAACGGCGTTGTGGTTGGGTCCGTTAGCGCAACCGACCCTGATGCGGGAAGTTCGGTGACCTACACGCTAGTAAGCAACCCAAGCAATCGGTTCGCGATCAATTCGTCCACGGGGCAAATCACGACAACCGCTAGCGCAGCGCTGAACTTTGAGGGCGCAGCGAGCCATGTCATCCGTGTACGGGCGACAGACAACGTTGGCGGCTTTACCGAAGCTAACGTGACCGTGGGCGTTACAAACGTCAACGAAGCGGCAAACTTCTCCGGCGGGAGTACAGCAAACTTCGCGGAGAATGGGACCGGCACCGCGTATGACGCGAATGCCAGTGATCCCGAAGGCGATGCAATCACGTTCACGCTCTCTGGAACCGATGCAGCCTTGTTCAATATCAATGCGAGCAGCGGAATTGTGACTTTCAAAAGCGCTCCCAACTTCGAGGCCGCTGGCGATGTTGGTGCAAACAACGTGTACGATGTAATCGTGACCGCAACTTCGGGCGGACAAACCGCGACCCGGACGGTTGCGATCACCGTGACGAATGTCAATGAGGTTGGAAACTTCACATCTGGCACTACCGCAAGCGTGGCGGAAGGCAGTACTGGCGTGCTATACACTGCGGCAGTCACCGACCCAGACGCCGGTGCCACACAGACCTATTCGTTGGCAGGTGGCGGCGATAACAGCTTCTTCTCGATCAATGCGGCAACGGGTGAAGTGCGCTTCTTGGCGGCACCGAACTTTGAGGTGCCTGTCGATGCGGGAACCAACAACGTCTACAACATCACGGTCAACGCGAACGATGGCGTGAATACGGTTACGCGCAACGTGGCAGTGACTGTGACCAACGTTGCGCCGACGATCACATCACCAAATGTGGTCAGTATCGGCGAGGAAATCCTGTTGTCCACGGTGATCCACACAATTACAGCCACCGAACCTGGGGCTTCGGCCTGGACGTACTCGCTTTCTGGTACGGACGCCGGCGACTTTACCTTTGACGCAGGAACCGGACAAATTCGATTTGCTGCGACCTCGGACTTTGAAAACCCTGCGGACGCCAACTTCGACAACGTCTATAACTTGACCCTGCAAGCCAGCAACGGTAGTGAGACCGTCACCCAATCCTTCACTGTCTCTGTGCTGAACAATTCCTCAATTGCCGATACACAAACCGGTGGAATCGGGAACGACATTCTCAATACTGGCAATGGGGCCGATACTTTGGACGGTGGCAGCGGCAATGATACACTGATCGGAGGGATGGGCGCTGACAGCCTGACGGGCGGATTGGGCATAGATACCGCCAGTTATGTGACGGCATCGAGCGGCATTTCGCTGACACTTGGTGCTGGACTCACCGGCACGGGGACCGGCGGTGAGGCGAGCGGAGATACGCTCAGCGGAATCGAGAATGTCCTTGGCTCCGGATTTAGCGATTCGTTCCTGCTGACTGTTGGCGCAGGTTGGTCTGTCAATGGTGGCGGCGACAGCGATACCGTGCGGTTTGCCGATAACAGCGGTACCGTGACAAACGCCAGCTTCGCCAGCGTCTTGAGTGATGTGGAGGTTTTGGACTTTACGGGCTCCAACGTGACGGCAAACATCACCATCACGCCGCAGTTTTTGCAAAGCTTGACCAGCGATGGCACGAGCTCCAGTCTGACGATGGACTTTGATGCCGGCGATACGCTGAGCGTTGATCCATCGGTGGGCGCGGGAACGTTCAATGACGGACGATCTGGCGGAATCGGAACGATCATCTTCTACAGCGGAACGACCTGGACATCGGAGAACGAGCTGGGACGCGTGACTGTCACGTGAGGGTAGGTGTGCGGGGTTGCGCCCAGATCGGGCGGGCCTCGCGCTGCTATGGCTTTCGCGGATCTCACTTGATCAAGTCTTTGATGGGTGGCGTTCGGTCGCCGGCAAATGCCAGTGTCGCGATGGCGCTGGACTTCGGCAGGATCAGCGGGCATGCACGATCGAGGGGGAACGTCAGCATAAAGACAGACGAATGCCTCGCTGGGGGCGAGGCGACGGCCTTATTGATCTTTATGCTGAGGGTGTATTCTATTCGCGCATGGCGCGTTCGGACATCTGCTGGATTGGGGCAATCAGGTAGCTGAGAATCGTGCGACGGCCGCCCTGCATGTCTACATCGGCGGTCATGCCAGGGATCACCGGACGTTCGGCACCGAAGTCGTGGGCGGCTGCGCTTAAGCGCACGCGGAAGTAGCTTTCGCCTTTCTGATCCTGGATTGCGTCCGGCGAAATCTCTACGACTTCTGCCTGAAGCCCGCCGTGGGTGGTATAGTCGTAGGCGCTGATTTTGACAGTCGCGTGCTGGCCGGGCCACACATCGCCGCGGTCTTGTGGGCGCAACCTGGCTTCAATCATGACCGTCTGGTCTACCGGTACGATCTCCACCAGCGGATCGCCCCCTTGGACAACGCCACCAATTGTTTGTACAACGATCTTCTGGACGATCCCATCAATCGGTGCACGGACATCGGTTCGGGCGCTGCGGTCGTCAAAGGCGGTTAAGCCCTGTGTCGCTTTGGCCAGTTCGACCCGGAGGGCTGCCGCTTCCTCCTCCGCTTTGGAGACGAATTGCGCGAGGATTGACGCACGCCGGCTTTCAGCTTCTTGAGCCTGGGCGCGCACCTGCGGCAAGGACGTTACCGAATCGCTAATGCGTGTGCGGAGCTGTTCGAGGTTGCCGCGTCGCTCCAAAACCTCTTGGCGGGAGGCTGCATTGGCAGCAAGAGCGCCTTCCAAGAGCTGAAGCCGCTCGCGCTGGGTTTGCTCTTCCGTGCGCAGCGACAAAAGGCGCGCTTCGATTGATGCGATCTCGGAACGATGGCCTCTGGCTTGGCTTTCGATGACAGCAAGTTCTTCGCGCAGTTGGTTGCGGCGGGCGTTGAACAAGCCTTCCTCAGACCGCGCGATGTGCGGTGCCTGTAGGGCCAATGCCGGATCAATCGTGAAAACCGCGGCGCCACTGGTTTCGGCTTCGAGGCGGGCCAGAGTGATCTGCATAGAGACGACATCAGTTCGGGCGTTGCTCGCGTCGGCGGTCGTAAATTCATTGGAAATGCGCATGATAATGTCGCCTGCTTTGACCCGATCTCCCTCGTGGACAAGGATTTCGCTGACGATGCCGCCTTCCAAGTGCTGCACGACCTGGTTTTGCATTGAGGGGATAACCCGGCCAGCTGCGCGGGTGACGCTGTCTACTTTGAACAGCGCCGCCCACGCCACAAAAGCGATCGCCACAATCCACAACGTCCGCAGCAGGCGGGCCTGCGGTTCGGTGCGCAAGCGCGCGCTCCAGGGGCCGGGCGCATGCGCGGCGAGATGTTCAACTGTTGCTGACTTATGAAGAGCGTTTGTCATGACGCCCTTTTACCAGGAGTTATACTTATTCCTGGTTAAGTGCGTCCATGAATGTCACAAGTCCACTTCGGCTGAAGGACCTGCTCCTTGAAGCGCGCACCGCGGCGGCGATCGTCGGGCGGGTTATTGCGCTGGCGCGTGAACTGGGTTGGGGCAGAGCTGTTTCCAAGCGGGGGCTCGACGCGGCGCGTCAGGCCCAGGCAGCGCTGGAGCCAGTGCGTGGCCTGAAGGGCGGGGCTTTGATCCCCGTGCTGATCAACTTATTGGCACGAAACGGAGAGCAAACCAATCCGCAGGGGCTGACGGCGGCGTTGCCGATGGAGGGCGAAGACCTTGACCCGCGCGTTGCGCCGCTGGCTTTGGCTCGGTTCCGGATGCAGGCGAGATGGGAGCGCCGCAAGCTTCATGATCTTACAGCGGATGATTTTCCCTGCGTTCTAAGACTTCGCGAAGGAACTTATGTTCTCGCGCTTGATTTTGTTGGCGATGAAAGTATCCGCGTTGCGGCGATTGATCGCGGTGTGGATTCCAATGCGCTGACCGCCTTGGAGGGCTTGGCCCTTGAATACGCCGGCGAGGCGCTGCTGGTGGGGTCCATCGATCCGGTGAACGGTGATGTAGAAGCCGAAGAGCGCGACCAGATGCGGGCCTTCCCAAAGAGGTGGATCCTTGGGCGGTTTCTGGAAGACAAGCGCATGTTGGGCCAACTGTTGCTGGCCGCGGTCTTGTTGAATTTGTGCTCGCTGGCGATGCCAATGTATCAGCGTGCGGTGTATGATCGGGTAGTTCCCAATCTTGCGATGGAGAGCCTTTGGGCGATCTCGATCGGCATGGTGATTGCGCTTTCTTTTGAGTTCCTTCTACGGACGATCAAGTCGGATTTTGTTGAAGGCGTTGGGCTGCGCGTCAGCCATCTTGTGCAACACAAGGTGATGGCGGGGTTGATGGCGGCGCGTCATGACCGGTCGCCGACCAGTACGGGGTCGGTGCTGGTGGCGCTGCGGGACGTTGACAGTCTTGCGCATCTCGCGCCGCTGGCGATCGTGACGTTCCTGGTGGATTTGCCTTTCTTCTTCATCTTCCTCGCGCTGCTCTGGTCAATCGGGGGGCCGGTGGTGTTGGTGGCGCTCGTGGGCGCGCTGGCGATCGCGTTTGCCGGCGTGATTGCGGCGTCTGGGCTTGGGCGCATGGGGGAGCGATCTTCAAATCTGTCGCGTGCGCGGTCCAATCAGGTGGTGGATGCGGTCGATGGCTTGCAGACCTTGAAGACCAATCAGGCGGAAGGGCGATTCCTGAAGGAGTGGTCAACGGTTTCAGACCATATGGCAATTTCCGGGCACGCTCTGCGCCAGTGGGGGGAGTGGTCTGGCAGCATCACAGCGCTCATCGTTCAGGCGGTGACAATCTTGGTTCTGGTGGTTGGCGTTTACCAGATGCAAGAAGGTCTCATGACGATCGGTACGCTGATCGCTTGTTCGCTGATGGCGGGGCGTGCGATGACGCCGATCTCCACGGCAACGGCGATTTTGGCGCGCGCTCACCAGGCGTTGGCGCAGTTTTCCGGGCTTGCGGAGTTGATTGCATTGACGCCGGAAAAGGACGTTGCGGCCTCGTCGATTTCTGGCAGGAAGTTGAAGGGAGGCATAGAGTTTCGGCGCGTGACTTTTGCCTATGAGCAGGACTCTCCGCCGGCTCTGACGGATCTATCGGTGAAGATCAGAGCGGGCGAACGCGTGGCACTGATCGGTAAGTCCGGGTCTGGTAAGTCGACGTTTCTGCAGCTTGCGGCGGGCTTGGTGGAGCCAAGCCAAGGTCGCATGCTTTTTGATGATTTCTCTGCTGATCAATATGGTGTCAGCCGGATCCGGGCGGCGATTTCGTACGCCAGCCAAGATGCCATCATTTTCGATGCGTCTTTGAAGGACAACATTGTTTTGGGTGCGCCGTACGCGGATGATGACGATCTCATCGCGGCGGTCACGATTTCGGGAGTGGATCAGCTTGCGGCTACTTTGCCAAATGGTTTTGGTGCGCGGCTCGGCCAGCGGGGGGCGAAGCTTTCCGGTGGACAGCGACAGGCGGTTATCCTTGCGCGTGCCTTGGCGCGACGGTGCCCGATCTTGTTGCTTGACGAGCCTACGTCGGCGCTGGATGCGGCGGCGGAGGCACGCGTGCGCGAGGGCATAGCCAAGCTGCCGCGCGATATCACCATGATCATGAGTACCCACAGGTTGGAGCTGCTTTCGCTCGTCGATCGTGTGATTTGGCTGGAGGCGGGGCGTGTGGTGGCTGATCAGCCCACGAATGAAGTCATGGCGCGGCTTCGGTCCGTGGGTGTCGTTCGCGCAGGGGCGTGAGCGGCGTTTGGTTACTATTGCTTAGGCCAGATGTGATAGCACTCGGGCCGGGAGATAGCGCGTCATGGGCGGATTAGTCCAGATATTGCTGATTAGTCAGGACCGCGACTTGCGCGAGGACGTGCGGGCTGTGGTGACGGGAGACGGTGCGCCGTTCGTGCGACGCGCGCGGCAGGAATTTGTCGAGCGCCTGCAATTGGTGGGCGGACGCGATCCCCGTCATGCCACCAACGCTTGGCGCATGGAGGCAGTCCGATCAATCGATTCGGCAACAGATGTTCTAGATTCAATGGGCGCTGTCGACGCGCCGGCGTTTATCGCAGTGATAGATACCGATTGGGAAGAGCAAGAATCGGCGCTGCTCTTTATTCTGACGATTCAGGCCCTGTCGGACCAAACGCATGTGGTTGTTCTTTCGAGCCGGCCCAACGCTGGCCTGCGGTCTTTGGTGGAAGAGCTTGGCGATCTTGAGCGATGCAGCATTTTGCGTAAACCGGTGGGCCAGGAAGAGATGTGCCGTGTTCTGACGGCTATCGCGTGGCGGTGCATCGTGGGCCACAACCTGCGTGCTTCGGGCGAGAAAGGGTTTTCTGGTGTTGGCGCGGCTGACCTTGCCGGCGCGCTCTTGCTTGAATCGCAAGCTGAACAGCGGCGTATGGCCGTGCAGGACACGCTGACGCGGCTGGGCAACCGGCGGTTGTTTGATGCGGCCGTGGAGGATGTGTTTCGCTTGGACCCAAGCCGGCGTTCGCACGCCTTGTTGTTGATCGATCTTGATCGGTTCAAGGCGGTCAACGACACGTTGGGGCATGCGGCCGGTGATGAGCTTTTGAAGCAAGTGGCCGACCGATTACGGGATGCGGCGGGTGCAGACGATGTGGTCTTTCGCCTCGGGGGCGACGAGTTTGCCCTTCTGAGACCTGTTCATGACAGCGCACAGGACGTGGCTGACGCGATCGTTACTGCAGTCGGCACTCCCTTTGAAGTCCACGGCAACGTTGTCAATATTGGCGCTTCAGTGGGTTGGGCGACTCCGGTTGATGGGGCTACGGACGCCGCGGATCTGGTGGCGCGAGCCGATACTGCTCTGTATGCGGTGAAAGCGGGCGGGCGCGGTGCTGCGCGCAAATACACCAAAGAGCAGGACCGGCAACGCCAGGTTCGGGCCGCGTTGGAAGACGAATTGCGCCAGCGGATCGCTGATGGGCCTGCGCCGTTGATGTTTGCACCGATTGTATGCACGGCGAGCGGCGTGCTTCTCGGGGCCGAAGCGATTTTGGATCTGACCGGGGACGGTGAGGCCGACCTGACCGAAGCTCGTCTGGAAAAGCTGCTGGTGGATTCCACACTGGCGCTGGAAGTGGCGCTGTGGACGGCGGCAAGTGCTATCTCGATCCAAAAGAGCATGCACGGGTTGCGGATTAGCGCAAATTTGACGCCTCGGCTGTTTCGCAGCGAGCAGGGGGCGAAACGTCTTGGCGACGCGATCCTGGCACATCGCGCGGATCCGAGTTTGTTGACGCTTGAGGCACCCAGCGTGGCTGTCTTTCAAGATGTCGATATTGCCATTACACGGATCAAAGCGTTGCGCGATCTGGGCGTTGGGGTTGAGCTCGACGACTTCGGGGATTGTTCTTTTTCGATAGATGCGCTGATGCGTATTCCGGCCATCGGCGCTAAGATCGCGCCGCTGTTTGCGCACAAGGCCGTCGCATCCGCGCAGGCCGCGCAAACCATGCGGGGCTTAACGTTGGTTGCCTCTGGAGCGGGGCTTTCTGTGACGGCGACCGGCGTTGATACCGGGGCGTTGTGGCTTGCCATGAATGCGTTCAAATGCGCGAGCGTGCAGGGCCGGGCGGTGAGTTCGCCGCTGACGCGCGACCAGATTTTGGCGCGCGTGGAGCGGGACGCTGGCCGGCTTGGTGATCATCCAGGGCCTGCGACTATACCGTTGCGCTAGATCGTGGTTTCTGGTGGCACAATCTTTATCCGGATCAAATCGGCGAAAAATTAATCAGTATTCACCCCGTTTGTTGGATGGGTGTTAAGGGTGATTGGGTTAAACCCATGGTTTGAGCGTCCGGATCAGGCAAGAGCATCTTGAGCCTTGATTGCTGGTAGCATTGGTTTGGAGAGTTTTATCATGGCCGGCGCGTCGGCTGAAGGCGAGCAGAATCCGTGGCCGGCCTTTGTGGACGTGCTGACGGCTGTGATCATGGTGGTCACGTTTTTGCTCGTGATCATGTGCGCGGCGGTGATGAGCCTTTCGCAGAAAATCGTTCATGACGTTCGTTCATCCGTGTCTGGCGAAGCCATGGCGCGGGCGGCGGAAGAAATTCAAATCCTGCAGGAGCAGCTACGCGCTGTTGAAGGCATCATCGCTGCTTCTGGCGGTGATCCGCGTGCGGCGCTTCGGGCGATCGAATTGAGCCAGGTGCAGCGGGTTGAGGGGGATTTGCGACGCGCCACGCTTTCGCGCCAAATCGATGAAGAAAACCGTTTTATTGTTGAAAGTCCGGTTGATGAAACCGAGACCGGGGGATCGGTAGTTGAAAGCGCTGATGTCTTGTTCACGCTTGAGTTCGAGCCGGACGCGGTGCGCGTTGGTCAAGCCACGGAAGAACAAGCAATGGCGGTGGTGCAGCGGGCCAACATTCCGGCTGGAACCACCATCGAGATTTGGTCCATAGCGCTGGCCGACACGTCTGTGTCGGACATGCAGCGCATCGCGTATTATCGAGCGCTGGTGGCGCGCAACATTTTGATCCGGGCTGGTGTGGCGGCAAGCAACATCACAGCACAAGTCCGCGTGACGCAAGGCAACGAGGAAGCTCATGCAGTACGTGTCATCGTCAAGCCGTAAGGCGGGAAAAGCAGACGCCGTTTCGGCGCGCGCCACCCCGCCCGTGAGCGCGGCAGGGGCAGCGGAATCGCGTCAAGCGATGATGCAGGCCAAGTTGGGCGCCCGGGTGGATGTGACCGGCAAGATCAACTATGAAATGATGCGCATGGGCCTGTTCATGGCCGGCCTCGCCGGCCTTGGGATCTATGCGCATGACTTCGTGATCGAAGGCATCATGGCGAAGGCCGCCTTGAACCTGACGATCGTTGGGACGATGCTGTTGGCGGCTGGCCTTTGCTTCAAAAACGTTTGGAGCCTGCGCAATGATAAGCTTGCGTTGGATGCTCTGCGTGCGGACTTTGGAGGTAAGCGCCCGACGGAAGATATTGTCAACACGCCGGCGATTGTATTCAAAAAGCCAGAACTTCTGGGCTATGGCTATCGTCTTGTTACTGAAGAACTGCTTGCGCGTGACAAGGGCCAACTGCCGACGGAAACGATCCACATCATCGTGCAGGACGTGGACCACAAGGTCAAAGAAATCTCCTCTTTGATGGGGTATTTCGGCGGCCTTCTGGTGTTTTTGGGTCTGCTCGGCGCGTTCATGGGCCTGATGAAGACGGTGCACTCGGTGGGTGACCTGATCGGTGGTCTTGATATGAGCGGCGCTGGCGGAGCTGACGCCATGGCGACGATGATTGAAGGGATGAAGAAGCCGTTGGCAGGGATGTCGGTGGGCTTTTCATCGTCTTTGTTCGGACTGATGTTCTCGATGGTGATCGGGGTTTTGGATCGGTTTGCGGGAAGCGCCATCAAAACCGTGCGCAACGAGTTTGAAGCCTGCTTGATCGACCTTGCCCACCTGGAAATGGCGGGAGATGAAGGCGGGCACGGACATGGGGCGCACCATCAGTTTGTCGCCCCCGCGCATGCCCATGGTGTTGCGCCGATGGATGCGGTTTTGATGGAGCGATTGATCCGTCAGATCGAGGCGAGCCAACATCAGGCGTCGCAGACCAACGAACTGCTTACCAATATGAACGCCACGCTTTATGCGGTTGCGAACGGGCTGCGTCAGGCGGATGTGTCTGATGGGCGGCGGCAGTTGGCGGCGGCGTTGGACGGTGTGTCGCGCTCGCAGCGGGATCTCGCGATCCAGCTGACCACGATGGCGAGCGATGGAAACGCGCAGCAAGAGCGGATGGCCAATGCGCTGCAAGCCAACGTGCGCACGCAGGAGGAAGTGCACAGCCTGCTGCAGGACTTGGCGGCGCGGGTGGGCGGCTTGCCGGAAGGGCACGCGATTGCAGCGGCTACAGCGGCGCTGAAGCAGGCAAGTGCCCAGGTTTCGGCGGGTCCTGCCGCTCCCGCGCCATTGGAAGGGCCGGTGATGATTGGACGCAGTCAGGCGGCTGCGCCCGCTGCTGGCGGTGGGCCGTTGAGCGCTTCGCCTTTGATCCCAGCGCTGGCGACGGCTGCGCCCAATTCTGGCCCGATGGTGCAGATGCCTCAGGTGCCTGTCGATGCCAACGAGTCGGGTGCGCGGGCGTTGATGGCGCGGTTGGCGATGGCGATCGGGCAGCGCAAGCCAAGCGGCGCGGCGGCGCGGGGGATTTCGGAAGATCGTCACAAGCAGTTGGAGCGCGCGATGCTGACGACACAGCAAATGTCGCGGCAGGTGCTGAAGCGCCTGGACGATACGCGTCGCGAGGAAGCCAAGACCGCGGTGACGATCTCGCGGGCGCAGCGTCAGGTTATCGTCAGCCTCGACATGCTTGTGAAGCGGTTGGACGACTTGATGGAAGGCGGCGAAATCGTTGCAAAGGGCCGGATCGAGCATTTGTCCGAAGTGCTCGGATCGACCAAGGCGCAGGTCGCGACCAGTATCGACCGCCTGGAGGCGCAGGTTTCCGCCGGGCGGCGTACAGCCGAGCGCGCTGAAACGGCGGCCAACGAAGCTGCAAAGGCCGCGCGTGCCCAATTTGAACTTCGCAAGGCCGTGGGGGAATAAGCGATGGGACTGTCTCTCAAAATGTTTGCCAAGCGCCCCAAGGCGACTGTTTTGCACAAGCGCTATGACGTGCGGATCAAGGCCGAAATCGTGCTGATGCCACGCGAAGTGGCGGTGGAGGGCATGATCTTGAACTGCAGCGAGGGGGGATGTCTGTTTCGCCCCTTCCAGTCTCACCTGATCAACCGGACCGGCGACATGGTGATGGTGGCCCTTAATGGAAAGCGGCTCACGGGGCGGATCATGAACACCAATGAGCGCGGTTATGGCATCGCGTTTCCGGAGTTGGTGGACATTTCCTGGTTTGGGATTCGTTGATCTAAAGGTCGATCTCTGTAATAGATGAGGGCTTCGGATGATCCGAAGCCCTCTTTTTATGCGTCGCTGGTTGTGGTGTTAGCGCAGTGCGACCAGCATGTCGTCGATCTTGACGCCGCCCCGGTCCACGACGAGGTACTGATAATTGCGCTGGCCGTCGCGGGTTTCGGCCTGTTCGTTTTGAACCTCAGTTGCGAACCGATTGCGCAAGAACGCCGACAATTCGCCGGCGGTGATGATCGCGTCGCCGTCATCATCCGCGTCACCGCCCAAACCGTTGCGCAGGAAGTGGGACAGGTAGCCCCCGGCGCGGAACTTTTCAGCTACAGCGCTGGTGAGGTCTTCTTCCGAGGAGAACAAGCCCATCACCGCGGGCCGGCTGACCACGTCTCTGGCGAAGCCGCCGGAGAAGCAGGCATCAACCGCAAGGATCGACACCCGTGCCCGGACGTTGGCAAACAGCTGCGCCATTTCGTCGTCCGTGATAGCGCCATCACGCAGCACGATGCTTTCGTTTAAGCCATCCGGTTCGGTGGCGCTTTGGGCCGTGGCCTGCTGATCGCCGTGGCCGGAGAAGAAGAACAAGAACGCGTCGTCTGGCCCCGCCAAAGCCGCGACGCGGGTGATGGCCGCACGCACCGCAGCGCGAGTGGCCTGGGCTTCGGTGAGGACAACACTGCCTTCTCCGAGCACACCGCGTCGCTCTAGGGTTTCTGACAGCTTCACCGCATCGTCGGCGGTGAATTCGAGATTGTTGGCGCGGTTGCCGTAGTCTGAGATGCCCACCATCACCGCGAAAATGCGGCCCCCGCCACGTGCCGCATTGGCCGCGGGGCCGGTTTCGCCGAGCGCCATGCGCAGGGTGTAGGCACCGACTTCGCCGGGGCTATAGGAGGTGGCACTGACTTGATACTCGCCATCTTCGCGCAGCACGAAGTTCAGGTTGGCATCGCGGGTGTTGGCGTTGGCGTCGTCGTTGTCTTGTTGATCGCCGGACGGAGCGGTGACCATCAGATAGCTGTCAATTTGGCCAGACCGCATTTCCAAGGTGGCGCGTTGACCGCGCCGGCCCATAAAGGTGAAACGGTCGACGAATTCTCCCGAGCTCAGGCGCTGGTCGGAGGCGGCGAGACTGGCCTGGATCGGCGCGTTGGGCGTCAGGCGAGACCCGCCGGTTGGGGTTGGTCTGGTGGGTGGGGCGGCGGAGCCGCCGGTGCCGGGATTGGTGCGGGGCGCTGCGGCCACGGCGGTGGAGCGGCCAGCTTCCGAGGCGTTGACGGAGAGTTGGTAGCCGCCGGTTTCTCCAGCGCGATAGCTGGTGACGACGATCTCATAGGTGCCGGTTTCGCCGAGCTGGGTTTCCAGGCGGGCATCGGTGACCCCGGAGGCGGCGTCGTCGTTTTCCTCCTGGTTGCCGGACGGGCCGATCAACATCACGTAGGCGTCAAAATCTGTGGAGCGGGCGTCGATCTGAATGCTTTGGCCGGCGCGGCCTTCAAACGCATAACTATCCGCAAATTCGCCGCTGGATAACGTGGCGTCGCCGCTTCCAAGAGCAGCAGTGCGGGATTGGCCAAGGCCGATTGACCCGTTGCCTGCGCGGTTGCCGATGTCGGCTGCTGCTTGGGGCGCGTTCGTGGCGTCGCGGACGGCAAGTTGATAGGCACCGCGTTCACCAGCGGCGTAGCTGGTGGCTTGAATGCGGTAGGCGCCGCTCGCTGGCAAGGTGAGGACGAGGCGCGCGTTGCGATCGCCGGCTTCGGCGTCGTCGTCGTTGTATTCTGCATACCCATCAGGACCCGCGATCATCAGATAGGGGTCTATCGCGCGGGAGGTCATCGTCAGTTCGATCCGCTGACCGCTTCTGCCTTGCAGGGTATAAACATCGACGAATTCGCCGGAGGACAATTGTGCATCGCCTTGGGCAAGCGTGCCATTGACCGAACGCCCGACGGTTAGGGCTGTGGGCGCGCGGGTGGAGCCGGTTGCCGCCATTGGGCTTTGCGGCGTGGCGGCTCCGGCGGTTTGCTGATCGATGCGGAACGTATAATTGCCCTGTTCGCCGCCGCTGAAACTGGTGGCCACGATCTGGTAGGTGCCATCGGCGGGCAGGGTGACTTCCAGCGCGGAATTTGTGCCGCCGCCGGGGGCGTCGTCATTGTCTTCGGCGAAACCGTTGGGGCCGCGGATAAACACGTAGGTGTCGAACTGGCTCGAGTTCATGCGCACCGAGACCTGTTGGCCGGCCCGACCGGTGATGGTGAATTCGTCCATGTACTCGCCAGCAGAGAGTGTGCGGTCGCCGCGGGCGAGGGCGCCGTTGATATCGCGGCCGACCTGCGCCGGCGTTTGGGCGGCGGCTGGCAGAGCGAACAGCAGGGCTGCAGCCAGGGTGCAGGCTAAGCGGTGAACGATACGCATCTTGGGGGCTCCTTCACAGGCACGCCCAAACTAGACCGACTAGGTGGCATTGGGGAAATTGATTTTTCCTGCCTAGGGAGCGACACCTAGCCCCAGCGCTTGGGCCAATTGGACGGCTGCGTCGGCGGCGGCGCCTTGCGCGCTTGCGGCTTGGGATTGCGCGGTGGCGAGGGTTGTATCGGCGACGGTGACGGCCAAGAAGCTTGTCAGGCCGCGGGTGTAGCGATCGCGGGCGAGGCGCGCTTCTTCTTGCGCAGAGGTTACGGCCGCTTGCCGTGCGGCCAAGGCGGCATCGGCTTGTGCTTTGCGCGCTGTGGCAATGCGCACATCGGCCAAGCTTTCGGCAATAACGCCTTGCAGGGCGCTTTCGGCGGCTTGCGCGTTTGCTTGCGCAGCGCGGGACAGGGCTTGGCGACGGCCGGCATCAAAGATCGGCCCCAGCAGGCTTGCGGTGAGGGAGCCGGTTTCACCCGTGGTGCCAAGGCTTGCGTCGGTCGCTTGAATCAGCGCGGCGAGCGAAACCCTTGGCCAACGATCGGCGGCGGCGGCGCGGCCAGCGGCGGTGGCGGCATCAAAGGCAGCGAGGGCCGATTGCACATCGGGCCGCAGGGTCAAGACATCGGCGGGCAGGGACTGCGGGTCGATGGTGGCCAACTGCGGGGGCGGGGCATCGCCAGCCAAAAGCGCGGCGATCGGCGCATTGGTGGTGGCCAAGAGCGCGGTCAGCCCCTGTTCTGCTTCGATTTGGGCTTGGCGCAAGGCAGGTAGCACGGCGGCGGCGCGGTCGCGGGCGGATTGTGCCTGGGCAACCGCCAGGCCACCTTCCAAGCCAGCGCGGGTGCGGGTGTTGGCGATCGAAAGGCTCTCTTCGGCGGCGGCGAGGCTTTGTTCGGCGGCGGCGCGCTGGGTTTGGGCGGTGCGATAGGCGTTGTAGAGCAAGGCCGCTGTCGTGCGCGATGTTAGGCGAGCCTGGTTGGCTTGAGCTTGGGCTTGGCGCGCGAGGGCCGCACTTTCATCCACGCGAAAACCGTCTGCGCCCGCAAGGTTGCGAGAGACGTTTCCCGTCACATAGGCTTGGCTATTGTCAAAGCCGCCGGTGTCAGCCGCGATTGCTGTGCTGGACAGGCCCAAGGAAAGTTCTGGCCAGAGGCTTGCACGGGCTGCATCGAGGCGTGCTTGTGCGGCAATAAGTCGTGCTTGTGCTTCGCGGGCGTCGGCGGCTTGGCCGGCAAAGGCCAAAACGCTTTGAAACTGCGCGTCCCCGGCGGAACTCCACCAAGGTGCTGGCGAGGCTGGGGCCTGTTGGGCTTGCGGTGGCATGGCCTCTTGCGCGGTCGCGCACGCAGAGAGCGCCAGCGCGGCAAGGAAGATAGCGCGTTTCATGGGGTAGTGCCTTGGCTTGTGGGGGCAGACGGGCCAAAGGCGCGCGCGGCAACGAACACATCCATCTGCTGGCCGACAAAGGCCGGTAACGCCTCTGGGTTGAGGCTATAAATCGCTTCGACGACGCGGGTGTCGACGCGTTCTGCGCCGCCGCTGAGGTTGCGCTTGGGCTCAACCAGCGGTTCAAACCGGACGAAGGTGAGTTCGGCCCTGCGATCGCCGGCACCGCGCAGGGAGGCTTGAGCTGCGGCCCCCGCTGCCACGCGGGAGATGTCTTCCTCATCAATCTGTACACGGACGTGAAGGGGGCTGGTGTCACCAATCGCGATCAGGGGATCGGCGGCGGGGCCTGCTTGCGCAAATTCACCGACCCGAACGTTGACTGCCAAAACCTCGCCCGCGATTGGGGCGCGGACTGTCAGGCGGGCGCGGTCCACTTCGAGCTGCTGCACTTGTGCGCGGGCCAGCCGGAGGTTGGCGTTGGCGCGATCGGCGGCATAGCGGGCGCGGTCGCGTTCGTCGGTGGAGATGGCGCGATTGTCGCCGATGTCTTCAAACAGGGCGGCGCGCGCTGTGGCGTCGCGGGCCTCGACTTCAGCGATCTGCACGCTGGCGCGGGTGGCGGCGATGTTGGCGTCCAGGGCGCGCGCATCCAAGCGAAACAGCGGCGCGCCGGTAGCGACCGTTTGGCCGGGGCGAACGAACACTTCGCGGACGACGCCGGGCAGTTCGGTGGCAACCGAGATCGTCTCACTGGAGGGTTCAACGATGCCCACCGCTGCAACCACTGCCCCCATGCCTTGGCCGGCTTGTGCGGGATCAACTATCGGCGATTGCTGGGCGCCGGCGTCGTCGTGTTGGGCAGTGACCACGGCAAATCCAATCAGGCTGACGGCGATGGCTGGCAACACGGCGCGACCTGCGAGTTTTAGGCTCGGTTTCATCGGACGGACTCCTGGGGCAGACGGGTGGTGGTTTCGCCAAGGATGCGGCCATCTTCGATTTGCAGCATGCGATCGGCGTAGCGATAGATCCGGTCATCGTGGGTGACGACGAGCACGGCGCGATGGGTGTCCTTGGCGGCTTCCACCAGCAGCTGCATCACGGCTTGGCCGGCGGCGGCATCGAGGGCCGCCGTTGGCTCGTCGCAAACGACTAGCGCTGGGGCGTGGACAAGGGCGCGGGCAATGGCGACGCGCTGTTGTTGGCCGCCCGACATTTGGCGAGGAAGCTTGTTCAGATGATCTTGGAGGCCAAGCTGTGCAAGGAGATCCTTGGCCCGCTTGGTGGCTTTGTCCCAGGCCAGACCGTCTGCAATCAGTGGAATCGCTGCGTTTTCGGACGCGGTAAGCGTTGCCACCAAATTATACTGTTGGAAAATGAAGCCGATGCGGCGACGGCGGAACTTCACGAGGGCACCGCTGCTCATTTTGTCCAGGCGCTCGCCCATCACGGAGATCTCGCCGCTGGTGGGGCTGAGGGTGCCAGACAGGATCGACAGCATGGTGGTTTTTCCGGACCCGGACGGGCCGGTCAGGAAAGTCATGCGGCCGTACGGAAGATCCATGTCCACGCCGTGAAGGACGCGGATGCGATCTTGGCCGGAGGTGAACTCCATGACAACGCCGCGGGCGGAGGCGGCAAGGGAAGATTGGGCGGTCATCCGGTTACCCTCGAAACACGATTGCTGGGTCCATGCGCAGGACGCGGCGTACGCTGACTAAGGCGGACAGGGTGACAATCACGAAGATGATGGCCGCGGCCCCCGCGATCACCTGCCAGTGCATTTCAAACCCTTCCAAAGCCGGATTTGAGGCGGCCTGAGAGAGGAATGCGGCGGTGCCGCCAATCCCAAAGCCAAAGCCGATCAAGCCAACCAGCCAGGCTTGGCCAAGGACCATGCCGATGATTTGCCAATTGGTGACGCCGATGGCCTTCAGGGCGCCGAAGGTTTTCAGGTTCTCGGCGATGAACATCGCCAAAGTGAGCGCTGTGATCACCACCGCTACGATCACGCCGAGCGCAATGGCAACCCCAAACGAGATTGGAATGCCGGTGTTGTCGATGATGAATTGAACCCCGGACCAGGCAAACTGGGCGCGGGTTTCTGCCTTTAGACCAGTGCGGGCGGTGATTGTTTCGGCCAAGGCCGCGGGGTCTACGCCCGGGGCCGCGCGCACCAAGACGAAGGACAGCTTGTTGCGTTCCGGTGGCGTGATCGAGACAGCGTCCGTGTACTTCATATAAGCGACGGGGAGGCCGCCGAACGAGGGCAAGGCGTTGGAGGTGCCGGTGACAATCATACGGTTGTCGTTGATTTCGACCACTTGGCCGATCGGTTCGCGACCGTCTGGCCAGATCAAGCGGAGGCCGTCGCGGTCCAGCACGATCGCATTGCGACCGCGGATGGCTTGCGCGGCGGTTGCGCGATTTTCTGGTGGCAGGCCGACCATGGACTGGTTGTCCACGCCGATGATTGTGATGCCGGCGAGGGCCCCGTCCGCTGTTTTCAGGCTGCCGTTTGCGCGAAAGTAGGGCACCGCCCACTGGACTCCTTCAACGCCGCGCACCCGATACAGTTGTTGGTCATTGAGGGCCAAGCCTTCGTCTGGCTGGCGAACGCGGGGGTCCATCACCCAGACTTCGGCCTCGCGAACGTCCAACACCGGGTTTGCGCCCCAGGTCAGCAAGCCCACAAAAATCGACACCTGCTGCGTCATCAGCAGCGTCGCAAAGCCGATGCCGAAGACGAGGCCCAGGTATTTCACCCGGTCGCCCATCAGCATTTTCAGTGCAACCCCGAGCATTGGCTTCCCCTTGCGGCGCAATTTCGCAAACTGCTACGTTCAGTTTATCGGTTCGGATTTATACTGTACGGTATGGTATGTCAAATGCTGGTGAAGGAAATTTCAACGCACAGCCCAGGGGGCGGCCGAAGGACGAGGGCAAGCGCCTCGCGATCCTTGCCGCAGCGCGCAAGCTATTCCTGGCGCATCCTTATGACCGGGTGAGCCTGGACGCGATTGCGGCCGAGGGCGGGGTGTCCAAGGTGACCGTCTATTCGCACTTCCCGTCCGGCAAGCAGGAGGTGTTTGTGGCGGCGCTTAGCTTTAAGGCAGCGGACGTTTTTGGTGCTGCTGTGCTCGCGTCCGAGAAGGGAGTGCCGCTAGAGCCAACCCTGGCGCGGTTGGGGTTGGAATTCGTTTTGATGATCACCGACGAAGAAGTGGGCGCGATGCAGGCGGCGCTGATGGTGGAGGGGCGGCGCGACCCTTCGTTGTCGTTGATGTTTCACGAGATGGTGATTGTGCGGTGGACCGATGTTTTGGCCGCGCTTCTTGGGCGAGAAGCGGCCAAGGGAGCGATTTATTGTCCGGACCCGACGAATGCCGCGCACCAGTTTTTGGCGATGGTTCAAGGTGACTTCAAGCTGCGCCACATGATGGGGCTTTTGAGGGGCACCGAGGATGAGATCAAAGCCTACACACAGGCTTGCGCGGCCGTTTTCATGCGCGCGATGCGCCCTGGATAATTAAACGAAGGCTTCAAGCGCGTTGGCGGGGGTGGGCTGTATTGTCAGGGTAAAGACAGACCCGACACCCGGCTTGCTGGAAACGGTGACGTCGCCGCACATCCGCTGGGCAAGGGCGCGGGTAATGGACAGACCTAGGCCCGTGCCCTCGTAGCTGCGCGTGATGGAGTTGTCGGCTTGGGTGAAGGGCTCGAAGGCGCGTTCGGCGACTTCTGGAGTCATGCCGACGCCGGTGTCTGTAATCGTGAAGATCAGCTGGTCGTTTTGCTCGGTGCGCTCGCGGCGAGCGGCAATGGAAACCGTGCCGTTGTGGGTGAACTTGCAGGCGTTGGATGCCAGATTGACGAGGCACTGGCGGACTTTCAGAGCATCCACGATGGCGGTGCCCATTGTTGGATCGAGGAAGACATTGAGCTGATTATGGTTCTTGATTGCCAGTGGACGGACGATTTCCGCCACGTCGTGGGTGAGGCCGGCGATGTCTGTGACATCGACATTGAGCTCCATCGCGCCCGCTTCAATCTTGGACATGTCCAGGACTTGATTAATCAGGTTGAGGAGATGCAAGGCGGATGTCTTGATCTTTTTGGCATCGTCCTCCAACGGCGGTGTGCCGCTGGCGATGTCTTCGGCGATGATCTCAGCGTAGCCAATCACCGCGTTCAGGGGTGTGCGCAGTTCGTGGCTCATGGTGGTGAGGAAGCGCGACTTGGCGGTGTTGGCGGCGTCGGCTTCTTCTTTTTGGCGCTTGCGGGATTCGATTTCCGCCAACAGCGTGTTGCGGTCCAAGGCAAAGAGGCTTGAGGCATAAATCAGGTAGGCGCACATCAGCACCATAATGACCGCCTCCCACCCGAGGCCAAATTGAAGCGGCGGCAGCACGATCAGAAGCAGGGTGGGCGGGCCGTTGGCGACGAGCAGAAACTCGCGGGTGTTGGAGTAGTAAACGAACCCGTGAAGGATTGACCCAATCAGCCAGGCGATGGCCAAATGGCGTCCGATGTCGTGGCCGGAAAGCCCAACCATGACGGCGTATGTGGCGTAAAGGCAGGCACCGAAAAGCACCGTCAGGTCCATGCAACGCAGGGCGTAGACTGCGCGGCCCTTTGCAATATTGGTTTCCAGCAGGTGCTTCTTGATCAAATTCTCGACACAGAGCTCCCACAGGAAGATCACCGACACCCACGCGAGGACCATCCACATCGGGCAAACGAACAGGGCTGGCACAGCGCAGAGGGCACAGAACATTAGCCGATGTTTGCGGCCGTTGCGGTCCATCGCGTTCATCTCATCATACCGTTCCTTCGCCTGGACGGGATCTTGGATGAGCAGTGAACGGAACATAGGTAGACCGATCTATTCTAATCGCAGCCGAGAATAGATCTGAAGTGGTAAAAATCAGTGTACCAGCGCGATTTCTATGGCCTTGGCGAGGCGCTCTGCGACCTCTGATTTAGGCAGGCGCGGCCACGTCTCTGCGCCATCCTTGCGAATGAGGATCACGGTGTTGTTGTCACCCCCCATGACATCGCCGGAGACATCGTTGGCGACGATCCAGTCGCAACCCTTCTTTAGGATTTTGGCGCGGGCGTGTTTTTCAACATCGTTGGTTTCAGCAGCAAAGCCCACCACCAGCGACGGGCGATTTGGCCCAGGTTTGGCGAGGGCTGCCAAAATGTCTGGGTTTTCGACCAGGGCAAGCGGTGGCGGGGCTGCACCCTTGTCCTTTTTGATTTTCTGGCCGGCGGTGCCCTCTGGGCGCCAGTCTGCGACCGCGGCGACACAGATCGCTGCATCAGCCGGCAATGATGCCTCGCAGGCTTTGAGCATTTCGCGGGCTGTTTCAACGCGGGTGAGGGTGACGCCGGCGGGTGGGTTTACTGCGACGGGTCCGGAGATTAAGCGCACATCTGCGCCCAGATCGGCAAGGGCTTCGGCGATCGCATAGCCCTGCTTGCCGGAGGAGCGATTGGACAGGAAACGGACGGGGTCAATTGGTTCTATGGTGGGGCCGGCGGTGACGATCACACGTTTGCCAAGCAGCGGCTGATGGCGGAATCCCTTCTCATAAAAAGCGAGGATGGCCTGTGCGATGGTTTCTGGTTCCGCCATGCGACCGACGCCGAATTCGCCGCAGGCCATTGGCCCCTCGGTGGGGGACACGATCTGGATGCCGTCGGTGCGGAGTTGGGCGAGGTTTCGTTGCGTGGCGGGATGAGACCACATGCGCACGTTCATGGCCGGGGCCATGAGGACGGGTTTGTCCGTGGCCAGAAGGGTGGTGGTGGCGAGGTCGTTGGCCAGGCCGTTGGCAGCCTTGGCCATGAGATCGGCGGTTGCCGGAGCCACCACAACCAAGTCAGCAGACCGTGAGAGTTGAATGTGGCCCATTTCTGCTTCGTCGGTCAGATCAAATAGATCTGTATACACCTTATCTTCGGTGAGGGAGCCAACGGACAGTGGCGTTACAAATTCGGTGCCGGCCTTGGTCAAAATGGCCCGTACGCGGATGTTGTGGGCCGCCAATTGGCGGATCAAGAGCAGGCTCTTGTAGGCGGCAATGCCGCCGCCGATAATCAGTAGAACGCGCTTTTCGGTGGGCATCAGCTGCCCCCCGTGATGGGGCTTTGCAGGATGATTTCCTGGCCGCCGATCGAGGCCAACGTGAGCATCACAAGAATGCCAACCCCAAGCCCAATCCAAAACGCGCGCCATTGGAAGGGCAGGGTGCCAACCGCTTGTGGGCCTTGGCGAATGGCGTTGGCCGCGCCTTGCAGGGCGACCAAGGTTTGGGGCAGTTTGCGCATTACTTGGATGGCGTCAATTGCTTCGCCGATGCCGCGGCGCGAGACCCCTTCGGCACCCAATTCACGCTTCACCCAACGTTCGACGATGGGCCTGGCTGCGGCCCACATGTCGTGCTTTGGATCAAGGGCGCGTGCGACGCCTTCCACCTGCACCATGGTCTTTTGCAGCATGACCAATTCCGTACGCAGATGCATGCCAAAGAGGTGGGTGACATCAAACAGCTGCAGCAGCAATTTGGACATGGAGATGCCATCGGCCGTCTTGCCGAAGATGGGCTCGCCGATCGCGCGCAGCGCTTGCGCGAATTCTTCTACGGTGAAGCGTTCAGGCACATAGCCGGCTTCGGCGTGGACTTCGGCGACGCGGCGATAATCGCGCCGCAGAAAGCCGTAAAGGATCTCTGCCAGATAGCGCCGTTCTTTATCACCAATGCGCCCCATGATGCCGAAGTCTACCACCCAGAGCTTGTTGTCTTTGCCGTAGATGAGGTTGCCCTCGTGCATGTCTGCATGGAAAAATCCATGATCGAGGGCTGCCGCGAGGAAACCGCGGGTAACGGCGATGGCCAGGGCCGCGCGGTCGGCGCCAACCTTGTCCAGGGCCTTCATGTCTGTGAGGGGTGTGCCTTCGATCCACTCCAAGGTCATGACCCGCTTGGAGCAGCGCGACCAATCTATTTCGGGTACGGACAGATAACCGTCCTTGGCGGCGACCTCTTTGAACTCTGCTGCGGCACCTGCCTCCAAGCGAAGGTCCAATTCGCGCTGCATGGCGGCAGAGACGGTGTCGACGAAGGCGACGGGCTCCAAACGGCGTGAGCGCGGGGAGAACAGCTCTATCGCTTGCGCCCCGAAGCGAAGGGCTGCCATTTCGCGTTCGAGTTTTCGTTCGATGCGTGGGCGGAGGATCTTGATCGCCATGACCCCAAGCCGCGGTTTGATTGCCTGATGGACCTGCGCGATCGAGGCCGCGGCCATGGCTTCGGAGATGGTGCCAAACAGGCTTTCGGTGCCGCCGAGCTCGGCGTTGAGCGTATCGAGGGCTTGCTCTCTGGAAAATGGCGGCAGGCGATCCTTGAGCCGGCCAAGGTCTTGAGCGGCGGTGACGCCGATCATGTCGGGGCGGGTGGCCAGAAATTGCCCGAATTTCACATAGGCTGGACCCAAGCGTTCCATGGCCTCTGCCAGGCGCTGACCAAGGGGGCGGCGCCGACGGGGGAGCGGACGGCGTCCGGTAATCCAATTGCCAAAGCGGCCAGGGGCTGCGGAAAACCATTCGAGCATTTCAGAGGGAAATGTGATTACCCCGCGGAATACCCGCCAAAAGCCGGGCAGCCGGTTAATGTATTCCTTGGGCAGCAAGGCGTCGTAGCTCGCCAAAGTGGCGGCCACGCGCATTAAGCGCCAGATATGCCCAGGCCAGGAAAGCATACTCTCTCTTAAACCGCCCATCCCCGGTGGAGCGCGCACACGCCACCGGCCAAGTTCTCATAGCCAACCCGATGGAAGCCGGCCTGACGTATCATGGCGGCAAATCGTTCCTGATCTGGAAACCTACGAATGGATTCGACAAGATAGGTGTAGGCATCGGCATCGCCGGCCAGTCTTTTCCCCACAGCAGGGATAACATTGAAAGAGTAAGCATCGTAAACAGGCCTTAACGAGCCGATCGCAAACTTTGAGAATTCCAGGCAGAAGAAGCGCCCGCCGGGCTTCAAGACTCGCCGCATCTCTAACAGTGCATTTTCGATCGTGGTGACATTGCGAATGCCGAAGGCAATGATGACTGCATCCGCGCTGGCGGTGGGGGCGGGCAGGCGTTCTGCGTCGCCACAGGCCCACAACAGGTCGTCGACGCCCTTGGCGCGGCCGGCGGCCAGCATTTCTTGGTTAATGTCCAGCACGACAATTTCGGCCGGCTCACCGCCGCGACGGGCGCGCACGGCTTGCGCGCGTTTGCGGAGCCTGCGGGCAATGTCGCCGGTGCCGCCGGCGATGTCGAGGATGCGCTCGCCGGGTTGGGGGTTTAGGCGGGCGGCGGCTATGTCTTTCCAGACCCGGTGCAGACCCAGGGACATGGCGTCGTTCATCAGGTCGTATTTGTTGGCGACACGGTCAAAGACGCTGCGGACCTTGGCTTTCTTTTCCGTGCGGGGCACGTCCTGGAAGCCAAACGAGACGGAATCTTCGGCGGAGGGGGGCGGATTGTTTGGATGTGCAGCCATGGCGGGGCCGACCATAGCGGTGCGCAAGGCCGGGCGCTATAAGGCGTATATGCGCACGACATTGATTTTGCGGCTGTTGCGGCAATTGTACCATGCCTGAACTGCCAGAGGTGGAAACGGTTCGCGCCGGATTGGCTCCGGCGCTGGAGGGGCTGCGAATCGGCGCGGTGGCGTTGAGCCGACCCGATCTGAGGTTTCCGTTTCCAGAAAGATTTGCCGCTCGTCTGCGCGGGGCCAAGGTGTTGCGCCTTCACCGCAGGGGCAAATACCTGCTGGCGGATCTGGACACGGGCGAGGTGTGGCTGTCGCACCTTGGCATGACGGGCCGTTTCAGCGTGATCGCGGCGGACGAGGCGGCGCGCCCTGGGGACTTTTATTACGCCGCACCGCCAGACCCCAAGCATACCCATGTGGTGTTGGAGATCGAGGGCGGCGGGCGGCTGGAATATAACGATCCACGGCGGTTCGGTTATATGGATTTGCTCACTAGCGAGGGGTGGGAGCAGAGCGCCCATTTTGCCGGCATGGGACCGGAGCCGCTGAGCAATGGGTTCTCTGGGCCGGTGTTGGCGGCTGCTTTGGCGGGGCGGGTGCAGCCGATCAAGACCTTGCTGTTGGATCAGCGGATCGTGGCGGGCCTTGGCAATATCTATGTGTGTGAAGCGCTGTTTCTGGCGGGCATTCACCCGACGCGCGCGGGGGGCAAGATCAGTGCGCGGCGGCTTGAGGCGCTGGCTGGGCATGTTCGGGATGTGCTGACGGCGGCGATTGCGGCTGGCGGGTCTTCGTTGCGGGACTATGCGCAAGCCGATGGGGCGCTTGGCTATTTCCAGCACACTTTCCGCGTTTATGACCGGGAGGCAGAGGCCTGCGTGCGGCCGGGCTGTGCGGACAGCGTGCGCCGGCTGGTGCAGGGGGGGCGGTCTACGTTCTATTGCGCGACATGCCAAACCTGAGGGTGTATGTTTTTGTTCATGGGTCGATTCCTTGTTGCGCTTTTGTTTGGCTTGGCTGTGGGGCTGGGCGCGACTTGCGTACCTGCCAGCGCGCAGGCTGCCTTCTTTTCCCTGATTGATGACGTGCCGATGCCGCCTGGTTTTTCCGAGCGCGCGGCTCCGGCTGTGTTCGATGGTGGGCGGGGGCGCTTGATCATCGGTTTCGCGCAGGGACAGGGGGCACCCCTGGCGGTGCGAGACTTTTATATAGAGACACTGCCGCAGCTGGGTTGGACCGTTGCGGGGGAGGTGGGTGGTCTGATGTTCAGGCGGGGGCGGGAAAAGCTGAGCTTGGCCATCGTGAGTGGCGCGCAGGGCGAATTGCTCGTGGACGCGGTGTTGACTGCCGAGCGGGCCAGCCAGGCGCTGGATTAAGGCTGGCTTTGCCCCACATTGACGGCATAAACGGCAGATGAATTGATGAGGACGGCGCGATGGCGTATGAATGCATTCTTCCGGAATCCCATGGCCGCGTGGGCCTGATCCGCCTTAATCGCCCGCAGGCGCTAAATGCCCTGAACGCGCAATTGATCAGCGAATTGAATGCGCAACTCGACCTCTTTGAGGCCGATGACGGCGTTGGAGCGATTGTCATCACTGGTTCGGACCGGGCGTTCGCGGCCGGGGCCGACATCAAGGAAATGGCGAGCAAGTCATTTAACGAAGTCTATCGGGAGGACTTTTTGGCCTCCTGGACCCGGTTGGAGCGCTGCCGCAAACCAACGATCGCTGCGGTGGCCGGCTTTGCGCTGGGCGGTGGCTGCGAGATCGCGATGATGTGCGACTTTATTATTGCGGCAGAGACCGCGAAGTTTGGCCAGCCGGAAATCAAGCTGGGGGTGATCCCTGGATCTGGGGGCACGCAGCGCCTGACCCGGGCTGTCGGCAAGGCGAAATCCATGGACCTGTGTTTGACCGGCCGGATGATGGATGCGGCGGAAGCCGAGCGCAGCGGGCTCGTTGCCCGGGTTGTGCCGGCGGACAAGCTTTTGGATGAGGCGCTCGCCGCCGGGGCAACGATTGCCGGCTATCCGTTGCAGGCGACCATGGTGTGCAAGGAGGCCGTGGGGCGCTCTTTGGAGGTGAGCCTTGCGGAAGGCATTCGTTTTGAGCGGCGGGTTTTCCACTCGCTTTTTGCGACCAACGATCAGAAGGAAGGCATGGCCGCCTTCATTGAGAAGCGTCCGGCCACGTTTACGAACAGCTGATATGGTTAACGCCCAGCGCTGCTTTCCCAGCTGAGGCGATTGACGGGACGGGGCGGGCCTTGTATACGCCCGCCTCTCGTTTTTCAGATTTTATCGAGTTGAGCCGCATCACCCATGGCTAATACCTCCAGCGCCAAAAAGGCGATCCGCAAGATCGCCCGCCGTACCGAAGTGAACAAGAACCGCCGGACCCGCGTTCGGACTTTCTGGCGGTTCGTGGAAGAAGCGATCGCTTCGGGGGACGCGGCCAAGGCGAAAGAGGCGCTGTTGGGGGCCGAGCGCGAAACGATGCGTGCCGTCACAAAAGGTGTGATGCACAAGAACACGGCGTCGCGGAAAGTGTCGCGGTTGGCGCAACGCGCGAAGGCGCTTGTGGCGAAAGCCTGACGCTATTTTGCGTCCGTTTTTGCTGCACAACTTGGGTGCGGCAATCTGTAAAATTTAGATCGATGATGGCTTCGGCTTTCTGGTGGGCGCGTCTCGGGCAACCGGGCGCGCACATTGCTTTTTGGGCATAATTTGAACTGATAAGTACGCACACAAACGTACACGTTCTTGCGCGAAATTGCTTAAAATGCGGTAAGGTTCTAAAAAAATATAAACAGACGAATCAAGAGCTTACAGGGCCTGTGGATAACCCGCGATTTTTACGCTTTTGCGAAGCTGTTGGGAGAACGCGAGTCAAGATGAAGATCGCGTGACATGCAGCTTATTTGGCGAAATTTTTTGGTCTTGTCGGAGCCGAAATGATCGGCATACTCCGCTCATCGGTGTGCATCACTCTCCGTACACCCTCATAAACTTGACTTAGATCGATATCGGTGAGGAGGGGCCCCAGTCGGGGTCATCAGGAGAGGTGCGACTGACCTTTGGCCAGGGGGCTGGCTGTCATACTTGCGGCGTGGGGATTCCCTGCGCTGCGGATTACTGGGGGCGAAATGAGTCACTCGGAAGACTACCGATATCGCACGTCTGCGTCGCGGGATCCGATCACAGTGTTCGACGCCGTTCGGCGGGAACTGAGGGTCCATGCGGGCGAGCAAAGCTATCGCTCCTATCTTCAAAACCTAACGTGCTTGGGGATCTGGGACGGCGCGCTGATCGTGCAGGCGGACAACACCGTGGTGCGCGATTGGGTGAACCGGCATGCCCAGGACGAGATGGAAGCGCGCCTGGCGGCGCATGGGTCGCTGGAACGGGTGCGGGTTTTGGTGCGCGAAGAGCTGCCAGCCGATCTGATGGCGATCATGCGCGATGCGTTCGTGCCGGCAGCGATGAGCGGTGGCGGTCGTGGCGGCGGCTCGATGGCGCCGCAGCTGGAGCTGCCGGGGCTGTCTGGCGCGGCACCTATGCCGGACATGACGTTTGACCGGTTCTGCGTTGGTGCCAGCAACTACCGGGCGCACACAGTGGCGCGGATGGTCGCGAGTGGCGTTGGCATGGCGTTCCCGCTGGTGTTGATCCACGGCGTGCCTGGCGTGGGCAAAACGCATCTGTTGCACGCGATCGCTCACGAGATCATGCAAAAGCATCCCGGCCGTCGGGTGCGGTTGATGATGGCGCAGGAGTTCATCGAGGAATTCCAGGCCGCGTTGCACACCAAGCGTGATCCGGCCGCCTTCAAAGCCAAGGTGCGCGAGCCGGACGTGCTATTGATCGACGATGTGCAACGCATCGCCGGCAAAAAGGCAACGGAGGAGGAGTTCTTCGACACCATGGCGTTCGTGCGCCAGAAGGGCGGCGGGCAAATCGTGTTGACCGCTGATCATGGGCCAGACGGTTTGGGTGGGTTCGACCAGCGGATGCGCCAGCAGCTGAAGGCCGCGACGGCCTGCGAGATCACAGAGCCCGATTTTGCGTTGCGCAAGGCGATCTTGCACAGCCGCGTGACGCACTATCGGCGGATCGCGCCGGAGTTTTCCGTGTCGCAGGCGGCGCTGGACATGATCGCAGAACGGGTCACCGAAAGCGGGCGCATGCTCGATGGGGCCATTGCACAATTGGTTGTAGAAGCAAGCATTACTGGGGAGGAAGTGACCGTGGAAGTTGCAGAACAGGCATTGCGGGGGAAGCTGCTTGAGCAAGCGGACACATTCCGGATTACGGTTCGGCATGTGCAGGAAACGGTCGCGGCATACTATGGGATGACACTTGCGGAATTGCTGAGACGCACCCGCGTGCGGTCTGTGGCGCGGCCGCGTCAGATCGCGATGTACTTGTGCTGCCAGTATACGCAGGCGTCGCTGCCCGATATCGGCGCTCGGTTTTCGTTGCCGGCTGACAATCCTTTCGACCACACCACGGTCATGCATGCCCGGAACTTGATCCCTGAACTGCAGGAAAAAGACGCCAAAGTGCGCAAGGACGTGGAAGCCTTGACCCGCGCGGTGAAGCGTCGGCCGTAATTGGATATCTTGAAGCGGACTTGATGGTCGCCTGGCGTCGGGATTTCCGGGGCTGGGCGGCTTTCTTTTCGGGTGGATTGTTGACCACTCCGTGAACGGGCTGGGCGCCGGCGCAAGTTCTGCTAGCATCTGCGCCCCGCTTCGCTTGGGGGCCCTGAGTCGGGGTCGGTGAACGGGGACTATGTGCCTAATGTTGGTTCCCATCGGGGGAGCAGCTCAGGCTTGGCGCAGGATGAGCCCATGCGGTTGACGATTGAACGGTCCGCTTTCTTCAAGGCCTTGAGCCATGTGCAGAGTGTGGTGGAGCGACGCAACACCATACCTATCTTGTCGAATGTGTTGTTGAGCGCTGTTGACGACCGGTTACGGTTGAGCGCCACCGATCTGGACATCGAGGTGACGGAGGGGGTGGCTGCAGACGTCAGCCGGCCCGGGTCGACGTCGGTTCCGGCGCAGTACCTGCACGATTTCGTGCGCAAGCTTTCGGAAAATGCGCCGATCACGCTGGAGGTGAAGGACGGCGAGACGCGCTTGTTATTGCGGGGTGGGGCGTCCAACCTGCATCTGCCGGTGTTGCCGTCGGGTGATTTTCCGCTGATGCCGGTGGACGGGTTTGAGACGCGGTTTTTGATCCATCCAAACGAGCTTAAGCGGCTGATCGACAAGACACGCTTTGCGATTTCCACGGAAGAGACGCGGTACTATCTCAACGGCATCTTTATCCACGGGGTGAAGGTGGAAGGCGAGATGCTGCTGCGGGCGGTGGCGACGGATGGCCATCGGCTCGCGCTCGCGGAAACCGTTGCGCCGGATGGGGCTATGTCCATGCCTGGGGTGATTGTGCCGCGGAAGACGATCATTGAGTTGCGACGGCTTTTGGACGACGCGGCGGATGTGGTGGAAGTGGCGGTTTCTTCGCACAAAATCCGTTTTGCGTTGGGCGAGGCGGTGCTGACCTCCAAGCTCATCGACGGCAATTTCCCGGAATATGCGCGGGTCATTCCGAAGGGCAACGATCGCCATTTGCGGGTAACGGCAAAGCCGTTTGCGCAAGCGGTGGACCGGGTGTCGACGGTCTCGGCGGAGCGGTCACGGTCTGTGCGCATGGCGCTTTCGAGTGGTGCGTTGACGCTGACGGTGAACAACCCCGATGCCGGGTTGGCGACTGAGGATGTTGAGGTCGATTACGCGGCGGAGGCGATGGAAATCGGGTTCAACGCCCGCTATCTGCTGGACGTAACAGACCAGATCGTTGGGGAAACCGCGTTGTTTTCGTTTGCCGACTCTGGCGCGCCAACGCTTGTCAAGGACGAGGCGGACCCGCATGCGCTTTACGTGCTGATGCCGTTGCGGGTGTGATGGACGGTGCGGGGGGCGAAGGGGGCGTGGGCACTCGGCTGTGGTGTGCGCGCCTCACGCTGAGCGATTTCCGCAATCACGCTTCGACGACACTGACGGTGGACGCACGTCCGGTTTGCCTGTTTGGGCCCAACGGTGCGGGCAAAACCAACATTCTGGAAGCCTTGACGACATTGGCGCCTGGGCGGGGCCTGCGCGGTGCCTCCGCGGCTGATCTTGCTTCCGCGGGTGGGGCCCAGGGGCGCGAGCGGCTGTGGACGGTGGCGGCGGCGTTTCAGGTCGACAGGGAAAGCACGCAATTGGGCGTGGGCATGGAGCGCGGCCCAGACGGCGCGGCCAAGCGCGTGGCGCGGGTGGACGGTCGGCCGGCAAGCGCTTCCGATCTTGCGGCGGCGGCGCGGATGCTGTGGGTGACGCCGGCGATGGACCGGCTGTTCACCGGGCCTGCGGGCGATCGTCGGCGGTTTTTCGACCGGTTGGTGATGGCGCGGGTGGCAAGCCATGGGTCTGCGGCGGCACGCTACGAGCGGGCGACGCGGGAGCGCCAAAAGCTTTTGAACGACGCGGTGTTCGACGACGCCTGGCTTGGGGGGCTTGAAGAGGCGATGGCGCTGAGTGGGGCGGCCATGGCGGTGGCGCGGGCGACTACGCTTGGGGCCTTGCAAACCATGATCGCTGACTCTCCGGAGGGGGCGTTTCCCAAGGCTGTGCTGGCCATCGAGGGGGCCATGGAGCAGGCGGCAGCTGACGGGGCCGATCAGGAACGCTTGACGCATTTGGCTTTGCAGCGCCTGCGCGACGGGCGGGCGCGGGACGCGGCGGCCGGGCGCGCGGGGTTTGGCCCCCATCGCAGCGATCTTATGGTGCGGCATGCGCCGAAGGACATGCCGGCGGAGTTATGTTCTACGGGGGAGCAGAAAGCGCTGTTGATCGGATTGATCCTGGCGCAGGCGCGGGCGTTGGCCGCAGAGCCGCGGGCAGGGCCAGCCCTGGTGCTGATCGATGAGGCCGGCGCGCACCTGGATGCTGACCGTCGGGCGGCGCTGTATGAGGAGCTGTTGCGCTTGCCGGGGCAGTCTTGGCTGACGGGCACCGAGGCGATGCTGTTTGAGGCGTTTGGCGCGCGCGCGCAGCGGGTGGCGGTGCAGGATGGGGCCGTGTTTGGGTGACGAAGTGCGCCCTTGCGTGACCTGCGGGCGACAGCCAGCGCGCGGATGCGGAAAAAGTGTCGGAATCGCAAGACGCGCAAGCGTTTCCCGCCTAAGATGAGGGCGCAAAAGAAAGACGATTCGAGTTCATGGCAGACGATATCGAACCGCCGGTGTACGGCGCAGATTCTATCAAAGTTCTCAAAGGCTTAGACGCTGTCCGCAAGCGTCCAGGCATGTACATCGGCGATACCGACGATGGCTCTGGCCTGCACCACATGGTGTATGAGGTGGTAGACAACGCAGTGGACGAGGCGTTGGCCGGTCACGCCAAGCATGTGACCGTGACTTTGCACCCGGATGGGTCTGCAGAAGTGACCGACGATGGGCGCGGCATTCCCACCGATATTCACCCCACTGAAGGCGTGTCTGCGGCCGAGGTGATCATGACCCAGTTGCACGCAGGCGGCAAATTCGACCAGAACAGCTACAAGGTGTCTGGCGGTTTGCACGGGGTTGGCGTGTCGGTGGTGAACGCGCTGTCTGAATGGCTTGATTTGCGGATCTGGCGCGACGGCGGTGAGTTTGCGATGCGGTTTCGGCATGGCGATGCTGAAGCACCGCTGAAGCAGGTCGGGACTGCTGGCGCTGGCCGGAAGGGCACCAGCGTGCGGTTTTTGCCAAGCACGCAAACCTTCACGATGGTTGAGTTCGATCGCAAGACGATTGAGCATCGGCTGCGGGAACTGGCGTTTTTGAACTCGGGCGTGCGGATCGTGTACAGCGATTTGCGCGGGCCTGAGCCGTATGAGGAAATCCTTTATTACGAGGGCGGCGTGCGCGCTTTCGTGAAGCACTTGGATCGCTCGCGCAGCGCGCTGATCGCTGACGCTGTGTATGTGGAGGGGGACCGCGACGGGGTGACCGTCGAGGCCTCTTTGCAATGGAATGACAGCTACCACGAGAACGTGTTGTGCTTCACCAACAACATCCCGCAGAAGGATGGCGGCACGCACTTGGCCGGGTTTCGCGGCGCGCTGACCCGGGTGATCAACAATTACGCGCAATCGTCCGGGATCACCAAGCGTGAAAAGGTCGAAATCACGGGGGACGACGCGCGCGAAGGCTTAACCTGCGTGCTCAGCGTGAAGGTCCCGGATCCGAAGTTCAGTTCGCAGACGAAGGAAAAACTCGTCTCGTCTGAGGTGCGCCCGGTTGTGGAAAGCGTCATCTTTGAGGCTTTGACCAGTTGGTTTGAGGAAAACCCCGGTCAAGCCAAGACGGTGATGAGCAAAATCATCGAAGCGGCTGCCGCGCGCGAAGCTGCCCGCAAGGCGCGGGAGCTTACGCGGCGGAAAAGCGCGCTGGATATTTCGTCCTTGCCCGGAAAGCTTGCGGACTGTCAGGAAAAAGATCCAGCCAAGTCTGAGTTGTATCTGGTGGAGGGAAACTCCGCAGGCGGTACAGTGAAGATGGGGCGGGATTCAAAGTTCCAGGCGGTTTTGCCGCTGCGGGGCAAAATCTTGAATGTGGAGCGGGCCCGTTTCGACAAGATGCTGTCGAGCCAGGAAATTGGTACACTGATCACTGCGCTTGGCACCGGGATCGGCCGGGATGATTTCAACCTGGATAAGCTGCGCTACCACAAAGTCGTGATCATGACCGACGCCGACGTGGACGGCTCGCATATCCGTACCCTGATCTTGACTTTCTTTTACCGGCAGATGCGGGATTTGATCGAGCGGGGTCATTTGTTCATCGCGCAACCTCCGCTTTACAAGGTTTCGAAGGGCAAGGCACACCGCTATCTGAAAGATGAAATGCAGAAGGAAGCCTATCTCATTGATGAGGGTGCAAGCGGTGCCCTGCTGCGGATGGGCAATGGTGTTCAGATTGCTGGCGAAGACCTTAAGCGGCTTGTGCGCGAGGCGCTGGGGGTTCGGGCACTGGTGCATCGGCTGCGGTCGCGGGCATCTGACTCCGTGTTGGAGCAGTCGGCGATCGCTGGTGCGTTGTCTTCTGAGGCTCCGATCGAAGCGGCGGAACGCGCGGCTGCGCGGCTCAACCACCTTGTGGATGAAGGTGAGGGGCGGTGGGCTGGGCGGTTCGATCCAGGCCATGAGTTGGTGCTGGAACGGGTGGTTCGGGGTGTGACCGATCGGGTCGTTTTGGACCAGCTGCTGACCAGCTCGGCCGATGCCCGGCGCTTGGCAGATCGCGCCGCCGGCTTGGCCGAGGCCTATTCGTCGCCTGGGATTTTGGAGCGCGGTGGCGACGGAACGCCCGTGTACGGACCTTTGAGCCTGCTCGATGCGGTGTTTGCGGCTGGCAGCAAGGGGTTGTCGATCCAACGCTTCAAAGGTCTTGGCGAGATGAACGCGGACCAGCTTTGGGACACAACGATGGATCCGGACGTTCGCACCCTGTTGCAGGTAAAGGTGGACCACGCCGACGAAGCCGACGAGATGTTCTCCAAGCTGATGGGCGATGTGGTGGAACCGCGCCGTGAGTTCATCCAAGAGTTTGCGCTGGAGGCGGATGTTGATGCCTGATTCGGGACGCCTGATTTGGCGTTCTGCGTTCAGCTTTCTTCACGCAATCCGATCTTGCCCAGGACGCCTTTGACAATCACGTCAAGCACGCTGTCTGGCGAATAATCGGCGGGGGCCACGAAGTTCACGCGGTCTTCGGCGATCAGTTTGTGAATGCGGCCAGTATCCCTGTGTTGGAACCAATCGTCCGGATCCAGAACACCGATCGCAGATCCGCCTTGGGTCATGACCATTTTCATGGACGGGATATCGGTGATGCCGTCGCCGATGAAGATCATCCGGCGGAATGGCAGCGGACGGCGCGCCTCTGGCATCCAGGCGTTGATGGCTTCGGTGTCCCAGGCGTTGTCAACGCCCTTGTTGATGCGAAACAGGAACTGCGTCTTGGTGGTGTAGTTGATGGCGACGCCCGGCCAGACCGCGTGGCCAGCTTCATCCAGCATGAAGCGGCTGGCGAACACGCGTCGAAACTCTGAAAAGATCGAGCAGCCCTCGATCATTTCGTAGTTGCCGCTGGAAATCACATAGTGTTCCAAATGCAGGCCATAGCCGGCAGCGAAGCTATTGATGCGGTCGAACCAGTCTTCGACGCCGGCGAAATAATCGGGTTTGCTGCCGTGTTCGCGCAGCATTTGGCCGCTGACTTGGATGCTGGCCGTGCGGGCTTTTTCCAGCATCAGGCGCATGTAGACCAGGATTTCATCGGCGTCTTCGCGCCTCGCCACGGTGCGGACCTCTTTCCAAAAAGCTTCGCGCTCAACGCCAACGGCGGGGATAAAGCTGCGCTCTTGCATGTTGCCGCGGGCGAGGGTGCCGTCGAAGTCATAGACGATGGCGGCGCGGATTGGGGTTTTGGCGGTCATGGGCGATGCTTGCCTTTAGGTGCTTAGTTTGCTTTCCAGCGCGGCGGCGTGGGTTGTGATGTCGCCAGCGCCCATCAAAACCACGATGTCGCCGGTGTGGGCTTGCGCCTTGATGTGATCAGGCAGGGCGTCTAGCGCGCCCAAGTAGATCGCCTGGCGATGGCCGTGACGGGTGATGGAGGCAGCGAGGGTTTCACCGCCAATGCCGTCGATCGGCTGTTCTCCGGCGGCGTAGACGTCGGTCACCAGCACGACGTCGGCCTCGTTGAAGCAGGTGGAAAAGTCCTGAAACAGATCGCGAAGTCTTGTGAAGCGGTGCGGCTGGACCACCGCGATCACACGCCCTTTACCCACTTCGCGGGCTGCTTTCAGAACGGCGGTGATCTCTACCGGGTGATGGGCGTAATCGTCGACGATCCGTACACCGTTCCATTGGCCGACGGTGGAGAAGCGCCGTTTGACGCCGGCAAACTTGGCGAGCCCCTTGCGGATGGCGCTATCGCCCACACCCAATTCACGGGCGACGGCGATCGCGGCTGTGGCGTTTTGCACGTTGTGGCGTCCAACGACCGGCAAAAACAGATCGTGCAAGGTGACGCCCGGGCCTTCACCGCGTCGGCGCGCGATGACATCGAAGGTGGAGCCTTCTGGGCTCGGGCGGACGTTGTCGGCACAAACGTCCGCCTGCGGATTGAACCCATAGGTGATGATCCGGCGATCGATCACTTTGGCGGCCAAGGCCTGAACCTGGGGGTGATCGAGGCAAAGAACGCCAAAGCCATAGAACGGGATATTGGCGACGAAGTCTTCGTAGGCGGCGTTCATGGCCTCTGCGGAGCCGTAGTGATCGAGGTGCTCGGGGTCCATGTTGGTCACGACCACGGCGGTGGCGCGCAGGCGGGTAAACGTGCCGTCGCTTTCGTCGGCTTCCACAACCATCCAGTCCCCCGCGCCCATGCGGGTGTTGGCACCGTAGGCGTTGATGATGCCACCGTTGATGACGGTCGGGTCTATGCCTGCGGCCTCCAGGAGCGCTGCGACCATTGACGTTGTTGTGGTTTTGCCATGCGTGCCGCCGATCGCCACGGACCATTTCAAGCGCATCAGTTCTGCCAGCATTTCCGCGCGCCGTACGATCGGCACGCCGCGGGCTCGGGCTGCGTCCACTTCCGGATTGCCGGACTTGATGGCCGACGAAATCACGACGACTCCGGCCTGTGCAACATTGCTGGCTTGGTGGCCGATGTAGATCGTTGCCCCTTCCTTTTTGAGGCGTTCGGTATTGGCCCCTTCCTTGGCGTCGGAGCCCTGGACGCGATAGCCGAGGCTCAAGAGGATCGAGGCGATGCCGCTCATGCCGATCCCGCCAATGCCCACAAAGTGCACGGGGCCGGTGTCAAACGGGACGGGGCGGACGGTCATGGGGCGAGGCTTTCGGAGGTTGTCATGCCACCAACATACCGGTGCGCTTGGGGGAGCGAAAGGGGCGAGGTGGTGCCCTGCTCGCTTGGAGGTGATGGGTTGAAGTGGTGGGCCCGGAGGGATTTGAACCCCCGACCTAGCCGTTATGAGCGGCCAGCTCTAACCACTGAGCTACAGGCCCGAATGCACCGCAGGCTAGCGATGCAAAGGCGTCGCTACAAGCCGGGGTGCGGTTGGTGGGACAGGTTTGGCTTAGCCGCGTGCTTCGACCCGCGCCTGAATCTGGCGCGTTAGCGTGGCAACATCGTTGATGAAAGCATCGAGGTTGCGGTTGTTGCGTTCGATGGCCGTGAGGAAGTCGGCGGTTTGGCGTTCAGACAGCCAGACTTCGTTGCCGTCAAAGACGGTGCGGATGTCGAGGGTGCGCCAGACGCCATCGCGGCCTCGCAGCAGCCGGAAGTCGACCGCGACCGGTCTGCGGGCACCGCGGGGCAGGATTTGGCACAGCACGGTGGCGTCCGCGCCGGGGCGGTTCACGCGGGAGCCGACAACGCGGAAGCTGTCTGCTTGGAAATTGCGGAACTGATCTTCGTAAACCGCCATCGAATAGGTGCGGAAGGTTTCGACCCAGCGACGGCCGCGCGCGGGGTCTGATCGCATCGCCTGGCCGTAGCGACCGAGCACATTGATGGCCAGCCGCTCGACGTCTGAGAATTGCCCCATCAAACGAACGAACTCGGCCTGCCTCGCGCGGACGGTCGCATTGGGGTTATAGAGGGCTGCCAGCGCGGCGCGTACGCTGTCGTTGACGTAGGTTTCGAGGGCGGGGTCCCTTGCGCCAGCGGCTTGGCCGAAGGCTGGCCCAGACAAAGACGCAGCCGCAACTCCGACGGCCAGCGCCAAGGCGGTGCGGCGCGAGAGGGGGGCAGTGGCCCGGCGATTGATCATGTTTTCCCCGTTAAACAGTCCGCGACGGTTAAACCACTGGCTTTGGTTTACCGACCGGGGGTGGCTCACTTTGCTGCGATCTCACATCGGGTGTTTCCGGCGATGGCGCAACCCCTTCCGGCTCGGTGGATTGTGTTGTCGGCGGATCCTGGGAGACCTCCCCAGAGTCCGTCGAGGCTGCTTCTCCTTGACCTGGTTCTGGGGTGAGGCGCATGTCGTCTGAGATTTCCTCAAATTGCGGCAGGTCTTCGACGTCGCTGCGGCCATTTCTGGCTGCGGATCGTTCCATCAGACCGTAGCCGTTGCGAACTGAGGCGTAGGGGTCGATGGCGGTTTCGCGCAGGGTATCGACGGCTTCGAGCAAGGACTCCCGTGTGGCAAGGCCTGTAAACCCGGCCCGAACGAGATTGGCGGTTTGGGCACCTTCGAAGTCGGCGAAGGTGAGCGGGTTTATCGCGGTATCGACCATGCGGCCAAATCCATCGCGTACACTCATGGGGCCAACGAGGGGCACAAACAGATACGGACCGGCGGGCACGCCCCAGGCCGCCAGGGTTTCCCCGAAGTCTTCTTCATGGCGCTCCAGACCCATCCGTTCGGCCACGTCAAGCGTGCCGCCGATGCCAATCGTTGTGTTGACGCCAAAACGGGCGGCGGTGACGCCGGCGCGCGTGAATTCCCCCTGGAGCACGTCGTTTACCAATATCACCGGGCCGCGCAGGTTGCGGAGCACGTTGCCCACGCCGAGGCGCAGCCAGCGGGGGGTAAAGGTGCGATAGCCGCGGGCGGTGGGTTCGAGGGCGGCTTTGTCCAAGCGTTCATGCAGCCCAAAAAGCCGCCGGTTGGTGGTTTCCCAAGGGTCGGCGATGATGTCGTCCAGGTGCGCTGTAGACGCGGCTTCATAGGGCGAGCTGACCTGTCCTTGGGCCCAGACGGGGCCCGCGCCGATCAAGGCAAAGGCTGCGGCAAAGACAAGAACGCGTTTCATGGATCGCCCCGTTCATCCCCTTCTGGGTTCGCTACAGTAAAGTTCGCCTGGTGAACAATCAACGAATTGACGCAATAGGGGCTTTGCGAACCCCCGCAACCTATGCCATATAAAGATATGTTTATATCTGCAACTGAATCTGGTGGCGCTGTGGAGGCGACTGGTCAGTCCATAACCCAAGTGGTCGCCAGCCTGCGGGCGGTGGGTGAGCCAACCCGGTTGCGGATTCTGGCGTTGCTGAGCCGCGGGGAGTTGTCTGTTAGTGAACTGGCGGTGGCGCTCGGTCAGAGCCAGCCGCGGGTGAGCCGACATTTGCGGCTGATGGCCGAGGTGGGGCTCATTGAGCGGGCGATGGAGGGGGCGTGGGTGTTCTGTCGGCTGCCTGCGGTCGGTGCGCCGGAGCGGGCGCTGGCGGAAGATGTCATTCAGATGGTGGACGGCTCCGATCCGGTCTTTGCGCTCGACTTTGCCCGGTTGCAGCAGGTGAAGGCGGCGCGGGATGCGGCCGCACTTGCCTATTTCGAACGCAACGCCAAGGACTGGGGGCGCGTGCGGGCGCTGCACGTGCCAGACAGTGATATCGAGGCGGCCATGCTTGCGGCGGCGGGGGTGGGTCCGTTCAAGCTGATGGTGGATGCGGGGGTCGGTGCGGGTCGAATGATCGCGCTGTTTGCGCCGCACGTGGAGCGGGCTTTGGGATTTGATGTCAGCCTGGAAATGTTGTCGGTGGCGCGGGCGGCTCTCGATGATTCTGCGCCGGGCAAGGTGGAGTTGCGGCTCGGCGATGTTTATGCGCCGCCGGTGATGGAGGGGAGTGCGGATCTCGTGACGGTGCACCAGGTGCTGCACTTCTTGACCGACCCCGGTAGAGCTGTGGCGCAAGCCGCCAAGCTGCTGGCACCCGGCGGCACATTGCTGATTGCCGACTTTTTGCCGCATAATGCGGAATTTCTTCGTGCAGATCATGCGCATCGAAGGCTTGGCTTTAGCGTGGGTGAGGTCAGCGGCTGGTGCGCCGCCGCCGGGGCCCCAGTGATTGCCACGCACTCGTTGCGGCAAAACGATTCGGTGCGGGATGGGCTGACCGTGCAGTTGTGGGTTGCGCGGCGCGCAGATGATGCTTTGGATGGAGCGCGAAAGAGATGAGCACGCTTTCTGTTTCATTTGAATTTTTTCCCCCAAAGTCCATGGACGCGGAAAGCAAGCTTTGGGAAACGATCGGTCGGCTGGCACCGCTTAATCCGACGTTCGTGAGCGTCACCTACGGGGCGGGGGGATCTACAAGAGACCGCACACACCGCACGGTTTCTCGGTTGATCGAGGAAACCCAACTGCGTCCGGCGGCGCACTTGACGACGGTGGCTGCCTCACGGGACGAAGTGAACGAGGTTTTGCAAGCCTACTGGGCTGCGGGCGTGCGCCATTTGGTGGCTTTGCGGGGGGATCCGCCAGGGGGTCTTGGCGAAGCATTCGTTCCGCATGCCGATGGCTACAAGAATGCAACGGAGCTGACGGCGGCGGCGCGCGCGGTTGGTGATTTTGAGATCAGCATTGGGGTGTATCCGGAGCGGCATCCGGAAAGTCCGTCTTTGGAGCATGATCTTGATGTGATCCGTGCCAAGATGGATGCGGGGGCCACTCGCGGCATTAGCCAGTTTTTCCTGGAAGCAGACACGTTTTTGCGGTTTCGGGATCGCTTGGTGGCTTCTGGCATCGACTTGCCTGTGTCGCCGGGGATCATGCCAGTGACCAACTTTACGGGTCTGAAGCGGATGGCGGCGGGCTGCGGCGCTGCGGTGCCCGATTGGTTGGAGCGTCTGTTTTCTGGCCTGGACGACGATCCGGAAACCCGGCGGCTGGTCGCTGCTACTACCGCTGCGCAGATGTGTTTGCGATTGGCGTCGGAGGGGGTTCACGCTTTCCACTTCTACACCCTCAATCGCGCCGATTTGACGATGGCGACGTGTCGGATGCTTGGGCTGCGTCCGGGATCTTTGGAGATTGCCGCATGAGCGCGAGAGACGATAGACTGGCGGCTGCGAATGCGGCTGCGCAAGAGCGGATCTTGGTTTTGGACGGGGCGTGGGGCACCATCTTGCAGACCCATAGTCTTGAGGAAGCGGACTTTCGCGGCGGCCATTTTTGTGACCACCACAGGCCACTCAAGGGCGACAATGATCTCTTGTGTCTGACGCGGCCCGACATCGTGCGCTCGATCCACGATGCCTATTTTGAAGCCGGTGCCGACATCACCTCCACCAACACTTTTAATGCCACGTCGATCAGCCAGGCGGACTATGCGCTGGAGCGGACGGTGCGCGACATTAACCTGTCTGCGGCACGTATTGCGCGGGAATCGGCCGATGCGGCCAGCGCCAAGGATGGCAAGCCGCGTCTGGTGGCGGGGGCGATCGGGCCTACCAACAAGACGCTCTCGTTGTCGCCGAACGTGAACGATCCGGCGCATCGGGACATGACGTTTTTAGAGGTGGCTCAGAGCTATCAAGAGCAAGCCGAAGCGCTGCTTGAAGCGGACGTGGATTTGATCCTTATCGAGACGATCTTTGATACGCTCAATGCCAAGGCTGCGTTGTGGGGTGTGTGGGAGGCGTTTGACGCGCGCGGGGAAGAGCGCCCGATCTGGCTGTCCGGCACCATCACGGATCGTTCTGGGCGGACGTTGTCTGGGCAAACCACCGAGGCGTTTTGGAATGCGATACGGCACGCAAAGCCCTGGGCTGTGGGGCTGAATTGCGCGCTTGGGCCAGGGGAGTTGCGTCCGTTTTTGGCAGAGCTGGCACGGGTGGCGGACTGTCCGGTTTCGGCGCACCCCAATGCTGGTTTGCCGAACACGATGGGTGGCTACGACGAAACGCCTGACGACATGGCTGTGCATTTTCGCGAGTGGGCCGGGTCTGGGTTGGTGAATATCCTGGGCGGTTGCTGTGGCACCACCCCCAGTCATATCGCGGCGCTCGCCGATGCGATTGCGGGAACTGCGCCACGCAAGCTGCCCACTCCTCCGCGCGCGATGCGCCTCTCGGGCCTTGAGCCCTTCACCGTGGCCGGCTGATCCATGACAAGCGTCAATCCCTTTTCGAACTTCGTCATCATAGGCGAACGAACAAACGTGACCGGGTCAGCTAAATTCCGTAAGCTGATTGAATTGGACGACTATGCGGGTGCGCTTGCGGTTGCGCGCCAGCAGTTGGAGTCTGGCGCGAACGTGCTGGACGTGAACGTGGACGCAGCGATGATCGATGGGCCAAGCGCGATGCGCCGGTTCCTCAATCTGGTGGCTGGTGAGCCTGACATTTCGCGCATTCCGATCATGGTGGACAGCTCGAAATGGGAGGTGATTGAGGCCGGCTTGCAGTGCGTCCAAGGCAAGCCAATCGTCAACTCGATCAGCCTGAAAGAAGGCGAGGCCGCCTTTTTGCGTCATGCCAAGCTGGTTCGCCGCTACGGTGCGGCGGTGGTGGTGATGGCGTTTGACGAGCAGGGCCAGGCAGACAGCACGAAGCGGAAGTATGAGATTTGTGCGCGTGCGTACCATCTGCTGACGGATCATGGTTTTCCGCCGGAAGACATCATCTTCGATCCCAACATCTTTGCGGTGGCGACGGGCATCGAGGAGCATAACGATTATGCGTTGGCCTTCTTTGAGGCGACACGGATGATCCGCGAGAGCCTGCCGCACGCGCACGTTTCCGGCGGGGTTTCGAACGTGAGCTTCTCGTTCCGCGGCAATGAGCCCGTGCGCGAGGCGATGCATGCGGTGTTTCTCTATCATGCAATCCGCGAGGGGATGGATTTTGGCATCGTCAACGCGGGCGCGCTTGCGGTGTATGATGATATCGAGCCCGAGTTGCGGGAGCGGGTGGAAGATGTGTTGTTGAACCGCCGCAGCGATTCAACAGAGCGGCTGTTGGAAATGGCTGAGCGCGTCAAGGGCGGGGCGCGACGGAAAGATCCGTCTAAGGATTTGGCGTGGCGGGAGTTGCCGATCGCGCAGCGGCTTGAGCACGCGCTTGTGCATGGCCTGAACGAATACATCGTGGCCGATACGGAGGAAGCGCGGCAAAGCGTGAGCCGGCCGTTGCACGTTATCGAAGGGCCATTGATGGCCGGCATGAACGTGGTGGGTGACCTGTTCGGTGCCGGCAAAATGTTTTTGCCACAGGTGGTGAAAAGCGCGCGGGTAATGAAGCAGGCGGTGGCGCATCTTGTTCCGTATATGGAGGAAGAGAAGCGCCGGACTGGGCTTGCGGCTCGCTCCAACGGCACGATCGTCATGGCCACGGTGAAAGGCGATGTGCACGACATCGGGAAAAACATCGTTGGCGTTGTGCTCCAGTGCAACGGCTACGACGTGATTGATCTGGGCGTGATGGTGCCCGCGGAAAAAATCCTCGACGCGGCGGTGGAAGCGAACGCCGATATGATCGGCCTTTCTGGGCTGATAACGCCGTCTTTGGACGAAATGTGCTTTGTGGCTGCAGAGATGACGCGACGAGGCATGACCATGCCCCTTTTGATCGGCGGTGCCACAACCTCGCGGACCCATACGGCGGTTAAGATTGCGCCGAACTATCCAGGTCCGATCATTTATGTGACGGACGCGTCGCGGGCGGTGCCGGTGGTGCAGAAGCTGATGAGCGCGGACGATCGTGCGGCGTTCGCGGCGGATATGCGGGCTGAGTATGACCAGGCGCGCGAGGCCTACTTGGCTGGTCAAGACAAGAAACCGCGGCTGGCTTTGTCGCGCGCGCGCGCCAACGGATTGAAGCCAGATTTCAGGGCCTATTCGCCGCCAAAGCCTCGCGCCTTGGGGGTGCAAGACGTTTTGATAAACTTGGAAGAGCTTGCGCCGTTTATTGATTGGACGCCGTTTTTTGCCTCCTGGGATCTGGCGGGGCGGTATCCGGCGATCCTTGAGGACGAGATCGTGGGCGAGGCGGCGCGGGGTTTGTTTGCTGATGCGCAAGCCATGCTAAAGCGGATGATCGACGGGGCCTGGATCGAAGCTCGGGGCGTGGTTGGGTTCTTTCCTGCCAACCGTGATGGTGATGATATTGTGGTGTGGGCAGATGATCGGCGTACTGTTGAGCGGGCGCGATTGTTTAGCTTGCGCCAGCAAATGGACAAGGGTGGCGGCAAGCCAAACCTGGCGCTGGCGGATTTCATTGCGCCGACCGGCGAGGACTATATCGGTTGCTTCGCTGTTACGGCTGGGATCGGGGAGGAGTTGGCCTCAGACCGGTTCAAGCACGCAAACGATGACTATAGCGCGATTATGGTGAAGGCTCTGGCGGATCGCTTTGCAGAGGCGTTTGCGGAGGCTTTGCATTTCCGTGTGCGGAAAGACCTTTGGGGATTTTCGCCGGATGAGGCTTTGGATATCGCTGCGATGATTGGTGAATCGTATCGCGGTATCAGGCCGGCGCCTGGATATCCGGCGCAGCCAGACCACACGGAAAAGACAACCCTGTTTGACCTTCTGGAGGTTCGCGAGCGGATCGGCATGGATTTGACCGAGAGCCTGGCGATGACGCCGCCTGCAAGCGTTTCGGGGCTGTATTTTAGCCATCCGCAGGCGGAGTACTTCGGTGTGGGCCGTATTGATCGGGAGCAGGCGAGCGACTATGCCGCCCGCAAGGGGTGGGATCTTGCGACCGCTGAGCGTTGGCTTTCGCCGATCTTGTCTTATGATCCAGCGCGCGAAGCAGCGAAGGCTGCAACCGCGGAGACGTAAGCATGTCGCCTTGGGAACTGGGGCTCACCGCAGGCATCTTGATCGCGGCGATGCTTGCCTATTATCTCTACTTTGCCCGCCTGATCGGCGCGATTGCTACCGCATGGCGACCGATTCGCGGACTTGAGGCGCGACCCGCCTATTGGATTTTTGGCTATGCCTTCATTTACTTGATTTTTGCGGGCCATTTCTTGTTGTTCAGGGCCTTTCCTGAGGGCCTGATCTTGGCCGGCTGGTCGACTGGCGTTTTCGGATTGGCCGCTTTTTGGTGGTGGCGGCGGCGCATTTGGCTCGACGACGATGCCGTTTGGGGCATCGGGGAATGGCGAGGCATGGGAAAAATCCCGGTTTCTGCGCTTTCGAGGGTGCGCCTGGATGAGGCGCGGGGGCTGTTGTGGTTTGAAACGGATGGGCCCGGATTGCCGATCAAGGCTGGCCTGTCCATGGATGGCTTGGACGGGATCTATGCGGCGTTGGTGCGACGGGGGGTGCCTGGGCTGGACTGGGAGGCTTTCCAGACTTTGCGGCGGCAGGCCCGGCGACGCTAGGGTTTGATCGCTGGCCGGGCGCATCAGCTTTACTGCTGCATTATGACAAATATGAAAAAACCATGTTTCTTCACGGTGATCTAAGATCGCTTCGGTACATTGGACGCCTTGTCGCAACAGCTTCGCAAACGGTCATGACGCCTTTTTCCATCGCCCGTGCCGCCGCTTTTGCGGCTTTAAGTCTTTCGCTGGCGGCGTGCGCGACTTCGCCGGCACCCATCTATGGCGGCGCGGCGGATGGCGGTGCGCGTTCGGTGCCTGTGCCGGGGCCAAATGTCGGGCCGCAGCCGCAGTTTGGTGACCTTGGGGCACCGGAGATTGTGGCCTCCGCCCGGCCGCTGCAATGCGTTCCGTTTGCCCGGCAAGTGTCTGGGGTTGAGATTTACGGCGACGCAAACACCTGGTGGGCGCAGGCTGAGGGCCGGTTCCAGCGGGCTTCGCGGCCGGTGGTCGGGTCTGTGATGACCATGGAGGGGTATCAGACGACGGCGCGGGGCCATGTGGCGGTTGTGACGACGATCGTCTCTTCTCGCGAGATCCGGGTGGACCATGCCAACTGGCTCAACGGTGGCGAAGTAAGTGTTCGTGTGCCGGTCCTTGATGTATCGGCAAATAATGATTGGTCTGTAGTGCGTGTTTGGCACATTCCAGGCGGGCATTGGGGTGGGCGCGTATACCGCTTGCAGGGCTTCATTATGCCGGCCTACCAGCAGGTCGCTTCGCGCTAGTTGTGTTAAGACTAACTGCCAATATCGCCCACATCAGTGCACAGCTTTGCCTGAGGCAGCCCCGTTAACCTATGGGGTTGTTTTGACGTTAGGACTCCTTTAAGGCCGATCTGGCGGTAATGGACCGCAAGATTTCAGTAAGCCTAATTGGAGCGCTGATGAGAAACCACCCGATCGCCCTCGTGGCCGGCGTTTTTGCCGTCACGTTTGCGCCCGTGTGGCTCGCCGAGGCCCAGGCCCGCATGCCACTGGCGTTAGAAGACGCCGACACGACCGCCGATGCTACTGCGCCTTCTGCGCATGCTGAATCCCCGCCTGAAGCCTTCGAGGACAAGGGCGAGCTGGGTTACGAACCCAATCCCACAGTGGACCGTTCAGGCCCGCGCCTGCAGTGCGTGCCGTTCGCGCGGATGGTTTCCGGCGTTGAAATTTATGGCAACGCCAACACCTGGTGGGTGCAGGCGGCGGGCGCGTTCGAGCGCGACCGGGAGCCTGAAGTTGGCGCTGTAATAACCATGCGCGGCTACAACACCAACACCCGTGGTCATGTGGCTGTGGTGCAGGAGGTGATCTCTGAGCGGGTCGTTTTGATTGACCACGCCAATTGGCTGAATTCTGGGGAAGTGACCCGTGCGGTGCCGGTGCGGGATGTGTCGCCTGCTGGTGACTGGAGCCAGGTACAGGTTTGGCACGTGCCGGGGGGGCATTGGGGCGGTCGGGTTTACCGGGTGCAGGGGTTTATCCTGCCGCGGGGCCACGACGAAACCGAAGCTGCCACCGCGCCGGCTGATGCGGCTGGTGCGGCTGCGGGCTGAGTAAGTCAATCCCGCTCGATTTTGTTGCCCGTTGCATAGATCTGCCATTACGCTAGCACTCCTGGTGGCGTGCGGGGGGTCGCACGGGCAATTCAGAATTGAGGGATAACCATGGCGGCAGCCTCGAACCGGTCCGATCCGCGGCAAACCGAATTGCCGGTGGATGAGCCGCCCTCCGGCTGGCGGGCGATGACCATGATCACGGATAGCTGGCTGTTTCAGAACTTCATCCTGTTTTGCATTCTTGCCAATGCGGTGGCGCTTGGGGTGGATGCTCATTTGGGGGATGATCACTGGATCCACCCCTATATCGAAAATCTGGATCGGTATTTTTTGGCCATTTTCACGGCCGAGCTGGTGATGGAGTTCTTTGCTGCGGGGCCGCGTCGGTACTTCCGGAATGGCTGGAACGTTTTCGACCTGTTCGTCGTTTCGCTTTCCTATGTCGCAACGATGCCGTTCATTTCGGCGTTGCGGACGCTACGGGTGTTGCGGGTGTTGCGCTTGGTGAGCGCGGTGCCGCAGATGCGCCGGGTGGTCGAAGCGCTGTTTGGGGCTATGCCTGGGATTTTGGCCACCTTCGCGGTCCTGACAGTGGTGTTTTACATTGGTGCCGTGATGGCGACGACGCTGTTTGGTGAAACGCACGAACAGTTCAAGGACTTGGCGGCCTCTGCCCTCACGCTGTTCCAGCTGACCCAGTTCGACGGCTGGGGCGACATGGTTAACGACTTGAACAAGACCTACCCATGGGCCTGGTCGTTCATTTTGGCGTTCACAGTGATCGCAGCGTTTGCCGTGTTGAACCTGTTTATTGGGGTGATCGTGGAGGCAGTGCAGGACACCTCGAACACCACGACGCTCGACATCAAAAAAGAAGTCGATGTGATCGAACGCGACGTGGAAGAGATTGAAGAAAGCGTCGATGATATTGCACAGGCACAGGATAAGACCGCGCTCGACCTGCAAGCGATCCTGCAGGAGTTGCGGGCCTTGCGGACTGAGGTGGCGGCGCTGAAATCGTCCGGTGGGCCGCGGTTCTAAGTGAGATCAGGGTCTTGTTTGATACGAAAAGGCCGGCATCCAGATGGATGCCGGCCCTGCCGCATTGAGCCTATGAAGGCGTTCAGCGCGCCGGGGGTAGAAGGACCCGGTCGATGATATGGACGACGCCGTTGCCGACCACGATGTCGGCGGCAACCACGTTCGCGCCACCGATTGTTGGCCCGCTTGGGCCGGTGCTGATCGCCAGCGTTCCGCCTTGGACGGTTGCCGGCGTTGCCATTTGGCCGGCGAGGTCAGCGGCCATGATCCGCCCCGGTACCACGTGGTAGGTGAGTACGTTGGTGAGGGCCGTCTTGTCGGTGTTAGCGAGCAAAGGTTGGACCTGAGCATCGATGGCGGCGAACGCGTCATTGGTTGGGGCGAAGACCGTGAACGGGCCGGCCCCTTCCAGCGTGGTCACCAAGCCTGCGTTTTGGAGGGCTGCGACGAGCGTCGAAAGACGCGCATCGCCTACCGCAGCGGCAACCACAGTGGCTGGCTGAGCTGCAACCGCTGGTTCGGCGGTGGCTTCTACAGTCGGCGAAATGGTTGTTTCTGGGGCCGGTTGGGGTTGGCCGCAGCTTGCCGCAAATGCAAGCACAAATGCGCCTGCGCCAGCCAAGGCAAGGCTTTTGAACTGTCTCATAGGTATTCCTTTTGGAGCTAATCGGCAGACGTGTGCCGGTTACCAGCGGCTTATGGATCAAATGTGTGGTTAATTGAAGGCAAACCAATCAGAAGGGCATCAACACTTTGTCTATAACGTGAATTACACCATTGCGCGCGGCAACATCGGCCGAAATTACATTCGCGTTATTTACGGATACACCATCGCGTCCATCGATCGCCAAGATCGCGCCGTTAACGGTTACGGGTGCCGATGTGCGCCCGGCGAGGTCGGCTGCGGTCACGCGGCCAGGCACAACGTGATAGGTGAGCAAAGCGCGGAGTTGTTCGCGGTTTTCTGGGCGCAACAGGTTTTCAACGGTGCCACGGGGCAGCGCGGCAAAGGCGGCGTCGGTCGGAGCAAAGACGGTGAAGGGGCCGGGGCTGCGGAGCGTGTCGACCAGGCCGGCAGCAGTCGCGGCGGCCAAAAGCGTGTTGAATTGGCCAGCGCCTTGGGCGACCGATACAATATCGCCGGTCTGTGCCGCGCGCTGTTGTTGGGCGTGCGGGTTCGGGCGGTGGGCCTGCGCGGTCGTCACGGCGGTCAACGGCAGCGCGAGGGCGGCCAGGGCCAAAAGGGCAGTGCTGGTGGATTGTTTCAACATGGGTTCCGTCTCCTTTGTGGGATATTGTACATCACACGATATAGAATACGGATGCCGATTTGAGCTGGATCACTGCGCGAGCGGTCCCACGCGTTTTCTGTGGCTGGAGCTGCCGCACGAGAGAACGTTTCAGCCTCCGATATCAACCACTTGAACGCGGGTTTCGCGCACGGTGCCGTTGTTTTCGACTTGCAGCATGACAGTGGCACCGATCCCGGCGGAGTCGACGATACGGATCAGGTCCATCAAACGCCTTGTGGGTTGGCCATTGGCGGCGACGATGACGTCTTGAATGGCGCCATTGCGGGTTGCAGGGCGCAGGCCTGATCTGGCGGCCGGGCTGCCGGGGTTGACTTGCATAACGACCACCCCGTTTACGCCCAATCGCGCGCTGCGGGCTTCGTCGAGGCCAGCGACGCCAATGCCCGGGATCGGTGCGCGCCCAGTGGCGATGATTTGGGGGACGACCCGGTTGACGGTGTCGACCGGGATCGCAAAGCCGATGCCCGCGCTGGCACCGGACGGCGAAAAGATCGCAGTGTTAACGCCGATCAAACGACCGGCGCTATCCAGGAGCGGTCCGCCGGAGTTGCCGGGGTTGATGGGCGCGTCGGTTTGGATCACGTCGGCGATCTCGCGGCCGGTTTGCGTGGGAATGCGGCGCCCAAGCGCGCTGACGATGCCTTGGGTGAGGGTTTGGTCGAGGCCGAAGGGATTGCCGATGGCAAACGCCGTTTGGCCGACGCGCAGGTCTGCGGATGATCCCACCGGGACCGGGGCGGGGAGGCTTTCGCGGCTTTGGACACGCAGGACCGCGAGGTCATGGTTCGGCGCGGCCCCCACGATTTCGGCGGGCAGGCTTTCGCCAGTGGCCAGGCGAACGATAATCCCTGGTGCGCCCTCTACAACGTGGAAATTGGTGACAATGTGGCCGTTGGTGTCCCAGACGAAGCCGGATCCGCCGCCCACTTCACGCACGCCCATTTGTCCCAAGGAGCGGGCCACCACAACAACTTGAACGACGGAGGGGGCTGTGCGCTCGAACAGGGCGACGATATCGCGCTCCGAGCCGGTCAATGGCGTGCGCGCGGCGACGGCGCGGGCGGTTGCGCCGCGGCTTTGGCTTTCTGCGCTGCGGCCGCACTGAGCGAGACCGAAGGCTGAAAGTGCAACAGCACCCAGCAGCGCTGCGCGACGAGTTGTGTCCGTCATCCTGCTCTTCCTTACCGTGATGTCCGTCTTGCCAAGTCAAAGGGGCGCAGCTCGCGAAGGGTTATGGCCGATTTGACGCGCGCCTTGTTAAATGTGGCTCGCGGCGAAAAAAAGGGCGGCATTGGCGCGCACCTCGCCTTGGCGATTTGATCCGCTTGCGCACCTTTTCTGTCTTGACGCGAAGTTTTCATCGTGATGTCATTTATGTGCAGGAAGACAACGGCGCTCCCGCCGACCCACTTGCATAGCTCTGCAGCGTACAGCGTCAGGGCGCGAGAGTCCGGTGTGCAGTTTAGTGCGAGCGAGCACGGGCACACGTCTTCCGGCCTGGTTATGATCGCGATCGCGGCCACTGGAGAGCGCGGCTGGAGAAGCCATCTCATCTTGGTTGTTGGCCATCGGTGGGCCTTTCGCGTGTCACAGGTGTCGCGGCCGACGTCGTGCTTGACGTTTCAGCGGTAGGCGATGTGCTTTGGAGCAAAACAAGAATATCCTTGAACGCCGTGTCGGTGGCCGACTTGAAGCCGGTATTTAGGTGATGTTTGGCGGGCTGGGCCAAGCCTGTGCGAGTGAGGCCGCCGTCACGGGCCAGGCCGGGACGCGGTGATGCGGGGTATTCGCGTATCGAGGTGCTGGTGCCCCCCGGCGCTGGACTTTGTTGGTGGCTTTGGAACATGATGCTGCTGCGGCAGGAGACGACGTTATGAGCGAACCAAACGATGCGGAAGCCGCGATGACGGCGGCAGCGGCGGTGGCGGAGCGGTGCTTGGAGGAAGCGGTGGAGGCCGCTGGCGATCCCGTGGGCGATGCCGTGCCGCTCGCGATGCTGGAGTTGTGTGTGACTGTGCTCGTGGACCAGTTTGGGCACGAAGACACGATCTCGCTGTTGCGGGATCTTGCCGATCAGATCGCAGCAGATCCCGATCGCGGGCACGAAGACGCCTAAGGGCGAGCTTCGGCAGGGAGTGGGTCATGGCCATGCGGCTCTTCGCAGCGCTCGCCATTCCGGGCGATATAGCTGAAGGCCTCACCCGCATTATGCGCGGGGTGCCTGGCGCTGCGTGGCGGCCGCAGGAAAACCTGCACCTCTCGCTGCGCTTTTTCGGCGAGATTCCTGAAAACATCGCGCGGGACTTGGACACGGCCCTCGATGAAGAGGCGAGCGGGTTTGCGCCCTTTGAGTTTGCGCTCAAGGGCGCTGGCTGGTTTGGCAAAGACGACCCGCGCGCATTGTGGGCGGGGGCGCGGGACTGCAAGCCGTTGCGGGCGCTGGCGGCCGACTGCGAGCGGGCGGCGCGGCGGGCGGGGCTGGCGTCTGAACCGCGGAAGTATCAACCGCATGTCACGCTGGCGTATTTGCGAGGGGCACCGCTGGAGCGGGTGGTGGCTTTCACACAACGCCACGCGCTGCTGGAGAGCCGCGCGTGGCGTGTGGACCGATTTAGTCTCTATTCAAGCTGGGTGCGAAAAGGGGAGGCCAGCCTGTACCGAGAAGAGGCGAGCTATCCTCTTCTCGGCTAGGGTTTTGTTACGAAACTGGGCGTGGCGACGGCGTGAAGGGCCGCTCAGGCGCTGGGCTCACTTCCGTGACGAGGGTTGCTGGCGGTGGATTTGGGCCGGCGTAACAGCAGCGAACCTGCATCTCGAGGACGCGGGTGTTGAAGCGGCATTCCTGATCATTGACGCTGCGCAAAATGGCCATACCGCCCGCGCGGGTTGTGTAGCGGGTTTGGGTGCAGCCGGTCAAGGTGTAGCCGCTGTCGCAGCTGCCTGCTTGCTGATTGCGCATCGTGCGAGTCACACAGTGCATTTGGGTGGCGTTGACGGCGGTCATTGCGCTGTCAGCGGTGGACTGGGCGCGATCGGCGCGGCTGCGCGCATCGCTTGCCACGCCAAACACTTGCTCAATACGGCCGCCCAATGTGGTGCGGGTCGACACATCTTCAGCGTAAAGCTTGCAGATGTCTTCATCGGCCTTGCGCGGGTCTGCGCAGTAAGCGGCCACTGTGGAGTCACCGGTGCGGTTTGCGCAGGCACCAAGTCCTGCGGTTAGCGCCACCATGGCGGCCAAAGCAATCGTTCTGATCATGATAGGTCCCTCTTGGAAATTTACCCCTAGGGCGAGAATTTGTTTACCTTTGTGAACAAGTGCGGTCAATGGCCGCAAGTCGTTCATTTTAGTAAGATTCTCGTGTAGGGGGAATCACTCAGGGGCGGTTTTTGCGCGTTTTGAGGACCACTGTGCGGTTATGAACACTCACTGGAAGTCGATTTTCATTCTGTCTGGTGCAGGATTATCCGCGGAGTCTGGTCTGGGTACTTTCCGCGACCGCGATGGTGTTTGGGCTCGCTTTCGACCGGAAGAACTGGCGACACCGGAGGCCTTCCAACGCGATCCCGTGCGGGTGCTTGAATTCTACGATGCGCGCCGCCGCAACGGGTTAGGGGCCTGTCCGCACAGTGGACATATTGCGTTGGCGGACCTCCAGCGGGCGTGGGCGAACGCCGGCGGGTGCGTGACGCTTTGTACCCAAAATGTCGATGGATTACTGGAAGCCGCGGGCGCGCCAGAGGTGATCCACATGCATGGCGAACTTGCGAAGGCTTGGTGCACGCGGTGCGATATGCGCAGCCCCTGGGTGGACGATATGCCGCTGGGGGCGCGGTGTCCGGCCTGTGATCGGGCGGGGGGCGTGCGGCCGGACATCGTTTGGTTCGGCGAAATGCCCTACCACATGGACCTTATCGAAGAGCGGCTTGAGGCGGCAGATCTGTTTGTCTCGATTGGGACAAGCGGGGCTGTGTATCCGGCGGCGGGCTTTGTCAGTGCTGCGGCACGGCGCGGCATTGCGACCTTAGAGATCAATCTAGAGCCGTCCGAAGGGGAGCGTCGGTTTGATCAGCTGCTTCTTGGAAAGGCCAGCGAGGCCGTGCCGGCTTGGGTTGAGGGCATGATGGCCGGCCTTTAATGCGCGTTTCGATTGGAATTTCGCCACACTCGCTGGCTTGATGCGCATTGCGTTTAGGAGGGACCGTCATGGGCCGTATGCGTTTGGGGCTGATATCGTTGGCACTCTTGGGGATGGCGGGGTGTGCTGCGGGCGCTGATGGCGAGGGGGCGGGGAGCACCCAGGCTCAAACGCCGGCGCAACGCGCGGCGCAAGTGGTGGCTCCGATCGGGCTGCCGCCGGCTTTGCCGGCCGAGCCAGGCGACACCGACGGACCCGCGCCAACGGCTGGCGAGCAGAGCAACCCTGGCGACATCAATGTGCCCGCGCCGGTCGAAGAGGCCACACCGCAGCCGCCAGGCGATGCCCGAACCGGCGAACAACGCATGCGCGACATCCGCGCCTGGGACCGTTGCGTGTCGCGGGCGCAGGGGCAGATGGACGAAGCGCGGCCGGGCCAAGCGATTTTGGAATCGCCTGAGGAGATTTGCACCCGTGCCCTTGGGATGCGGTCTCGCGAGCGTGTGCCGTATCGGTGAGCGGGCGTCAGGGTGGGGGCAGCGTTTGCGTCAAGCCGCTCCACCGCATGGCGAGGCGTTCGAACTCGATGAACGCTTTTGGCGCGTTTTTTCGTGCCTTTGAAATGAAGGGGCGGAGGCGATCGAAGTCGTCCAGGAGGGTGCTCCGCCACCAGCCGCGATACAATTCTTCGTCCATGGCATCGCGAAAAATCGCGAGGGCGAAGGTTTCATATCGGTTCAAGATAGCCACGATCGCGCCATTGCGCTCGCGCCAGACGTCCGCTGGATTGGACTTTGACTTTGTTCGTTTTTGCGAAACGCTTGGATCGAACTTGGTGATGACATGTACGCCCGCGTGATTGCGCACACGCCGCAAACGGCGAGGAGATCTTCGTGTCGTATGAGCGACGCGTTCCTCGAAGCGGGGGAAATCTTCCTGGAACCAGACGTAGTTTTCTAGCCGGTCTGCCGGATCATCTCGGATGGCGCGAAAAATCTGGCGCTGCCGGAGGATGTCTTTGTCGGCATGTTCTTCGAAGATGCGATCAAGGGTTTTGGATTGGGCGTTTGTCTCGCGGGTCTGGACATAAAGCTTATGGGCGTACCAAAGCGACCAGCCGATAATCACGGTTTGGACGACGGCTGCTGCGGTTTGAATGAGCGGCGACGCATTTAGCCAGCTCTGGAGGACCTCGCCGCCCATAAGAAATTTCAGGACAGCAGGGCCTTGCAGGCCAAGCAATGCCCCGAATACGACCAACGCGATGTGCTGCGGCCAGTTTTTCCAACCCATGGGAAAAATCTAATCGATTTGTTGAAAATGGGTCATGCCGGTTCCCCAAATACGCGAAAGGCGACCTCCCGTTGGGAAAGCCGCCTTTCGAAGGAGGTTGGGCCCTGCTTGCCTGCGGCGAAGCAGACGAGCGTTAGCCGCCCCAGCCTTCACGATTGATTGTCATTGACACGTGCCTCCAAAGCTCGAGCCGAATCGTCTGCGACCCGAGTGAAAAAACATTTAATGTGCAAACCGCGCAAAACAAAGGCCAGACGCATGCTTGGGTACAGAGCTGGCCTTCACGAATGCGAGGTTGTCGATTCCCGGTTGTATCGACACGCCGCCCGAATTAACCAATTGGTTGGCGATAAGGCAAGCATGTCATGATTGGCTTTGCGGTCCGCCGGTCGGATTTATCGCCATTAGGCGTCCTGCTCCAAAAGCGCGTCCATTGCCTCATCCGTCAGACCGAAGTGGTGGCCGATTTCGTGGACGAGCACATGGCTGATCAGCTCGTCCAAGGCGACATCGCCACGATCCGCCCATTCGTCCAGGATTGGACGGCGATAGAGAAACACCATGGGCGCTGCGGGGGATGGGTCCATGATGGACTGCTGGGTCAAGTCAACGCCAACATAAAGGCCGGTGAGGGCGAACGGGTCTTCGATGCCCATGTCGGACAACACGTCCGCTTCGGCGAAGTCTTCGATCCGCACGACAATGTCGCCGGCCAGATGGCGAAAGGGCTTTGGCAACCCTTCCCAGACAGTTTGGGCGATCGCGTGAAAATCGTCGAGCGTAGGCGGGAGCAGGTTCGGCGCGGCGCTCATCGCTTGGGGGCTCAGGCCAGGCTTGCGGCTGCGGCGTCGCAATACTTCGCCAGCGTGACATCAAGCGCCGTGACACCATCGGCATCATGGGTGGCGAGGGTGACTTCCACGCGATTGTAGACGTTGAACCACTCTGGGTGGTGGTCCATTTGTTCGGCCTTGAGCGCCACTTGGGTCATGAAGGCGAAGGCGCGCTTGAAATCTTCAAACTTGAACGCCTTCATGACGGCGTCTCGTTCGTCGACCGCGAGCCAGCCTTCAAGCTGCTGGAGGGCGGCTTCTGCGCCGATGTGCGTGCGGTCCATGGGCTTAGTCTCCTGTGACGAAATAGACCCAGTGGCCCTGAGGATCAATGGCCACCCTATAGCCCATATAGGGATTGTCTGCCGAGAGGGCCGCGGCCTGCTCCGGGCCGATGATTGTGGCCGCTTCCGCGCGGTCTTCATCAGTGTAGGTTGCGGGGTCTTTGGCGAAGACTGCGGGCCAAATGAAGAACACCTCGCCTTCCAACTCTTGGCGGACGTGAGGCGCTGCAAGGACGCGGACCAGATCGCCCGCTGGTTTCTCTCCGCGGGCTGCGGCGGCGGCGATAAACGTGGCGAAATCTGCTTCTTCGCCGAAGGAAAAGCGAAACCCGTCGGATTCGGCGGCAACCAAGACCAGGGTTGGGTAATCGTTGGCCTGGGCGGCGGCTTGCAGGCGCTGGAGCGTTACGGCGGTCGGTGCTGGGATCGCGGACGGATCTTCAGCAGGCGACGTGGCCTGAGGGGGGCTCGCCTCAGGGGGGGCAGGTGTTGGCGTCGCTGGGCTGCAGGCCAAAACAGTCGAGAGGCTCAGGAGGGCGAGCGTTTGTCGCATGGGCTGGCCTTTTGGCTTACAGCGACAGTCCGGTCGCGGCGGCGAGATCGGCGAGGGCTTGGGCTTCGCTGGTCACTTTAATGGTGGCCATGCCCATGGCGCGAGCTGGCTTTAGGTTGACGCCGAGGTCATCCAAAAACAGGCAGCGTTCGGGGCCCACATCTAATGCTTCGCACATAAGGGCGTAAATGCGGGGATCGGGTTTGCGAATGCCGATCTTGGAGCTTTCCAGGACGTGGTGGAAGCGGGCCAGGACGGCGGAGATCGCGCGGGCACGAACGGCGCTGTCGCTCATGCCGGCGCCAAGTCCGGCGGGCACGTTGTTGGTGATGCAGCCCACTTTGAAAGCTGCCCGGCAGGCCTCCAACGCTGCTACCATGCGGGGGCGCAGATCGCCCGAAAGCAAGGCAATGACCTGCGCGCCGCGGACTTCGTGGCCTCTTTCGGCGCTTTCGGCGGCGAACAGATCGTCGAAGCGTGCTGCGTCGATTTCGGCGCGTTCAAACAGCGCCCAGGCCCCGTCGTCAGGATTGGCCGCATTCACCATACGGATGAAGTCTTTGGGGAGGTGGTTTTGTTCTTCAAAGCGAGTGAACGCTTCGAAAGGCGAGGACGTGATCACGCCGCCGAAGTCGAAAATCACGGCTTCTAACGCCATCGGCAGGGCCCTTAACGCGACATTGAGGCTGGTGTCGTAGACTGAGGCTCTAAAGGAGCGCAACTGCCATGACCCGCTTTCTCGTGTCTGACGAAAACCCCGCCGGCTACAAGCTGGAAGAAATCTTGACCGTTATTCGTGCTGACGTTTTGAAACGCTGCACCAAGATCGCCTTGGACGAGCGGCCAGAGGCCAAGCACGTGCTGGCCAACAACATGCAAGTGCTTAATCACCTGACCAATGCCATTCATCTGGCGCTGGATTCGACCAAGACCCTGGATAAGGCTTTTGGCCCGAGCATGGCGCGCGAGGGCGGCGCACCAAGGATCGGCGCGCTTTAAGGCGCACCGATCCAAGAGCGGCTGTTTAGTCTATCTTGTGCGGCAAGTCGCCGGCGGGCGGCTCGTGGCCAGAGATGGTCTCACCCTTGGCAAGCTTTGAATTGTGCATGCCATAGATGAAATACAGCACGACCGCGCCGATGAGGAACCACGCGAAGAAGATCAGCACGCGTTGTTCGACGGTGAAGATCAACGCGAAGCACGAGATGATGCCCACGACCGGAAGCACCGGATAGAGCGGTACTTTGAAGCCGCGGGGAAGATCAGGCCGGGTTTGGCGCAGGAAAATCACCGCCAAGCAGACAATGCCAAAGGCCGCCAGAGTGCCGACGGACGTGACATCGCCCAAGGTATTGATGTCGAACACGCCGGCCGCGATCGCCACACAGACGCCGACCACCAAGGTGTTGATCCATGGGGTTTTGAAGGTCTTGTGGACGGTGGCAAAGACGCTGGGGAGCAGGCCGTCCCGCGCCATCGTGTAAAAAATACGCGTTTGACCGTACATCAGCACCAGGATCACTGAGGTGAGGCCGATGATGGCGCCGGCCTTTATCGTCATGGCGAACCAGGCCCACTGCGGGCCAAAGGCTTCCACGGCAACCGCCACGGGATCTGGAACATTCAGTTCCTTGTAGTTGACGATCAGAGTGAGAACCGCAGCCACCAGCATGTAAAGAACGGTGCAGACGACGAGCGAACCCAGAATGCCGATCGGCATATCGCGCTTGGGGTTCTTTGATTCTTGGCCAGCGGTCGAAACGGCTTCAAACCCGATATAGGCAAAGAACACGATCGATGCCGCACGCAGAATGCCGTCTATGCCGAATTTGCCCTCGCCTTCCTGTTCTGGGATGAAGGGGTCCCAGTTTGGCAGGTACTGCGGCAGATTGGTTAGGATGATCCAACCGCCCACCACGATGAACGCGACGATCACAGACACTTTGATGGCAACGATCACGTTGTTGACGGTTGCGGATTCTGAGACGCCAAGCGTCAAGAGCACTGCCAAGGCGAGCACAACCAAGAACGCTGGGAGATTGAACAGGGTTTGGAATGTGGTCCCGTCGGCCTGCGTGATCACGTGCCCCATTGGGCCGGTAAACTCTGGCGGTATGAAAATGTTGAAGTCCGCCAACAGGCTACCGACATAGCCCGACCAGCCCACTGCGACCACGGAAGCGGCCAGGCCATATTCCAGAAGAAGCAGGGCACCCATGATCCAGGCGGCGAACTCGCCCAGGGTTGTGTAAGAGTAAGTATAGGCCGAGCCAGACACTGGCAGGGTAGAGGCAAGTTCAGCGTAACAGAGGCCCGCCATCGCGCAAACAAGGCCTGCCACAACGAAAGACAACATCACGGCCGGGCCCGCATGAAGGGCCGCAGCATTTCCGGTGCGCACAAAGATACCCGCCCCGATGATACAACCGATCCCCAGGAGGACCAGGTTTACCGGGCCGAGCGTTCGCTTTAGTTCGCTGCGCTCGTTTTCGGACTGGATCTGCGCGACCGATTTGCGCAGGAGGATACGTGCGAGAATACCGCTGTTGGCCATGGTGAACCCCTCAGTTCCCAGAACGGTAACGGCCTGCGGGACAGGCTGCAATGGCTTCATGCTCTTGGGCGGAGGTTAGAGCCCTGAAGGGACAGGCCAGCCGCGCCGATTGCAGGCAGCCAAGACGGTGTTGCGCAAAAGGCAGGCGATTGTCATAGGACCGACGCCGCCAGGTACGGGGGTAATTGCCCCGGCCACTTGAACCGCTTCGTCAAAGTCCACATCGCCGACGAGGCGGGTTTTGCCATCGCCTGCGGTGGGGATTGGGATGCGATTGATGCCGACATCGATGACGATGGCACCGGGGCGGATCCAGTGGCCCTTTACCATCAACGGTCGCCCGACCGCGGGGACCAGAATGTCTGCGCTGCGGCACACGCCCGGCAAATCTGCGGTGCGGGAGTGGGCAATAGTGACCGTTGCGTTCTGTTCCAGAAACAGAAGGGCTGCTGGTTTGCCGACCAGAATGGAGCGCCCGATCACGACAACGTGTGCCCCGCTCAGGTCTTTTTGGACCGATTGCGCGAGGATCACACAGCCCGCCGGCGTGCAAGGACGCAGGCCTGGCTTGCCCAAAGCCAAGCGGCCCGCACTGATTTCGGTCAGGCCGTCGACGTCTTTGGCGGGATCAAGGACAGCCAAAACGGAGGCTTCGTTCAGCCCTTTTGGCAATGGCAACTGGACCAGGATGCCATCGACGGACGGATCGGCGCTGAGCGCGCGGACAATGGCTTCGACGTCTGATTGACTGGCATCGGCAGGCAGCTTGTGCTCGCGCGAGATCATCCCGGCCTGTTCGGTTTGTTTGACCTTAGATCGCACGTAGACTTGGCTTGCTGGGTCATCCCCGACCAAGACGACTGCCAGGGTGGGGCGCTCCGGCATGGCTTGGGTGGCCATAGCAACCTGCTCTCGCAGGCGGGTCGCGATGGCTTTGCCGTCGATCAAGGCCGCGGTCATTGGGGGTCTCCAACCTGATGGATTGCCGGCCTCAATATCCCATTGCACCAATGACCAGGACCCGCAGGATTTGGACGCCAAAAATCAAGCCAAGCGCCAAAACCATGGGGGCCAGGTCAATGCCACCAAGATTTGGCATGATTTTGCGGATCGGGCGCAACATCGGGTCGGTGAGCTTGGTGGAGAAGTCCCATACCGTGGCAATGAAACGATTGCGCCGGTCCACCACTTCAAACGAAATCAGCCAAGACAGCACAGCATTTACAATCAAAACCGTGAGCACGAGGCTGACGACGACGTCGAGCAGGTTAAAGAAAACGGCGAGCAATTGAACCAGCACGGCGGCCCTCGTTACGCAGAACATTGAAAGAGACGAGAGCGGGTCTAGCCTGATGCGGCGCGCCGGGGCAAGCTGATCGTCCAGGGTGCGGTTTGGCGCGCTTGACGGTTTGCCCGCTGCGGCTCTATATCGCGCGCTCTGTTGGAAGGGCCTGTAGCTCAGTTGGGAGAGCGCGTCGTTCGCAATGACGAGGTCAGCGGTTCGATCCCGCTCAGGTCCACCATTTCTCCTGCCGTAGAACCCTTTAAGGGATTTGTTTGGTTCGAGCTTCGCTCGCAGGGGTCCACCATCCGTTTTTCCGGCGAGACAACACCTTAAATCATCCCATCCGATGTTTCTGCGCTGGGTCTTTCAAATCCGTCAGGCCAGAGGCGCGGATGGTGTTGTGTGGGGGTGCGGTGCAGGTCCGGCGGGATCAGGGCCAACGCCTTTTGCGAAAGCGCCAGGGCGCCCGAAGAGGGCTTGCCACAGGGATCTGCCATCCTTGACTTGTGCGGCATCTTTGAAGATCGCGGCCCACTCATGCAGCGCGATCCAGAACGGATTGCGCGAATTCATGCCGGTGGTTAGCCCGTAGGTGAGCCGGCGGCGGCTCGGTTCGGCGGCAAACGTGCCAAACAGGCGATCAAAGATAATCAGGACGCCGCCAAAGTTCTTGTCCAAAAAGGCCTGCTCGCTGGCGTGATGCACGCGGTGATGGCTCGGGGTGTTTAGGAACCACTCTAGCGGGCCAAGGCGTCCAACCGTTTCGGTGTGCAAAAAGAATTGGTAGGCCAGATTTGCGGCCAGAAGCGCGCCAATCATAAGCGGGGGGAAGCCCAAAAGGACCAGGGGCACAAAGACGACCCAACCGCCGGAAAACGCCCCTGTCCATCCCAGGCGGATCGCCGCCGGAAAAGTCATTTCTTGGGCTGAGTGGTGGACCGCATGAGAGGCCCAAAGCCAGCGCACGAGGTGGCTCCAGCGATGGAACCAGTAATAGCAGAACTCAACCGCAAAAAAGCCGACCACCCAAACGCGCCAATCGTCCACGGCAAGCCGCAAAGGGGTGAGGGCGTGGCAGGCTGCGAATGCGCCTGCAATGATCAGGGCATTGAAGGGTTTCAAGACAAAATTGCCGGCGGCAACCCCAAGGGACGCGGCCGCACCGGCGGTGTCATACGCGCGGCCTCTTGCTTTGCGCCAAACAAACTCGGCGACGATGAACACAGCCACCACGCCGAGGAAGCGCGGGTCGCGCAATAGCGTTTCCATGCTTCAGCTCCTCGCCGAGCGGGCGGCTTGCAGTTCTGCGGCGTCGACGACGCCATCTTGGTTGAGGTCAGCAGCGGTGAACATGGGGGTGGGACCGCTTTCGTATTCTGTGCGTGAAACGCTGGCGTCGCCGTTGCGGTCGAAGGCCTGGATCAGCGCGTCGATGTCGAATGAGGTGGCCGGGAGGCGCAAGGCGGGCCGGTCAGAGGTGTTTAGTTGGCCGTCTCTATTCCGGTCTAGGGTTGGGAACTGCGCGGCGCGGTAGGCGAGGAACTCTGCCCGGGTGATGCGACCGTCGCGGTTGGTATCGGCGGCGCTTAGGCGGTCTGCCATAACGCGCGGCGTTGCTGGCTGTGCCATGGCGCATGACAGGCCGATCCACGCCAGGCTGGAAACGATCAGAAGAAGGCGCATTGGAGCTCCATTGGCGGGGGCTGCGCTTTGGCGATTGCTCACCAAAGCGCAGCGGTCGGCGGTGGATTTAGCGGGGGCAGGCGATGGTGGCTCCGGAAGCGTCGGTGCAGGTGGTGGAACGGGTTACGCCCGTTGTCGGGTCGTAGGTGGTGGTTCCCTGGTAGGTGTTTCCCGTCGCGGTTGTCGCCTGTGTATTGCGGGTTGAGTTGTATGTACCACCGGCGTTGCGGGTGGTGGTGCCTTCAGAGACCGCGGACGCGCCGTTTGCCCCTTGTGCCGCGAAACCGCCGCGGCGCACGGCCGATCCGTCCGGATTGACAGTGGTGGTTGAAGCGCGCACCGCGGCGTTGCCTGCGGGGGTGTGCACCGCACCGGCGCTGCCGGCTGTGACTGAACCGTCTGGATTTTGGACGGCGCCGCGTCCGCGGACCGTCGCGCCGCCGGAGGGGCCTACTGCACCGGTCACAACGCCGTTTTCACCGCGGGCCCGGACGCGCCCTTCGCGGGCGTCTGCTACGCCGGCACCAACGACGGCGATTGCGCAAATGCTGGCTGCCAGCATCATCAAGGTTTTGTTGGTCATGATCGGTTCTCCTCTTGCACGCATCGGGATCGACGCGTCTGATGGAGCCAATCTGAGGGGCGCATGTTTCGCGGTGATGTCGCCGAAGGGGCCAAGTGTTGCGCCGTGCCTCAAAACCATCGCCCTGAAACACTTTGCAACAGCTTCCCACCGTGATCTTTTTTGCGCAGGGTTAGGGTCAGCTTGACCTTGTGTTGAACGGATCAGTTATGGCTCACCGACCTGCCCGCATTATCGTGGTTGACGACGACCTAGAGTTACGAAACCTCTTGCAGCGCTATTTGACAGAGAACGGCCATCGGGTTCGGGCGGTTGACTGCGGCAAGGCCTTGGATAGCGCTTTGGCACGGGAACCAGCCGATGCTGTTGTTTTGGATCTGATGTTGCCGGATGAGGATGGGCTGGCAATTACGCGACGCCTGCGCGCCGCGGGGGAGACGGTTGCGATCTTGATGCTCACGGCGCGGGGGGATCCGGTTGACCGCATCCTTGGGCTGGAGATGGGGGCCGACGACTATTTGGCCAAGCCGTTTACCCCGCGGGAGTTGTTAGCGCGTCTGTCGGCCATTCTGCGGCGTTTGCACGCGACGGGCGCGACTTTGGACAATGCGGTGCGCTTCGGGCCGTTTGTGTTGGACTTGAATGCGATGGCGCTGCAGCGGGACGGCGCTTCCATCACCTTGTCATCGCGGGAATTTGCGTTGTTGGCGGCATTGGCCGCACGTCCAGGGCGGGCGTTGTCGCGCGCGCAGCTGATTGAATTGGCGCTCGGCCGGGATGCGGAGGTGACGGATCGCGCCATCGATGTTCAAGTGGCCCGGTTACGCAAAGTGGTCGAAGATGACCCTGCGAACCCAGTTTGGATCAAGACTGTTTGGGGGGTCGGCTACGTCTTTGCCGGGGAGGCGCGGTCGTGAGGGCATGGCTTCCGCAAAGCATCGCCGGGCAGGCTTTAGTTTCTACGATTGGATTGATCTTGCTGGCGCAGATCATCTCTACGTTGATCCTTGGGGTATTTGTGTTGCGGCCGCAGGCGCAGCGGGTGGGCTCGATTGCTGCCTACAGCATTGCTGCGGTCTCGGTGGCGGCTGCGGACGCGACGCCGGAAACCCGGGCTGCCTTGATAGCGAGGCTTGACGATTCCGCCTATCTGGATGTGTGGCGGGGTCCTGAGCCGCCGGATCTCGGGGGGCCGGCTCCGCGGTTCCTGGAGCGAACCTTTATGCAGGCCCTAGTGGATGCGCTTGGGCCTGGAACCATCCTGACATGGCGCACGGATCCAAAGCGCCAATTGTGGCTGGAGGTTCAGATTGGGCCTGAGCTGGTTTGGATGACGTCGCGCGTACCAACGGCGATGCAACCGATCAGCGCTTTGGTTTGGTCTGCGGTGGTGGCGTTTTTGCTGTCCTTGTTGGGGGCTGTCGCTTTGCAAAGGCGGATCGCGCGTCCGCTGGAGGCGCTTAAGGCGGCGGTGGCGAGGCCGCATCCTTCTGAACTACCCGTGGATCCGCGCGGGGCGAGCGAGGTGAAGGCGCTGACCCAGGCCTTTAACGCCATGCACGCCCGGGTGGCGCTGGTGGAACAGGAGCGCGCGGAGCTGCTGGCGGGCGTTTCGCACGACATTCGCACGCCGTTGGCGAAGTTGCGTTTGGCCGTCGAGATGTTGGCGGGCACGGATGACGGATTGTCCGCGGCGGCGCACCGCCATGTTGAAGAAATCGATCGTCTTTTGGGGCAGTTCTTGGTGTTTGCGCGGGGACCGGATGCCGGTCCCTCCCAATTCTTCGACGGGGATGCGCTGATTTCGGAGGTTGTGGCACTCCGGGAGGTCGATGGGTTTTCGTTTGCGGTCCAGGGACCGCCAATTGGCCAGCTCTACGGTCATCCAGAAAGCCTTCGGCGGGCTCTGGTCAACTTCACCGAAAACGCGACCCGCTACGGGGCGACGCCATTCTCTATTGTCACACAGATCAACAACGACGAAGTTGTCCTGGCGGTTCGTGATCAAGGTATCGGGGTCCCGCAGGAGGCCCTCGCGCGGCTGGCGGAGCCATTTGTTCGCGGGCGGAGCGGGGCGGGGGGGTCTGGTCTTGGGCTTGCGATTGCCGCACAGGCCGCCAGGCGGCACGGCGGAACGCTGCGGTTGATGAACCTTTCTCCCGTTGGGTTTGAGGCGGCTCTGGTGTTGCCGCGCGGTCCAGCTCAGGGCAATTGATCGACGCCCGCGCGCCGGTGGCAGCAGTTGGCCCTTGCCATCTTGGGGCGGGTTGGGCCAAAGCGACGTCTTGGCCATGAAGGGCAAGGCGTGAGACTGCGACGGCGTGACATTTTTCCGCTTGCCGGGGGCTTTATGGCGGGGTGCGCCGCACCTGCGGCTCCGCGTTCAGATTTGCGGATCGGGATGGCGTTGGAGCCGCCTCACCTTGATCCAACCTCGGGTGCGGCCTCGGCCGTCGATGAAATCGTTTATGCCAATGTGTTTGAGGGGCTCACGCGATTTGACGCCCAAGGCCGCGTGCAGCCCGCTTTGGCGCGCAGCTGGGAGGTGAGCCGCGACGGGCTTGGGTATGTGTTTCATCTGCAGCCGGACGTTCGTTTTCACGATGGCAGCGTGTGCGACGCAGAAACGGTGAAGTTCTCGCTAGACCGGGCGTTTGCCCCAGAGTCCACCAATGCCCAGAAGGAGCTGTTTGCCCAAATCGCCGCGGTTGCGGTGCTTGACCCTCTTCGGGTGCAGATCCGGCTGAAGCGGGCGAGCGAGGCCTTGATCGAAAATCTGGCCTGGGGGGATGCGGTGATTGTATCGCCTGCCAGTGCGGCTATGAATGTGGAGCGCCCGATCGGCACGGGGCCGTTTCGGTTTGTGCGATGGGCGCGCGGCGCGCTGGTGGTTTTGGAGCGGGCCACTGGGTATTGGGGCACGCCAGCGCGGCTGACTGGGGCGAGCTTTGCGTTTATTCCGGAGGCGGCGTCCCTTTTGGGGGCTTTGTTTTCGGGGGACGTCGATGGATTTCCAGATTTTGGGGCCCCTGAACTTTTGGCGCTGATCGAGCGCGATGGTCGGTTTCGTGTGGCGGCGGGAGCTTCGCAGGGCGAAACGATTGTGGCGATCAATAACGCGCGTGCGCCGTTCAACGACCTGCGGGTGCGCCAGGCTTTGTGCCACGCAGTCAACCGGGCAGACGTGATCCGGGGGGCGATGCACGGATTCGGTCTGCCGATTGGCAGTCATTTTCCGCCCAATGATCCAGCTTATGTCGATCTGACGGCGCGCTATCCTTATGACCCGGCTCTGGCGCGGGCGTTGCTCGCGCAGGCGGGGTTTGAGCGCGGCTTTGCCACCAGCTTGAAGCTGCCGCCGACGGCTTATGCGCGACGCAGCGGCGAGATCGTTGCGGCGCAGCTTCGCGCAGTCGGGATCGAGGCCAAAATAGAAGCGATCGAGTGGGCGCAATGGCTGGAGCAGGTATTTACCAACCGCGATTTCGACCTCACGATTGTGTCTCATACCGAGCCACGCGACTACAATATCTATGCCCGGGACGACTATTATTTTGACTATCACAGCGCGGCCTTCAAGTCCCTGCTGAACGCCGCCGACACTGCGTTGACCGCGCCGGAAAGACTGGCTGCGCTGCAAGCGCTGCAACGTCAGATTGCGGACGATGCGGTCAATGTCTTCTTGTTTCAATTCCCGAAATTGGGGGTGTGGCGCAAGGATGTGCAGGGGGTATGGGTGGACGCGCCAACCCAAGCCAACGATTTGACGCAAGCCTATTGGTCCGTGTCATGAGGGGTTTCTTGTTGGGTCGACTGGCGATGATGGCCCTGACGCTTTTGGCCGCCAGCGTGGTGGTGTTTGCCCTCTTGAATCTGCTTCCCGGCGACCCCGCACGGTTCATGATGGGCTTGAATGCGGCACCGGAGGCGGTGGCTGCTTTGCGCGCCGAACTGGGTTTGGATCGGCCGGTTATTGTGCGCTATTTTGAATGGCTGCTTGGCATGCTGCGGGGCGATTTTGGCCTTAGCTACACCTATCGGGTGCCGGTGGCGGACCTGATCGGGCAGCGCGCTGTGCTGTCGGTGCCGTTGACGCTTTTGGCGATGGGGCTTTCGATCGTGGTGGCGTTGGGGCTCGCGATTGTTACGTTCCAAACACGGAATGTCTGGGTGCGGCGCGCGTTGCTTGGGCTGGGGCAGGCGGGGGTGGCTGCACCGCCGTTTGTGGTCGCGCTTTTGCTTGTGCAGATTTTTGCCGTGTGGCTGGGCTGGGTGTCGGCGGGGGGATTTCCCGGTTGGGAGGCGGGGCTTTTTGCCGGCCTCAAGGCGCTGATATTGCCGGCGATCGCGCTTGCGTTGCCGCAAGCGGCTATCTTGTTTTCGGTTTTGCGATCGGCGATGGTTGCAAGTGCGCGCGAGCCGTATGTGACTACCGCGCGGGCCAAGGGCCTTTCTTCCTGGCAAACGATCGTCGGGCACATTTTGCCAAACGCCATGATCCCGATGCTGACCATCCTTGGGCTGCAGTTCACGTTTCTATTGGCGGGAGCGGTGATCATCGAGAATGTGTTTTACCTGCCTGGCCTTGGCCGGTTGGTGTTTCAAGCCGTTGCACAGCGGGATCTGATCGTGGTGCAGGGCGTGATCATGACGCTGGTATTTGTGGCCGTGGTGGCCACCTTCGTGATCGACTTGCTTTACGCGTTTGCGGATCCTCGCGTGCGGACTGGGGGGCAGCGGTAATGCCGGGGCGCAATGGTCTAGCCTTGCCGCTATCGCTTTGGCTTGGTGGCGGGGTGGCGTGTGTTTTGGTTATAGCCATTGTGGTGTCTTGGGTTTGGTCACCCTATGATCCAGAGGCGTTAGACCTTAGTGCAGCCCTGCAAGCGCCCAATTTTTTGCATTGGCTGGGAACGGATCAACTTGGCCGCGACGTTGCCAGCTTGCTTTTGGTGGGGGCGCAAAGCTCTGTTCAGGTGGCCTTGATTGCTGTTGGGATTGGGGTGTTCATCGGGGTTCCCCTGGGCCTTGCTGCTGCTGCGTTGAGGGGGTGGCCGGACGAAATCCTGATGCGCACGAACGATATCGTGTTTGCATTCCCGGCCCTGATCCTTGCAATCCTTTTGGCCGCCATTTGGGGCCCAGGGGCCGCCAACGCCGCGATCGCCATTGGGGTTTTCAATGTGCCGGTTTTTGCGCGCGTGACGCGGGGCGGTGCGCTCATGCTTTGGACGCGGGAGTTTGTTATGGCAGCTCGCGCGGCGGGCAAGAACGAGGCGAGGATCTCGGCAGAGCATATCTTACCCAACCTGATTGATCCGTTGATCGTGCAAATTGCCATTCAGTTTTCGCTGGGCATCCTTGCGGAGTCGGCCTTGTCGTATGTTGGCCTTGGGGTGCAGGCGCCAACGCCTAGCTGGGGGCGGATGTTGGCGGAGTCGCAGACGTACGCATTCATCGCACCTTGGTTGGCGATCGCGCCCGCCGCCGCGCTCATTGTCACCGTGTTGGGTCTCAACCTGCTGGGTGAAGGATTGCGCGACGTGGCGAACCATCGAGAACGCCGGCTATGAGTGCTGCGCTTGAGGTTTGCAATCTGCGCTTGTCGATCGATGGTGTTCAGCTTCTGAACGGCGTGAACCTTTCAGCGCAGGCCGGGCAGATTACGGCAGTGGTTGGAGCATCGGGGTGTGGGAAGTCTTTGACGTTGCTTGCCTGTGTGGGCCTGCAGCCCGCTTCGGCCATCGTATCGGGCGAAGTGCTGGTGGACGGCACGCAAGTTATCGAGGCCAAGCACAAGCAGTTGCAAGAGCTGCGTGGCGCGCGAGTGGGCCTCGTGTTTCAGGAGGTGATGGCGGCGCTGAACCCGGTGCGCACGATTGGCGACCAAATCGCTGAAGCGGTTTATGTCCACCGCGGTGGCACGTGGGCTGCTGCGGCCCTTCTGGCACGGGCCGCGCTGGACCGGGTGGGCCTTTCAGCGATCGAGGCGGCGCGCTATCCGCACCAACTTTCTGGGGGGCAGCGACAACGTGTTGCCATCGCGATCGCCACGGTTTTGAAGCCGGCGATTTTGTTGGCGGACGAGCCGACGTCCGCGCTGGACGTGACGACCCAAGCGGAAGTGATGCGGCTGTTTCAAGAGCTCGTGACGCAGGATGGGATTGCGCTTGTGCTGGTGAGCCACGATCTGGCGCTGGTTGCTGCGTATGCGGATCACATTTACTTTATGGAAGCCGGAGAAATCGTTGCGAACGGAAAGTCTCCGATCAACGCGGCGCTGCATTCGTCTGTGCAAAGACTTATGCGGGATGCTCGAGCTGAGCCGAAGCGCGCAACGCGCACGCCGCCTACGGACGACCTGTTGGTTGTGAAGAACCTTTGCGTGACCTATCGCGATGGCCAGGCTTTCGGTCGACGCCAACCGCAGACCGTTTTGAAGGACATCAGCTTTTGCGTTAGGCGCGGGGAAAGCGTTGGGCTGGTTGGGGAAAGCGGCTCTGGAAAATCCACTTTGGCGCGTGCCGTATTGGGGCTGCAGTCGGTGCAGTCCGGCACCGTGCAGGTCTGCGGCCAGGCTTTTCACGCGTCCGCTGGCGCATCGCTGAAGGCCCTGCGACGCCAAGTGCAGATTGTGTTTCAGGACCCGTTCGGGAGCTTTGATCCGCGGTTGCGGATTGACCGGATCGTGGCAGAGCCGCTTTACCTCGCTGCGCCGCGCTTGACCCGGGCGGAAGAGCGACGTCGTGTTGATGCCATGCTTGAGCGGGTTGGCCTTAACGCCCGCGACGGCGACCGATATCCGCACGCTTTTTCCGGCGGGCAGCGCCAGCGCCTCGCGTTGGCACGCGCCCTGATCATCGAGCCCGCAATGATCGTTTTGGATGAAGCTGTTTCGGCGTTGGATGTGTCGACCCGGGCGCGCATCCTGGACTTGTTGGCTGAGGTCGCAGAGCAATCCGGGGTGTCTTATTTGTTCATCTCTCACGATATCGCGGTGGTCCGTGCGATCACGGATCGAACGCTGGTGCTGCGGAACGGCGAAATCGTCGAGGAGGGTGAAACTGCGACCGTGTTTGCCGCGCCCCGCCATGCGTATACGCGGCTATTGGTTGAGTCTACGCCGACCCTGCCGGCCGCACTTTAAGGCGTTGCATGTTTGGCACGGGTTGCCGCAGCGCGGCTTGCGGCCTTGGCCGCTTGTGGCTTAAGGCCAAGCTTGCCATAGACTTCGGCGAGAAGTGTATTGAGCGGTGCCCCGTCTGGATCGTGGCGCCTGCGCAGTTCCAGGGCCTCTTGCGCCGCGCTCCATTGGCCGCTCCGCACTAGGGCATCGAGCCAGATTTGTTCGAATAAATCTCGTTGGGCGTGGCTGCCGCCAATCATCGACATTTGTGGCAAGGCGATGGCTAGGTTTTCCGCCGCTTTCGGATAATCGGCATACGCATGAGCGAGCAAGCCTCGTGCGGCTGGCAGCGCCACGCGGCTCCAGACGGAGGTGCCAAAACTGGCGCGACGTTCGATTGCTGTGAACATGTCTACGGTGTGTTGGCTGTTCGCTCGGGCGAGAGCATAGAGATAGTGAAGACTTAAAAATGGAAGGGTCGCGTCGGAACCGCGGGCTTCGATGTGGACGGCAAGGTCTGCCCAGCGATCGCCGACAGGAACGCCTGCCAGGTTGAGCCGTACCAGGAGCGATAGCGCGCCCGCTTGATCCTGCGAATAGGATTTATCCATGCTCCAGACCGCCCGATCATAGATCTGAAGGGCTTTATCTGCTTGCCCCTGGCTGATCGCGAAGAGGGCGAGGTGCCACCAATTGTGGGTGAACATGAACGAATTCAGGTCTCTCCAACCGGGGGCTGCGTGCTCCAGGAAGCGCGCGCCTTCATCCACGCGGCCTTGGGTGAGCATGACGTGGGCCAGGGCATGCTGCGCCCATGGTTCTTTTTGCTTCATGGCCAGAGCTGTGTGTGCGGCTTGCTCCGCATCCGGCAGAAGATGGCATTGCTCCAGGGCGAACGCGATCATGCCATGCATCTGGGCCACGTCGCGATTGGCGTCAAACACGTCCTGCGCGACGCGGAGCATCGTCGGTGCGTCGCCCTGGTTGAACAGAAGGTATTGGCGCACTTTGAGGATGGTAAGGTCTCGGGGGTAGGCGGTGTTGAGCGCCTCCCCGATGGCCAGGGCTTCGGCAGGGTCGTCGTTCGCCCAGGCCTGCGCGAAGGCAAGGTTTAGCTGCTCGCGTTTTGTCGCCGCGCCGGTTTTGGCCCTTGCCAGAAATGGGGCGGCCTTTTGGGGGGCTTCCGGCGATTCCAGGAACAGCCAGAGCATGGCCGCATACGTGTTGGCGAGGCTGCAGTCTGGGTCTGTTTCTGCGGCCCGCAGGACGTTGGCAGCCTTGGTTTCGTAGCTTAGAAATCCATCGACAAAATCGCCGACGTCGGCAGCGACGGATCGGTCGTTTGCGGTAATCGGATTGCCGAGGATGTCTTGATACTGCAAATGCTTGAACTCCGTTTTGGTGTGGTGAACCTAGCTGAACTTGGCTCGCCAAGGGAGGCCGATTTCGAGGGCCCCGATTTTCCCCTTTTGGGTGAATGTTTGGCGCGCGCCAACCCGCCTGCGCGAATGCGCGGTGGTGTTTGGGAACAAACGGGTATCGGGGGAGGGCTGCAAAAGATCCGCGTTTTCGCCGATTTGGGATGGTATCGGGGTGGTGAGGTTCTTGCGGAGGAAGCATCGAGGCTGCCCGATGATGTATATTGTCGGGCAGTATTCGCAGATTTGGGTAATGCTTTTCATGTCTTCGCGTGAAGTGCGTAACACACAGAACGTGTTCTCAAGGGGATGGCCGGTGACGCGCAATACAATTCAGGTTTCGGTTTTTGCGATCTTGGCGGTGGCGGCTTCCTTCACAGTGCCGGCCTTTGCGCAGCCCGCGCGCGGCGCTGACGACGAGATCATTATCACGGCACAGCGACGCGAACAGGCGGCGCAATCTGTTGGAATCGCGGTGTCTGTGCTCAGGGGTGAGGAGCTACGTGATCGGGGCGTGGTGACCGTCAATGCCTTGGAAAATGTTACACCCAGCCTTGAGGTGGAGAGCCAGTTTGGCGGTGGGCAGCCGTCGTTCAGCCTGCGCGGTGTGGGGTTCAAGGATTATGGGTCCAACAATTCGCCGACGGTTGGCGTGTATGTGGACGATGTGGCCTACACGCTGCCGATCATGACCCAAGGCGTCATCTTTGACGTGGCGCGGGTGGAGGTGTTGCGCGGGCCGCAGGGCACGCTTTATGGCCGCAACACGACCGGCGGCGCGGTCAATATCATTACGGAACGCCCGACACAGACCTTCGAGACCGGGTTCACGGTGGAGGCGGGGCGTTTTGACGCGGTTCGTGGCGAGGGCTTCATTTCTGGTCCGCTGGGCGGTGGTGCTGCGGGACGGCTTTCGTTTTCCGGCGCAACCGGCGGCGCTTGGCAGGTCAACCGGGAGACTGGCGCGCCGTTGGGCGATGCGGACCAGTTCGCGGTTCGTGGGCAGGTTTCTTTTCCGGTTACTGAGCGTCTTGATCTGCTCGTCAATCTCCATGCCTCGCGCGACCAGTCTGATGGGCTTGGGTTGCAGCTCTTCAAGAACTCGACCGTTCCCGGATCAATCGCGCCGCGCCACATCGGGCGGCAAACAAGCTGGGGTTTTTCCCCGCAGTTTGCGGCCACTTACGGATTCAGCCGTAACCAGGGGCCATTCCGGGACAATGAAGGGGTGGGCGGATCGATCACCGGCACTTATGATTTTGGCGCAGTTGGGCTGACCTACATCTTTAGTCACGAGTCTTTTGATCGCCGCGAGTTGAACGATTGGGATGCTTTGCCGGGGGCGATCGCGGGCGTGTACTTCGTGAGCGGCGTGGACGTGACCCAGCATGAGCTTCGTCTGGCTTCGAAGGATGGGGGGCGTTTCGATTGGATCGTTGGCGCTTATGTGGCCAACGAGGACCTGAGCGACCTTTATGCCAGCGACTTTGTGGATAGCTTCGGCCCAGCCGCGACTTTGGCTGTACCGTATCGCCAGGAAGTTGAAACCGCTGCGGTTTTTGGTCAGGTCGAGTTTCAAGCCACGCCAACCGTAAACTTGATCGCGGGCCTGCGTTATGAAGACGAGCAGCGCGACCTGAAGGATTTCGCTACGTTCTTCGGCGGGGTGAATGTGGCGTCGCCAAACGGTGCGCGACTGAGCAACGCGACCGGGTTCAATGAGCTTACCGGAAGGCTCGCGGTTGAATATGCGCCTACGGATAATCTTTTGGCGTATGCTTCGATCAGCCGTGGGATCAAGTCTGGTGGCTTTACGGCCTATAACTCGTTTAGTCCGGATGCGGTTGGTGCGTTTGAGCCCGAGGAAATTTGGGCCTACGAGACTGGCTTCAAGAGCGATTTGTTTGACAACGCGCTGCGGGTGAACGGCGCTATCTACTATTACGACTACACCAACCAGCAAGTGCAAAACGCGATCTTCCTGCCTACGCCGGCGCCGGCGCGGGCTGTTGGGCGGATCTCCAATGCACCGCAAAGCCGGATTTATGGTGCCGAGATCGAACTGCTTTGGCGGCCGATCGAGGCGCTGTCAATCTCGCAGGCGATTGGCTATGTGAACGCTGAATTTGAAGAGTACACGGTGCTCGATATCGCGGCGAGCAATACGCCGCCAGCGGCACCACGGGGCCGCAACGCAAGCGGGGAGCGGCTCGGACCGCCGGAGCTGACCTATAGCGGCCGGGTTACCTATAACGGCGTGCTCGCGGGGGGGCGCTGGCTTTGGAACGGTGCGATCGATTATTCGTATCGCAGCGACACCGATCCGCCGCTGTTGAAGGCGGCAAGTGGCGAAGGCTACGGGGTGCCTGCCTACTGGCTGGTGAATGCCAACTTTGCGGTGCAGGCTTTTGGTTCGCCGTGGCAATTCGGGGTCTGGGGTCGCAATATACTGGACGAAGAGTACGACGAAACGCGCAACTTCTTTGCCGGGGTGGACTGGACGCCGATCTCTGCGCCGGGGCAGCCCGCGACCTATGGGGTGCGGATCGCCTACCGGCGCTGAAGCCCCTTGCATCGCGGTCCAGGCTCGCACACCTTGGGCCGCAGGTGCAAAGCGAGGCGCGCATGAAGGGGTTTTTGATCGTTTTGGGCGGCGTTGTGGCCCTGTTGGCGCTTGCGGCGTTGGTGGGCTTTTTGGTTCTGCGACGCCCGGACATTCCGTTTGAGACCCTTGAGGCTCGCTATGGGGTGGCGACGTCTCGATTTGTGGATTTGCCAGGTGGCTTGCGGGCCCACTATCGCGACGATGGGGATGCCGGGCGGCCTGTGGTGATTTTGATCCACGGATTTGGCGACTCGTTTTTGTCTTGGGACGGATGGATCGATGTGCTAGCGCGGGATTTCCGTGTGCTGACGGTAGATATGCCAGGGCACGGATTGACGCGGGCACCAATCGACTATCAGCCAAGCGCAGCCGCACACGTGGATTTTGTTTTGGCGTTTGCCAAGGCGGTTGGGGTGGATCGCTTTGCGATCGCTGGCAATTCGATGGGCGGGGGGATTGCTTGGCGCACGGCGCTTGCGAGCCCGGATCAAGTGTCGGCCCTGGTGTTGCTGAATGCAGCTGGATTTTCCAATGACACCCCCTCAGCGCCGCCGCTGGCGTTTCGTCTGCTGGGCACACCTTTCGGGCGCTTTCTGCTTGAAACCATTGAAACCCGGCCGCTAACGGCGCTTGCGTTGAAGTCGAATGTAGCGGATGACGCGCTCATAACGCCCGCGTTTGTCGATCGATGGGTGGCGGTTCAGCGGGCCCCCGGCCATCGCGCGATCTTGATGCGGGGCGCGCCTGGGCCTGAGGCTGACGCTCAGGCGCTCTCCACCATCCGTGTGCCGACTTGGGTGGCATGGGGGGAGGACGACCATCTGTTGCGCCTCGAAAATGCTTGGAAGTTTTCAGGCGCTATTGCGGGCGCGCAGCTGGGTATCTATGCCGGTGTTGGGCATATGCCGCAAATCGAGATCCCTGCCCAATCGGCCACCGATGCGGCGACCTTTTTGCGGGGCGCGTTGGGGGTGGCGGCGTCTTCGCCTGACTGATCAAGCGCAGGCGTAAGCCCGGCAAAAGCGCTTTGCGCAATCATGGGCGCGTTGGTCAAGCTCATCGCTCGATGGTGGAGGCTGCACGCCAAGCAATAGCCCGATCAAAAGCTGCCCAGCCACCATGCCAATGAATTGTTCTGCTGCGGCGTCGGGCTGCGGGATGTGCAGCCTTTGCAAGTGCGATTGTTGGGCGAGGTAGGCGGCCAGGCGGGCGCGGGCGGCCAAGTTGCCGGACTCAAAAATAGTGCTTGCGATGTCTGGCTGTTCGCGGGCGATGGAAATCGCAATGCGCATAAGGTCTGCTGACCCTGGCGCGCAATAGCGCTGGAGGAGTGCGATGGCAAAGGCTGCGAGGGTGTCTTCGGGATTGTCTTTTGCGCCGGGGCTGTCGAACACGGCGGTGACCAGTGACCGTCTAGAATTGATCAGATCACGGAGAAGAACGTCGCGGCTGCCAAATTGATTATACAAGGTTTGTTTGGATACCCCGGCGCGGGCCGCGATCAGCTCCAAGGGGGCGCTGAAGCCGCGCTCGGTGAAGACGGCGGCGGCGGCCTCGAGAATGGCGGTTCGTTTGGTTTGGTCGATTTGTCCAAGGGCGCGGGGCATCAGTGCGCACCTTCCGACGAGGGCAGCTGCGGTGTGCGGACGGGTTTCGAGACAAGTGCAATGCACGCTGCAAAAAGGCATCCGACCGCGAGCAGGCCAAATGAATCGGCGAAGGCGCGGGTTGCTGCCTCTCGCTGCAGGATCCCAAACAGAGCGCTAAGGGCAGAGGTGTGGGGATCGGCGACGCCCAGAGCCTGGAAGTGCGCCAGCAGCCCCTGGAGCATCGCGTTTCCCTGCGGATCGGAGGCGGGCATCGCTGCGCTGATGCCTTCGAGGTGGGCAGCGGTTTGGTGGGTGAGCACCGTATTGAGCATGGCCAAACCAAAGGCGCCGCCAACGTTGCGGCTGAGATTGACGATGCCTGAGGCGTTTTTCACCATGTGTGGCGGAAGGGTGCTCATCGTCACCTGTTGAGTGGCAATCATGCCCAGCATGATGCCGGATCCGCGCATGGCCTGAAGGCTGGCGAACTGCCAGAACCCCCAGTCCGAGGTGACTTGCGTGCCCATCCACATGCTGCCGGCGCAGAGCAGAAAGCCCGCCGCCATAGGCAGGCGCAGGTCTACCGCGCGGGCGATCCGTCCGGCAATCGGGCCAGACAAGAACATCGCAAGGCCGGAAACGATCATCGTTGTTCCGACCTCGGAGGGGGAGAACTCACGCACGCGTCCCAAAAACAGAGGCAATAGGAACGTGCCGCCAAAGAGGGCTGCACCAACCACAAACGTCATCGTGACGCCGGTGGCGAAGTTGCGATCTCCCAGCGCGCGCAGCTCGACGATTGGCGTGGCGATGGATAGGGACCGGCGCACAAACAAGACACCGCACGTCAAGGCCAAGATGCTCAGCCCCAGGATCAATGGGTCTGTAAACCAGCCGTCCTTGGAGCCCTCTTCCAGGACAAACTGCATCCCCATGAGGGTAGTGGCCATCAAGCCAAGCCCCAGCCAGTCGAAGCGTTGGGCGAGGGATGAGTTACCCTTGTCGAAGTCGGCGTAGCGCCACACCAAAAACAGCACCAAGGCGCCTGGAAACAGGTTGATAAAGAACAGCCAGCGCCAACTCAAAGCTTCAGACAGATGCCCGCCGATGGTTGGTCCGACCGTCGGGGCCAGTGTGACGATCAACCCCATGATGACGCTGGCAGTGATCCGGCGGCTTGGCGGAAACGCGGTGAAGGCCGTTGCGAAAACTGTTGGAATCATCGCGCCGCCCAGAAAACCCTGAAGGGCGCGGGTGATGATCATGGTTTCCAGGTTCGATGAAAGGCCTGTGGCCACGCTCATGATCATGAACCCAGCGCAGCTGGCCAGAAACAAGCGCTGTGTGCCCCACATCCGCGACAGGAAGCCCGAAAGCGGGATCATGACCACCTCAGGAATGATGTAAGCGGTTTGGACCCAGCTGATGGCATCGGCGCTTGCGCCAATGCCAGCTTGAATTTGGGGCAGCGATGCCGCCACGATCTGAATGTCCAGGATGGCCATGAATTGGCCGATCACCATGCCGCCGAAGCCCAAGCACAGGCGCACCCAGTCCACGGGCGGTGCTTGCGCGGTTTCAGATTCAGCGACTGGGCTTGTCGCGGCTGTCACCGCAGGCTTTCCGGTGTTTCGGTTTCGGCTTTGATTGTCAGGGCAGCGACCGCGGCCTCGGCAAAACTGGCGGTGCCTTCGGAATGGGTGTCCACGCGGACCTGCAGCGACAGGCCAGGGCGCAGAGCAGTTGCGATCGGTGCCTCCTCCAACGCAATCCGCACAGGAAGGCGTTGGGTGATGCGGGTGAAGTTACCGCTCGCATGTTCGACTGGGATCATGGCGAACTCGGTGCCGGAAGCGGGCGCGAAGCTTTCGATATGGCCAAGGATGCGTTGGCCGGGGAAAGCGTCGGCTCGAATTTCAACGGTTTGGCCAATCCGCAAATGGCCAACCTGGGTTTCTTTGAAATTGGCGACGACGTAGGCACGGCCCAAGGGAACGATCGCCAGAACTTGTGCGCCGGGGCGGACGAATTGGCCGGGGCGGGCAGACAGATCGCCGACGACGCCTGTGACCGGGGCGGTGATCGTTGTGCGGGTAACTGCCAGCTCGGCCTGCGCGACGCGGGCTTGCGCCGCGCGCACTTGCGCCATGGCCTCTGAACGCGATGCGCCTAATCCGCCCAAGGAGCGGCGTTGCGCCTGTAAAGCTGCGCGCGCCTGAGCCACACCGGCTGCGGCCTGATCTGCGCTCGCGCGGGCGGTTTGGAGACGCTGAGGGGCTACTAATCCGCGTTCGGACAGCATGCCGGCGCGGGCGAGATCTGCGGCAGCCAACCTTGACTGCGCTTCGGCGCTTTGGACGGCGGCGTTGCGTTCGTTGACTTGGGAGGATTGCAATGCCGATTGGGCTTCGACCGCGCGCACGCCTGCCTGTGCTGCCACCAGGGCTGCGCGCGCCTGCTCCAGCTCCGATTGCGCATCGGCTGGGTCGATTTGGATGAGCGGTTGGCCGATCGTGACCGCCTGGTTTTCTTGGACTAAAACTTCGGCCACGAAGCCTTCCAGTTGAGGGCTTATGATCGCGGTGTCGGCCTGGACATAGGCGTTATCGGTCTTGGTCCAGCGGGATTCTTCCAGCCACCAGAGCGTGCCCACGAGGATCACCAGGGCAATGGCTGCGCCTGCGGCGATCTGTTTACGATTGTGCGTCCACGCGTTCATTGAGCCCTCGTACAGGCCTCAATAATGGACGATTCCGTCTAATAATCAATATCGCCTTGTGGCGCTTGGGGCGGTTCGCTTCAATTCGCCGCAGATTGGGGGTCAATACACCAAATAGGGCTGGCGCTCTTTCGCCCAGGCAGCTTCGTCTGATTGGGTGATGGCGTCGAGGTCAGCCGGGGTCGATCTGGGATCATCCACCCATTCCCGAAGAAGTGGCGACCCGTTGATCACGTCGATGGCCAGCTTGTCCAAGACGTATTCGTAGGGAAAATCGCGCCAAAGCGGATAATCCGGATACAGATCACGAATGGCTTTGAAGGCCAAAGCCTGAAGGCGCCACGGACGAAACGCTTCGTGATTGTAGTGGGGGCCTTCGGTGTGAATTTGCACGCCGGCACAAAGCTGCTTTGCGTGTTTATGGAAGGTGGGCTCAAACCAGCAATCGCGCAGGAGGCAGCCTTGGAGCCAGTGCGGGGCGAGGGCGTTCATGTGGGCCACAAGACTGCGCGCGTCGATGTCTGGGGCACCAAAGACCTCCAGCGCGCGGGTGGTGCCGCGACCCTCGGATAGGGTTGTGCCCTCCAGCATCACGGTTCCGGCATAGGCGCGGGCCATCCAAAGATTGGGCGCATTGGGGCTTGGGTTGACCCAGACGCGCTCGCCAAGGGGCCATCCGTACCCTGGGCTTGCTGTGGGATCGTATCCCTCCATGGCAACGAGGTGATAATCCACCTGCAGGTTGAACTTGGCGATGAACCAATGGCCCAATTCGCCCAACGTGAGCCCGTGACGCATTGGCAAGGGGCCGGCACCGACGAAGCTTTCCCAGCCTTCGCGCAGGGTGAGACCTTCGATCGGACGACCGGCCGGGTTCGGACGATCCAAAACCCAGACTGACTTGCCGAGTTTTGCGGCCTCTTCCAACACGTACAACAGGGTGGTGATGAAGGTGTAGATGCGGCATCCCAGATCTTGAAGATCGACCAAGATGATGTCGGCCGCGCTCATCATCTGACCGGTCGGGCGGCGGACTTCGCCGTAGAGGCTGAAAATTGGGATGTTGTGAAGCGGGTCTGTGAAATCGGGGCTTTCGACCATGTTGTCTTGCTTGTCGCCGCGCAGTCCATGCTGGGGGCCATAAGCAGCGGTTACGTTGACGCCGGCTGTGATCAGGGCATCCAGGCCGTGGGTGAGGGTGCTCGTGACCGAAGCCGGGTGCGCGAGATAGCCAACGCGACGGCCGGCCAATGGTGCGCGGAGCGCTTCATCCTGTAACAGACGATCAAGGCCGAATTTCATGGGTGCTCCGTCAACGCTAGCCAGGCTGTCATGCCGGCGGGATCGTGAAAATCCGGTTTCTCGTTCGGGTGGGCGAGGGCCCAGTAGGAGAGGTTTCCGGCGTCTGTTTCTATTACGGCTGTCAGGCCCAAGGGGTGCGCGGTGTGGGAGGGGAGGTCAGGGCCTGTGAAGCTCGCTTTCAAGCTGGCCTGCTTTTCCGCGTGCTCGAAGGCAAACTGCGCCCGATCGATAGCGGCGTTGTGCATGCCATGCCGCAAGGAGTCGAAGCGGTAGGCCGCCCAGGCGCCGGTTGGGGCCAGGTTCAACTCCAGATAGCGCGCGGCGTGAGGGTCTTTCAAGAAGGCTTCAAAGCAGGTGGTGCGCCATAAACCGTCTGCGCGCTCTGACTGCGTTCCCCATGGCAAGCGCAGGGCGTGCAAGGGGCCGGCGAGTTGGAAGAACACTTCCAGGCCCGTGCGGGTTCGGGTGGCGCTTGCTGCAATGGTCAAGCTCTGCGGGGCTGGCGTGCTGGGGTGGGGGCGAAGGGGAAGCAGCATGTGTGTGTTATGCCTGCTTCGTGCTGGCGGCGCGAGCGGTTCACGCTAGTTTGGCTTCAAGACCACTACCAATTGAGGGGAAACGATGCTGTATCGCGACGAAGCGCTGGCACTAGAGATTGGGGCGCGGGTGGAGGCCTTCGTGCGCGGGACCTGCGCGCGCTACGAGCGGGACGCCCGCTGTGGTCATCACGGGCCAGAGGAAAGCCTGGTGCTGGAGCTGCGCGCTTTGGCGCGGCAAGCCGGGGTCATGACGCCCCACATCTTGGCCGATGGCTCGCATTTGACGCAGCGCGGGACTGCGTATGTGCTCAAGAAGTCTGGCTTGTCCTGGTTGGGGCCGGTGGCGTGCAACACGGGCGCGCCTGATGAAGGCAACATGTTCCTGCTGGGCAAAGTGGCAACGCCGGAGCAACGGGACCACTTCTTGACGCGGATGGTTGCGGGGGAGGCCCGATCCTCGTTCTTTATGACCGAGCCTGCGCTTGAGGGGGGGGCGGGTTCTGATCCTTCGATGATGAAGACAACGGCGGAGCCCGATGGCAATCATTGGGTGATCAATGGCCGCAAGACCTACATTACTGGCTGCGACGGGGCCAAGGTTGGGATCGTGATGGCCAAGGCTGCGGCGGGGGCCTCGATGTTTCTGGTCGATCTGCCGGATCCGGCGATCCGGATCGTTCGCCTGTTGGATACGATCGACGACTCTATGCCCGGCGGCCACGCGGAGGTAGCGATTGAAAACCTCCGGGTTCCAGCATCTGCGATGCTTGGTAATCCGGGCGAGGGGTTTCGCTATGCGCAGATCCGGCTGGCGCCTGCCCGGCTGTCGCACTGCATGCGTTGGCATGGGCTTGCGACCCGGGCGCAGGAAATTGCGACCGACTATGCGTGCCGGCGCCAGGCCTTTGGCAAGCTGTTGATCGATCACGAGGGCGTTGGCTTCATGTTGGCCGAAAACCAGATTGAACTGAAGCAAGCCGAGTTGATGATCGATTGGTGTGCGGACGCGCTCGATGCCGGCGAGAATGGCAATGTCGAAAGCTCGATGGCGAAGGTTGCGGTGTCGGAGGCCCTGTTTCGGATTGCGGATCGGTGTGTGCAGGTGATGGGCGGGATGGGCGTTACCACCGACACGATCGTTGAAAAGCTGTTCCGGGAAGTGCGCGCCTTTCGGATTTATGATGGACCGACCGAAGTGCACAAATGGTCCCTCGCCAAGAAGATCAAAAGCAGCCACGGTGGGCGGGGCGATCACTGAGGCAGCAAAGACTTTGAGGGGGAAGCGTGAATGGCGCGAGCTTCGGTCGACGCTGGGCAAACGAGCGGCGCGCTGCAGGAGTGGCGGGCGGGGTGGCGCAGTGTTGCCTCTGCCGGGATTGCGATGGCGACGGGGTTGGCCCTTTTTGCCTACGTGGTCAGCCTGTTTATCCGCGAGTACGTGCGGGACTTTGGCTGGACGCGCGGTGAAATCGCGCTGTCTGCTTTTGCCACGGTAGCGGCGTCGCTGGCCACGCCGGTAATTGGTCGATGGGCCGATTTGCACGGGGTGCGGCCGGTGGTGATCGTGAGCTCGCTGGGGTTTGGCGCTGCTTGTGTGGGGATGGCCAATCAAACGGGCGACATTCGCCTGTACTACGGCCTTTATTTCTTGCTGGTCTTGTTTGGAATGGGGACTGCATCTGTTGCGTGGACGCGGGTGGTTGGGGTTGCGTTCGAGCGGTCGCGGGGGCTGGCGCTGAGCGTGTCTTTGTCGCTGATCACGGTGTCTGCGTTTGTGATGCCGCCGATCCTGCAATCGATCATTGCGGAGCACGGCTGGCGCGCGGCCTGGTATGTCCTTGGGGGCTATTGCGTCGTTGGGGCTGCAATTGGGCTGATGTTGATGCCGGCCCAGCCCAAGGTAGTGCCGGGGCAGGCTGTAGGCATTTCGGGCTTTCGCATGGCGGTGCAGGTGCCCGCCTTTTGGCTTGCTGTCGGCGGGATGTATTTGATCAACATCCCATCTGGCGGGTTGATGAACCAGATGGCGGCATTGATCGACGATAAGGGGTTTAGCGAAGTCGACGCGGCGCGGGTGATGTCTGCGTTTGCGGTGTCGGTGTTTGTGGGCCGCTTGATTGCGGGGGCGTGTCTGGATCGGTTTCCGGCGCGGATTGTTGCGTTTGTTTCGATGGTTTTGCCCGCCTTTGGGTGTGTGCTGCTTGCTGCGGGATGGGAGCCGATGTTGGCGTTGACGCTGGTGGGGATCGGTTTGGCGGGTGTAAGTCAAGGAGCGGAAGGCGACGTTGGGCCCTATGTGATTGCGCAGCGGTTCGGATTTTCCGCCTTTAGCGGGATGATGGGGGCATTGGGCGCGGCCACGGCTTGTGGCACAGCGACGGGGGCTGTCTTGTTCGGTCAAACCCATGATCGCACAGGCACTTATGACGCGGCGCTATGGATTGGTGCCTGCGCCTTTGTTCTTGGTGCCCTATGCTATCTTGCGATTGGTGCTGGAAAGGCGGCCGCTGGCGAAACGCGGGGCGCTTGACGCCGCGATAGGCCATCGTATCCCTGTGTTGGCGAGCGCGACGGGTTGTCGTGGTGATTTGCGGAGGCCTTCATGGCTGGATGGATTGGGCGCGGGGCGATTGGGGGCTTGGCGTTTGCGCTGTTGAGCGGGTGCAGCGCGCCAGCCTCGTTTGGCACCGGCCGGTTGACTTTAACGTGTGACGTTGAGGTCAGCGTCACCACGCTAGGTGAGACCGAAGTCATGGGCTCTTTGCGGCGTTTGATTTGGATCGACCGTGACGCGCAGTCTTATGCCGTTGGCGAGCTTGATGAGCCTGCCGTGGATCAGGATTGGCTTTCCAAGGTTTCAGCTCAGCCAGGCTTCAAGGACGGCATGGCGCCCATTCTTGGCGTCACCGGGGCGTTTGCTTGCTTTGCGCGGGGCGAAGATGGGGGGTGCGTGCAGGGGGTGGACCTGGAGCGCAACGCCTATGTTTTCGCGAGCCCCTTTAGCGCCAACAGCCCTGAGGGGGTGCGTACGGGTATGCTTCGCGGGGAGGGGGCCTGTGAGCCCGATAGCCAAGCGCCTTGGCTGCCTGGAAGGCCAGCTGCGCTTTCGCCTTCACCGATCTTGGGTGCGCCTGCGGAGATAACGCCATGATCATTCGTGCTGCCGCGTTTGGCTTTTTGCTATGGCTTTTGGCCACGCTCGCGTTTCGATTTTTGGGGCATTACGTGTTGTTCCCGACCAGCGCTTTTGTGACGCCGCTGTTGATGTTGACGCCGATCTTGATGGTTGGTGTCACGTGGGCGGCGATCAAGCTGATCCGGGTGGCGAAGGGCGATGAGGCGGAGGCGGCGATCGGTCTTGCGTTTCCTGGGATGTTGTTGGACGCCCTTGTGATGCGCAATTTCAGCGCGGTCTTTCCGAATTTGGATGCCGGGTTGGACGGCGAATTTGGGGCGATCCTGCTTCTTGGCTATGGGGCGGTGCTTTTCACGGGGCTGCTCTTGACCAGAATAGCGCCCAGCGACGAGCGGTTGTGAGGATGGTGGCGCGATGGGCATGACACGCCGACAGATGGCGCTCTCGACGGTGGGGCTTGTTGCGATGGGCTGCATGCCGCGCGGAGGCGGCGAGCCGAGCTTTCCGATCGTGATCGCGCATCGCGGTGCAAGCGGGGAGCGGCCGGAACACACGCTTGGTGCCTATCAACTGGGCATTGATCAGGGGGCGGACTTTATCGAGCCCGACCTGGTGATGAGCAAGGACGGCGTGCTGGTGTGCCGGCACGAGAATGAAATCAGCGAAACCACCGATGTTGCTTCGCGTTCGGAGTTTTTATCGCGACGCGCGACCAAGCAGATCGACGGCCAAGACTTTACCGGCTGGTTCGTTGAAGACTTTACTTTGGCGGAGCTGAAAACCCTTCGCTGCATCGAGCGACTTGCGCAGATCAGGCCCAGCAACATGGCCTACAACGGCACGGAGCAGATCCCGACGTTTGCGGAAGTCATGGCGTTAGCGAAAGCGGCGCAAGTGGGTGTTTATCCGGAATTGAAGCACCCTTCGCACCACCACTCGCGGGGGCTTGACCCGGTGGCGGCACTGGCCACTGCGCTTCGCGAGGGCGGGTTTGGCGCGCATCCAGACCGCGTCTTTGTGCAGTGCTTTGAGATTGGGGCGTTGAAGGCGTTTTCGCAGGCTACGGCGAACCAGTTTGCCTGCATCCAATTGATCAGCGCTGAGGGTGGGCCTGCGGATGATCCAGCACAAACCTACGCCAACATGCTGACTGATGAGGGCTTGGCGGCCATCAAGACCTACGCCGTTGGGATAGGGGTGCAAAAAAGCCTCATCATTCCGCGGGACTCTGCCGATCGTTCGCTCGCGCCAACGGACCTTGTGGCACGGGCACATGCTGCGGGGCTGAAAGTCCATGCCTGGACTTTCCGTAGCGAGAATACCTTTTTGCCTGAGGAGCTCCGCGCTGGTTCTGATCCCACCGCTCGGGGTGATGGGCGGGCAGAAGTTACCGCGTTTTTGGAGCTTGGCGTGGACGGTGTTTTTTCTGACTTCCCTGAGGACGCCTTTGAAGCCCGCGAAGCCTGGAGTGCCAATCCATGACCGATCAAGCTGAAGTCGTTGCGCGCCGCGAAGGGATTGCCGGGCGCTTGACGCTCAATCGCGCGGAAACGCTGCATGCGCTAAACACCGCGATGTGCATCGAAATGATCGAAGCGCTGATGGATTGGAAGGACGATCCGGCTGTCACTTGTATCTTGATCGACCACGCCCCGGGGACCCGCGGATTTTGTGCCGGCGGAGACATCCGCATGCTGGCGGATAGCGGCAAGGGCGATGGGGCCGAAGCGCGACGGTTCTTCTACACCGAGTATCAACTCAATCATTTGCTGCACGGCTATCGCAAACCCGTCATTGCGCTGATGGATGGCGTTACCATGGGGGGAGGGGTTGGCATTTCTGTGCACGGACAGTACCGGGTTGCCACAGAACGATCGACCTTCGCCATGCCGGAAACCGGAATCGGTTTGTTTCCTGACGTTGGCGGGGGTTGGTTCCTGCCACGCCTGCCGGAGCCAGAGTTTGGCACGTGGTTGGCCTTGACGGGTGAGCGTCTGAAGGGGCCGGATGTGCTGTCTGCCGGAATTGCGACCCACTTTGCGCTGTCTGCGGAGCTGCCGCGCCTCGTGAACCAAATTTTGGTGGAGGGCGCTTCGGCGGTGGAACGTCAGCCCACGGATCGCCAGTCGCTTGTGCCGGGCCCAGGGGCGCTTGTGCCGTTGTTTGGATTTGATACGGTTGAAGAGATTTTCACGGCTTTAGAGCGCGACGGATCTGAGTGGGCGTTGGAGCAGCTGGCGACGCTTAAGGCCAAGTCTCCGCAGACACTGAAGGTGGCATTGCGTCAGATGCGGGAAGGGGCGAAGGCTGCCTCGTTTGCCGACGTTATGGCGATGGAGTACCGGATTGCCTGCCGCGTGGTGCATCGGCATGACTTCCTTGAAGGCGTGCGCGCTGTGATCGTCGACAAGGACAATGCGCCGCGCTGGAACCCAGCGGACCTTGCGGGCGTTACCCCATCGATCATTGAGGCGATCTTCGCGCCTTTGCCACCGGACGAAGAATGGACGCCGTTGCCGAGCGGTTGAACGGTCCTGGAGCCTCTGTCTCAGTCGTCGAAGCGGGTGAACGCCAAGCTGGCGTTGGTGCCGCCGAAGCCGAACGAATTCGACAGGACGCAGTTCAGTTCCGCATCCTTCCGCTTTCGGACGATTGGCAAGCCTTCGAAAACCGGGTCCAATTCTTCAATATTGGCGCTTTCGCACACAAAGCCGGCCTTCATCATCAAGATGGAGTAGATGGCTTCTTGAACGCCTGCGGCACCCAGGGAGTGGCCGCTGAGGCTTTTGGTTGCGGAAATCAGCGGAATATCATCGCCGAAAACCGCGCGCACGGCTTCCATCTCTTTCAGGTCGCCAACGGGGGTGGCGGTGGCGTGGGGGTTGATGTAGTCGATTTTGCGATCCAACGTCTTCATAGCTTGGCGCATGCAGCGCGCTGCGCCTTCCCCTGAGGGGGCAACCATGTCGTGACCGTCGCTCGTTGCGCCGTACCCAGACAATTCGCAGTAGATCTTGGCCCCGCGTGCCTTTGCATGTTCGAGTTCTTCCAACACGACAATGCCGCCGCCACCGGCGATCACAAAACCGTCCCGGTTGGCATCAAAGGCGCGGGACGCTGTCTTGGGCGTTTCGTTGTACTTTGAGCTCATCGCGCCCATGGCGTCGAACAAAACGGATAGGGTCCAATCGAGTTCTTCGGAGCCGCCAGCAAACATGACATCTTGTTTGCCCCACTGAATCATTTCAGCCGCGTTGCCGATGCAATGCGCGCTGGTGGCGCAGGCGGAGCTTATCGAATAATTGACGCCCTTGATCTTAAAGAACGTCGCCAGGATTGCAGACGCGGTGGAACTCATGCCTTTGGGGACCGCGAACGGACCCACCCGCTTGGCACCCTTCTCTCTGGCGATGTCTGCTGCGGCCACCAACGTGCGCGTGGAGGGGCCGCCGGAGCCGACAATGATGCCGGTGCGTTCGTTGACGATATCGGTTTCTTCAAGCCCCGCGTCGCGAATTGCTTGTTCCATCGAGAGATACGCATAGGCCGCGCCATCGGCCATGAAGCGGTAGTGGCGCTTATCGATCAGGGGCTCCATATCGATGTCTGGGCGGCCATGGACCTGACACCGAAAGCCCAGCTTTGCATACTCGGGCGCTGCGCTGATTCCAGACTTGGTTTCTCGCAAAGAGGCCAGAACCTCTTGGGTGTTGGTGCCGATCGACGATACGATGCCAAGACCTGTCACGACGACGCGTCGCATGGTGCCTCCCGAAGGTTGTGGGCAGCGTGTTCTTTGAAGACGCGCTTTACCCGAGACCGGCTGCTAACTGTTCAGGGCTGAACAGGCCAACCTTGAGATCAATGGCGGAGTAGATTTGGCGACCGTCCACCAGAACGATACCATCTGCGACGCCCATGACCACTTTGCGCAGAATGACCTTTTTCATGTCGATTTCATAGCGCACTTGCTTTGCAATCGGCGTGACTTGGCCGCGGAGCTCAACGCTGCCAACGCCGAGTGCGCGCCCGCGGCCCGGCGCGCCGCGCCAGCCCAAATAAAAGCCGACCAACTGCCATAGGGCATCCAAGCCGAGGCAGCCGGGCATGACTGGGTCGTTGCTGAAATGGCATTCAAAGAACCAGTGTTCGGGCACCACATCGAATTCAGCGACAATGCGGCCCTTGCCGTAAGGGCCGCCGTCTGCCGTGATTGAAGTGACCCGGTCCAACATCAACATCGGCGGCGCGGGCAACTGTGCGTTGCCAGGGCCAAACACTTCGCCTCGTCCGCAGGCCAAGAGTGCTTCGCGATCGAATGCGTTCGGGTATTTGCTGCCAAGCGTATCTGTCATGGTGCCGTTATGGCGACCAACACGTCACGCGGCAAGTGCGCTGTCATTGGCATGCATTGGCCCCCCAAAGGGCGTCTGCGCGCACCCAACCTTCGAGGTCGTTCACCGCCAGTTTGACCCAGCCGGTTTCGCAGTCCGTGACCGTTGCAATCACGCCCTGTTCGAGGATGGCGCGGGTGCGGGCATTGGCGTCCGGTGCGGTCCGCAGGATTGCTTCATGGCGATTGCCGCCTCGCACAAACACACTTGAGGTATTGCTTAGGGCCGAAACGTGCATCCAAACCTGGGTGCCATCGGGATCGCGCACCCGCCGCCATGAGCCTTGCTCCGCTGTGACTTGCAGGGGCAGGCCGGGGGCCACGTAAATCCAGTCCACCGGGGCATCGCTGGACGGACGACGCAGGCCGTTGGCCTGATCGGTATCCAGGCTGACGAAGCGTGGCAACGGCAAACCGGAGTTTGCCCCCAGCCGTTGGCTGCTTGCTGCTTGGTCTGCGCCGGCGGGGGGGGCCAGCACGCCCACCGCAAGCGCGGCGGCCAAAATAGCCTTCCGAACCATGAAGATCACCCCGTGTCTTTCGTTGAGTGCCAGGATGGCGATCAGGGGTGAAAATGAGGTTTATGTGCGCGCCGCGCAGGGGCGGATTATGCCCAGGGTCGAAAGGTATTTTGTAAAGTTAATGACCTGTTGCGGCGGGCATTTGCCGTTTAGCCGACAAATGCCTTTTCCACCACATATTGGCCGGGGTTAGCGACGCTGCCCTCGGTAAATCCCGCTGCTTCCAGGCGCTGCTTGAGGTCTTGGTTCATTTCCAGACTGCCGCAGATCATGGCGCGATCTGTTGTGGGCGACAGCGGAGCGCCCGTCACCTCAGCGAATCGCCCTTGTTGGTCCATCAGGGCAGTGATGCGGCCGGTAAGCGCGTACTCTTCGCGGGTGCAGCTCGCGAGGTGGCACAGTTTTTCTGAGACCAGTTCCCCGACGAGCGGGTCTTCCTTGAGGCTCTCCACCAGCTCCAGGCCATAGGTCAGTTCTGCCTTCAGCCTGCAGGTATGGATAAGAATTACCGACTCGTAACGTTCATAGGCGTCCGGGTCTCGGATCAGGCTGGCGAAGGGGGCGATGCCGGTTCCGGTGGCAAACATGATCAGGCGCTTCGCGGGCGTCAATGCGTCCAGGACCAGGGTTCCGGTTGGTTTTTTTCCCAGCAGAACCGTGTCGCCAGGGGCAATGCTTTGCAGGCGCGACGTTAAGGGGCCGTCTGGCACTTTGATCGAATAAAATTCGAGGGTGTCGTCCCAGGCGGGGCTGGCGATCGAATAGGCGCGCAAGAGCGGCTTACCATCGATCGGCAAGCCGATCATCACGAACTCACCGGAGCGAAACCGAAATGCCGCCGGCCGGGTGGTGCGAAAGGCGAACAGTCTGTCTGTGAAGTGGCGGACCGACAAAACGGTCTCTTCTGTCGGGGCATTCGCAGATTTTGGCGCAGCCGCGGGTTGGGGTGCAGGGCTTTGATCTGCCACAGGTTTGCTCCTGAACTGCGCTTGTTCGCGCAGACCTGCATGATGGGAGGAAGCACACAAGCTTAAGGCGGCGGTGACCGCAAGGGACCTGCGACAGTATTCAAGCTTAAGCTGGGCTTGCGCTTGTGTTTGCCAGAAGCCGGCGTCGCGGCACGGCATGCGACGATCCGCCAGCCCTTTGGTGGCCTTGACGCTTACCGATTGAGGCCGCAACCGAAGCGGTGGACTATCACCAAGGGGCAGCCATGAGCGACGCAAGCGGCAAATCGAATCCGGGGCACTATTTTGAGGACTTCCGGGTGGGGCAGGTGCTTGTTCATGCCACGCCGCGGACGGTGACCGACGGGGATGTGGCGCTATCGATCGCGCTGACTGGATCGCGGTATGCGCTGTTTTCTTCCGACACGTTTGCCTACCAAAATGGCCTGCCGGGCGCGCCGGTTGATCCGCTGACGGTTTTTCACATCGTTTTTGGCAAAACCGTTTCAGACATTTCGCTGAATGCCGTGGCCAACCTCGGCTATGCCGAAGGGCGCGCACTGCGTGCGGTTTATGCTGGTGACACGCTTTCCGCCACAAGCGAAGTGATTGGTTTGAAAGAGAACTCGAACGGAAAGACCGGGGTCGTTTACGTCCGGACGATCGGGGCCAACCAGCATGGCGAGGCGGTTTTTTCGTACGTGCGATGGGTGATGGTGAACAAGAAGGATGCAATGTTGCCCGCGCCGGCTGCGGTGGTACCGGAACTTGCGGGATTTGTGAGCCCAGAAGCGTTGGTCTTGCCGGACGGCCTTTCTGCCAAAGGGTATGACTGGGCGCGGGCGGGCGATTCGTGGGCCTTTGAGGACTATGCCATTGGCGAGCGGATCGATCATGTGGACGGCATGACGGTGGAAGAAGCCGAGCACCAATTGGCGACGCGGCTTTATCAGAACACGGCCAAGGTGCATTTCGACGCTCTGGCGCAAGCCTCATCGCGGTTTGGCAAGCGCCTGATCTATGGGGGTGTCGCTATTTCTGCGGCGCGGGCGTTGGCATTTAACGGCCTGGCCAATGCGGCCTACCTACTTGCGATCAACGCCGGGCGGCATGTGAGCCCGTTGTTTGCGGGCGATACGGTTTATGCCTGGAGCGAGGTTTTGGACACAGCTCCGCTTTCCGACAGTCTTGGCGCACTGCGTCTTCGGCTGGTGGGGCTGAAGAACCAAACGGCGGCGGGATTTCCATTTCAGACAGAGGCGGGCGACTACCAACCCGCGGTGATCTTGGATTTCGACTACTGGGCGGCGATTCCCATGCGGGGTTAGCCGGCCTTTCGGGCCGCAATCCACCGTTCGATCCGCTGCGCCAGAAGATCCAGCGGGACCGGACCGTCCAGCAAAACAGCATCGTGGAACGCGCGAACGTCGAACCGGTCGCCCAATTCGGCTTCGGCATGACGGCGCAGGCGGATCAATTCCAGCTCGCCGACCTTGTAAGCCAAGGCTTGGCCCGGCCATGACACGTAGCGCAGAACCTCGGTGGTGATGTTGTGGGGGGCGAGCGCGGTGTTTTCGTCGAAGCATTGGCGCGCCTGCTCCAAAGACCAGCCCAGCCAATGAATGCCGGTATCGGCGACGAGCCGGCAGGCACGCCACATTTCATACGAAAGCCTGCCAAACTGTTCGTAAGGGGTGCGGTAGAAGCCCATTTCCTCGCCGAGGTATTCGGCATAGAGGCCCCAGCCCTCGACATAGGCTGTGAAAAACGCGTTGCGGCGGAAGCCCGGCAGGTCGGTGCGCTCTTGAGAGAGCGCGATCTGTAGATGATGGCCGGGGACCGCCTCGTGCAAGGTGAGGGCCGGTAACTCATAAAGCGGACGGGCCGGCAAGTTGTAGGTGTTGACCCAGTAATTGCCGGGGATGCCCTGTTGAATGCTGCCAGGGATGTAGCGGCCCGTGGTATAGCCTGGGGCGAGGGAGTCTGGCACCGGCTGCACGCCATAGGGCAGGCGCGGCAGGGTTCCAAACAGCCGCGGGAGGCCGGCATCTGCGCGTTTCGCCATTTCGGCGGCCTGCAACATCAAGTCTTCTGGCGAGCGGGCGTAAAAGCGTGGATCGCTTCGGAGCATGGCCTGAAAGGCTCGGAAATCGCCGCGAAAGCCCGTCTGCTCGATGACGGCGGCCATGCGCGCCCTGATCCTGGCCACTTCTGAAACCCCAAGCGCCTGAATTTCTTCTGGCGTCATGGTGGTGGTGGTTTCTCGGCGCGCCATCGCCAAGTAGAGCTCTTCCCCGCCAGGAAGGGCGCGCGCGCCCAGGGATTCCCGCGTGGCCGGCCGATACTCCGCTTGGAAAAAGGTGATGAGCGCGTCTTGGGCGCTGCCGAACGCTTCGATGTTGGCGATGGCCGCTTGCCGAAGGGCCGCCTGGTCTATGGGGGCAATCGACGCGGGCAGCTCGATCAGGGGGGCGTAAAGTGCGTGGCTTGCGGGATCAGTGACCCGATGGGGGGCAAGGGTGGGGAGAACCGACTCCAAGACAACGCGCGGCTGCACAAATCCGGTGCTGATGCCGCGCCGCATGTTGGCAATGTTGGCCTCGTAAAAAGCGGGAATGGCACCGATCCGATCCACATAGGCCTGCGCTTCGGCGGCGTTGCGAATGACGGTCTGCCTTGGCAAGTAATCTGGCAGGGAGAAGAAGCCGGAGTCGTTTTCAAAGGGGATACGCGCGACGTCCAGGCGAATGAACTCGCGTTCGTTGGCGATGGTTGCGCGCAGGAGCGCTAGGTTTTCGAGGTCGAGGGGGCTTAACCCGGCTGGTCGCACGCGATCGATGCGGGTTTGGAGGGCCGCTAAAACCTGATCTTGCGCCAATTCTGCGCTGCGGGACGCATCTGGAAGGCGGGAGAGGGCGTCAAGGTCGCCTTCGGCACCGGCGGTGAAGGGGTCCCGGAGGCGGCTTTCGGCTTCATAGGTGGCGATGACGCCTTGGAGCGCGCGTTGGGCGCGCGTTTCCGCAAGCGCGGGCGTCATAAACAGGGCCAAAATCAAGACGACTGCGGTGCGCATAAGGGGCCTCTTGCTCTTGCCTTTGCTAGTGTAGCGCGACGAGTGGTGGGTTCGTCAAATCTGACGCTGCGGCGGAATTGACTTGGCGGCGACGCTCCTTACGATCCAAACTCATGCTTTCTTCGTACAGTCCCCTAAACCAGGAGCTCTCATGGCCGGTGCCTTAAAGCCCAGCTCAAGGCCGCTTTCGCCGCACCTGCAAGTGTGGCGTTGGCATGTGACAATGGCCACTTCGATTTTGCACCGCGCGTCGGGTGTGGCGCTGTATCTTGGGGCGATTGGCTTTGCCATTTGGGTGATGGCTTTGGCTTCCGGCCCGCAAGCCTACGCGCCGGTTGATTGGTTTTTGACCTCGTTGCTTGGTCAATTGTCGCTCTATGGGTTCTCCGTTGCCATCTCGTACCATTTGGCCAACGGGATCCGCCATTTGGTTTGGGACACCGGCCGGGGCCTCACGCCCGCGACGGCAGACGCTTCTGGTTGGTTCGTCATCGTCTTCGCGTTGGTCGCGCCGATCGGTGTTTGGGCCCTCGCCAATATCTAAGGAACACATGATGTCGGACGGAAACTCAAGCTTGCGCACACCGCTCGGTCGGGTGCGAGGGCATGGCGCGGCGAAGTCGGGAACAGGGCACTTTATTGAGCAGCGCGTGAGTGCGGTCGCGCTGGCTGTGCTGTCTGTTTGGTTTGTTGTTGCGGCTGCGGTGAGCTTGCCGCTCGGCTATGACGGCGCGCGGGCCTGGGTGGCCCAGCCTGCTGTGGCGCTTGGATTGATCTTGTTTGCCTTGACCGCCTTCTTCCACATGCGGATTGGGCTTTCGGTGGTGATCGAAGACTACATCACAAAGCCTGCGACGAAGGCCACGCTTTTGATCCTTAATGCTTTTGTTTGCTTCGCGCTGGCGATCGCCAGTGCCTTCAGTATCGTTTTGATCAGCGTGGGGAGCTGAAGTTGGCCGCGTATACCTGGATAGATCACACGTTTGATGTTGTTGTTGTTGGCGCAGGCGGCTCGGGCTTGCGGGCGGCGCTTGGTGCGGCGCAAGCGGGCTTGAAAACGGCTTGCATCAGCAAGGTTTTCCCGACGCGCTCGCACACGGTGGCCGCTCAGGGCGGGATTTCGGCCGCGCTGGGCAATATGGGCGAGGACGATTGGCGCTGGCACATGTTCGACACCGTCAAGGGGTCTGACTGGCTTGGCGACCAGGACGCAATCCAATACCTTTGCCAAAATGCCCCAGCGGCGGTGTACGAATTGGAACACTGGGGAGTGCCGTTTTCGCGCACCGAGGAAGGCAAGATCTATCAGCGCGCCTTTGGCGGCATGACCCGCAACTTTGGCGAGGCTCCGGTGCAACGGACCTGCGCCGCCGCCGACCGGACTGGGCACGCGATCTTACACACGCTGTATGGGCAATCGTTGCGCCATAACACCGAGTTCTTTATCGAATACTTCGCCCTTGATCTGATCATGGATGATCAGGGCACGTGCCGCGGCGTGACCGCCTGGAAAATGGATGACGGCACGTTGCATCGCTTCCGGGCGCAGCGCGTGATTTTGGCGACGGGCGGGTATGGGCGCGCCTATCTGTCTTGCACCAGCGCGCATACCTGCACCGGGGATGGCAACGCGATGGTGCTGCGAGCGGGTCTGCCGCTGCAGGACATGGAGTTTGTGCAATTCCACCCGACCGGTATTTTCCCCGCAGGATGCCTGATCACGGAAGGTGCGCGGGGCGAGGGGGGCTATCTGACCAACTCGGAGGGCGAGCGCTTCATGGAGCGCTATGCGCCGACTGTGAAGGACTTGGCGCCGCGGGATATGGTCAGCCGGGCGATGACTGTGGAAATTCGCGAAGGGCGCGGTGTTGGGCCGAAGAAGGACCACATCAACCTGCACCTGGACCACCTTGATCCGAAGATCTTGGCCGAGCGACTGCCGGGGATTTCTGAAAGTGCGAAGGTGTTTGCTGGCGTGGACGTCACAAAGCAGCCGATCCCTGTGCTGCCAACCGTGCACTACAACATGGGGGGCATTCCCACGAACTACTTCGGCGAAGTCTTGACCAAGGTGAACGGCGATGCTGATACGATCGTGCGCGGGCTGATGGCCGTTGGCGAGGCCGCCTGCGTTAGCGTGCACGGGGCGAACCGGTTGGGGTCTAACTCGCTGATCGATTTGGTGGTGTTTGGCCGGGCGGCTGCCTTGCGCTGCGGAGACATGCTCAAGGCCGGCGAAACCCAGCCGGAGCTGCCAAAAGGGGGCGGGGACACTCACTTGGCGCGTCTCGACAAAGCGCGGCACGCGTCGGGCAAAACTTCGACGGCGCACCTGCGTGACACCATGCAGCGGGCGATGCAGGAGACCTGCGCTGTGTATCGGACCGGTCCGGTGATGGAAGAGGGCGTGAGCCGGATGGCTGACGTTTACGCGCAAATGCCGGATATCAAGGTGAGCGATCGTTCCATGATTTGGAATTCGGACGTGATGGAAACCCTGGAGTTTGAAAACCTGATCCAGCAAGCCGTTGTGACCGTCAATTCAGGCGTGAACCGGCAAGAAAGCCGCGGCGCGCACGCCCGGGAAGACTTTTCCGAGCGGGACGATGTGAACTGGATGAAGCACACGCTGACGTGGCTGGACGACGCGACGGGAAAAACCGTGATCGATTATCGTCCGGTGCACATGAATACGCTTACCAACGACGTGCAGACGATTCCACCGAAGAAACGGGTGTATTGAGGTGCGCCAGCGCATTTCCAACAATAGTGTAGTGGCGGCTTTGTGTCGGAAAATACGATAAATCATGAGCTTAGACCGCTTTCGGACGGGGAGCCGGACTCCACTTTCCTTGAAAGCGGTCTAGCTGCGCCCAAACATCACGATTTTGTTTTGTATGTCATGGCCGATGTCTGCGCGCCCAAAATAGGGGATGCCGGTTTTGGCGCACCAAAGCTTGGCGATTTCCACTTCGGTTTCGCCAAACGGGGTGTCTGCTTCGTCGACAGGGATCGGCGTGCATCGGCCAAGGCGGATTCCAGCAAGCGAAGGTGCCCAGGACTGCGACAAAATTTGGCAGAACGCACGATCTAGGCGGTAGTGGTATTCGCCGACATCTTCCAAATAGAGAACGTGCCCGGACAGGTCTGGCACTAGTTTTGTGCCTAACAGATGGCACAGGACGGTGAGATTAAACGCAGCTAATGGTGCTGTGGCTTCCACCGTCGTTGGCTCAAGGCCAGTGTCGCCGCCGGCCAGAAACTCAAGAGCCCGCTCCACTGCCGTGGCACCCCCTTCGCGGGCGATATCGCCTGGCATCGGGCCGTGCGCGAGATGGGGAAACCGGGTCCGGTAGAGACCGGCCAGAAGGAAACCCGCGTCGGAGAAGCCCAAGTATTGCTTGTTCCTGGCATGGTCGTTCAGGCGGGCAATCGCGGCTTCCGCGATCCTGCCCGCGCCATAGCCGCCGCGTCCGAACCAGACGGCATCGAAATTTGGGTCGTTGGCAACCGAAACCAACGCTTCAAGCCGGTGCGCATCTGGCCCTGCGAAGTGATTGTGCACTTCCAGGCACTGCGGATGGAACACCAAGTCAAGCCGGCCACTCGCTATGTATGGTGCTGCCAGCGCGCGTACCGCTTCGATGCGTTCTGGCGTGAGCGGCCGAGAGGGGCAAACAACGGCGACACGGACTGCGGGGCGGGGTGACATGGTCCTGTCCCAAATTGGTTTGCGCGACGCACGCTTGTTTCGCGCGGCGACGCCTTATAGCGTCTGTGCATGGTGCAGGACAGGTCTTACTTCTTTGTTGGTATCGGCGGAAGCGGGATGCTTCCGTTGGCGCTTATCGTTCAGGCGCGGGGCGGGCGTGTCACGGGTTCTGATCGTTCGCGCGACCAGGGCCGGCTGACTGCCAAGTTTGCGGCACTCGAAGCCCAGGGGATTGGCCTGTTTGCGCAGGACGGAAGCGGCGTTACGGACGCCGGCGTTACCGTTGTTGCCAGCGCCGCCATCGAGGCCACAGTGCCCGATATTGCTGCGGCGCGCGCGATTGGGGCATCCATGATCACACGGGCGCAGCTGCTGTCCAGCCTGTTCAATGCCGCGCCGGTTAGCGTGGGGATCGCCGGTACCAGCGGCAAATCCACCGTGACGGCGATGATCGCATGGATCTTGAAATCGGCAGGGCGCGCGCCGACCGTTGTGAACGGTGCCGGCATGAAAAACTTCCAGACGGCCGACGCGCCTTTTGCCGCGGCGGTGGTGGGCGATTCTGAACTGTTTGTGGCTGAGGTTGATGAAAGCGATGGCTCGATCGCTGGCTATAATCCTGCGGTTGCCGTGATCAACAACATTGCGCTGGACCACAAGTCCATGGAGGAGTTGCGGGTGCTGTTTGGCGGATTTGCTGATCGCGCACGCAGAGTTGTGCTGAATTTGGATAATCCGGAAACGGCGTTGTTGGTGGGGCGCATGCCGCCGGGGAAGGCCATCACGTTTAGTCTGTCTGATCCTCATGCGGGTCTTCTTGCGCAGGATATTCAGTATGGCCGCGATGGTGTGACGTTTGGCTTTGTTGAGCGTTCGAGTGGCTTTCATGCCCGTGTCGAACTGGAGACGCCAGGGCGCCACAACGTTGCAAATGCGCTTGCTGCGCTTGGTGCCGCGCTGGCATGCGGCATGGATATGCAGGCTGCGGTGTCGGCGTTACACGGATTTGCTGGTGTGGCGCGGCGGCTCGATGTGGTTGGGTCTGCGCGGGGCATTTCGGTGATCGATGATTTCGCGCACAACCCGGACAAAATCGCAGCGACCCTGGAAGCCCTTCGCCGCCATTCTGGCCGGCTTATCGTGTTTTTCCAGCCGCACGGATTCGGCCCGCTTCGCCTGATGCGGAGCGGATTTGTTGATGCATTTGCGACGGGGTTGGGTCGCGGCGATCTGCTGTTGCTGCCAGACCCCGCCTATTACGGCGGCACCACGGATCGCAGTGTCAAAAGCGCCGATATCGTACAAGACCTGATCGGGTGCGGGGTCGATGCGCGCCATGTCGAAGACAGACCTGCCGCCCGCTCGATCATTCTTGAGGCTGCCACAAGCGGGGACCGCATTGTGGTGATGGGCGCGCGTGACGATACCTTGAGTGAGTTTGCGCGCGACTTGTTGCGGGGGCTTGTACCATGACCCCAGCAGATGCTTTTGCCAAGCGGCCGCTGATTGCGATCTTGCGGGGGGTGGTGGCTCAGGAGGCTTTTGGGGTTGGTGAGGCTTTGATTGACGCAGGTTTCACAATGATCGAAGCGCCGCTGAATGGGCCGGAAGCGCTTGCTTCCATCCGCATACTGAGCGCGTCCTTTGGGGCGAGGGCGGCGATTGGTGCGGGCACGGTCTTGCGGGTCGAAGATGTAGGTGCCGTGCGCGACGCGGGGGCGAGCTATGTGGTGTCGCCCAACACAAATCGCCTCGTGATCGAGGCTGCGAAAGCGTCTGGTCTGTGGACGTTGCCGGGGGTTGGGACGGCGAGCGAGTGTTTTGCCGCGCTTGATGCGGGTGCTGACGGATTGAAGTTGTTTCCGGCTGAAATGATGCCGCCGGCCGCAGTCAAGGCCTTGCGGGCGGTACTGCCGCGGGACGTGCCGCTGGTAGCGGTCGGTGGGATTGACGGGGCCAATCTCGCGGCCTATCGGGCGGCTGGTGCGACGGGATTTGGGTTTGGCGGTGCGCTCTATGCGCCGGGGCGAAGTGCTTTGGACGTTGGCGCATGCGCGCGCGCATTGGTGGCTGCTTGGGAGGCGTGCGGATGAAACTCGGCGTCTGCTACTATCCAGAGCAGTGGCCGGAGGCGTGGTGGCGCGATGACGCCATGCGCATGGCTGAAATTGGAATCAAGCGGGTGCGGATTGGGGAGTTTGCGTGGAGCAGACTGGAGCCAGAACAGGGGCGATTTGAGTGGGGCTGGCTTGATCGAGCGATCGAGGTTTTGGTGGCGCAGGGCCTGGAGATTGTTCTTGGCACGCCAACCGCGACCCCACCGAAATGGTTGATTGATCTTTATCCGGATGTTCTTGCCCATGACAGGAATGGTCGGGTCCGCAGGTTCGGATCTCGGCGGCATTATGATTTTTCGAGCGAAGTCTACAAAAGAGAGTCCGCGCGCATTACCCTTGCCTTGGCTGAGCGTTATGGGTCTCACCCTGGGATCGTTGCTTGGCAAACCGACAACGAATATGGTTGCCATGACACGGTCGAGAGCTATTCGCCAGCTGCCACGGCGGCTTTTCGGCGCTGGCTGGAAGACAAGTACAGCACGATTGGCGCGCTGAATTCGGCATGGGGCTCGGTTTTTTGGAGCATGGAGTTTGGCAGCTTCGGCGAAGTTGATTTGCCAAACCTGACCGTGACAGAAGCAAACCCTGCCCATCGGTTGGACTTTCAGAGGTTTAGTTCAGATCAGGTGGTCGCATTCAATCGTGTGCAGACGGATATTTTAAGGGCGCATAGTCCGGGTCAGGACATTCTGCACAACTTCATGGGCTTTTTTACAGCGTTCGATCATTACGCTGTTGGCGCGGATCTGGATGTGGCCACTTGGGACAGCTACCCGCTCGGTTTTTTGGAGCAGGGGTGGTGGGATGGTGAAACCAAAAACCGGTACCTGCGCCAAGGCCACCCAGATATTGCCGGCTTTCATCACGACCTCTACCGCGGGATGTGTGTGGGCCGGCGATGGCAGGTGATGGAGCAACAGCCGGGCCCGGTGAACTGGGCTCCCTACAACCCGTCTCCCTTGCCGGGGATGGTGCGCCTTTGGACGTGGGAGGCGTTTGCGCATGGGGCGGAGGTCGTCAGCTATTTCCGATGGCGGCAGGCGCCGTTTGCTCAAGAGCAGATGCACGCGGGGTTGCTGCGTCCGGACTCCTCGTTGGATTGGGCCGCGCACGAAGCCATGCAAGTGAGTGCTGAAACACGCCGTCTTGGCGAGTTGGCGCATGAGCGGGACGATGTGGCTTTGGTTTTTGATTATTCCGCGAAGTGGGTCTTGGACATCCAACGTCAGGGTGCGGACTTTGACTATTTCAGGCTGTGCTTTGAATGGTATGGCGTGCTGCGGCGGTTGGGGTTAAATGTTGATATCGTTCCGCCTCATGCCGATCTGTCTGAGTACAGATTGATCGTTTGCCCTAGTCTGCCGATTGTTGGAGCTTCTTTTGTTGAGGAGCTGAAGCGCAGCGAAGGCGTTGTTGTGTTTGGGCCGCGCTGTGGTTCAAAGACGTCGGATTACCGGATTCCGGATGGCCTGCCGCCGGGAGACTTGCAAGCCTTGATGGGCGCAAAAGTCCTTCGGGTGGAAAGCCTAAGGCCTGGTTTTGAGGAGCCTGTGCTTGATGGTGGTGCAGCGATCCGTTGGATTGAACATCTGTCGTTGGACGGCGCTGAGGTTTTGGCCGCAACTGTTTCTGGGTTGCCTGTTTGGATCCGGAAAGGGCGGTGCCGATCGCTCGCGGCTTGGGGTGATGAGGCTTTAGTCTTTAGGCTGATGGAAGAGGCTGCGGCCGCGGCCGCCTTGAAGACAGTTCATTTGCCGCGTGACCTTCGCTTGCGCTCATCGAAAGACATGATCTTTGCGTTCAATTACGGTCCGGACTCGGTCGATCTGGCTGAGGTTTTTGAGGGCGTGTCTGGTTTTGATTTTCAATTGGGCGGTTCGGTGTTGAAGCCGGCCGAGATAGCTGCTTGGTGGTGCGCCGCAAGTGTCGACCTTGATCTGGATAGTTCACACAAGGGCGATCGTAATGAGTGACAAAGGCAAAGTCCTTGTGACCGGTGGTTCTGGATACATCGGCGGCTATTGCATTCGACAGCTGCTGGATGAGGGGTGGGAGGTGCGGACCACCATCCGAAACCTGGCCCGCGAAGAACAAGTTCGCGCCGCGCTGGGCGGGTCTGCGCTCGATCCTGGTCGCTTAAGTTTTGTCGCGGCTGAGCTGACGAGCGATGCCGGCTGGGCTGAGGCGATGGCTGGGATCGGTCTTGTTTTGCACGTGGCTTCGCCTATTCCGCCGGAGCAACCGAAAAACGACGACGAGCTGATTGTGCCTGCGCGAGAAGGAACGCTGCGGGCGCTGCGATTTGCGAAGCAATCCGGCGTCAAAAGGGTGGTTGTTACATCGTCGACTGCCTCCGTTACCTATGGGCACAGCGAGCCGCGCCCCAGGGTTTTTGATGAGACCTATTGGACGAACCCAGATCATCCGGACACAAACGCCTATATCCGATCCAAGGTTATTGCCGAGAGAGCGGCCTGGGACTTTATGGAAAAGGACGGGGGCGGGATGGAGATGGCTACGGTTAATCCGGGTGCTGTCATTGGGCCGGTAATGGGGGGTGACTTTTCTGCTTCCATCGAGATCGTGAAGAAGTTGCTGGAAGGCTCTTTGCCGGGCTTGCCGCGATTTGGATTTCCCCTCGTTGACGTGCGCGACATAGCAGACTTGCATGTGCGTGCGATGACCCAACCCGCCGCCGTCGGGCAACGCTTTTTGGGTGCCGGTGAATTCTGGTGGATGGCCGATATCGCGCGGGTGCTGCGCGACGGGCTGGGGGCGCAAGCCCGGAAGGTGCCGAAATCGGAGCTGCCGAACTGGGTGCTGCGGTTGGCTTCCAACTTTGACCCGGTGGTGAAGTCGGTGGCTTTTGAGTTGGGCAAGGAACGCAGTGTTTCTTGCGAAAAGGCCAAGCGTGTCTTGGGCTGGCAGCCTCGCCCTTACGCCGACAGCATCTTGGACTGCGGGCGCAGTCTGCTCAGCCAAGGGCTCATCAAAGGCGTCTAGACCCCGGTTTTTGGACGGCCAATTGCAAAAAGTTTCGTAGGTTGTCGAAATGGCGGACCCTTGATCGTCTTTGGAGCAGGTCGCAGGATCAGCTTGCGGCCGAAGTGAAGGAGTTCAAGTCATGCAAGTCATGTTGCTGTTGTATGGCGATGAAGCGGCCTGGGCGGCCAAGACGCCCGAAGAAGTCGCGGCTTCGATTGAGCCATATTTTGCATACACCAAGATGCTTCGTGAGGGGGGCTATCTTGTGTCTGGTGATGAGCTGGCCCCCGGAGCCACAGCGAAGACCGTTCGCCTTAAAGGGGGCGTGAGCGTGCTAGACGGTCCGTATGCGGACACCAAAGAGCAGTTGGGCGGATACTACGTACTTAAGGTGGCGGACATGGATGAGGCTGTTCGCCTTGCAAAGCTATGTCCGCAGGCGAACGATGGGATCGTAGAGATCCGGCCTGTTATTTTACATGACGGGATGTGAGCCTGGTCCAGATGCGATAGAACGCGCGGCGCGGGAAAGCTACGGCAAGCTCCTGTCGCACTTGGCCGCGCGTTTTCGCGACATCGCTGCTGCGGAGGATGCGCTGGGCGACGCCTTTGCCGCGGCACTTGTCGCTTGGCGGGTGGAGGGAGTGCCCACAAATCCGGAAGGCTGGCTCTTTGCTGCGGCGCGTTGGCGGTTGATTGATCGCGCGCGCCGGGCACGAGCAGCCCAGCTTGCCGAACCTCACTTGGCACTGCTTGCTGAAGAGGCCGCGAACATGGAAGACTTCGCGATACCTGATAGCCGGCTCGGGCTGATGTTTGCCTGCGCCGATCCGTCCATCGAGCCGAGCGTGCGCACTGCTTTGATGTTGCAGGTGGTGCTTGGGTTCTCGGTTGAACGCATCGCTCCGGCCTATTTGATGACGCCAGCGGGACTTGGTCAACGCTTGGTGCGGGCAAAGCGCGCGCTGAAGGCGGCGGCACCCGGATTTCATGTTCCGGATCGCGCACAATGGCCAGCGCGGCTGCCCGCCGTTTTGGAAGCGATTTATGCAGCCTACGGAGAGGGTTACGGGGGAGAAGTTGATCTGGCATCGGAGGCGATTTGGTTAGGCCGTGTTTTGGTCGGCCTTGTTCCAGAGGAGCCTGAAGCCCTCGGGCTGCTTTCCTTGATGTTGTATTTGCAGGCGCGATCGAACGCGCGGCGAGACCACATGGGGCGCTATGTTCCGCTTGAGGAGCAAGATGTGCGCCTGTGGCGGGGCGATGTTCTGCGCGAAGCGGATGGCCTGTTGAAGGCCGCTGGGCAAAAGCGCTGCCTGGGGCGGTTCCAGCTTGAAGCAGCGATCCAGTCCGTCCATGCGTCGCGGCTAAGGCTAGGCGATGTCGATTGGGGGGCCATTTTGGCGTTGTACGATGCGCTGGCAGATCTGACCCAGTCGCCCGTGGTGAGCCTCAATCGGGCGGCGGTGGTCGCGCGGGTTTCGGGCCCGGCTGCGGGGTTGGACGCGATCGAGCCGTTGGCCGGTGACCTCCGCGACTATCAGTCTTATTGGGCGTTGCGCGCGCATCTGCTTTGCCAGATCGGAGATGAAGAGCCGGCGCGTGCGGCGTATCTTGAGGCAATCACGCGGACACACGACCGGACCATGGAAGCGTTCCTGAGGAGCAAATTGGCCGCTTTGGACGCGTGTGCCTCAAAGTGACGGTGGCTGGAAATGCCCAAAGGTGCGCCTTTGGGCGGGCGTTTGCTTCACTTGGTTGGAAAAATGCGGTGTTGACAATACTAGGGTGCTTTCGCGACTTTGGCGTAGTCGCTTCAACGACTTCTTGTTGGTGTTAAGGCGTCTGTGTTCATCGATTGCGGGTGGATTATCGGGGCGGGCTCGCGGTTAGCGCGGCCGTGACCTGGGTAGAGGGTGATGGGTCAGTCATGGCGGATTTTGATGCGTGCGTGATTGGTGCGGGCGCGGTGGGGCTGGCGATCGGTCGGGCTTTGGCGGTTCGGGGGGCCAGCGTTGTGGTGCTTGAGCAGCACGCCCGCTTTGGCGAAGAGACCTCATCGCGCAACAGCGAAGTGATCCACGCGGGGCTTTACTATCCGCCGGGGTCGTTGAAGGCGCGGTTTTGCGTTGAGGGGAAGCGTGCCATTTATGCTTATGGTGCGCAGCGGGGATTTAGGGCCGAGGCGATTGGTAAGCTGATCGTTGCCGCGGACGCGTCTGAATTTGGGGCGCTGGAATCTTTGGCGCAAAAGGGCGTGCAAAACGATGTAGACGGATTAACGTTGCTGGATCGCGCGGGTGCCAAAGCGCTGGAGCCCAATCTTACCTGTTTTGCAGCGCTCCATTCCGCCACCAGCGGATTGGTGGACAGTCATCTTTATATGCTTTCGCTGCTGGGAGAAATTGAGGACTCTGGCGGTGCGTTGGCGCGGCAATGCGCGTTTGAGCACGCGATTGCTGATGATGAAGGCTGGCGTGTGCGGGCGGGGGGCGATGACTTTGTGGTGCGTGTGCTGATCAACTCTGCGGGGCTCTGGGCCAGTCATGCCGCGCGACAGATTGAAGGGTTGGTGCCAGTGCATATCCCGCAAACGCGTTATGCCAAAGGCAGCTATTTCCGATACGCTGGAAAAATGCCGTTTTCGCGATTGATCTATCCAGCACCCAGTGTGGCGGGGCATGGCGTGCACTATACGCCGATGGCGGACGGTCGCGGCCGGTTTGGACCCGACTTTGAGATGATTCGGGAGCCGGAGTATGAGGTTGATGCTAGCCGGGCCGTGGAATTCGCCGCAGGGATCGCTCGGTATTGGCCTCAGGTGGAGCTTGATCGTCTGCTTGCGGATTATGCCGGCGTGCGGCCAAAGATTGGGTGCGCGCCGGCGACCTTCGAAGACTTCAGAATCGATGGCCCGCCGCAACACGGCTTAGAGGGGTTGATTTGCCTGTTCGGGATTGACAGCCCCGGTCTAACGTCCAGCTTTGCACTGGGAGACTACGTGGCGGAGCTGGCTCTGGGGTAAGCCTCGCAGGCGCGCACGAAGGTGGTCCGACGCCCAATTGCACGTCGGACCCCTTGGCAGACCTTTCACTTAAAGAGCTTTGCCCAGTTCCGGGCCTTCCGCTTTTTCCAAAAGCCGCGATGGTAGGCATCGGAAACGATCAGGGGAGCGACGGTTGTTGCTTCCGCAAACACCATTTGCTCGAACGTCACATCCACTTTGCCCCAGGAGCAGGCTTCCTTCAGGGTGGAGGACGAACAGGCCCCGTCTCGCACATCAGCGACCGTTATCTGAACCGCGTATTTGTGCATCTCGACGTCTTCGTGGCCGAGAATTTCTGCACAGACCACGGTGTCTTGCGCAAAGTTTTTGGGCACGCCGCCGCCGATCATGAACAGGCCCGTGGAGCCGGCGGCCAGCTTCACTTCCGTCAGTTCACGGAAGTCTGCGGCGGAGTCGATCGTCAAGTACGGCTTTTTTGCCTTGCGGCGTTCCACTTGGTGTTTCACCAGGCCAAAGCCTGCTGAGCAATCGGAGAACGCGGGGACGAAAATCGGCACACCCTTTTCATAGGCGCGCTGAATGAGGCTGTCCTTCTTGACGGCGTTGCCGGCGCTCAGCCACTTGCCGATTTCCCAGATGAATTCGCGGGACGAATAGGGACGTGGTTCCAACAGTTCACAGATCTCATAGATCGTGTGATCGACATGCTGGAGCTCTTCTTCGTCGATATAGGTGTCGTAGATCCGGTCGATATACAGATCGCGGAGGATTCGATCGTCTGGAATTTCCTTGGCCTGATAATGGCGAAAGCCAAGGGCTTCGAGGAAGTCCATGTCGATGATGCATGCGCCGGTGGCGACGACGGCGTCAATCATGTTGTATTCGACCATATCGCGCCAAACGTGCAGACAGCCGCCCGCACCGGTGGAGCCGGCCATCGTCAGCCAGACCGAGCAGTCCTTATCGGCGATCGCCATGTTCAGGATTTCGGCGGCACGCGCGGTGTCGCGGCTGGTGAAGCTCATCTTGCCCATGGCATCGATGATTTCCCGGCCGTTGATCTTGGCGATGTCGATGTGCTCGACAGGGGAGCTTAAGAGCTCCGCTTTACGATTGTCGCGCTTCTTGTTCGCCGCCTTTTTCGCAGCGATCACTTCTTTGGCTTTTGCCATAACGGCGTTTCCTTCAAGAGGATGGCGACGTCCAACATAAAAGAGATCCGCGCGGACGCTTCGCCGAACGCGCGGATCTTGCGGGGGCTTTAGTCCCCCCGCGGATTTCAATCAAGCTCTGCTTAGTCTTGCGGCGTGCGGCCGCGGCGACCGTTGCCAAAGGTGACAACCTTTGGATCTGGCTTGGCTTCTGCGGCAAACATTGACCGCCACGGGCTGTCTGCGGTTTCAACGGTTTCGGTTTCGCCGAAGCCATTGAAGCGCGTGCCCATCGCGACGCCATACGCGCCAAGCATGCCGATTTCGATGCAATCGCCTTCTTGCACGTCCACGGGGAGCATGAACGGGCCTTGGGCGGCGTCGATTGAGTCGCAGGTTGGGCCATAGAAGCGGAACGGGGCGAGCTTTGTGCGCGATTGACCGGCCGAACGGATGTGCTTGATCGGATACGGCCATTTCACGTGCGTTGCATCGAACAGATTGCCGTAGGCACCGTCGTTCAGATAGAGCGCGTCGCCCTTACGCAGCTCCACGCGGGCCACAATCGAGCCCGCTTCAGCCACCAGCGAACGGCCCGGTTCGGCCCAAAGTTCCGCATTCTGCGCGACACGCATCTGCTCGAAAGCTTGATGCACTTCGCGCATATAGTGCTGCATCGGGGGCGGGACCATGCCGGGGTAAATCGCCGGGAAGCCGCCGCCAACATCGACAACATCGACCAACACGCCGGCGCGCACGATGGCGCGGTCTGCGTCCATCATGGCTTGGCGGAAGGCGAGCGGGCGCATGCACTGGCTGCCCACATGGAACGACACGCCCATCCGTTCATCGGTGGCCCGACGCACGCGGTTCAAGAGGGCGGGGGCTGCATCTTGCAGCACGCCGAACTTGGCCGAAAGCGGTAGCGAAGCGCCATCGTTGGAAACCGCAAGACGTACGACCAAGGTGAGGTCCTGGGCGTTGTTGGTTTCCGCGAGGATTTTTTCGAGCTCTTCTTCGCAGTCGAGCACGAAGGTGCGAACGCCATGATCGTGATAGGCGCGCGCGATTGCTCGGCGCGACTTCACAGGATGCATGAACGCGAGCTTCGCTTCTGGGCCAAAGCGCTCCGCAACAAGGCGCACCTCGTTTTCGGAGGCCACATCAAAGCCGCGTACGCCTGCCGCCCAAAGCGCATCGAGTGCCCAAGCCGAGGGGTTCGCCTTCACAGCGTAATAGACTTCGCCGGCGAAATTCGCCGTAAACCATTCGGCCGCCGCCTTGACGCGGTGCGGACGCGCAATCGCCAATGGACCTTCGGGCGCGAGAGAGCGCACGGCGTCCGCCGGAGTCGCGAAAGTAGGATAACGGATGTTTTCCATCCGGCCCCCCCTAATGTCAGCGCCGTACGCGGCCGATGAGCCGCCGGAATCAGATTCCGAACGTACAGCAATGTTAAACCCAGGCCGGCGTTAGTCGGAGCTGCTTTGGTTTGTTGCCTTGCGACAACGAACCACTCTGTCAGGTCCGCCCTTGGGAGCTTACGCCGGGAGGCCGTGCCAAACTGGGAAAGGACGGGTCCTTTCGGCTTGGTCGGTCCCCCGTGTGGCCTGGGCCGAGGGGGCGTTAGTAGACTCTGTTTCCAGGTCCGCCGGAATACGCATGCAATTAGGGCTCGGGGGGCGGCGTGTAAAGGGAAAATTTGGCCCCGCGCAGCGTTTTTTACTAAGGAGGTGTTAAATGACGCGACGGGGGGCAAGCCCAAGGCTGCCTTGGGGGAGGTGGAAATGGGCCATGGCTTGGGGTTGCGGGCAAATTCGCCACAAGTTGAATGGGAATTGATGCCAAAGTTGCCGGGGGCGCGCGAATCGTCACGCACATGTCGCAAATCTGTCGTGTGACCTTCATTGCCCCCTCGTACGTGGCAGGCTAGGTGGGCAGGACCTTCTCGAAGGGGAATATGATGGTGGGCGACATGGTGCGATCGACAGCGGTGGCTGTGCTGGCGTGCCTGACCCTCGGTGGGTGTGGCTCTGGGGGGCAAGCCCCCGCAGGCGCTCAGGTCGTGCGGGTCGATGGTTCCTCTACTGTATATCCGGTGTCTGAGGCGGTGGCCGAGGCTTTCCAAAACGAGCAGCGCGGGCGTGTGCGGGTGCCTGTAGGCGAGAGTGGCACTGGGGGCGGTTTCCAGAAGTTCTGCCGCGGCGAAGTCGATGTGGTGGGGGCCTCGCGACCGATTTCTACCAGCGAAATGGCGGCCTGCGTTGAATCGAACATCCAGTTCGTTGAAACGCCGGTGGTGTATGACGGGCTGACGATCGTTGTTCATCCGTCGAACCCGATAAACTCCCTCACTGTGGCGCAGCTGCGTCGGTTTTGGGAGCCGGCGGCGGAAGGCACCATCACGAACTGGAACCAAGTTGATCCTTCGTTTCCGGATCTGCCGCTTCAGCTTTATGGCCCTGGTGCGGCGTCTGGCACGTTTGATTTCTTCACCGAAGCGGTGAACGGCGAACGGCGGGCGTCGCGGGTGGATTATACGCCCACCGAAGATGACAACGTGACCGTCCAGGGCGTGTCGTCCAATCCGGGGGCAATGGGCTATTTCGGCCTCGCGTTCTATGAGGCCAACGTCGGCCGCGTGAAGGCGCTGGCGATCGACAATGGCGCGGGACCTGTGTTGCCCTCAACCGAAACCGTCGCGAGCGGGGTCTATCAGCCGCTTTCGCGCCCGCTGTTTGTCTATTTCAACGCTGAGTCGCTGCGGCGGCCCGCGGTTCGCCAATTCGCGCTTTTCTATCTGTCGCATGCGTCGGAGGAGGCAACGACGGTGGGTTACGTGCCGCTGCCAGATGCGTCCTATGTGGTCTATGCGCGGCGGATTTCGACCCTGACGACGGGGACAGCGTTTGCGGGGAACACGCCGGTGGGGTTGACGATCGACCAATTGAAAGAGCTTCCGCTGGTCAATGAGCCACCACCAGAAGAAACGCCAACGCCTTGAGGGTAGAACCGGTGACCAGAGACTTTACCATTCGCAAGGTGCGCTGGGGCGAGCGGGCGATTGAAGGGGCCTTGTTTGCGGCGGCGGTTCTGGCTGTCGTGATTGTGGCGAGCATCATTTATGTGGTGGTCGCTGAGTCGCTTGAGTTCTTCGCGCAGGTTTCGATCGTCGAGTTCCTCACCGAAACGCGCTGGACGCCCTTATTTGAAGATCCGCACTATGGGATCATGCCGCTGTTGAGCGGGACGTTTATGGTCACGGGGGTGGCGCTTACGGTGGCGGTGCCTTTGGGCATCATCGTGGCGATTTATCTTTCTGAATTTGCCGCGCCGAGCGTTCGAGAGGTGGCCAAGCCTGTTCTTGAACTGCTGGCTGGCGTTCCTACGGTGGTCTACGGCTATTTCGCGTTGTTGTTTGTGACGCCGCTTTTGCAAGAAGTCATTCCTGGCCTGCCGAGCTTCAATATCCTCTCGGCGGGGATCGTCATGGGGCTGATGATCATCCCCTATATCGCGTCGTTGTCTGAGGACGCTTTGCGGGCGGTGCCGCAGGCCCTGCGGGACGGGTCGATGGCGATGGGGGCAACCAAGCTTGAAACAGCGCTGCGGGTGGTGTTGCCGGCCGGTATCTCAGGGGTGATTGGCGCGGTGATTTTGGGCATGTCGCGCGCGGTCGGGGAAACCATGATCGTGGCGATTGCGGCTGGTCAACAGGTGCGGATGGTGACCTCTCCGGCCGAGCAGGGGGCGACAGTTACCGCCTTTATCGCGCAGGTGGCCAAGGGTGATCTGGAGTTTGGCTCACTGGCCTATCAGAGCATCTTTGCCGCGGCCGTTGCGCTTTTGGTGCTGACTTTGGTGTTCAACTTCTTTGCGCTGCTGCTGCAAAGGCGCTTGCGGGAGGTCTACTGATGAGCGACGCGATGGTGGCGCGTGCGGGCGCAGGCTCGATCGCCGACACGCCGGCGCAGGTGGGGCAGCGGCGCTTGGCTGGGGTTGTTTTTCAAGTCGTCGGGATCGCTGCAACCCTGATTGGGCTCCTGACGCTCGTTTTTTTGATGGTCGACCTGATTGGCGACGGCTGGCATGTGCTGCGGCCTGACTATTTCTTGAATTATCCGTCTCGTGACGCCTCGATTGCGGGCATTCTGCCGGGGTGGGTGGGCTCGATTTTGGTGATCATTACCACAGCTGCCATCGCGATCCCGATTGGGGTGATGGCCGGCCTCTATCTTGAGGAATACGCGCCGCGCAACTTGATCACCAGCTCGATCGAGATCGCTGTGAACAATCTGGCGGCAGTTCCCTCGATCATCTTTGGCCTGTTGGCGCTGGGCTTGTTTGTGCAAGTGCTTGGGTTTGGCCGCACGATCTTCACCGGCGGGGTTACGCTTGGCTTGCTGATCTTGCCGATCGTGATTGTGGCCACGCGCGAGGCGGTGCGATCGGTGCCGCGGGATCTGCGCCAAGCGGCTTTGGCTTTGGGGGCAACGAAGTGGCAAACCACGTCGCACCATGTCTTGCCAAGCGCGATGCCGGGTGTGGTCACAGGGGTGATCATTGGGATGTCGCGGGCGATTGGCGAAACTGCGCCGCTGATCGTGATTGGGGGCTTGTCCTTTGCGGCGTTCTTGCCGTTTACGCTGCCGGGAGACACGATGTCGCGGCCGGTCGGGGCGGTGGATCAATACCTAATCCCATTGGAGCCCAATGGCAGCCAGACGGTGACGTTGCCGGATGGCGGCCTCGCAGTTTTGCCAGACGGCTTCACCAAGCAAGAGATACCCGCCAACACGCCGGTTGAGCTGCCGAACGGAACCATGATCGAAACGCCCGCGACCTTAGCCGATGCCGCGCCATCTTGGTTGCCAAGTGGGTGGTTGGATGAGGCCTTTACGGCTCTGCCGATCCAGATGTTCAATTGGACGCAGCGCCCAGAGCCTGAGTTCCGCGAATTGGCGGCGGCGGCCGGGTTTGTGCTGTTTGCCATCACCTTGATCATGAATGGCTTGGCGATCTGGCTGCGCTATCGTCTGCGCAAGCGATTAAACTGGTAAGGCGGGTGCGCTGGCAGGGCTAGGCGAGGTGGGTGGTCTTGGGGCGGCTGTCTTCCAAGACCAGCAAGCCACCAAGGGTGAAAACGAGCGGCACCAAAGCCCACCAGCCCAAGGGGCTCATGGCCATGCCGACGGTTGAGGCCCAGCCGATCGCCACGACGATCTGACCGATGGCTGCGACCCAAGACGAGGGGCGCTGGCGGCGAAACTCGCGGCGGTTGCCGGGGCGTTGATACCATATCCCGATGAGGCTGGCGGAGACAGCTGCGCCGGTGGCCCCGGCAAGCACGATAGCTGCGTGGTGCGGGGTGGTCATGCCAACGAAAATGGCTGGCGCGATCATCAGGGCGACAACCGGAACGGTCGCCGCCAAAAGCTTGCCGAGTTCGACGTCGCGTCGCCGCACCGGTGCTGCGAGGATCAACTCCTGCGCGTCTTCTGCGCTGGCGGTGATCCAAGTGAGGCTGCCCGCCAGTGTTGAAGCCAGGAACACAAACGCGCTAGCAAACATGTAGTTGGCGACGACGGCGTCGTTCCCGCCGTTGACCGTGGCTGCAACCAAGGAAATCAGCAGGGGCAAGAGGTAGAGCATCTGCATGCCAACCTGCGAGATCAACAATGGGTCTCGGCGCAGGAGGCGCCACTCTTTGCGCATAAAGCCCGCTACCAGTCCGGGCTGCATGGGTTTTGTGGTTTTCTTGCTATTGGTGCCGGCTTTGTTGACCGCGGCGATCGCGGCAGCGTTGGCTGGCAGGTCCTGGGCGAAGGCGCGAGCTGCCAGCGTAAACGCGCCGAGGGCTATGGCGATCAGCGCCAACTGGGCTGTCAGGTCGCCCAAAAATGCGCGCGCGGGCCACCAAAGCGGGTTCCACGGCTGCACGTCTACCGACGCGGCGAAATCCATAAAGGCAGTTGCGACAGCGTTCGATTGGTTTCGGTTGAAGAAGTTGAACCATTGCGACGCGATGAAAAAGCCGGCTCCCAGCAACGCGGTGAGAATCTGCGTTGCGACCTGAGTGCGGCGCGGTCCAAACAGGCGCAGCAAGAAGCGCGCGACGACCATGCCCAGGGCGGTCATCAGCAGCGCCAAACTCAGCAGCGTTGGCCCCAGCATCAACCACCGCCAAGCGCCGGTGAGCGGGGTCCATATCAAAACCGCCGCAATCGCAACCGCATAGAGCAGGCTTACGCTTACTGCGACGCCTACGGCGCGGGCCATGGCAACGCTTTTGGGCGAAACTGGTGAAGACAGCAGCAGGTCCAGGTCGCCGCGGGTGTACATGACGTTGACCACAGCGAGGATTGCTTGGCTCATCATCAAGGTCGCGAAGAAGGCGATGACAAGCGAGGTGCCAACCACGAGGGCTGTGTGGAGGTTTTGGGCAGGTTCGACCATCGCTAACCCGCGGGCTGCCAAATACCCGCACCCAAGGGCGATCAGGCCTGTGAATCCAAGCACACCAACCCGGGTCCAGACCTGTTTGGTAGCGTCGCCGGTCCAAGCGCGCAGCCCGATTTTCGCTTCAAATCCCAAAAGCCAAAGAAAGCCGCCGGGCTGGTCGGGGAGGTTCATGTTGCGCCCACAAGCGACAAGAAAACATCTTCGAGGGTTTGGCCGGCCCCTGCGCGCGATTGCAACTGGCTGAGGGAGCCTTCCGCGAGAAGACTGCCGTTCTGAATGATGCCGATGCGGTCAGCCATGCGTTCGGCGACATCCAACAGGTGTGTTGTGAGGATAACGGTTGCCCCTGCTGCCACTTTTGCGCGCAGGAGATCTTTGACTTGGCGGGCGATGGCGGCATCGAGGCCGGTTAGGGGCTCGTCCAGCATCAGAAGTTGCGGATCATGAATCAGCGCGCCGGCCAGCACGGCCTTTTGTTTCATGCCTCGGGAAAACCCCTCGCACCTCTGGTTGCGGTTGTCCCAGAGATCCAAGCGGTGCAACAGTTCTTCGGCGCGTTCGGCTGCGAGCTTGGTGGGAACGCGCCAAAGGCCGGCAACGAACTCCAAATATTCCCAGGCGGTGAGTTTGTCATAGAGCATCGGCTCATCGGGCAGCCAGGCGATCAGGCGTTTTGCGTCTATCGGATTAGCGATGGCATCGACGCCAAACACGTTGATGGTGCCCGCGTCTGGGGCGACGAGGCCCGCGACCATCCGCAATGTGGTGGTTTTTCCCGCGCCGTTGGGCCCCAAGAGGGCATAGAGCTCGCCCTTGTGGATGGTCAGGTTGAGGTTATCGACGGCGCGTTTGGGGCCGTACGCCTTGATCAAGCCGTGCACATCGAGCGCGCCGGCGGAGGGGGTGGTTGGTTCCATCATGTTATTCACCGCGCCGAACAAGGTGTTTTGGGTTTCGCCAGAACGAGAGGCCATTTTCGGCTACATGCCGGGCACCGGTCGCTTCTTGCGGCGAAGCGCTCGCAGCCGGCGCCAGAACCGTTTCTTTTCCGGCTTCGGGAGGGGTTGGAGGTTGCGTTGAAACTCTTCCGCGCAGGCCCGCCACGAAAAGCGTTCCGCAAACGCGCGGACCTTTACGGGGTCTAGATCGAGGCAAGAGAGGCAGGCTTGGCGCAGATCGTCGTCCACGAAGCCGGCATTGGAGCCGGGGATGATGTCTTTGGGGCCGGGAGCTACGAAACCGGCCACGGGCACACCGCAGGCCATTGCCTCCAGGATGACCAGTCCGAAGGTGTCGGTTAGGCTTGGGAACACGAACACGTCGGCGTCGGCATAATGGCGGGCCAAGTCGTCACCGAAGCGGGGCCCAACAAAGCGCGCCTGCGGATACTTCTGCTGCAGTTCCGCGGCTTGGGGGCCATCGCCCACGACCACTTTTGATCCGGGCAAGTCGAGCTTCAAAAACGTCTCGATGTTTTTTTCCACAGAAACCCGGCCGACGCTTACCCAGATCGGGCGCGGCAGGTCCTTGTAGACGCCGCCATCAATGCCGCGCTTGTTGCGATTGAACTGAACCGTATCAACCCCACGGCTCCAGGCGGTCAGGTTCTTAAACCCACGCTCCGAGAGGCGATCCATCATGGTGGGTGTTGCCACCATGATGCGGCCAGAGGGCTTGTGGAACAGGCGTGTATACCAGTAGCCGGCGGCGAGGGGGATAAACGGGAAGCGGGCGGTGACGTACTCTGGATATTGTGTGTGGTAGCTGGTGGTGAAAGGAAATTTATGGCTCAAGCAAATGTTGCGGGCCGCCCAGCCCAAGGTTCCTTCAGTGGCAATATGCACGGCATCGGGGGCGAAGGCGTTGAAGCGGTCTTCGATGTCGTCTTTGGCGCCCAAAGCCAAGCGAATCTCTGAATACGTGATCAAGGGGATCGTCTTGTAGCCATCGGCTGGCGACACAATTTCCAGCTCGCAGCCCATTTCTTTCAGTTCCTTGACGGTGCGCTGAAGGGTGCGAACGACTCCGTTGACCTGAGGTTCCCACGCATCGGTAATCAGCATAATGCGACGCGGCAGCTCGTCGCCAAGGACGCTGGCAGCATGCTGTGTTTGGGGGGATTGGCGGGGCAAACGGGGTCCTTTAATGCGAAGACGCTGCGGTCGCGGTGAGCGGGGTCTTGTCACTGTGTGCCTCTAACGATACCCGGGCGCAACGGTTGAGCGCTGAAGTCACTGCCCGCGCGCCGCCACACATACTGTATTAGGGTGGATTGTCACCGGTTGCTTGAGGATTGCATGCTCGCCAGTTTCCCGGGTTTTGCGCTCGATTGGGATGCGCTGGATCTTCGCAAATATGCGGATGAGGACCGTGAAGTCGCCTCGCTGCTGGAAGAAGCGCCGCTTGGGGGAGAGGCGCGCACAGCGGTGCAGGCGCAGGCGCGCGCGATTGTCGAAAGGGCCCGCGGGTTAAAGCGCCGCAAGGGCATGATGGAGAGTTTTCTGGAGGAGTTTGGGCTCTCCAATGCCGAGGGGCTTGCCTTGATGTGTCTGGCGGAGGCGTTGTTGCGGGTGCCGGACGCTGCGACCGCTGACAAGCTGATTGCCGAGAAAATCAAAGACGGGCGCTGGGACGAGCATCTTGGCAAGGCGGACCATTGGCTGGTGAACGCCTCGACGTGGGGATTGATGCTGACGGGGCGGATTGCCAGCGTGCCGCCGGAATTGAGAGACCTAAAGGCCCTGATGGCGCGGTTTGCCCAAAGGGTTGGGGAGCCCGTGGTGCGGTCTGCGGCAATGCAAGCCATGCGCATCCTGGGCGAGCAGTTTGTTCTGGGGCGCACGATCGAAGAGGCTTTGCGACGGGGAAAATCGCAAGTGCGGTCTGGCGATGTGGCCACTTTCTCGTTCGACATGCTGGGGGAAGGGGCGCGCACTGACGATGACGCGGCGCGCTATCTCCGATCTTACGCCGATGCGATTGAAGCGGTGGGCCAGCCGGTGGCGCCTTCGCCGGGGCCTGCGGCCACTTCTGGCCTGTCTGTGAAGCTATCGGCGCTGCATCCGCGCTATGAGGCGCGCAACGAAGCCCAGGTGATGGAGGCTTTGCTGCCGCGGGTTTTGCAATTGGCGCAAGCGGCGCGGCGGCACGATGTTCATTTGTGCCTGGATGCGGAGGAAGCCGATCGGTTGGCGTTGTCGCTGAAGCTCTTGGACCGGCTAACGGCGGAACCGTCGCTTGCGGGATGGTCTGGGCTTGGGCTGGCGGTGCAGGCGTATCAGAAGCGCGGCCGCGATGTGGTGGCGCAGGTGGCAGCACTGGCGCGGGCGCGGGACCGGCGTTTGATGGTGCGTTTGGTGAAGGGTGCCTATTGGGACGGCGAAGTAAAGCGCGCGCAAATGGCGGGGCGTTCTGACTTTCCCGTGTTCACGACTAAGTCTGCGACCGACGCGAGCTATCTGGCTTGTGCTGCGATCATGCTGCGAAATGGGGATGTTCTTTACCCACAGTTCGCCACCCACAACGCCCACACCGCTGCGGCCATCGCCTTCATGGCGCAGGAGGCAGGCGTGCAGGACTACGAGTTCCAGCGCTTGCACGGCATGGGTGAGGCGCTTTATGCGGCAGCTGGGCTTAACAAGCCGGTGCGGGTTTACGCGCCTGTTGGCGGGCATGAAGACTTGTTGCCCTACCTTGTGCGGCGGCTGTTGGAGAATGGGGCCAACACGTCGTTTGTGAACACGTTTTTGGATGACGACGTCAGCCCCGATTTGGTGGCTGCTGATCCGCTCGCAAAACTGGAGGCGCAGCCGCATCGGCATCCGCGCCTGCCGCCGCCGTCGCGCCTGTTTGGGCCGTCGCGGTTGAACTCTACCGGGGAGGATATGTCCATCATGCGCGATCGGGCGAGTTTGGAGCAGGCGGTCGCTGCCTTGGATGCGGGGGCAAAGCCGCATGCCGCGCCGATCGTGGCGGGAGCTGTCGTGGCAAGCGGCGGTGTTGAGGTGCGGGATCCGGCTCAAGCTGAGCGGGTTGTGGGGTTCGTGCAGACGGCAAGCGCCGATCACATCCAGGCTGCGATTTCGGCGGCGCATGCGTTTCAGCCGCGCTGGGATGGTTGTGGGGCGCGGGAGCGGGCCCGCATCTTGAGGGCGTGTGGGGATGCCTTGGAGGCCGCCCGCGCTTCGTTTGTGGCGCTGATCGCGCGGGAGGCCGGCCGGACGCTGCAGGACGGCATCGATGAAGTGCGCGAGACGGTCGATTTTTGCCGATACTATGCGGCGCAAGCCGAGCGGCTGATGGCCGAGCCCGAACGCCTGCCTGGCCCGGCGGGTGAAACCAACGCTTTGCACCTGACGGGTCGTGGGGTTTTTGCCTGTATCGCGCCGTGGAATTTCCCGTTGGCCATTTTCGTGGGGCAAATTGCGGCCGCGTTGGCCGCAGGCAACACTGTTGTGGCCAAGCCTGCCGAGCAAACGCCGCTGATCGCGTTTGAGGCTGTGCGCCTGATGCATGCGGCCGGGGTGCCTTTCGATGCGCTGCACCTTTTGCCAGGCGATGGGTCTGTGGGGGCTGGGATTGTGGGCGATGAGCGGGTGGTGGGGGTGGCGTTCACGGGCTCCACCGAAACCGCGCGTCGGATCAACCAAAACCTGGCGGCGAGACCCGGTGCGATCGCCACCCTGATTGCCGAAACCGGGGGCATGAACGGGATGTTTGTCGATACCACCGCCCTCAAAGAGCAAGTGGTGGACGATGTGATGGTGTCTGCTTTTGGATCGGCGGGTCAGCGGTGCTCGGCTTTGCGCGTGCTGTTCTTGCCGGAAGCGACGGCGGACGGCATTTTGGAGACACTGGCGGGGGCGCTTGCCGCGCTCAAGCTTGGCGATCCGGGCCTTGCGGTAACCGACGTGGGGCCGGTGATTGATCGCGCTGCGCAGAGCCAGTTGAAGGCGCACATTGAAACGATGGCGGGGCAAGCGCGGATTGTGGCGCACGCGCAGGGCGTGCCGGAGAGCGGCTGTTTCGTTGCGCCGACCATCATCGAGTTGAAAGACCTCGACCAACTCACCGGCGAGGTGTTTGGACCGATCTTGCATGTGGTGCGCTATAACCCGGCTGATGTTGGTGCTATGGCTTCGCGGCTTGCGGCCAAAGGCTATGGTTTGACGCTTGGCGTGCATTCGCGGCTCGACAGTTTTGCCGACGCCGTTGCTGCTGCGGTTCCGGCGGGAAACGTGTATATCAATCGCTCGATGATCGGGGCGGTGGTTGGGGTTCAGCCGTTCGGTGGACGTGGCCTTTCCGGGACTGGCCCGAAAGCTGGTGGGCCGCATTACCTGCCGCGGTTTGCCACCGAACGGACCATGACCGTGAACATCGCAGCGCAGGGCGGCGACCCCGCCCTCTTGAACTTGTAAGTGAGCGTGCCCTATGGCCGAGCCGCCAACCAATGTGACGCCGTTTCGCCCCCGCAAACCGCCGGCTGTGGAGCGAAAGCCCGGTTTTGATCTGCAGCGACCGCAGCACAAAGTTGTGCTGGTGTATGCGTTGGGCGCGATCGCCTTTGCGTTCTACTATCTGACCGCGATGCCCATCGAGTTTGTCGGCCTTGGCTTTGGCGTTGCGTGCGTGGCGATTGCCGCATCGAACCGCGACGACGGCATGCCGTGGGCTCGCACACATCATGAGTTTGCTTTGCGCACGATGTTGATCGGCGCTGCCGTTTGGATGATTGCCGGGTTGCTGACTTGGATCCCGCTGCTGGGTGCGGTGGCATCGTTGGCGCAGATTGGTACTTTGGTCTGGGTTGGCGTTCGATTTGCTGTGGGTTTGTTGCGGGCGGCGCAACGCAAGCCGGTGCCGAACCCGCTGACGTTTCTGGTCTGATCAGGGCGTGAGCACGCAGCCGTTGACCGGATCGCGTTTTGCGCGCGCCGACACCAGCCCAAATGCTGCACTGGCGCGGACATCGTCTTGGCCCGGCGTCAGGTGAATAAGACCTTGGCCTTCCGCAGGCAGATCGGTTTGGCAGCTTTCCAGGGTTCGCCCGGCGATATGCATGCACGAGCACGTCTGTTTGGCGGCAAAATTGACACCCATCGACAGATAGTTCACCGGACCGCTGCCGCCCCAAAGGCCCACACCCACGGCGGCAAGTGCGCCCAGGCCTATAAATGGCAACCAACGTTTGCGTGACACGGCGCGCTCCTTCACACTTCAAAACGCACTCTGGCAGTGGTTAGGTTTGGATTCCATGTTCAAGACGATTTCGGCTGCGTTTGTGGCCTTGGCCTTGTCCTTTGCGGCGGTTGCGCAGGCGCAGGTCTTGTCGCCGTTACCACCCCAGCCCGCCGATACGCCGTGGCCCACCCAGGGCTGGCCGGTGGCGCCACTGCCATCAACGGTCGACCCTAGCGAAATAGCCAGCCTGCTTGGAGAAGTGTTGCCTGACCCTCACCCGGTGATGGGCGAAACCCGCGCGGTGGTGGTGGTGCAAGGCGGGCGCATCGTGCTGGAGCGCTATGGGCCTGGATTTGGGGCAGGCACGCGGCAGGTGAGTTGGTCTGTTGCGAAATCTGTGACGCAGGCGCTGGTCGGGGTGGCTGCGGCCCAGGGGCGCTTGGGGCTGGACGAGCCGATGGGGCACCCTGCCTGGTCTGGCCGCGATCGACGGGCGGCCATCACCTGGCGGCAGTGGCTGCAAATGGTCGATGGGCAGCGCTATCAGGAAGCCAACGCGCCATCGCTGGTGACGAACGATGCCGTTCGCATGCAGTTTGGCCCTGGCCGGCGCGACGTGGCTGCGTTTGCTGCGCGCCTGCCCTTGGCGCACGCGCCTGGGACACACTGGAACTACAACTCGGCGGGCATAAACCTGGTCGCAAATGCTTTGACCGACCGGATTGCGCCAGGCGCAGACGCTGCGGCACGGGCACAGTCCATGCGCGCCTGGATGCAGGAGAGCCTGTTTGATCGCATCGGTATGACCAGCGCTGTGCCGGAGTTCGATGCGGCCGGGACATTTCTTGGAGGGTCGATGGCCTATGCTACGCCGCGGGATTTCGCCAAGTTTGGACTGTTGTATCTGCGGGACGGGATGTGGGATGGGCAGCGGATTTTGCCGCCTGGCTGGGTGGATTTTGCGCGAACGCCAGCGGCTGGCTCGGGTGCCGATGTGTATGGTGCCGGGTGGTGGCTCACGCCACCAACGGGCGCCGGTGTGCCGGATCGATCGTTGATTGTTGACCGGGACCCGTATGACGCGTTTTCGGCTCAGGGGCATTGGGGCCAAGTGATTTTGGTTGTGCCCTCCCGCGATCTTGTGATTGTGCGGATGGGGCTGATGCCAGATCGCGCCGACAATTCCGATTGGGATGCGTTGGGGGATTGGCTGAGCCGCTTGGCCCGGGCCTTCCCGCCGCGGTGAGGGTGTCGCAGATATTTCCTTTGACGCAGCCGCCACACTCGCCCTAAACGCCGCGGCTCGCTTTGCCGTGTTGGCCTATTGTTGGCGGGGGACATGGAAACTGCTGTTCAGCTGCTTAGGGCCGAGGACACCGGCACCGGCGTTGTGATCGCGCCGGAAACCCTAGCGCATGCCGCTAGCGTGCTGGGTGTGGCTGCGGCGGCGTTCGGCCCTGGCCGGTTGGCCAAAACCAGCGAGCGGGTGCGGGAAAACGGTGCCCAGCTCTTGCGGGGTTACTCCCGTGTGGCGCTATGCGGGGAAGAGGTGGTTGGCTGTTGCCAGATGTGGCGGGTTTGGATTGGGACCGAGCCCATGGTGTTTTTAGGACCACTTGCGGTGCATCCTGGCCAGCAGGGCCGCGGCCTTGGCCAGATGCTGGTCTCGGCGTGCGTTGATGCGGCGCGGGTCGCCGGCGAGACCGCCGTGGTTTTGGTGGGAGCTCCCGGCTTTTTTGCGCCGCTCGGCTTTGTGCAAGTTCCTGCGGGGCTGATCACCTTGCCTGGGAGCGTTGATCCGAGGCGGTTGCTCTGGCTGCCCTTGTGCGGGCCGCAAACGTTGACGGCGGGCCGGCTCAGCGGGTTTCCCGGCGCCAGCCAAACATGAACAGGGCAAGCCCCAACAACGCCCAAAGCCATCCTGGCCCTAAAGGCTGCGAGGCTGCCGATCGCACCACGTAGGCTTCGTTGCGACGCAGGCCAAGCCATCCCTCTCCAGACGTGCGCGCATTGGCGTCTACGCGGCGAAGTTCGGGCAGGTTGCGCCCATCCTCGCCCAGAAGTGCTTCGCCGCCGCCGGTTTGTTGGACTAGCGGCTGCAGGCGTTCGGCGGTGGCGTTTAGGGCTTCGGCCTCAACCGGGTTCAAGGGGCCAACGGCGGCAAACGCCCGCAAGTCCTGGCTGCGCGCCTCATAGAGCCCTTGCGCGGTCGCTGCCATTTGCGCACGCCACAGGCCTGGGCCTGCGGCGCTGAAGGTGATTTGGGTTTCGCTGCCATCGGGGGCAACAATCACCGCCGGCGCTGCGGCATCGGCCAAGGTCGAGCGCTGGACGGTCAAGGTGTTGCCTTCGGTGGTCAAGGTGAGGCGCTCGGCATCCAGTTCCGGCTCCTGCATCAGCCAATGAAGGAGGCGGCGGAGCAGTTCGCCATGTGGGCCGCCGCCCTCATACCCACGGGCCCACAACCAAACTTGGTCAGACCAGAACTGTGCCACGCGGCCGCGGCCAGCGGTGGCTATGGTTAGAAGCGGTTGGTCTCCGGCTCCTGAAAGCAGCGTTTGGCCGCTGGTGGCGCGGGCCGCGATCTGGCGGGTCCATCGGCCCCACCGCGCGGGGTCTGGCAGGCCGCGAATGATTGGATGGCGAGCCCCGATCTCGGTTGGGGTGGGCCGGTAGGGGGTCGTGACCACTTGGCCTGTGGGCTGGGCCGGCAAGATTGCCGCCAATGGGGTCTGGAACAGGCTTTCCCAAGTGGCATCTGCTTCGCCAGCGGTGACCAGCAAGGCACCGCCCGCTTCCACGCGCCGGGCGATGTTGAAAAAGTAGGACTGTTCCAGGACGCCACGCTGGCGGTAGCGATCGAAAATGATCAGGTCGAAACGGTCCAATTCATCGACAAACAGCTGGCGGGTTGGGAATGGGATCAGCGAGATTTCATCGTCTGCCGCGAGGAAGTCGGTCTTTTCAGGGGGGCGCAGGATGGTGAAGTGGACCAGATCGACCGCCGGGTCAGACTTGAGCAGATTGCGCCAAACGCGGGCGCCGGCGTGTGGTTCGCCGGTGACCAGCAGCACACGCAGGCGATCGCGTACGCCGGCCAAGTTGAACGCCGCGCGGTTGTTCAAGAGGGTGATTTCTTGGGGGCCGGCCTCTGCTTCAAGCTGGACCATGTTGGCCCCGCGTTTTGGCGTGGCGAGGCGCAGGGTGAACGGCTCACCCGTTCGGGCCTGAACGGTGCGCACGGTTTGGCCATCGATGGTTGCACGAATGGCAACAGGGCGGCCGGGCGTTGGGTCTTCTACCCGCGCTTCAATGGTCACGTTTTCGCCGACGATGCCAAATGCTGGGGCGGCGATCAGCTCAAGGCGGCGATCTCCGCGATTGGGATCCCCTACGATCAGCGCGTGAATGGGGCCATGGTCGCGCAAGACGGCTGGAACTGATGCGGCGTCGGCGGCTTGGCCATCGGTGACCAACAGGGCACCGGCCATGCGAGCGGCGGGGATGTCGGCGATCGCGTCCTGCAGGGCAGACACAAGCAAGGTGCCATCGGGGCCAGACCTTACATCGCGCACCCGCACTTCTAGCCCCGGCTCGTTGGCAAGGCGCTCGGCAAGGGCGTCGCCGGCGGTGCGGGCCGCCTCCAGCCGTCCGGCAAGGGCGAGGCTGTCGCTCTGGTCCACCAGAATGACGGCAACGTCGGTGGAGGGCTCGCGGCGCTCGCGGACCCACATCGGCTGCAACAGGCCAACCAAGATCAACGCAAGGCCAAGCCCGCGGGTGACCGGCGCGCCGCCACGCTGGTAGGTGTAGTAGGCGAGCAAAGCGGCGGCGACCACTGCAAGGCTCGCGATCACCCACAGCGGTGCCAAGGGATCGATGGTCAATCGCCCGACAGCGGTCATCGCCGCCCCTCGCGACCCAGTCTTTCGAGCAGGGCGGGCAGGTGGACTTGGTCTGCCTTGTAGTTACCAGTGAGGGCGACCATCACAAGGTTGACGCCAAAGCGTAACGCGAGCTCCCGTTGACGGGTATCCACGCCGCCATCGCCTGCCCACGCCGTCGCCCAGTCGCCATTGCCCACAAACAGCGATGCGACGCCATCGCGGGCGGCGGCGGAGCTTTCTGTTTCGGCCCAGAGTTGGGTTGCGGCATAGCGCCCGGGAAACGAGCGCAGAATGTAAAACGAGCGGGCCACCACATGTTCAGCGGTGATGGCAGCGAGGGGCGGCGCATCGAGGCCGCGCAGCATTGTGGCCGCGGGGCCGGCTTCGCCCTGCGTGCGCCGGACGGTGGCGTCGCGGGTGTCAACCAGCAGCAAGCCGCCCAAGCGCAGATACCGATCGACGTTGGCGAGGGCGTTGTCGCTTAGGGCAGATGGTTCGGCAGCGGCGGGCCAATAAATAAAGGGGTAGGCTGACAAATCGTCGGTCGCGAGGTTCACCGCCGCTGGCGCGGTTGGCTCTACCGAGGTTCGGTCAAACAGGGTTTGCGACAGCACGGTGAGGCCTTCGCGGGACATGCGATCGGTGCGCGCATCGCCGGTGACGACATAGGCCAGCCGCAAGGACAGCGTAGGGTCTTGCGCGTTCTGGGCGTGGGCTTGGTTGACAGGAACCAACGCCAAAAGCAGCAGCGCGCCCAGCGAGGCGCTTTTGAAGGGCAGCCGCGCCAGTGTGGGTAAACGACCGGCCAGCCATAGCGACACAAATAGGTCCAGAAGCGTCATGATGGCGGCGACCGACAGCAGGATGCCGGCCAAGGGGTGCGCGCCGGCGCGTTCTAGCGCAGACATCGTCACGCCCTCCAAAGGGCCGATGGCCTGTAACTGTTCGTTGCGCGCCACCACGGGGATGGCGGCGGCGAGGCCGGCGCGCTCATAAAGGCCAGGCGGTGAGGCTGGTCCGGCGGCTGCTGCGGCGAAGACTTCTGGGGGTATGGTTTGGGCACCGGTCGCTTGTCGCAGGGTGCCAAATCCATCGATCAGGCGGGTGGGCACGAAGGGGCCTGCACCGACCTCTTCCGCGTTGGTGCCGCTTTGGCCACGCCCGGCAAACGCCAGGGTCCGGCGGAGCATTTCCACATAGAGTCCAGAGAGCGGCAGATCCGACCAGTCTGGCCCTGCCGACACATGAAACAGCACGATCAAACCCCGACCGCGGGGTGCTGCTGTTACGAGGGGCGAGCCATCGCTGAGCCGCGCCCAGGTCCGTTCTTCGAGCTCTGGGCCGGGGATCGCGAGCAGCTGGCGGCGCACGGCGATGTCTTCTGGTGGCATCAAGCCGGCGAAGGGGCTGGTGGACGCAAACGGGGCAATTTTTTGTGGTTCTTCCCAGGCGAGGGCACCGCCCAAGGTGCGCGCGCCCGAGCGCAGCCGCACCGGGGTTAAGTCATCTGCGTCGTTGGCTAGGCGCGGTCCTGCAAAGCGCAACAACAGACCGCCGCTTTCAAGCCAGCGAGTGAGGCGCTGGGCATCTTGCGGGGCCAGGCGTGAGGCGTCGGGCAAGACCAGCGCTTGGACGCGCGCATCGATCAGTTGAGCGACGGTGCCGCGCTGCATGGTGGCATAGGGCGAAAGGGCGCGTTCTACGTAGTAGATCTCAGACAGCAGCGGTTGCGCCCCAGTAGTAGATTCGATCAGGCCCACATTCGGCCGGGCGGCACCGTCGGGAAGCAGGCGCTGACCGCCGGCGCTGTCTTCGCCCACGATCCGGACGCGGGCGGCGCGGGCTGCGATCTCTGCTGGCAATTGAATGAGGACTTCGGCGGTTTGTCCGTCAAAGCGGCCCTCGGCAACGCCAAGGCTGCGGCCTTCTGCCGTTTCTGCGGCGACGGCGATATCTGGCGGTGCGCCGGGGGCGCGGATCAGGCTAGCGCGAACGCCATCTGCTGACACTGAAGCATCAGTAATCGCACGGACCGGGCGATCTCGGGTTTGGACCGTGACGGGACCTAAGGCCCGAAGGGCGGTGGCAAGCCGTTGCGCGCCTGCGTCCTGCAAGCCGTCACTGACCCAGACAATTCGCGCAAACCGGCCCAGTCTGGCGGTTTCGATGCGCTGTGCGGCGTCTGCTCGATCGGGGCGCCAGGCCTGCGGCTCCAGTTGCGCCGCGCGGCCGCGCAGGGCACCGGGTGTCAAGGCTTCGGCGGGACTGATCGGGGATGCCGCTGGTGCTGTGAGCAAAAGATGGGCTTCGCCGCCGGCGCGTTCGATGTCGCTGGCGATTGCTGTCATGGCTGCCCGGACTTCGCTCCAGGCGGGCGCAAGGGTCCAGCCATCGTCCACCACCAACAGCACCCTGCCGCTGGCTTCTGGCGTGTCGCCGGCGGCCAGGGCCGGCGGCGAAAAGCTTGGCCTGGCAAAGCCAAGGATCGCCAAGGCCAGGATCGCCATGCGAAACAGGACCAGCCACAGCGGTGCCCGGGCGCGGGCCTGATCCGGCGTGCGAAGGCCCAAAAGCAAGCGCAGCGGCGGAAACACGCGCAGGACCGGTGCCGGCGGCGCTGCGCGCAGGACTAGCCACAGAAGCGGAAGGGCCAACAGCCCCAAGAGCGCCAGTGGCGCTGCGAAATGGATCAGGCCAAACGTCACGCCATGCGCTCCGCGAGCGCCATCGCCATGGCTGACAGCAGCGGGGCTGCGGGGCGGTCGGTGCGGTGGGTGACGACCACCAGGCCCATCCGATCTGCCAGCGCGCGCAGTTCGGTGCGGTGGGCGGCGAAGCGCGTGGCGTAGGCCGTCCGGGCATCTTCGGCGCGGCCGAACATCGTTTCGCGTCCGGTGCTGCCTGGTTCTTGGAACAGGACACGACCGGAGTAGGGAAAGTCTTCCTCCGCCGGATCAGAAATGAGCAAGAGGGTGCCATGCGCGCCGGCGGCGGCGATCGGCGCAAAGCGTTCGCCCCAGACGTCAATGGGGGCATAGCCGTCGGTGGCAAGGATCACACTGGCCCGTGTTGTTGGTTGAGGCGGGGTAGGCGGTTTGAGCGTGAGAAGGGCTTGCGCCAGCCGTTCTGGAGCGCGCGCGCCGGCGTGGGTGGCGCCCCCAAGGGCCCCAATGCGCTCGCCAGCCCTGGTCAAAAGAATGCCGAACGCCACGCACACGATCAGCGCGCGCTCTTGTTTCGTGGGCCAGGTGGTTGGCGTGGAGGTCCAAGCGAAGCCCGGGTCTGGATCGATCCAAACTTGGGCGGCTTGGGCTGCTTGCATTTCCCGCTCGCGCACAAACAGGCGGTCGCCCCGCGCGGATCGACGCCAATCGACCAGGCGTTGGCCGTCTTCAGACCGATGATCACGGAACTGCCAGAAGTCTTCGCCCATGCCGGCGCGGCGGCGACCGTGCACACCGTGCGCCCTTGAGGCCAAACGACGCGCCTCCAACAGCACGCCCGGCAGGTCTATGGCGAGGGCCGTGGCGGCGCGGGTTGCATGGGCCGGAGTGATGGGCATGATTGGCTCAGGCGGCGCGGGCGGCGAGGTCGTCCACGAGTGACTCCAACTCAATCGCCTCCCCGCGGGCGCTGAAGGCCAGTGAAATGCGGTGGACCAATGCTGGGCGCGCCAAAGCGATCACATCGTCAATGGCGGGGGCGAGGCGGCCGCGCAACAGGGCGCGGGCGCGCACCGCCAGCATGAGGGCCTGACCGGCGCGCGGGCCTGGGCCCCAGGCGACGTGTGCATTGACGCGCGGATCGCTCGACGCGCCCGGACGCGCGGATCGGACCAGCTCCAAAATGGTGGCCAGAACTTTCTCCCCCACCGGCATCTGACGGATCAGGGACTGAATGCGCAGAAGGCTTGTTGCGTCCAGAACCGGGCGTGGTGTGGCGTCCTGCAGGCCGGTGGTATCGACCAGAATGCGCCGCTCGGTTTCTTTGTCGGGATAAGGCACATCGATTTGAAGCAAAAAGCGATCAAGCTGGGCTTCCGGCAGCGGATAGGCGCCTTCGTGTTCGATCGGGTTTTGGGTGGCCAGAACGTGAAACGGCTTTGGCAGATCATAATGCTGCCCGGCCACGGTAACTTGGCCTTCCTGCATGGCTTGCAAGAGGGCCGACTGGGTACGGGGGCTGGCGCGGTTGATTTCGTCGGCCATCAGAAGGCTGGTGAAGATCGGGCCGGGGGCGAACCTGAAGCTTCTTCGACCGGTTTGGTCTTGATCCAGAATTTCTGAGCCGATGATATCGGCGGGCATCAGGTCTGGCGTGAACTGAACGCGGCCCCAGTTGAGCCCCAAGGCGATGGCGATCGCTTCGACCAGCCGGGTCTTGGCGAGGCCTGGTGCGCCAACCAGCAGGCCGTGGCCGCCGGCAAGCACAGCGGCCAGCGTTAATTCCACCACACGCTCTTGGCCGAACACAACTTTGGCGATTTCTGCGCGAACGCGACCCAAGGCAGCGCCGGCCGCTTCGGCTTCTGCGACCAAGGCTTGCGCGGACTGCGGCTCAAATGCGTTGCTCATGCGCGCCAAGCTCCTACTTAAGGGGGCGAAACTAAGGCGCGCTTCGGCTTGAAAACGGCTTCGGCCCGCTGCCAACTGCCAAGCGCAAACGACGACAATGCGCAAGCCTGCGCAACCGTTATCAGACGAAGGTGCCAAAATTGAGCATGGCTGACACCCCCGGATCCTTTCTTGAAGTGCTTGGTGCGCTTCGGGCGCAGGCCGGCAGTGGCCGGTTGCCGCCGGTGCATTTGTGGAATCCGGACCGGTGTTCAACCGACGGGAACTTTGAAATTCGCACAGACGGGAGCTGGCGGCACGAGGGAAGCCCAATCGGTCGCGAGGCGATGGTGCGGCTGTTTTCCTCGATCCTGCGCAAGGATGAGGACGGCGAAACCTATTTGGTGACGCCTGGGGAAAAAGTGCTGGTCAAGGTTGAAGACGCTGCCTTCCTTGCTGTGCGGGTTGATCGGGTGGGGGAGGGCCGGTCGCAGTGTATCGCCTTCACAACGAATGTCGGAGATGTGGTCGCGGTGGGGGCCGACAATCCCATCCGGGTGGCGTTTGATAGGGGTACGCTAGAGCCGCGCCCTTATGTGCTGGTGCGGGGCCGGCTGGAAGCGCGGATCTTGCGGGCGCCCTTTTATGAGCTGGTGGATTGGGCGACGAGCGAGAATGATGTTTTGGGGCTTTGGAGCCAAGGCGTGTTCTTTCCAATTGGGTCACACGCATGACCGATGACGGGTTGGAAGCGCTGTTGAGCCGGCGGTTGGATCCGCTGGAGGCTGCCTCTGCAGGGGCGTTTAGTGCGCCGGGGCGCAGCGATTACGATCTCAACCCGCATGTGCGTCCGGGGGGGCCGCGCACGCTGAAGCCCGCCGCAGTATTGGCCGCGATTGTGCGACGTCCGCAGGGATGGACCGTGCTCTTGACCCGGCGGACCGCCGAGATGCCAACCCACGCCGGCCAGGTGGCGTTTCCTGGGGGCCGGGTGCAGGCCGAAGATCGCGATCCGGTTGCCACGGCTTTGCGCGAAGCGCAGGAAGAGACCGGCGTTGACCCGCGCTTTGTGACGCCAATCGGCACGTTTGACGCCTATGAAACCGTGACCGGGTTTCGGGTGGTGCCGATCGTGGCGGTGGTGGAGCCCGGCTTTACGCTCAATCCCGATCCGCGGGAGGTGGCGCAGGTTTTTGAAGCGCCCTGGGATTTCTTGATGAATCCTGCCAATCACGAACGGCACGAACGGGAATGGCAAGGAACGACTCGCGCCTACTACGCGATGCCGTATCAGGGTCACTACATTTGGGGGGCGACGGCGGGCATGATCAAAGCACTTTACGACCGGCTTTATGGCGACCGCCTCAATGGCTAAGCGACCCATATGATCCGTCGCTTCCTGATCACGATTGCCTGCATCGCGATTCCGTTCCTGCTGTATTGGCTGTACACGCGGATCAAGAAGCAGGGCGACAAAGCGGGCCGCGATCCGTGGCCGCTTGCGATCTTGTGGTTGACGGGGGCCGTCATCGCGATTGAAGCGATGGTTTTGTCTGTCGTGGCAGACAAGGGGTTGACCGCCCCGCCGGTGTCGCCGGCTGCACTTGAGCAACAAAGGAACCAGCCATGACCGCCACATTGGCGCACGTCCCTTGGATCAAGGCTCTCGAAACCCGCGCGGTGATGGATGCGCTGGACCAGGCCCGGGACGGGGCTTCGCGGTTTGTGGGCGGGTGTGTGCGCAACGGCGTGCTGGGGCTAAAGGCGGACGACATCGACATCGCCACACAGTTGACGCCGCCGGAGGTAATTGCCGCGGTGGAAGCTGCTGGGCTGAAGGCCTTTCCCACAGGGATCGACCACGGGACGATCACGGTTGTGGCCGATCACAAGCCGTTTGAGATCACCACACTTCGGCGCGATGTGAGCACTGATGGGAGGCGCGCGACGGTCGCGTTTACGACGGATTGGACTGAGGATGCGGCGCGGCGGGATTTTCGGCTGAATGCGCTGTATGCGGATCGAGATGGGGTGATCTTTGATCCAACGGGCGAAGGCATTGCCGACGCCAAGGCCGGGCGGATTGTGTTTATCGGTGATGCCGCGCAGCGCCTTCGGGAAGACCATTTGCGGATTTTGCGGTTCTTCCGCTTTTCGGCCTGGTATGGGCGCGGCGCGCTGGATGCGGACGGTTTGGCTGCTTGCGCGGCGCAGCTGGAGTCGCTTGCAGATTTGTCAGTGGAACGGGTTTGGAAGGAGCTGAAAAAGCTTGTGGCTGCGCCAGACCCGCGCGCTGCCCTTTCTGCGATGACCGCTGCTGGGATTGACCCATTGGTGTGGCCGCAGGCCTCGCGGCTTGACCGTCTGCATGCCCTGATCAACCTTGAGGCGGATGCGTTTTTGCCGGGCGATGGGCTGCAGCGGATCGCGGCGGCCCTGCCCGATGCCGAGGCCGCGCGGGCGCTGAGCGCTGCGCTCAAACTGGCGAATGACGAGCGCGACCGGCTGGTTGGTGCCCACACGCATGGCGGCCGAGTGGTGAGCTTCATGTCGCTGCTTGAAGTGCGCCGCGTTTTGTATCGCATTGGGCAAGAGGCGTTTCTGGATCAAGTTGCGATGGCTTGGGCTGATGACGGGCGGGAAAAAACCACGCCGCAATGGCGGGCGCTGATGGCTTTGGCGCAGGGCTGGACGCGCCCGACGTTTCCGCTGACCGGGGCGCAGGTGATCTCGGCTGGCGTGGCACCTGGACCGCTTGTGGGGGAGGTGATGCGGGAGGTTGAATCGTGGTGGATCGATGCGGACTTTATCAGTGATCCGCTTTCGATTGCGGAGCGTCTGAAAGCCGTGGTGCAGGGGCTAACGTGATGGACTTCGCTTCCGACAATACCGCACCGGTGCACCCTGATATCTTGGCCGCGCTTGGCCAAGCAAACGTTGGCCCGGCCATCGCCTATGGCGAAGACGCGTTGAGCAAAGCTGTGGAGGCGCAGATCCAGGATCTGTTTGAAGCCCCGCAGGCCAGAGTGTTTTTTGCAGCGACTGGAACGGCGGCGAACGCGCTCGCGCTGGCCAGTTGTGTGCCGCCGTGGGGCTCAATCCTGGCGCACCGCGAAGCGCATATCGAAACCGACGAGTGCGGTGCGCCGGAGTTTTTCACGGGTGGCTCGAAACTTGTGCTGATCGACGGGCCTGGCGCTAAGGTGCGGCCGGCGGATTTGGAGGAAGCGCTGACGCGCAATCGGCGAGGGGTGCATTCGGTGACGCCGCGGGCGCTGTCCCTTACGCAGGCCAGCGAGCGCGGCTGTGCTTACCGGCCGGAGGAGGTGGCGGCACTTACCGCTATCGCGCGGCGGGAGGGGTTGGTGACGCATATGGACGGCGCGCGGTTTGCCAATGCGGTCGCGTTTTTGGGCTGCTCGCCGGCTGCGGTCAGTGCGCAGGCTGGGGTCGATGTGTTGTGCTTTGGTGCGACCAAAAATGGGGCCATCGCTGCCGAAGCGATCATTGTGTTCAATGAGACGCTTGCGGATGATTTGGCGTTTCGTCGCAAACGGGCGGGGCATTTGCTTTGCAAAGGCCGGTTCGTGGCGGCACAGTTTGGCGCGTATCTGAAGGATGGACTTTGGCTGGCTTTGGCCAGCCGGGCCAACGCGTTGGCGCATAGGATCGGTCGGGCAGCGGGCGATTGGCTTTCTGAGCCTGTGGAGGCCAATCAGATTTTCGTACGGGCTGGGGCTGAGCGGATGGCGTTGCTGCGCGGGCAAGGCGTGCGGTTTTATGATTGGGGGCCGCCAGCGCTAGGCGAAGGACGGCTTGTGGTGCGGTACGACCAACCAGAGGATGAGGTGGATCGCCTCTGTGACATTCTGGCGGGGTTGCGCGGCGACGAACCGTTCTAGATCTTGTGGTATGAGCACCCAGGACAAAACCACGCCTGCGCAAAAATGTACGGTCTATTATGACGGGGAATGCCCGATTTGTCGGGTGGAGATCAGTGCCTACAGGGCGCTCGATCGAACGGGGGCGTTGACGTACACAGACGTCACCAGCAGCCCCGGTGATCCCGCCAGCGATCTTGACCGCGCTGCTGCCTTGAAGCGGTTTCACGTGCGGCTTGGCGATGGCCGGCTGATCAGCGGCGGGCGGGCGTTTGTGGCGCTATGGCGCGAAACGCCGGGCTTGCGGTGGCTTGGCCGGATTGGCAGTGCGCCGCCCCTGATCTGGTTGGCAGAACCGGTGTACCGGGTTTTCCTGGTGGTGCGGCCGGGCCTGCAGGCGTTTGCGCGATTGCTGATCAAATTGCGCAAGAAAGGGAGCGCTCCGAAGAGCGCCCCCTGACAGTGTTTCACTGACTTTGCTGTTGCAGATGTTGTCAGATCATTGGCCTTGGCCAAGGCTGAAGCCTGGCTCGCCATCGAACGTGTACAGACCTTCCGTTTTCACCACATCGAAGCCTGCCTGTGCCACGCGCATCATCAGTTCGGCGACGAGGGCGGCTGAGCCCTTGATGCCGGTATGCAGCATGAAGCGGCAGCGATAATGGTCTACACAGAAGGTCTCAGGCGCGCCATTCGGGTAAACCTTGACGCCGCGGTTGGTGACCATCGCCAGATCAAATGGCGACACGGCAACTTGCATCAGCTTGTCGCCGAGGGCCTGTGGCCCGTCTACCCAATCCACGAACAGGTCCACGCCGACAATTTCCTTTTTCGGACGTGGCAGCACCTTCAGGGTTGGCAAGCCCGGCCAGGCCCCGCCGGCACCGCGGTTCTTCAGCTGGTTGGCTGATTGACCAAGGCGCGCGATGATGGCGTCTGCGAATTCCTTGGTGCCAACTTTTTCTTTTGAAATGCCATCCTTGTAGATGTCGTAGGTGTGGACACCGTCTTCGATTGTCTTCAACCAGGCTTGCCGCACGCGCTCGGCGGCTTCAGCTTCGCCAAGGTGCTGCAGCATTTGGATGCCGCCCACAAGCAGGCCTGATGGGTTGGCGACGTTTTGGCCGGCGCGGCGCGGCGCGGAGCCGTGAATGGCCTCAAACATTGCCAACTCCGAGCCGATGTTGGCTGAGCCTGCCAGGCCGACCGAGCCCGCGATTTCGGCCGCGACATCGGAGAGAATGTCGCCGTATAGGTTTGGCAGGATGATAACGTCAAACTGCTCTGGGTTGTCGGCCAGCTTGGCGGAGCCGATGTCGACGATCCAATGCTCTTTTTCCAGTTCTGGGTACTCTTCGCCGATTTCGTCGAAGACTTTGTGGAACAGGCCGTCCGTGAGCTTCATGATGTTGTCTTTGGTGAAGCAGGACACCTTTTTGCGGCCATTCAGGCGGGCAAAGTCGAAGCCATACCGCACCAGGCGTTCCGTGCCCGGACGGGTGATCAGTTTGAGGCACTGGTAGACGTCAGCGGTCTGACGATGCTCGATACCGGCGTACAGGTCTTCTTCGTTCTCGCGCACGATCACCACGTCCATGTTGGGGAAGCGGGTGTCGACGAAAGGCGCGAGGCTGAAGCTTGGGCGGATGTTGGCGAACAGGCCAAAGGTTTTGCGGATGGTGACGTTGAGGCTTTTCACGCCGCCGCCCTGTGGGGTGGTGATTGGGGCCTTGTAGAAGACCTTGGTGCGGCGAAGGCTTTCCATCGCTTCGGGGCGAATGCCTGAAGACACGCCGGCACCATAGACCTTCTCACCGATCTCTATTTCTTCGAAGGCGAGCTTGGCACCCGAGGCGGACAAAACCCGCAGGCTTGCGTCCATGATTTCGGGGCCGATGCCATCACCCTTGGCGACGGTGATCAGATGCGTTTTGCCGGCGGTGGTGGTGGTCATGGTGCTTCCTTGCCTGGTCCTAAGGCCCGGTGCGGCGCGTGCTGCAGGGCGATGGGTGGGGCTTAGCGGCATCGGGATTTGATTGGAAATTGATAAATTTGACAACATTGATCGTGTTTGGCAATGAGCTGGCATGGCCATTCGAAATCTCGATATCGACACGCTGCGCACTTTTGCCGCCATAGCGGAGGCGGGTTCGTTCACCTTGGGCGGGCAAAAAGTTTATCGAAACCAGTCTACCGTCAGCCTACAGATCAAGCGGCTTGAGGAGGCGGTCGGAGCCCCATTGTTTCAGCGCACCACCCGTCGGGTCCGACTGACGACGCAGGGCGAGGCCGCCTTGGTCTATGCGATGGAAATCTTGAAGCTGAACGACGAGATGCTGGCCCGTCTCACCGAGCCTGGACTTGAGGGGGTAGTACGGCTTGGGGCGCCTGAGGACTTTGCCACCACCCATTTGCCGCGGGCACTGGCCCGTTTTGCGAAGGCGTTTCCGCAGGTGCAGCTTGAGGTGACCTGCGATCTTACCTTGAACCTCGTGCAATCGTTCGAGCGGGGGGAGCTTGATATCGTGCTGGTGAAGCGCGAGCCGGGCGGGATCATGGAGGGGGTGCGGGTTTGGCGCGAGCCGCTCGTTTGGGTGGCTGCGGACCGCAACATCGCGCAACAGGAGCGCCTGCCTTTGGTGGTGGCGCCGCCGCCGTGTGTGTATCGCAAGCGGGCGGCCGGTGCGCTGGATGCGATCGGGGTGCGCTGGCGGCCGGCCTATACGTGCGCGTCGCTGGCGGGGATCCATGCGGCGGTGCGCGCGGGGCTTGGCTTGACGGTGTTGCCGCGGGGCATGACGCCTGTTGATTTGTTCATTCTAGATGCGGAGGATTTACCTGTGCTTCCCGATACCGAAATTGCGCTGATGCAGCGCGACAGCCTGTCGAGGCCGGCCGCGCGGCTTGCTGAACATATCGTGCGCAGCTTGGAGGGGGGATAAGTTTCTGCCCGATGCCGCGCCTAGGCCTTCAGGCGATAGCCGGTTTTGAAAATCCACCAGACAAGGCCCAGGCATAGGCTCAAGAAGGCGGCGATCATGCCCAGGCTGAACCAAATCGGGACGTCCGCCGTGCCGTAGAAGCTCCAGCGAAAACCGCTGATCAAGTAAGCGAGGGGATTAAAGAGGGCCACGGTTTGCCAGAACTCCGGCAGCATCTTGATCGAATAAAAGGTGCCGCCCAGGAATGTCAGCGGGGTGATGATCAGGAGCGGGGCCACGGAAAGCTTTTCCCAGCTGTCAGCCCATACCCCCAGGACAAAGCCAAACAGGCAAAAGGTGAAAGCGGTGAGGGCCAGAAACAACACCATCGCCACAGGGTGTTGAATTTCATACGGCACAAACAGGCGCGCGGTGAGCAAAATGACCGCGCCGATCACGATGCTTTTGGTGGTGGCCGCCCCGACATAGCCCAAAACCACTTCAAAGGGCGAGACCGGGGCCGATAGCACCTCGTAGATCGTGCCCGCCCATTTGGGCATGTAGATGCCGAAGGAGGCGTTGGAGACGCTCTCGGTGAGAATGGCCAACATCACAAGGCCAGGCACAATGAAGGCCCCATAGGACACGCCTTCGATCAGCCCCATGCGGGTGCCGATCGCTGCCCCGAACACGATGAAATACAGCGATGTGGACAAGACCGGCGAGAAAAGGCTCTGGCCCAGCGTGCGCACCCAGCGCGCCATTTCAAACCGATAGATTGCGTTGACAGCGTGCAGGTTCATGGCGCGTCGCTCACCAGGCTAACGAAAATGTCTTCAAGCGAGCTTTGCTCGGTTTTCAGGTCTTTGAAGTCCAAACCCAAGGCATCAAGCTGGCGCAGGAGGCGAGACACGCCGGTGTCTTCGGCGGCGGCGTCAAACGCGTAAAGGAGCGTTTTGCCGTCGTCTTGCAGGGTCAGGCCGAAATCCGCCAGGGCTGCGGGTACGGCGGCCAACGGTGCCTTGAGTTGCAGAGATAGCCTACGCGCGCCAAACCGCTTCATCAGCGATGATTTTTCTTCCACAAGGATCAAGCGCCCCTTGTTGATGACCCCGATGCGATCGGCCATTTCTTCGGCTTCTTCGATGTAGTGGGTGGTGAGGATGATGGTGACGCCGGCGCCGCGCAGGGTGCGCACCATCGCCCACATGTCGCGGCGCAGTTCAACGTCTACGCCCGCGCTTGGTTCGTCGAGGAAAAGGATCGTGGGCTCATGGGAGAGCGCCTTGGCGATCATCACGCGGCGCTTCATGCCGCCCGATAGGGTCATGATCTTGGCGTCTTTTTTGTCCCAGAGCGACAGATCCCGGAGGATTTTTCCGAGGTAGTCGTCGTCCCGGGGCAGGCCGAACAGGCCGCGGGAAAACCGCATGGTGTCCCAGACGGTTTCAAAGGCGTCTGTGCTGATCTCCTGCGGCACAAGGCCGATCTTGGCCCTTGCCTGGCGATAGGCGGAAACGACGTCCGCCCCATCGGCAATCACGCGCCCAGCACTCATGCGCACCGTGCCGCAGATGATCCCGATCAGGGTGGTTTTGCCAGCCCCGTTGGGGCCAAGCAGGGCGAAGATCTCGCCCTTGGTGATGTCCAGGTCGATCGGGTGCAAGGCTTGGACGCCGCTGGCGTAAGTCTTGGCGACGCCTTGAATGGAAAGGATAGAAGTCACGGTTTAGCCCCAGCAGGAAGGGGGCAGCGTGTCGACCTGAAACAGGTTGCGGTCAAGGGGCGATGCTGCATTGGTGGCGGGCGTCATTCGCTCAGCATGCCGGCCGCGACATCTTCAAGGATCGCCTCATCGGCGGCGCCAAAGACTGGTTCCTTGCCGATTTCCAGCATCACGGGCACGGCGAACGGTGAGATCCGCGAGAGCCGCGCGTGGGTGATGCGCCCTTTGATCCGCGCCAGCAGCGCGCCCAGGCGTCGCAAGTCGAGAAACCCTTCGCCCGCATCTTGAAAGGCTGCCTGCAGGAGCACGTGGTCTGGCTCGTGCTGACGCAGGACGTCGTAGATCAGATCAGCGGAGAATGTGACCTGGCGGCCGGTTTTTTCCGCCCCTGGCATGCGGCGCTCGATGAGGCCTGCGATGATGGCGCAGGTTCGGAAGGTGCGCTTCATCAAGGCGCTTTCGGCAAGCCAAGCTTCCAGATCGTCGCCCAGCATGTCTTCGTCGAACAGGGCGTTGAGATTGATCTCGTGGAGCGGCTCCAGCGTCCAAACCGAGAGGGCATATTCGCTGGCCACAAAGCCCATGGGTTTGGCACCGATGCGTTCCAGGCGCCGCGTAAGCAACATGCCAAGGGTTTGGTGCGCGAGGCGCCCATCGAAGGGATAGGCGACCAAGTAGTATTTGTCCGCCCGCGGAAAGGTTTCCACAAGCAGGTGGTCTGCCTTTGGGATCACAGACAGGTCTCGCTGCAGACGAAGCCATTCAGACACTTGGCCCGGAAGGTGATCCCAGGATTTTGGGTCATCAATCATGGCCCGGACGCGGGATGCTAGAAACGTCGAAAGCGGGAATTTTCCACCGGCGTAACTTGGGATGCGCGGGGGTTGATCGCCCTGCGTGCGGGACACGATGCAGTCGGTTTCGCGCAGGGCCTCAAAGCGCAGAACCTCGCCGGCGAACAAGAAGGTGTCGCCCGGGGCCAAGCCTTCGATGAACCATTCTTCGATCTGCCCAAGCCTGCGGCCGGGGGCAGGTCCTTTTGTTTGTAGGCGGACGTTGAGCATCGCCTCTTCGATGATCGCGCCCACATTCATGCGGTGGGCCTGTTGCATCGCAGGCGTTCGGGCGCGCCAACGATCGGTTTTGGGGTCTTGGATGATGCGGCGGTAGCGGTCATAGGCGCGCAAGGCGTAGCCGCCGGTGGCGACCAAATCGATCACCCGGTCGAACTGGTTTCGCCTCAGGTCCTGATAGGGCAGCGTGCTGGTTACTTCCTTGTACAGATCGCTTGCATCAAACTCGCCGCCGGTGGCGCAGCCCATGATATGTTGGGCCAGGCAATCCAAGCCGCCGGTGCGCATGGGCGGGCTGTCCATTGCGCCTTCGCCCACGGCCTCGCGGGCTGCACGGCATTCCAAAACCTCAAACCGATTGGTGGGCACGAGCAGGGCGCGGGAGGGCTCGTCCAGGCGGTGGTTGGCGCGGCCGATGCGCTGGATGAGGCGGGCCGCCCCTTTGGGAGCCCCCATTTGGATCACCAAGTCCACGTCCCCCCAGTCGATGCCGAGATCGAGGGTGGAGGTGCAAACCACGGCTTGTAGCACGCCGCGGGCCATGGCGCCTTCCACTTTGCGGCGCTGTTCGACGTCGAGTGAGCCATGGTGCAAGGCGATGGCTAGGCCATCTTCATTTACGCGCCAGAGTTCTTGAAAAGTCAGCTCGGCCTGGGCGCGCGTGTTGACAAACACCAGTGCCATGCGCGCGCCGCGGATGGCCTGATACACCTCTTCCATCGCATGGCGACCGGTGTGGCCAGCCCAAGGTATGCGCCCTTGGGCATCCAGCACATCGACCTGTGGGCTTGCGCCCGCGGGTGCGACCAAAACCTGGGCGGTGGGGTGAAGCCATCTGGCAAGGGCCGGGGGATCGGAGACGGTGGCAGACAGGCCCACGACGCGCGCGTTTTTCGCCCAGGCCAAAATGCGCGCGAGGGCCAGCGCAAGCAGGTCGCCGCGCTTTGTTGGGGCGATGGCGTGGGCTTCATCGATGATGATGGTTTGCACGTCTTCGAAGAATGCAGCTGGATGGCCCGATGCCATCAGAAGGCAAACCTGTTCTGGGGTGGTGAGCAGGATGTCTGGCGGTTTGGCGCGCTGGCGCTGGCGCTTGGCGGTGGGCGTATCGCCAGTGCGGGTTTCGATCCGCAGGCTGAGGGCCATGTCCTGGACGGGGGTTTCCAAATTGCGGGCGATATCGGTGGTGAGGGCCTTGAGCGGCGAAACATAAAGGGTGTGCAGGCAGTGGGGGCGATCGGCGGGCAGGGCAGAAAGGTCGATCAGGCTTGGCAGAAAGCCGGCCAGGGTTTTGCCGGCACCGGTGGGGGCAATCAGCAGGGCGGAGCGGCGCTCGCGGGCTGCCTGCATGAGGGCAAGCTGATGGACGCGGGGCGTCCAGCCGCGCTTGGCAAACCAGGCGGCGAAGTTTGCGGGCAACTGGGGATCCCTTGGCACTTCGGACATGCCCCTCCCTCCGTGGTGATCCCTGCGGGCGGCAGGGACCTATGTGCATATTGGCTCCAAAGGCGCGGTTGTCGCATAAAAAGGCGCAGCGCAGCGCATCTGTCGCGGTGTCGTTGTCCTGGCGGTTTTGGCGATTTGGGGCCATGGAAGGGGGATGCGCGCTGAAGACCTGCTGATGCCTCGACCCGAGGGCCTGTATTGCCCGCTGGGGGGATTTTACATTGATCCCGTGCGGGCGGTCGATCGAGCGTTGATTACGCATGGCCATGCCGATCACGCCCGCCCTGGGCATGGGGCGGTGTTGGCGACGGCGGAGACGCTGGCGATCATGGCGGTGCGGTATGGCCCTTCGTTTGCTGGTTCCACGCAGGCGCTTGGCTATGGCAGCGCGGTGCGCCTGAACGAGGTGTCGGTGAGCCTTGTGCCGGCGGGGCATGTGTTGGGATCGGCGCAAGCGGTGGTGCAGTGCGGGGGGATGCGGATTGTGGTGTCTGGCGACTACAAGCGCCGCCCCGATCCCACCTGCGCCCTGTTTGAACCGGTTGCATGCGACGTGTTCATCTCTGAGGCCACATTCGCGCTACCCGTTTTTACCCATCCCGACGATCGCCAGGAAATTGCCAAGCTGCTGCGGTCGGTCGCGGCGAACCCGGAGCGGACCCACATTGTGGGGGCGTACGGACTTGGCAAGGCGCAGCGGATTTTGGCCCTGCTGCGGGAGGCTGGCTACTGGGAGACGGTGTTTCTCCATGGGGCGATGGAAAAGCTGTGCGCGTTGTATGGGTCTTTTGGCGTGGCATTGGGGCCGGTGGCAACGGCGACGCTTGCCGAAAAGGGCGCGGGCAAGGCGGCCAAGCGCTCGTTTGCCGGGCGGATCGTGATCGCTCCGCCCACGACGTTTGGGGACAAATGGTCCCAACGGTTTCCAGATCCGGTGGATTGCTTTGCGTCCGGCTGGATGCGGGTGAAGCAGCGGGCAAAACAGCGCGGGGTGGAGCTGCCGCTGATCATCTCTGACCACGCAGATTGGGGCGAATTGACCGACACCGCGCTTGAAATCGCGCCCGGCGAGTTGTGGATCACCCATGGTCGCGACGATGCTTTGGTGCATTGGGCTGGGCTGCAGGGGATCACGGCGCGGCCTTTGCGGCTGATCGGCTACGACGACGAGGGGGAGTGATCGCGGCTGGGTGGTTGGTGCCACTTGAGGCTGGCGGTTTTTCCCATTCGCTCGTATGGCGGTGGCATGACCTACCGCAGCATCGATCCCGCCGCCGTGATCACGACCATCGAGCGCCTGAGCTTGCGGATCGGCGAGCGATTCCCTGGGCGAGGGCTCAATGGGGTGTGTGGTGAAGTTCTGGAGGCGGCCCAAAGCGCCAAGGAACGGGTGTTGGATTTGCAGCAGCCGTGGCTGTGGGTGCGGGTGGCTGCTGTGGCGATGTTGGTTCTGGGAACCGTGGCCATGGGGGTGCTGGTGCGGTGGATCAAACTGCCGAGCCTTGCGGCGGTGATCAGCGAGCCGGGGCACGAAACCGCGATGTTTGATTTGTTCAGTGGGCTGGAGGCGGCGGCCAATATCGTGATCCTGTTTGGGGTGGGGGTGTTTTTTATGTTGCGGCACGAAGAACGGGCCAAGCGGGCGCATGCGCTGGCGTCGCTCCATGAGCTGCGGTCGTTGGCGCACGTGATCGATATGCACCAACTGACCAAAGACCCGACTTTAATGCTCAGCCCGGAAAAGCGCACCGCGGCTGCCCCCAAGGACGTGATGACGCCGTTCGAACTTACGCGGTATCTGGACTATTGCGCGGAGATGCTGTCGCTGGTGGCCAAGATTGCCGCGCTCTATGCCGAGCGGATGCGAGACCCGGTGGTAATCGAGGCGGTCAATGACATCGAGACCATGACGACGAATCTGTCTCGCAAAATCTGGCAGAAAATCTCGTTGGTGGAGTATGCAGGCCCGAGCGGGGCGGCTTAGCGCCTTATTGCCTGGCGCGTGGCCTTACGACTTTTTCTTGGCCAAGGGGTGTTTGGTTTCCAGCAGCTCTCTTACGCGCCCCTGAGCCACATGGGTATAGATTTGGGTGGTGGCGATATCGGCATGCCCGAGCAGGGCCTGCACAGCGCGCAGATCGGCGCCGCCTTGCATGAGGTGAGTGGCAAAGGCGTGTCGCAGCACGTGGGGGCTGACGGTGGTGGGGTCCAGTCCAGCGGTGATGGCGGCCTGCTCCAGGATTTGGGCCACGCGGCGGCGGGTGAGTTTGCCATCGGCGGCGGTGCGCGAGGGAAACAGCCAGCGGCTGGCTTTGCCGACGCGGCCCGGCGGGATCAGGCTTGCGCGCACGGCGAGGTAGGCGTCGATCGCGGTCATGGCGTGGCGGCCCATGGCCACGAAGCGTTCCTTGCCGCCCTTGCCTTTGATGATCATGGTGGCAAGGCCCGCACGGGGGGCTGACGCGAGGGGCAGGGAAACAAGCTCGCTGACGCGCAGTCCGGCACCGTAAAGCAGCTCTACTATTGCGCGATTGCGCAGGCCGGCTGCCCCCGGTTCTTGGCTTGCGGCTTCGATAAGGGCCTCGACCTGCGCGACCGTGAGGGTTTTTGGCAGTGCTGGGCTGAGTTTTGGGCCCTCCAGCCGGGCCGTGGGATCGTCTTCGCGCAGACCATCGCTCAAGCCGAAGCGGAAAAACTGTTTGAGGGCGGACAGTCGCCTGGCTGCGGTGCGGGCAGACAGGCCCGCATCTGCCAGTGTGCGGAGATAGGCTTCGATGTGGTGGGCTTGGGCGGTTGCCAGGCTTTGGCGCTGATGGGTGCAGAATTGGGCGGCGTCCTGCAGGTCGCGGGCGTAGGCGCTCAAGGTGTTGGCCGCGGCACCGCGTTCCGCACTCATCATCTCCAGGAACGCTTCGATGCGCGCTTGATCGAGGGCGGTGATGGCGCTCATGGCCCTGCGACCAGCGCTTCCACAGCGAGGCGTTGGGCATCATCGTTGAGGCCCACTTGGCGCAGGGCGACAAGAATTTGGGTCAGGCTGGCCGCGTCCAGGGTACCAGCGCCCGGTGCTGCTGCGGCGGCGGCGATCAAGGCCACTTCGCCCAGGGCTTCGGCATCCACCGCGGGTCCAAGGGCTGCCAAAAGCCCGGCATCAGCGGGCCGGCCGCCGGTCGGGGCGGTGGTGATCAGCGCGCGCCGCACGCCTGGTTCCAACGGAAATCCCATCGCGGACAATACGGCCACATCACGCAGAGCGCGGGCCCGGCCTGCCTCGCCGGCGTCGTCCAGGCGCTGAGTAACGGAGAAAAGCGCTGCCTGATCGCTGATGTTGGAGGAGCCAACGGCGATGGCCGCCCGCAGGCCGCCCATCGCTGCGGGGGTTGCGCCCAAGCCTTCAGCGACGCGCAAAAGGCGCGCGCCTTGGCCGATGTCGCCGATGGCAAGAGCCGCTTTGGCGAGGGTGAGCGCGGTTGCGGCGTCTGCTGCCAGGGAGATTTGCGACAGTTCTGGCTGCAGGGTTTGAGCAATGGCCGTGAGTTCGGCGAAAGACCGGGCGTTTGACAGCGCAGCTGCGATGGCGGTGGCGGCTTCCAGGCTGCCGGGCAAGGCCTGGGCCTGGGCAATCGCCAGCGACGTGCGCGGCGCATTGGTGGCGGAGGCGGCAAGGGCCGCTTGCATCTGGGTGCGGACGATTGAAGCGTCGATGGCCCCGCGACTAAAGGCCAGGAGGGCCGCTTCTGCCCGCAGGCGGGGGTCGCCGCGGTCGGCGGTGGCAAGGGCGGCGAGCGCCAAGGTCGACGATTGGGCCAACGGATTGCGCGGCGGGGTGAGGTTGGCGGCAAGCGAGGCCCACACGCTCAGGCTGCTGTCGTAGCGGGCCGGGATCGGGCGGGGCGCGGGCACGCCGCCAATCAGGGCGATTACCTGTTCCAGCCAGGCGTCGCGCGAGCCGGTTTCGCGGGCCAGGGACAGGGCAAGATCGGTGGCACCGGTGTTGCCTTCGATGGCGGCGCATAGGGCCCTGAGCCGCAGCAGAAAGCCGGTGCCGGCGGTGGCGGACCGTTGGCAGGCCGGGGCCAGCCGCCCGTTTGAAAGGTCTGCCTGGGCTGCGTATTGGGCGATTTCGGGGTCTGCCGCGATCGAAGCAGCAGCTGTCATGGTGGAGATATCTTGAGCAGCCCCGATCCGACCCAGGGCTTCGAAGCGTTTGCGGCCGGCGGTTTGGGCGTCGCCCACTGGTGCTGCGCCGGGGGAAGCGAGCGCGCGACGGGCCAAGGTGCGGGCCGCGGGGGAGCCAAAGTCCCCCGGTAGACGATCAAACAACGCCCCGAGCAAAGCCGGTTCGCTGGCGGACCAGAGCTCCGGGGGCAACGCGCCTTGGCCACGGCCAATGGCCCCGACGCTCCAGGCGTCCAAGCGGCTGAGTTCACCGCTTTCGATGCTGCTGCCGCGGGACTGGGCAAGGGCTAAAGGGGCGGCTGCCGCTAGCAGGACAGAAGCCAGGGCGGTGGCGCACAAAAGGCGTGTCATCAGAGGCTCATTCCAAGGGATGGTTAAGGCGGAAAGCAGTTAGGGCTGCTTCTGGGCGAAGGCATCTGGCACCGGGGTGCGCACTTCTTGGGTGGGTGGGGCTGCGCTGTCTGCGACATTCAGGAAATAGAAAAATGCGGCGATCACGGCGAAGCCGGCGGCTGCGCCACCAATCATTACTTGGCGTTGGCTCAATCCAGGTCCACGGCGACGGCGTCTTCTCACGGGGTGTTCTCCTGCCAAATGATTGCAGTGCCTTTAGAATGCCTGCAAATTATGACCAGATTCCAGTGTGTCTTGCATGGCGGCTGGGGATAGAGTCGCCTTCTGGCTCAGGATGATACGGCTCTGGCTTACTGTGACTGATGCTTTTGCCCCCGAACCCGGCCCTGCCCCGCCGGAGGCTGTGACCATCGCGCGGACGCTGCGGGTGGACCGCCCGGTTGTGCTTGTGGGGCTGATGGGGGCGGGCAAGACCTCTGTAGGGCGACGCTTGGCGGAGGCGTTGAGCCTGCCGTTTCGCGATGCGGACGAGGAAATCGAGCGGGCGGCGCGGCTTTCGGTGGCGGAAATCTTCCAGCGCCACGGGGAGCAAGAGTTTCGACGCGGTGAGCGGCGGGTGATTGCCCGGCTGCTGGAATTGTCTCCGCACGTGTTGGCCACGGGGGGGGGTGCGTTTATGGACCAGGAGACGCGGTCGTTGATCCGGCAAAAGGCTGTGTCTGTTTGGCTGAAGGCGGATCTGGATGTGCTGATGAAGCGGGTTTTGCGACGGGGCAACCGCCCTTTGCTGAATGTGGACGATCCGCGGGCGGCCATGCAAAACTTGATCGATGTGCGCTATCCGATCTATGCGGAAGCGACTGTGACGGTGGAATCCAACCAGGGCCCACATGGGGCGGCGGTGTTGGCTGTGATGCGGGCGATTGCGCCATTGTTTCAGGGTGACATGCGGCCATGACCGATACGGTGGTTCACGTTGATTTGGGCGCACGCAGCTACGACGTGGTGTGCGGCCATGGCCTGCTCGATCGTGCCGGGGCGCTGATCGCTCCGTTTGCGCCGAAGCGCCGGGTGATTGTGGTGGCGGATTCCAGCGTGCAGCGCTTGCACGGGGCGCGGTTGCAGGCGGGGCTTGCGGCGTTTGGGATTAGCGACGCGTGGATCGCGGTTGCGCCGGGGGAGGCCAGCAAGAGCTGGGAGGGGTTGGCTTATGTGTGTGCGCAGCTTGCGGCTTTGCAGGCGGAGCGCGGGGACCTGCTGGTGGCGTTTGGCGGGGGCGTGATCGGGGACCTGGCCGGGCTTGCGGCGGGGCTGTTCAAGCGCGGGATGGATTTCGTGCAAATCCCAACGACCCTGTTGGCGCAGGTTGATTCGTCGGTGGGCGGAAAAACCGCCATCGATATCGCCGCGGGCAAAAACCTGGTGGGGTTGTTTCATCAGCCGCGTTTGGTGCTGGCCGATTTTGACACGCTGGCCAGCTTGAGTGAGCGGGAGTTGCGGGCCGGGTTTGCCGAAGTGGTGAAGTATGGACTGATCGACGATGCCGCCTTCTTTGCCTGGACGCAGGCACGGGGCGGGGATGTGTTGGCCCTGGTGCCCGATGCGATCGCGCATGCGGTGGTTACCTCGGTGCAGGCGAAGGCGCGGATTGTGGCGTTTGATGAGCGCGAGAGCGGGCCGCGGGCGCTGTTGAACCTTGGCCACACGTTTGGCCATGCGTTTGAAACGATTGCGGGCTATGATGGGGTGGTGTTGCACGGGGAAGCGGTGGCGCTGGGGATGGCGCTGGCGTTTCGATATGCAGCGGACTGTGGGGATTGTGCGGTTTCGGACAGTGAGCTGGTTGCTGAGAGCCTGCAGGCGAGCGGGTTTGTGACTGATCCGGTTCTGCTGCCCGGTGGCCCCTATGCAACGCCGGCGCTGATGGATGCCATGGCCAACGACAAAAAAGCTGAGGGCGGCAAGCTCACGTTGATCCTGCCGCAAGCGATTGGACGCACACGCGTTGTAAAGGGGATCGATCGCGCAATGGTGGCGGCGTTCCTCAACAGAGAGCTGCAGGCATAACTCATGGACATGACAACGATCCTTGTTGCGGTGGGCATCGCTGCCGGAAGCGCGTTTGTGTTGTCTTTGGTTTCGGGCTTCTTTTCGGCCGCTGAAACCGGACTGACTGCGGCGTCGCGGGCGCGGATGCACCAGATGGAGCGCGATGGGCACGCGGGGGCGAAGCTTGTGAACAAGCTGCTCGACCGGCGCGAACGCACGATCGGGGCGCTATTGCTGGGCAATAACTTGCTCAACACCATGGCGGCGGCGATCACCACTTCGCTGTTGACCGTGCCGCTCGGCGATTTTGGTGTTGCGGTTGCGACCGGGGTGACGACGGTCTTTGTGCTAATCTTTGCGGAAGTGTTGCCAAAGACCTATGCCATCGCTCACCCCGACAAGACCGCGGTGGCGGTGGCGCGGCTGGCGCAATTCTTTGTGGTGCTGCTGTCGCCGATCGTGTCGGCGGTTACGTTGGTGGTGCAAACAACCTTCCGGATTTTTGGGGTGACGCAGGCGGCAGCGCCTGATCCGTACGCGGCGGTGGAAGAGATTCGCGGTGCCGTTGAGCTGCACGCGGAAGAGGGCACGGTGGAAACCGAAGTGCGCGACCGGATCCGCGGGGCGCTTGATTTGGGCGATCTGACCGTGGCCGACGTGATGATCCACCGCAAGGCGATCAAGATGCTGGATGCGAGCCTGCCGCCGCGGGAAATCATTGCGCAGGCGATGGCCTCCTCGCATACGCGTCTGCCGTTGTGGGAAGACGAGCCAGAAAACATCGTCGGCGTATTGCATGCTCGCGATCTTTTGCGCGCCGTGAGCGAGCGAGGGCGCGACGGCTTCATGGTGCGCGATGTTTCCCGGACGCCGTGGTTCATTCCCGAAACGACCAGCGCTGAAGATCAGCTGGCGGAGTTCCTGCGCCGACGTGAACACTTCGCCATGGTGGTGGATGAATATGGCGCGCTGAAGGGGCTTTTGACGCTTGAGGATATCCTTGAAGAAATCGTGGGAGATATCAAAGACGAGCACGACATCACCTTCACGGGGGTGCGGCCGCAGCCGGATGGCTCGGTGAATGTGGACGGCGTGGTGCCGATCCGCGATCTCAATCGGGCGCTGAACTGGGATTTGCCGGACGACGAGGCCGTGACCATCGCTGGCCTGGTGATCCACGAGGCGGAAACGATCCCCGATCCGGGGCAACGATTTGCGTTTCATGGCTATCGATTCCAAGTTTTGCGCCGCTATCGAAACCAGATCACGGCGTTGCGCATTGAGCGCGAGCCGAAAGAGGATGAGGACGTCGCATGACGGACGCCACTCTGCCCAATCCGCGCGGGGATGCGGATATCTTAATCATCGGTGCCGGGTTCGCGGGCCTGGCTGCGGCGCGGGCTGCGGCGCGCGAGGGGGCGCGGGTGATTGTGCTGGAGGCAAAGGCCGAGATCGGCGGGCGGTTGCACACCACTGGGATTTACGTGGACGAGGCGTTTGAGGTTGATCCGCCGCCGGCGCATTTGCTGCGCAAGGTGGAGCGGGTGCGGCTGTATGGCCCGAACCGAGCGGCGCGGGATCTTTCGGACGCTGGGTATGCTTTTTATACCACAGACACCGGCGGCGTGTTGCGCTGGATGGCGGATGAGGCGCGCGCTGCGGGGGCCGAAATTCACGTGGCCGCGCCGTTGCAGGCTGGGTATCAGGCGGACGGCAAGGTGGAGGTTGTGGCCGGTGGTCGGCGCTTGACGGGCTGGTTCCTGATCGGGGCAGACGGTGCGCGTTCGCGCACTGCGCAGATTTTTGGCCTGGGTCAAAACCGGCGATTTTTGGCGGGTGTTGAACGGGATTATGCCGGGCTCGGCACATTGGACCCGAACTTTTTGCACGTGGTGCTCGATTCGAAGGCGGCACCTGGCTACGTGGCGTGGGGCGCGGCGAGCCCCACGGGCGCGCAAGTGGGGCTGGCAGTGAGCCAGGGCAAGAAGCCACACATCGACGCCTTCTTGCTGGAGGCAGAAAAGCTGTTTGGGCTTGAGGGGGTGTCGGCCACTGAATGGCGTGCTGGCCTTATTCCGTGTGGCGGACTTGTGCATCCCTGGCGCAAGGGCGTGGTTGCGCTGGTGGGCGACAGTGCGGGGATGGTCAGTCCGCTGACGGCTGGTGGCATCCAGACGGCGCTGAGATATGGCGAAAAGCTTGGGGCTGCTGCCGGGGCGTGGTTCACCAAAAAGGCGCCGCCTCCGTGGTATGTGATGCAGGGAGATTTGCCGCGGTTTGGGATTCGCCATGCGCTGCGTTGGATGATGGACGCGCCGCCGCCGAATTGGGCTTTGCAATTGCTCGTTGATGCTGGACCTGCGGCGACCAGCGTTGCCAAGCGCATGTTTTTCAGTCGGCGTGGCTGAAACGATCGTTTCGCGAACGCGTTGCGCTGGGGCCTGATTCGGGCGCATGCTGAGTGGCGTGCAAGAGACACTCTCAGACGGCTTCCGGCTTTTGCCAGGAAAACTCGACCGCGCCGAGCAGGAAAGCCTGCTGGCGGAAGTGTTTGCGCGCGTCAAGAACGCCCCATTTTATACCCCGACCATGCCGAAATCTGGCGCGCCGATGCGCGTGCGGATGACAAATTTCGGCGCCTTCGGCTGGGTGAGCGACAAAGAAATCGGCTATCGCTACGAGGTGTTTCATCCGTATACGGGCCGTTCCTGGCCAGACATTCCATCACGTTTGCTTGATCTGTGGTTTGAGGTGACCGGCTATGGGGCAGAGCCTGAAGCCTGCCTCGTCAATCTTTATCAGGGCGATGCGCGGATGGGTCTGCACGTTGATGCCGATGAAGATGCGTGGGACGCGCCGGTGTTGTCGGTGTCGCTTGGCGACACTGCGCAGTTTCGGATTGGCGGCGTTTTGCGCAGCGATCCCACGCGTTCGGTGCGTTTGTCTTCCGGTGATGTGTGCGTTCTTGGCGGCGCTTCGCGACGGGCTTTTCACGGTGTCGATCGCATCCTCAACGGCACATCGCGATTGATCCCGCAGGGCGGACGGATCAATCTTACGCTGCGACGTGTGACCGAACCCTGATAGAAGACAGTTGAACTTTTCTTCGGAATCCACGATTGGATTTTTTCTTCGCCTCACTGGAGAATTACGATCATGGCAAAGACACCTGCAAAGCCCGCGAAAACGGCGGCGAAACCAACAGCGAAACCAACAGCGAAACCAGCGGCAAAAGCCGCGGTGAAAAAAGCAACGAAGGCGGCCGTGAAGCCTGCTGTGAAACCCGCGGTGAAAAAAGCTGCGACCGCTGTGAAGAAAGCCGCGCCGAAAGCGGTGGCGAAACCTGCAGTGAAAACTGCGGTGAAGGCTGCTGCGAAGCCAGTTGCGAAAAAATCTGAAAGCACCGGCAAGAGCGCAGCAAGCGCTGCTGCGAAAACCCTGAAGAGCGCCGCCGCTTCGAAGGCTGCAAAGTCTGCTGCTGCTTCGGCACTGTCGCAGAAGGGCTCGAAGGGCGTGACGTCGGTGAAGGTGGCGAAGGCCGCCGCCAAGACCCTGAAGGACCCAAAGGCTTCGAAAGATGCGAAGGCGGCTGCTGCTTCTGCGTTGACGCAAAAGGCCGGCAAAAAGAAGTCGAGCTGATCCTTTGGCTGTCCGGCTGCGTCTGCTGCCTTCGGGTGGCAGACAAAGCCTCGCTGGCCTTTATCCAAATCCGGAGCATGTGGGGCGGCGCTGAAACACGTCCGTGTTGCCCCCCACAGGCCCCGCCAGGTTTGTCGCCTGTTTGGCCTCGTCTGTTTTGCGAACCTGCCTTGCCCGTTGTTTTTGCGGTGGCGTTTTGCTCTAAAGCCCCCTGAGCCCAGGTTTGCGGTTCCAAGCGTCGCTGTGAGACGTTATGTCGATGGACAGCCTTTCCACATTTCTTGTGATCGCTTCGTTGGCGGGCCCGGCGGCGCTTGTGGCCGGGGCGCTGGTGCATCTTGTGGCAGAGCGGCAGCGCCGCCAGATGCGTCAGGAAGCCTATTGGGCGCGGGGCGGCGAGCATCTCAACACAGACACGTTTGAAGCGCTCAAACGCACGCCTTCCTGGCAACGCTCCGGCCGGTTGGCGCTGCTGGGCATCGGGCTGATTGTGTTCGGGGCGGTTTTGGTGCTCATTGATCTGACGATTTTCCTGGCGCGCTAAACAGGCGTGGTCGGATTGACGGCGCGACGGTTTTTGTGCCTCCCTCATGATCGGTCAATTTGATGAGGGGGCGGATATGTCGCCAGAACAAGCTGCGCAGGCCTGGATCGATACGATGGGGCCAGAGGCTTTTGCGCGCTCCAACAGCTACTTTGAAGGCGGATACTGGCTTATTCTGATTGGGTGGGCCGTGACGGTGGAGGCGTGCGCGCTGTTGATCTGGACGCGTGCACTGCCGAAACTTCGCGACCTGGTAGAGACGCGGCTCAAGAATGGCTTTTTGATCGCCTGCGTGTGCGTGTTTGCGTTTACCATTGCCATCACGATTTTGACGTTTCCGTTCGATCTGTATGCGGGCTTTTACCGCGAGCACATGTTTGGCCTTGCGACGCAGTCCTTGCCCGATTGGCTTGGCGAATATGCGATGAGCTTTGCGATCAATCTGGTGATCACCACGCTTGCGGTCGCGGGTTTGTATATGATCGTGAAGCAGGCCCCTAACACCTGGTGGATTTGGGGAGCGGGGGTCACCGGGTTTTTCATGGCGGTGATGATTGCGTTGGCGCCGGTGTTTATTGAGCCGCTGTTCAATACCTATACGTCGATGGCGGAGGGGCCGCTGAAAGCCGACATCGTGCAGATGGCGCAGGCCAATGGTGTGCCGGCCACGGATGTTTTTGAGTATGACGAAAGCCGCCAATCCAATCGCGTGACTGCCAATGTTGCCGGCCTGTTTGGCACCACCCGGATCGCGCTGGCGGACAATCTGCTAACGCGAGTTTCGCCGGAAGGGGTGCGGATGGTGATGGCGCACGAGATTGGCCATTACGTGCTGGGGCACATCGTTTCGTTGCTGGTGTTCATCTTGGGTGTTGTGGCGATCGTGTTTGCCGCGCTTGGGGCGATCATGAAGCGCCTGGTGGGCGGGGGGCGCTGGGGGATACGGGCGATTTGGGACCCTGCGGGGCTGCCGCTGGTGGTGGCGGTGGCAACAACGCTGATGACGTTGGCAACGCCGGTGATGAACAACATCACGCGGTTCCACGAACATCAGGCTGACATCTATGGCATCAACACGTCACGGGAGCCTGACGGGTTTGCGGAGACCGCCTTACTGTTGGGTGAGTACCGGAAGATGCAGCCGAGTGCGCTGGAGCGCGCGCTGTTTTACACCCATCCGAGTGGCTATGATCGCATCTTGATGGCGATGCGGTGGAAGAAGTTTGAGATGGAAGCGGGCCGGTTGCCGGTTTCGCCGCTGGGGCCGCCGCCGGGATATCGACCGGACTATGTGAGCCTACCGCAAGCCGCGCCGGCCCCTTAAGGCGTTGTTGGGTCTGGCGGAGCGGGCCTACGCCTGTGCCACCAACACCAAGGGCCGCATCGGCCTTGGCCGTGCGGAGTAAATCGGGGAGCGGCGGTGGCCGGGCTGATCTGGCGTTGCCGTTTGTTTGGTTCGGGATGGTTTCTGGGTTCGATCTTCCCAGCCACCGCCGCTCGGTTTGCCTGCCTGGCGCACGTTTTGGCAGACTCTCCAACGGCCCCTTTCGCACGGGGGCTTACCCTCGATGTGGTCTGCCTACGGACCGCTTCGTC
>JBMOEW010000002.1:0-125600 GCA_049314555.1 Caulobacterales bacterium
AGAAAGTGTTTCATGTGGACTTGGCCGCCCGTTGCCCTGACGCTGCTGCTTGCGTCCACGCTGACCGTGATGTCTGGGGCGACAATCAGCCCGGCTCTGCCACGGATTGCTGCGGCCTTTGCGGACGAACCGAACGCAGAGTTCCTTGTTCGCCTGGTGTTGACCATCCCCGCTTTGTTCATCGTTGTCGGTGGACCGATCGCTGGATGGATCGTCGATACGCAGGGGCGACGGACGTTGTTTCTGGTCGCGCTGGCTGGGTATGCTGCGGCTGGGGTGTCTGGGGCGTTCGCTGGCAGTTTGACCGAGTTGCTGATCGGTCGGGCTTTGCTTGGCATTTCGGTGGCGGGGGTCATGACCGCTTCAACCACGCTGCTGATCGATAGCTTCGAAGGTCCGGCGCGGATGAAGCTGCTGGGGAGCCAGGCTGCTTTCGCCTCCGGCGGCGGGGTGGTGTTTGTGTTGGCCGGCGGTGCGCTTTCCGAGGTTGGCTGGCAGGCACCGTTTTACATTTACCTGTTCTCGCTGGTCGTGCTGGCATTGGCGGTTTTGTATATCCCGGAGCCACCCCGCGCGGCTGCCCCGGTTGGCCCGCAAGCCGGCACACGCATGCCGCTGGTTTGGGCGATCTATGCGGCGGGCTTCATGAGCCAGGTGGCGTTTTATTCCATTCCTCTCCAACTGCCGTTCCTGCTGAAAGAGGAATATGGTGTCACCGGAACCGGTGCTGGCTTTGCCATCGCGGTGAGCACGTTGTTCATGGCTGCGACCAGCTTGAACTTTTTCCGTCTGCGCACGTGGATGGACTACCCGCGCTTTATCACCTTGGCGTTCGCGATGATGGGCGTGGGGTTCATCGTGATTGCGGCGAGCCATACGTTGGCGCTGATGCTGGTTGGCCTTGCCGTGGTGGGGACTTCGTTCGGGCTGTTGATGCCGCCATCATCGAGTTGGCTTTCGGAGCTGGCCAGCCTCAGCAATCGGGGCCGGGTGATGGGCGGGATGGGGACCGCCATTTTCCTGGGGCAGTTTCTAAGCCCGGTGATCACGGCACCGATTTGGGCCAGCGGGAACTACCATTTTGCCTATAGCCTTACTGGTGGGGCGCTGCTTGCGGCGGCGCTTGGCTCTGTGTTTGTGCTTCGCCGGGTGCAGCGCGTAAACGCACCTTAGGCCCAGAACGCATTGCGAGGGCAGGCGCAGCGCGCTACACCCGCGCGCACTTCACCCACACTCGCAGGAGCGCCGCAGATGGCTCGCAAGAAAATCGCCCTTATCGGTTCTGGAATGATTGGTGGCACCCTCGCGCACATCTGCGCGCGCGAAGAGTTGGGCGACGTGGTGCTGTTCGACATCGCGGAAGGGACGCCGCAGGGCAAGTCCCTCGACATCGCCGAAAGCACGCCGGTGTTCAAGACCGACGTGAAGCTGTCTGGCACGAACGGGTATGAGGCGATTGCGGGTGCAGACGTGTGCATCGTAACAGCTGGCGTGCCGCGCAAGCCCGGCATGAGCCGTGATGATCTGATCCAAACCAATCTTGGGGTGATGAAGTCTGTGGGCGCTGGTATCAAGCAGCACGCCCCGAACGCTTTTGTCATCTGCATCACCAATCCGCTCGACGCGATGGTGTGGGCATTGCGCCAGTTCTCCGGCCTGCCGCACAACAAGGTCGTGGGTATGGCTGGGGTGTTGGACAGCGCCCGGTTTGCGCATTTCCTTTCGGAGCGCACTGGCGTTTCCGTGCGCGACATCGTGACCTGGACGCTGGGTGGCCACGGCGACGACATGGCCCCAATGGTGCGCTACTCGACGATCGGCGGTTTGCCTTTGCCAACCTGTGTGGAAATGGGTTGGTTTTCGCAGGCGGAGTTGGACGCGATGGTTGATCGAACCCGCAAGGGCGGCGGCGAGATCGTGGCGCTGCTGAAGACCGGCTCGGCCTTCTATGCGCCGGCGGAAAGCGCTGTGGCGATGGCCGCGTCTTACTTGAAGGACCAAAAGCGGATTCTGCCATGCGCGGCGAACCTGACCGGTCAGTATGGCCTCAATGACATTTATGTCGGTGTGCCGGTGAAGATCGGTGCCGGCGGCGTGGAGCAGGTGATCGAGTTCCCGATGGACGACGGCGAGAAGGCAATGTTTGCCAAGTCTGTGGAGAGCGTGCGCGGCTTGGTCGAAGCCTGCAAGGCGATCGACCCGAGCGTTGCGGGGGCAACGTTCTAGGCCCTTTGGGTGTCGGTACGATCTCGCGTTCCTCGCCGTGTTTGACGGCGGGGACGCGGGATTTTGTGTGATGCGGGGAAGTTTGCGATGCCTTTGACGATGTCGTCTGCCTTTGGCCCGACCCTAGAAACTGCCCGGCTGATCTTGCGCCCACCGGTGAAGGAAGATCTGGACGGGTGGGCATCGATGATGGCGGATGAAGAGACCGCTCGCTTTATCGGCGGCGTGCAGCCGCGATCGACTTGTTGGCGCGCCCTCATGAGCATGGGCGGCTCTTGGGCGCTGCATGGGTTTGGTATGTTCAGCGTACTTGAACGCGATACCGGTGCATGGGTCGGTCGGCTTGGGCCGTGGCAGCCCGAAGGATGGCCCGGCACCGAAATCGGGTATGGCCTGATCCGTTCCACGTGGGGCAAGGGCTATGCGGTGGAGGGGACAAGCGCAGCGATCGATTGGGCGATTGCCCATCTTGGCTGGACCGACATCATCCACTGCATTGATGAGCAGAACTTGGCTTCCCAGGCGGTGGCGAAACGGCTGGGTTCGGCGCTGCGCGGGAAGGGCAAAATGCCCGCTCCCTTCGAAAACGAGACGACCCAGCTTTGGGGGCAGACCGCGGCGGAATGGAAGGCTCGGCGGGTTTAGGGTGGGCTAGGCTTTGGCCGTGACCAGCCAAATGCAGGCCGTGAAAAACACCCCCTGCGGGGTTTCGTGACTCTTTAGCAATCTTCCCAACGCTTCGCTGACAGGTGGAATAGCTTGCGGTTGTTCGCGCAATAGGCGGCCGAGCGGGCCGATCTTCAGCGTGAGCGCCAGAGCCGCGGCAACGTCATTGCCAATCCGATATGGGATATCGAGGGGCGTTGCCGCCACGTCCGTCCAGCCTGCCATGCTGAGGATTGCTTGGGTGCGAGCCGGATCAGCGAAAGCAAAGGGGCCTGGCGCGTGCGGGTCTGTTGGTGGCGGCGGTGCCGCCAAGTGGGGCAATGCCGCGGCCAAGGGCTCGCGCGCCCAATCGTTTTCCAGCATCGACCGCCAACATGAAAAGCCGAGCCGTCCGTCAGGGGCCATCGCTGCGCGCAGGTTGGCAAAGGCCGCGGGTGGATCTTCAAAGAACATCACGCCAAACCGCGAAAACAGAACGTCGAACGGCCCAGGCAGGGCTTGCGCGCCCGCATCCGCTTCAAGATATGTGGGGCCGCCGGCGCGGTCGTTGGCGATGGCCAGGAGTGGGGCTGAAATATCTACGCCGGTTACACGGGCACCGCGCTCCGCAAGAGCACGGCTGGTGGCACCTGCGCCGCAGCCGACGTCCAACACGCGTTCCATTGGTTGTACATTGAGGGCCGTCAGCACGGCCTGCCCAATTGGGGCCAGCATTCGCTCTAAGCCATCGGCCTCTAGGGCCCAGGTTTTGCCGGCATCGCCGTTCCAATACGTGCGTTGGTCCATTCGCTTTGGCCTCCCTTGCGGCGACTGCCAGCCGCGGCATTTCGCCTACGTCAGGGGATTTCACCTGCGCGGGTCAAACCTAAGCCCTAAGCATAGAAAAGCGGAGGGAAATCATGCGGATTTGGCTTACGGCCCTTGCGGCACTATGCATCACCGGCGTTGCTCAGGCGCAGCAAGCGGTGCCTACCCCCATCCCGGCGGACGTTCAGCGCAATCTGGATACGCTGCGGGAGCGGGCGATGGCTGGCAATGGCGCGTTTGAGATTGTCGAAGACCTGACCACCCGCATCGGGCCGCGCATGGCGGGTTCTGACGCCGAGCGGCGCGCGGTTCAGTGGGGCATCGCGATGATGCGGGCGCGAGGGCTGCGCAATGTGCGGGCGGAACCGTTCACCATCCCCTATTGGGCCCGAACCTTTGACCGGGGGCAGGTGGTTGGCGATAACCCGCAGAACTTGGTGATCACGGCGCTTTCGGGCAGCCCGGCGACGCCGCTTGGCGGGATCGAGGCAGAGATTGTCCGCTTTGGAAGCCTGGCAGAGCTTCAGGCCGCCGACGAGCGGACGGTCCAGGGGCGGATCGTGTTCATCGATGAACCCGTGGTCGCCGCCCAGGACGGGGCCGGATATGGGATGGCCGTGCGTCGTCGGGGGCTATGCCCGGCGCTGTCCCAGCAAAAAGGCGCGGTGGCGTGCCTCATCCGATCCGTTGGCACGCATTCGCATCGGTTTGCACATCAGGGCGGGAACTCGCGCCAGCCGGCGGGGGTAAGCCTGCCTGCCGCTGCGGTATCGCCACCGGACGCTGATCAATTGACGCGGCTGCTGGCTTTGGGACCCGTGCGGGTGCGCTTGGAAATCCATGTCGAGGTCCGCGACGATGCGCCAAGCGCAAACGTCGTGGGTGAGATCGTCGGGCGGGAACGACCAAATGAGATTGTGGTGATCGGCGCGCATCTCGACAGCTGGGACCAAGGTACCGGTGCTTTAGACGACGGGGCAGGCGTTGGGATCGTGACGGCCGCCGCGGAGCTGATCGCGCGGCTGCCGCGCGCGCCGCGCCGAACCATTCGCGTGGTTTTGTTTGGTGCTGAAGAGACCGGCATATGGGGTGCCCGCGCCTATGCGGAGCGGCACGCCGACGAGCTTGCGAACCATATTGTGGCTTCCGAGAGCGACTTCGGGGCACGCACGATTTGGCGGCTTGAAACCCGGTTCGGGGATGGCGCGATGGGACATGCTCAAGCGTTCTTTCGCGCACTGCAGCCGCTGGGGATCACGCCCGGCAACAATCTCGCCACTGGGGGGCCAGACCTAACGCCCATGCGGTTGGCCGGCGTACCGGTGGTGGAACTCTCGCAGAACGGCATGGACTATTTCAACTTCCACCACACGCCAGACGACACCTTGGACAAGATTGATCCGGCCGAGTTGCGCCAGAATGTGGCTGCCTACGCGCAGTTTGCGTATCTGGCCGCGGAGATGAATTGGGACTTTCGGGCTGCGGCACCGGTCGTCGCTCCTGCCTCCCCATGACGGCTGTTCCCGTCCTTGAAACGCCTCGCTTGCGCTTGCGGGGGTGGCAAGCGGAAGATTTCGATGCCTTCGCGGCTATGATGGCGGACAGCGATGTCGCGCGGTTTTTGACGTTGGATCAGTTGCCAATGGACCGGGCAACCGCGTGGCGAAGTATGGCGATGCTTGCTGGGCATTGGCACCTGCGGGGCTACGGCATGTTTGTGCTTGAAGAGAAGGCCAGCGGGACTTTCGTGGGGCGGGCCGGGCCTTGGCAGCCTGAAGGTTGGGCGGGCTTTGAAATTGGGTGGGGTCTTGTGCGCGGCGCGTGGGGGCGGGGCTTTGCCACCGAGGCCGCGGCGGCCGCCGGGGCATGGGCGTTCCAGACGTTTGGCCTTACCGAAGTGATCAGCCTGATCCACGCAGATAATGTCCGCAGCCAGGCCGTTGCGCGGCGGTTAGGGGCCATTCCCGCCACGCCGACGTTGCACGCCGGAATGCCCCATACGATTTGGCGCGCTCAACGCGGCGACTGGCAGTTTCCGCTTGCGGGGCCTAACACTTAGCGGGACACCAGCGATATGAATTGGTGAAGCGAGGGGCGGCGGACATGTTTCGGAACTGGAAGACGTGGCTCGCGCTGGGGGTCGGGGCAGCGCTTCTGTTTGCGATTGCGATTTCGGTTATCGGGCCTGCGCCGCCGAAGTCTGTGCGCATTGCCTCTGGCACCGCGGGCGGCGCGTATGCCAGCGCGGCTGACGTTTTTGCCGATGCCCTGCGGGCGGAGGGGATCGAGGTCGTCGTTCTTGAAACCGCCGGCAGCATGGAAAATTTAGCGCGGCTGCAAGCAAAGGACGATACCGCCGTTGACATCGCCCTGGTGCAAAGCGGGATTGCCACGCTGAGCGAAACGACCGGGGTGGATACGCTTGGGGCTTTGTTTGTTGAGCCGGTTTGGCTTTTCACGTTGTTGCCTTCTGAGGCCCCTGATGTGCAAAGCGTGGCGGGCGCGCGGGTGGCGACAGGGGCTGCTGGATCTGGATCGCAGGCTTTGTGGACATGGCTGGCCAGGGAGAATGCGGGGGATTCTGCGACCGGTTTCTTAGCCGAAAATGTTGCGCTTGGGGGGCGAGAGGCCGTCGAGGCGTTGCGCCAAGGCCGGGTTGACAGTGTGTTCACCGTGGCGAGCCCCAGGGCGGCTTGGGTCCAGACGCTTCTTGAAACGCCGGGCCTGAGATTGGTGCCATTCACAAGGGCGGCGGGCTATGAACGTCGGGCGTCGCATCTGCGGGCGGTGACGTTGCGGCGCGGCGTGCTGAGCATGGAGCGCGATGAGCCGCGCGAGGATGTGCCACTGCTGGCGGCGACGGCGCAACTGGCGGTGCGGTCTGATCTGCATCCGGCTGTTCAAAGCCTGTTGTTGCAGGCGGCGCGGGAGCGTTTTTCGGGTGGCGATGCGCTTTCGGCACCCGGCACGTTTCCAAGCCGCTATGCGGTGGATTTGCCCGTGTCTGAAGAGGCGACCCGGTTTTATGAGAACGGCCCCACGACGCTTCGGCGCTACCTGCCGTTTTGGGCCGCCAACATCGTTGAACGCGCATGGATGCTGATTTTGCCGGCGCTGGTATTAGCGTCGCCGCTGGTGCGTTCGTTTCCGCCTGTCTATCGCTGGCGGACGCGCCGCAAGATCTACCTCTGGTATCGCGATTTGCGCGCCCTTGAGGAGCGTGGTCGTAGCGCCACCGACGACGTTTCGCGCGGGGCAGTGCGGGCCGAGCTTGATGCGCTGCAGGCCGAAGTGGGGGCGATTACCGTGCCTGAGGCTTACTCCGATGAACTCTTCCGGCTGCGCGAGCACATCGTGTTTGTGGACAATATGATGGCAGGGCAGACGGCCGGGCGGGGTTCGTGAGCCTCGCGATACAATAAACCGTCGCATACGAAGGCTAGGGTCTACACATGAATAATGGAGGCGGGATTGGCTGTTCGATTGACTATCCGTGGGCTCGGGGCCCTGGCGCTGGCCCTTGCTTTGGCCGGCTGTGCAGGCTCGGCGCCTGTCGCTGCGGTCGCCCCACAGCCTCCAGCGGCTTGGAGTGCCCCCAGCGTCCTGCAGGACTTTCCGACCGCGCCGGTTTCGCCCGCTCTGCCCACCGGGACAGTGACGACCCTAACGCTCGCTTCCTGCATCAATGAGGAACGGCCGCAGCCTGCGCTCGCGCGCATGGCCGCACAGCCGGCTGATCTGGCACTGCTTCTCGGCGATAATGTATATGGCAGTTGGACGGCGGAGGATCCTGTCCTGTCCGATCTGCGTTCGGCGTATTGGCAACAGTCCCGCAAGCCGGAGTTTCGCCAATTGGTCAGCACGCGACCAACACTCGCGATTTGGGACGATCACGATTTCGGCGTCAACGACGGAGGCGGGGAGACCTTTGCGCAACGCCGCCTCGCGCTTGAGATGTTCCAGCGGTTTTGGAACATGCCGGCCGATAGTCCTCAACGGCATACAGACGGGGTGTATGGGGCCTACGTGTTTGGGCAAGAGACCGGGCGTCGGTTGCAGGTGATCTTGCTCGACACGCGCTTCAATCGCTCGCCGCTGCGGCCTACCGATGAGCGCGGCGCTCGTGGCCGTGAGCGCTATTTGCCGGATGATGATCCGGCTCGCACCATGCTCGGTGCCACCCAGTGGGCTTGGCTGGAGACACAACTGCGCCAGCCTGCCGATTTGCGGATTATCGCTTCTTCCGTGCAAATCGTCGCCGAGGGCCACGGATGGGAGCGGTGGGGCAATTTCCCACGCGAACAGCAACGTATGTACGACTTGATCGCGCAGACGGGCGCGCGGGGCGTGTTTTTCGTGTCCGGGGATCGGCACTACTCTGCGATCAACGAGGCACCTGCTGGTCGCGGGCCCTACCGGATGGTGGATTTCACAGCCAGTTCCATCAACATGCCGTGGACGGCGGGCGATAGCGAAGCGCTACCGACCATGATCACCCCGGCGTTTACCGCGGAAAACTATGGGGTTGTGCGGATCGATTGGGCCGGGGCGAAAGTGACCATGGAATTGCGGGACAATCAGGACGCGGTTGTGTTGTCGCAGGATGTGGGGTTTTCTGATTTAGGTTTGTGATGGTGAATTGGGGGCGTTAACAGTTGCGCGCTACAATCCTTGCGGTGTTGTTGATTGCGTGGCTGGTCGCCACCATTCTCACTGTGCTTCCAAGTTTCAATGCCGAGGGCAAGACGCACAAGGTGGACACCAACCCGTTGCGTTGGCTGAACCGGCAGTTGTCTGTCGTGGTTCTGCCGACCCTCGTGTTTTGGCTAATTGCGAGCAGTGATCAGCTTTTTGACTGGAACCTGGATGCGTTCCCACTCGGGTACTTTTTGGGCATCTTGGTGTTTTGGGCGAGTGGGCTGTTTCTGCGCGCTTGGTGGTTACGCCACACGCCTGATGTTGAGACCAACAAGGCGTTTCACGAATGGGTCGAGCAGCTCAAGGAACGGGAAGCGCGCATTTATCTGTTTGGTAAAAATGAGTTTTTTGGAAAGCGCGCCTTTTTCCGCGCGTGGATTTGGGCCGGTCTAGGCTTTCTTCTGCTTCTCGCTGCATTTGTCTTCACGCAGGCTTTTGCGGCAGTAACCGCCCGCGCTCTTGAGGGGCAGTCCGCGTCTGTATTGGCAACAGTCGCCCTCGCTTTGGCGATGAGCCAAGTGTTGTATTGGGTTGGTCAAGTCGTCTATTGGCGGCTCCTCAACGAGCAGGGCACCAGCCTGCCTGTTCGTTATGCTCTGTTCGGCGATCAAGTCGTTCGGTTCATGCTTTCGACTTGGATGGTGTTTTTCGCTTTCTTCGTGGTGATGGAACAGGGCACCATCAACATCCGCGAAACCTTAAGCGTGATCGTGATCGCGTTAGCATTGATCGGTTTCATGGCGGCGGTGGTGTGGCCTTTTGCAAGCTGGCGGGTGCGCTTTCGCGATGAACGCCGTTTGCAACTGACCCGCTTTGCATTTCTGATGGGCCGCATCGAAAGTGCCTTCAAACATGCGCCGGTGCCTGTGGCCGCCAGTCCCACTGGCCCTGATGTCGCCGGCATCGATCTTGAGACGCACGCCACCCATTATTCCTCAAGCGCGCTGCAGAAATCGTTCCGCGAACTTGAAGCCCTGTTCATGGAAATCATCCGGCAAAGTCGATTTCGCTGCTATGTCGCGCTGCACGCCCACAAGCCAGACCGCCGGGCAGCCCTGAAACCTGCGTTTGAGAAAGCCTCAGCGCTCTATGCGGTCTGGTACGCCAACGACGAAAAGCGGCGCACGCCTCATGAGATCATCAAGGATCCAGCGACCGGCGAAAGTCCAGCTGATGCCCGGACGTTGATCGAAGACTTGAAAGCTTTGACGTCTAACCAAAATCCGCCGTTCACGCCGTTCGAGCGCTTCCTGGTGGAGCGGGCCTTTGCGGAAAAGCGCATGCGAGCCGCCCTCAGCCTGGGTGACGTTCCTACGCTGAGTGACATGGTGCGGCTGCACCTCAAGCAACTGGAAGAGAGCGACTATCGCTACCGGATCATGCGTTGGAGCGGGCGGGTGATGACGCGCTTTGACCGGCCGGAGTGGCTGCGGGGTTTCGCGGCCGAAGCCAAAGGCGACATCGAAAATCGGCTGCAGCGGGTGGATCGGCGTTCACTGTTGTTGGCGGTTTCTGCGGCAGCTGCCGCGGGTGTTCTTGCGTGGGGCTTCGCGATCTACGACAAGGACATTAAGGACAGCGTGCGCGAGGCGATCGCGATCGGATCGAAAATCTCCCAGGCTGGTTCGACCACGCCTGACAGCTCGCGCGACGGCGGCGCGCCAGACTGACGCTTTGATCGAACGCGAAAGTCAATCCGATCTCGGCCGTTGCATATGAAGCTCGGGTCTGCAACGCCTGTGACCCATGAATAGCCTTCGCACCGTTTTTGTTCTGATTGTCGCGATCGTGATCGTGCAACTCGCGCAGTCTTTGCTGGCGGTGCATATCCCTTTGGCCATGGCCTCCGACGGACTTTCAACGACGGGGATCGGCCTCGTCGCTGCGGCCTATGCGGCGGGCTTTATGGGCGGAGCTTGGCTAGGGCCAAGGCTGCTCGCGCGGGTGGGCCATATCCGGGTATTTGCCGCCTGTGCGGCGGTTGCGGCGGCGGCCACCTTAACCCTGCACGCGGCCGATATCACCGTCGCCTGGATGGCCGTGCGGGTGGGGACGGGGGCTGCCATCGCCTTGATGTTTGCGGCCAGCGAGAGCTGGATGAACAGCGCCATTCCGCGGTCCGAACGTGGCAGCGTAATGGGCGTATACATGGTTTGCACCAAAGCGGCGCTCGCGACAGGCCCATTTTTGGCGGTGACGCATGATGGGGCAGCGCCGGAGCCGCTGATGGTTGCTGCCGCGCTGATCGCCCTGGCGATGGTGCCTGTTTGTTTCACCGCGACCGAACAGCCCGAACCGCCCAAGTCCGAGCCGCTTGCGCTGCGGGCGTTGTTTCGCACGGCACCAGCAGCCGTTGTTGCCGTGATGACTGCGGGCATTGTGAACGGCGGTGTGTTGGCGCTTTCGGCAACATACGCGGCGGCCGTTTATGGGCCAGAGACCGCCCGAGACTTCTACGCCGCGGCTTGGATCGGATCGCTTTTGTTGCAATGGCCGGCGGGGCGATTGTCGGACTCGATGGACCGACGCCTGGTGATTGCGCTGCTTGCGGGCTTTGCAGCTCTTTGTGCTATCGCACTGGCGCTTTTGGGCGGCACGATTCCGTTTGTTGCGGCAGCAAGCCTTTATGCGCTGTATGGGGCTGGCGCGCTTTCTTACTATGGGATCGCTGCGGCGCACATGGCAGACAGGGCCGATCCGACCAGTATGGCGCGGGCGACTGCCGGCCTGCTGTTTGTGTGGGCGGCGGGTTCGATCATTGGCCCGTTGGCGCTTGGCCCGGTGGTCGATTTATTTGGCCCGGCTGGCATTTTTTGGTTTGCGGGTGCTGCCTTGTTTCTCATGGGCTTGGCCATGCTTTGGCGGCTTGGCGCGCGGGGGCCCACGCCCATCGACAGGAAAGGCGCGTTTGCCGGCAAGCAGCCAACAAGCGTTGCGGCGGCCGAATTGGGCTATGGCGAAGGCGATCTCACACCGCCGGGTCCGACGCGGCCGCTCGTTTAAGCCCGCCACAACAGGCTGATCTGCATGGCGGCGTGGTTGCGCGGGCGCGCAAAGCCCGCCTATACAGACGACGCACGGTTTTTGCAGCGCATGAGGGCGGCGATGAACATCCACGAGTATCAAGGCAAGGCGATCTATCGGAAGTATGGCCTGCCGGTCTCTGCCGGATTTCCCGCCTTCACCGCCCAGGAAGCCATCGAAGCGGCGGCAAAGCTTGGCGGGCCGCTTTGGGTTGTGAAGAGCCAAATTCACGCCGGCGGGCGTGGCAAAGGCAAGTTCAAAGAAGCCAAAGCCGGCGAGAAGGGCGGCGTGCGTTTAGCCTTCAAGCCGGAAGAGGTGGGTTTGTATGCGGAGCAGATGCTGGGATCGACGCTGGTCACGGCGCAGACCGGCCCAGCGGGACGGATGGTCAATCGGCTCTACATCGAAGATGGCAGCGACATCGACAAGGAACTGTATCTGTCTGCGGTCGTAGACCGCGCAACCGGTGGGATTTCTTTCGTGGCCAGCCCTGATGGCGGGATGGATATCGAAAAGGTCGCCCACGATACACCGGAGCGGGTGCACACCATTTCGATCGATCCAAGCGTTGGCGTAACCGACGGCGACGGTCGGAATGTGGCCTCTGCTCTTGGGCTTGCTGGTGCGTTGGCGGACGAGTGCGTGCCGATCGTCAAGAAGCTGTATGAGATGTTCACTAAGGAGGACATGAGCCTTCTGGAGATCAACCCGCTGATCGTCACAAAGGACCAGCGGCTTAAGTTGCTCGATGCCAAGATCAGCTTCGACTCTAACGCCGGCTATCGTCACCCAGAATGGGCAGAGATGCGCGACCTTGGCGAAGAGGACGAAAAGGAAATCGAGGCCTCAAAGTATGACCTCGCTTATATCGCGCTCGATGGCACGATCGGTTGCATGGTAAACGGTGCCGGCCTTGCAATGGCAACGATGGACATCATCAAGTTGTTTGGCGAAGAGCCAGCGAACTTTCTGGATGTGGGCGGCGGTGCCAGTGAGGAAAAAGTGACAGCCGCCTTCAAGATCATCACCGCTGATCCGAAGGTCAAGGGCATCCTCGTCAATATCTTCGGCGGGATCATGAAGTGCGACGTGATCGCAAACGGCGTAATTGCAGCGGTGAAGTCGGTGGGACTGAACGTGCCACTGGTGGTGCGTTTGGAGGGGACCAACGTTGAGCTTGGCAAGCAGATCATCAGGGAGAGCGGCCTGAACGTCATCCCGGCAGATGACCTGGAAGACGCGGCACGGAAGATCGTGGCGGCGGTGCGCGCCTAACCGCCAACAACTTCAGCATCGGGGGTGGCGATGGGCAAGGTGATCGAACAAACCGGGGTTGCCCAATCGTCGACCAAACGCAAAACGCTGCGGGTGGTGTTTCCGCGCCGGTTTGCAGAGCTTCCGGAGCTTGAAGTGACGTTTTCGTGCTCCGGCGCTAGCCGAAGCGTGCGGCCTACTGAACGCAGCGCCCGGTGGTTCGAGGTGAGCCCTTTCGACGCTGCGAGTGTCGGAAAACTGGTCGACCGGCCTTGCACGCTGACCTGGACAGCGCGCGGCGAAGTGCTGCCTGCATGGCACGGGTCAATTGCGCCTGTGTCGCTGACAGCAGGGCTGCTTGGGGTGGTGGCCACCCTCAATGAGTTGGGTGTGATTGACGCAACGCGCAGCGCCTTGGCCCGGTTTTTGGCCGGACTTTGAGTGCAAGTCCGACCGTTTACTTGACTGTGGGTTGCTCGCTTCGCCGGGATCTGAACTGACCGAAACGCCTACTTGCGCGCTTTGCGCGCTGCGTAGCGGGCATCGCGCGCCGCTTTTTGGGCGGCCTTGAGCGCTTCGGTGTCAACTTTTTCGTTTTCAACGGCGGCTTCAGCAGCCAAGCGGCGCTCTTCGGCTTTGATGCGCTTTTCTTCAGCCTCTGCCTTAATTTTTTCGCGTCGCGCGATGGCTTCCGCGGCTTTGCGTGCTTCGCGCTCGTCTTGTGCCTTGGCTTTGGCGGCGCGCACTGCAGGATCAATCGCCGCTCTTGCTTCTGTCCGCTCACGGAATTGAGCCAATTGGGCTTGTTTGGCCTTTGCTGCGGCGGCTGCGCGGTCGGTCAGGCTTGGGCTATGCTTCGACAAAACGAATTCTTTCCTCTGTGATGAAGGGCCTTGTAGGGCCTGTTCCGCCCAGAAGCTAGACGGGTTGGCGCGGAAGTTTGGCTAGTGGTCACTTATCTCGCGCTCTATGCGGCGATCGGGCATCAACCAGATGCACGCGACCAGGGCCACCAGCGCCCAGGTAATCCAGGGGCTGATGAATGCAGCCGGAATGCCCAGAACATAGGCGATGGGAGACGCTTTGCCTTTCCAATCCTTGCCGACGGCGCGGGCCAGGGTGTGATCATGTCCGTGTTCAGAGATAATCGCTCGCTGGAGCAGCATATAGGCGATGGCTGGTGCCAGGAAGCTAGCGGCATAGAGGGCTGTGGGGACGGCCGCGCCGCCTGTTTCGTCCATCCAAGCCGTGGTAAAGGGGACCAGCGAGAGCCAAAACAAGAGATGCATGTTGGCCCAAAGGATGGCCCCGTTCACACGATGCACCGTGTGCATCATGTGGTGGTGGTTGTTCCAATAGATCGCAACGTTCAAGAAGCTCAGGATGTAGCTTAGCAGGGTGGGGGCGACTTGCCAGAGCGCGGACAGGGTTGGTGCTTCTGGCGGGTGCAGCTCCAACACCATGATCGTGATGATGATCGCAATCACGCCGTCGCTAAACGCCAATACGCGCTCTTTGCCCACAATGGCCCCCTCGGTTCGAGTCCTATGAGGGTGGCTTGCGCAACATGGTGATGTCAAAGGCGGCTTGATGTGCTGGCCTTGCTGTGCCGAGCGGGCAGGGGGAGGAGCTGCGCCAGGGTGCGCGGCTCCTCCGTTGACCTGATTAGGCCTTGGGCATCAGGACGGCGTCGATCCCATGGATGACACCGTTGGAGCAGCTGATGTCTGCCATCGAGACTTTGGCACCGTTGACGTGGACGCCGTCAGTGCCATCCACGTGCAAGGCTTCGCCTTCAACTGACGCAGGGCTAAGCTTTTTCCCGGCCGCATCCGCTGCCATCACCTTGCTCGACATGACGTGGAACTTTAGAATTCTCGCCAGCTTTTCCTTGTTGGCTGGCAAGAGAAGGTCACTCAACGTTGCGGACGGCACCTTTGCGAGGGCTGCGTCGGTCGGGGCGAAAACGGTGAAGGGACCGGTGCCTTCAAGAACCGAGGTCAGGTCAGCTGCCATGAGTGCGGCGGTCAATGTCTTGAAACTATCTGAGCCGGCGGCGGTCGCGGAAATTGTTTGTGTGGAAACCGTCATGACTTTACTTGTCCAATTTCATGATATCGTAGGATGCGCCAATTGATGGGAGCATTACTTCGCGATCATCATTTTATGAGTCTGCTAAAATTGCAGCTAGCTCATGGACTGTGCATGCAGACCATGACTCCGTTACTTGGTACTTTCGCGAAACTTCTACAACCCCGCCAGTTATTATTTACCCCGAGAGACGATGACCAAATGCGATACCTGCACACCATGATCCGGGTGAAAGACTTGCCCGCCGCGTTGGACTTTTTTTGCGACAAGCTGGGCCTGGAAGAGGTTCGCCGTTATGAGAGCGAAGCAGGGCGGTTTACCCTCGTGTTTTTGCGCGCGGCGGGCAACATCGTCGACGAGAGCGGCCGACCGAGCCCCGAAGTGGAACTCACGTACAATTGGGATCCAGAGGAATATACTGGAGGTCGCAACTTCGGCCACTTAGCCTTTGAGGTAGACGACATCTATGCGGCGTGCGAGCGGTTGAGAGATGGCGGGGTTGTCATCAATCGTCCCCCACGGGATGGGCAGATGGCCTTTGTGCGCAGCCCGGATGGAATTTCAGTCGAGCTGCTTCAGGCCGGGAAAGCCAAACCACCGTTGGAGCCATGGGCGTCGATGCCCAATGTTGGAGCTTGGTAGCGGATGAACAGGCTGCGCGCGGTTTGGTGGTTTACGGCCGCGTTCTTCTTGGCAATTGCTGCTTACGCCTATTTCGGCTGGCACCTTGGATTGGTGCCTGAGGCTTTGCGCCCGCTAGCCCGCACAGCGCTTTGGGGCGGGGCTGCGGTTGGCTTCGTGCTGATCGTACACCCGCTTCAGCCATGGCGTTGGCTTGGGTTGCTGCCAATCCGAGGCCGCATCGTTCTGATTGCTTGCGGTTCGTTTGCGGTGGTTTTTGGGTTGCAGGCTTTGGCATCGCAGTTCGTGTTTGGGCCGACGCACCGCTTGTCTTCCCTGACTGTGACGGCGCTGGCCCTGAGTGGTGTTGGCGTGTTTGTGGAAGAGTTGGTGTTTCGCGGGGTAATCCAAACGGTCTTGGTTGAAGCGATGGGCACTTTGGCCGGCGTCTTGATCGCCAGCGCCTTATTCCTCGCCGTTCATGTGCCGGGTTGGCTGATCTTGGATATCGTGCCGCCGCCAACGCAGATCGTCGGCGTGTTTGGTGTTGGCCTTGTTTGTGGGGCGCTGCGGGTTTGGTCTGGCAGTCTTTGGCCTTCGGTGTTTGCGCATCTCGCCAATAATCTCGGCGTGTTGGTCTAGACTGCTGATTTAGCGCACTCTCGGACACAAAATCGCGACGACATTTTTGTTGAAAATGCGCTAGGCGTCTGGGGTGGTTGGTGCAGCCGGTGGCAGGGCGGGCGGCGGTGCCGACGCACCCAATACCGAAGCAAAAATGGCGTCCACTTCGGCTTGGTTGGCGGCGTAGTAGTGTTCGGTCGGGGCAAGATAAACGACGGCTTGCAGCCTGCTGTTTTGGGCCGCGGCGGCAGCCCTGCCGTTTAGATTCAGGCCCTCTTTGGTTTGCGCGGTGAAAACAAACTGCACGCCCTGACGGCCCGCAAAATCTGCAGGTCGCAGCGCTTCATTTGCCACGTTGGTATAGCCCCAAGCGGCGATGGTATCGTTGAGAAATTCAACCAGTTCGCGCGAGGTCATGTCTGCCCGATAAACAGGGACACGATCTTCACGGTTTGCCGGCCTGATCAGCCCCGCGCCGGGAGCGATGTCGTGGGCGAGATACAGCCGGTCGATCAGGGGGCCCTCGAGGGTGAGCAGGCGCAGATTTTGGACGCGTTGGGGGGCCACATTGGAGATATCATTCCACGTTCGCCCCAAGGTCACGTTGTAGGCTCGGCCGACCGCATAAGGGCCTTCTCCAACCGCCGACACGCCGCCTGCGCATCCTGAAACGGCGAGCGCTGCAGACAACGCCAGGCCCAAAACAAGCTGCTTGAACACCTGGTTCATGGCGCGTCCCTCCCTTGCGCGGCGGCACCGCTTGGCGTTGCTGTTTGCAATAATGCTATGTCTTGCTCGATCAAGGCGCGGTCTTCGGCAGCCGGCGCGCGGGCCAAGTACGTTGTGTAGGCCTCGGCGGCGGCCGCGCGGTCGCCCGTTCGAGACAGCGCTGTGCCCAGTTCGCGCCAAGCTTCCGGCGGTGCGTCCGGGTGGGTAATTGCCGTGGTGTAGGCCGCCTGGGCTTTGGCGAGGTCACCGTCGCTCCGGCGGAGTCGGTATGTCTCGCCTTCAAAGTAGCTCAAAACGCCGTGATCTTCGCCGTTGGCTCCCAGGCGCGCGATCAAGTGGAGTGTTTGCCCGAAATCGCGGCGACGAAGGTCATCCCTCAGCCATTGGCCCAAGAACGGCCGAATGGCCTCTCGATATCGATCCCGGAAGAGCTCGCCGCTTTGACCATCTGCGGCGGCGCGGGTTTCAATCGCGGCGGCGCGCTCTGTGGAAACTGGATGGGTGGAAAAAATCGAGCCGCGGGTGGTGCTGCGGCGCACGCGGGCGCTATCGGATGCCTGCGTTTCTGCGATCAGCGCGCGCCAGAGCGTGCCGCCAGCCGAAGGGTCGTAGCCGCCGGCGCGGGCGCGCTCGTAGCCCAATCGATCAGCTTCTTCTTCCATGTCGCGGGAAAAGCCATAAAGCGAGGCCAGCGTGCCGAGGTACACGATGTTGGAGATGCCGGACGCCACGTCTGAAATGGATCCAGCTGCGTTCGGTGAGTTGGCGGCGGCCCCTGCGGCGATCACACCGACGACCATTCCGGCCACCATCGCTGCATTGGACCGTTGGCGCAGGATTTCTTGCATTTGCTGGGTATGGCTTTGGGTGAAGTGGCTGATTTCGTGGCCAATCACAAAGGCGGCCTCCGCCTCGTTCTCGGCGCGCAGCAGCAAGCCGGACCAGATTTCCGTGTAGCCGTTGGGGGCCATCATCGCGTTAAAGTAGGGGCGGTTCATCACATACAGGCGAATATCGCCGCATGCGCTCGCCGCGACTTTGCAGGCGATGCCGCGCAAATAGTCGTTCAGGGTCTGGTCCCGGTTGCGTTCGGCTGACTGCTGGGCGTCGCGCTCGGCGTCGTCTGCTATTTCCCACAGCCCGGCAACGACGGGGTCGGTCGGCCGCGGCGTTGATGCTGTTGCTGTGGGTGGCGTCTCTTGGGCTAAAGCAGCGGTGCCGATCAAATTGGCGACCAGAACCAAACCTGCAAGGGCGAGCCTCACAGGGGGGCACTCTTGAGCACGGCGGTTACCAGGGATTGTGCACCGTCTGCTTCGCGCATGTCGTCACTGGAGCCGGCGTGCGCCAAATTGAACCAGACGATGTTGCCGGTTTGCAGGTCGACGAGGGAAACGTACATATCCTGGCTGCCCATCGGCAGGCCAACGCCCAAGACGGCCCCAATGGCCACCGCGGCGACCCGGCCACCACTGGCGTAGGACCCTCGGCCAACCAGGAATAAAGCATAGCGCGCGTTTGGCGCATCGGAGGCGGCGGCAATTTCTTGGACGCCATCCCCCAGCGTCCAGGAAAAGTTGTTCCGCTTGGTGGGGAGGGGGAGATAGGCGCTGTAGTGCGACAGAAGAATGCTGCTTGCCACCGCTTCGTGCAATCGCAGCAATTGTCCGGTGCGGCCATCCATCAAGTCTTCTGGAGCAAACGCCACGGCTGTGTGACCTTGCGTCCTCAGGTGCGCGGCGATGCTTTCTGCGACGTGGTTTCTGGCTTGTTGCGACCAGTCTGCCCGCGGCTGTTGCAGGCCGGCGGCCGTCATGATGGACAGCTGAATGTCTGGGGCGACCACCAGAATTGTTGCTGCGTCTGGTGGAGGCGGCCCGCCTCGCATCGCTTGAACGCGACTGCTGGTGACGCAGCCGGTTACGAACATCAGCAAAAGGATTGCGATGGCTGCGCGCAATGGCACACCTCGCGCTTTGTGCGTTGCCATTGGCACGGTTTGATCATCCTTTGCCGGGAGTATCGTTAACTTGGATTAACCGGGGGACAGGCCCGTGACAAGCGCTTGGTGGGGCTGAACGCTGCGGCAAGGCGGATGCTTCGTCGAACCTGCCTTGTGCGACGCGATGCGCGTGGCTATGGCAACATGTGAAATTACTGACCGCGCGCCATTGGGGGCCCTATGTCCATACTTGTTAACTCTTCGACCCGGGTGATCTGCCAAGGCTTCACTGGCAAGAACGGCACGTTCCACTCCGAGCAGGCTGTGGCGTACGGCACGAAGATGACAGGCGGGGTAAGCCCAGGTAAAGGCGGCACTACCCATTTGGGACTACCGGTTTTCAACAGCGTGGCGGAAGCCAAGGCCCAGGCTGGGGCTGATGCCACCGTGATTTACGTGCCGCCGCCAGGCGCGGCGGCGGCGATCGAAGAGGCGATTGATGCTGAAATTCCTTTGATCGTCTGCATTACGGAAGGCATCCCGGTTTTGGACATGGTGCGGGTCAAGGCGAAGCTGGATCGCAGCAAAAGCCGGTTAATCGGCCCTAATTGCCCCGGCGTGCTGACGCCGAACGAGTGCAAGATCGGCATTATGCCAGGCTCAATTTTCTCAAAGGGCTCCATCGGGATCGTTTCGCGATCCGGCACGCTCACCTATGAGGCGGTCTTTCAAACAACGAACGAAGGTCTTGGCCAGACAACCGCCGTGGGAATTGGCGGCGATCCTGTGAAGGGAACCGAGTTCATCGACATGCTGGACATGTTCCTCGGCGATGCGGCGACGCAGGCGATCGTGATGATCGGTGAAATTGGCGGATCCGCGGAAGAAGAAGCTGCCCAATTCTTGATCGACGAAGCCAAGAAGGGCCGAAAGAAGCCGATGGTCGGCTTCATTGCCGGACGCACGGCTCCGCCGGGACGGCGGATGGGGCATGCGGGCGCGATCATTTCTGGCGGCAAGGGCGATGCCGAAAGCAAGATCGCGGCGATGGAAGCCGCCGGTATTCGCGTGGCGCCCCACCCGGCCGCCATCGGGCGAACCATGACGGAAGTTCTGCGCGGATAGGGTTTTGGATACATCCAGCCTTAAGGCCGCTTACCGCTTCGATAAATTTTTTGTTTTGGGCTTGGCAAGCCTAGCCGGGTGCTTCTTGCGTTGCGCTGCGGCGTTTGGTTTTTGGTCATTCTCGTTGCTTCAAGACTTATATTTTGAGGCCAAAGCCCTACCTAAAAAGTCTTGTGATTGGCGCCTTCACCCCGCGCGCGAGCGCGCGTAGAAGATGCTTAATTCGAGGGTGGGAGGTGTCTGCTTCCCTCCTCACCGCTAGTCGCGTGTTTTCCGCGCGACGCAATCCAGGACGAGCGACACCATGGCGGACGACGGCCGAAGCCTTCCGAACGCAGTTTTCCTTGAAACCAGTTTCCTTTCAGGCGCGAACGCTGTGTTCGCGGAAGAAATGTATGCGCGGTTTGTGGACGATCCCAACTCGGTCGAGGCAAGCTGGCGCTCGTTTTTCGAGGGGTTGCGGGATTCGCCCGAGAATGTTCGACGCGCGGCGGAAGGGCCAAGCTGGTACCGACCCGACATCGCGCTACCGCGCGCTACCGAAGCCACGGCCCTTTTGGATGGGAATTGGGCGGCGCTGACTGACACTTTTGAGAAGAAGCTACAGGCGCGCTTGCCAAAGGCCACGGTCCAAGACGTGCAGGCTGCGGCCCGCGACAGTGTTCGCGCCTTGATGATGATCCGTGCCTTTCGCGCGCGCGGCCATTTGGCGGCGACGCTTGATCCCTTGGGGATCGAACAGCCAACCGATCATCCGGAGCTGGACCCGGCATCATATGGCTTCGGGCAAGCGGACTGGGACCGCCCAATCTTTATCGACAAAGTCCTGGGGCTAGAAAACGCCACCGTCAGACAGATGGTTGACATCCTGCGGCGGACCTATTGCGGGACCGTCGGTGTCGAGTTCATGCACATTACGGATCAGACAGAAAAGAGCTGGATCCAAGAGCGGATCGAGGGGCCGGACAAGTCTATCGCCTTCACCAATGACGGCAAGAAAGCGATCCTTAAGAAGTTGATCGAAGGGGAGGCGTTCGAGCGCTTTTTGCATAAGCGCTTCCCCGGCACGAAACGGTTTGGCCTCGATGGCGGCGAAGCCATGCTCCCGGCGCTTGAGCAGATCATCAAGCGCGGCGGTGCCATGGGCGTGACTGAAATGGTGTTTGGCATGGCCCACCGTGGTCGGCTCAACGTTTTGGCCGCGGTGATGGGCAAGCCTTATCAAGTGATATTCCATGAGTTCCAGGGCGGTAGTGCCACGCCTGAAGACGTGATGGGCTCTGGAGACGTGAAGTACCATTTGGGGGCTTCTTCGGACCGGGCCTTTGACGGCAACCAGGTGCACTTAAGCTTGACTGCGAACCCTTCGCACCTAGAGATCGTGAACCCGGTTGTGTTGGGGCGCGTGCGGGCCAAACAGAGTGCGATCCAGACGCATGAGCCAGGGGAGGATCTCAAGGCGCTGCGTTCCACCGTCATGCCGCTGTTGATCCATGGCGACGCGGCTTTTGCGGGCCAGGGCGTGGTTGCGGAGTGTTTCGCGCTTTCGGGGCTCAAGGGCTACCGGACAGGCGGCACCATCCACTTTATTGCCAACAACCAGATCGGGTTTACCACCAGCCCGCGTTATTCCCGCTCGTCACCTTACCCTTCTGACGTGGCCTTGATGGTTCAGGCGCCGATTTTCCACGTCAATGGCGATGATCCGGAGGCTGTCGTTTTCGCCGCCAAGGTCGCGACCGAGTATCGGCAGTTGTTTGGCAAGGACGTTGTCATCGACATGTTCTGCTATCGCCGATTTGGCCACAATGAGGGCGACGACCCTTCATTCACTCAACCCCTGATGTACAAGCAAATCGGCCAGCAGCGCCCAACGCGGGAGATTTACGCGCAGCGTCTGGTGGCGGAAGGCATTGTGACCGCGGCCGACGTGCAGGGCTGGATGGATCAATTTGATGGCTTCTTGGACCGCGAGTTTGAGGCTGGCAAAGCCTACAAACCCAACAAAGCCGACTGGCTGGACGGGATTTGGACGGGATTGTCTGTCGCGCCGGACGGGGAGGATCGTCGCGGCGATACCGGCGTAGCGCTGGACAAGCTGAAGCAGCTTGGCCGGGCCATCACCACCATCCCAGACACCGTCGATGCGCATAAGACCCTTCGCCGCGTTATCGAGGCACGCCGCAAGGCGGTCGACACGGGTGAGGGGGTGGATTGGGCGCTGGGCGAGCACTTGGCGTTCGCGTCGCTTCTGGACGAGGGCTACCCCGTCCGACTGTCGGGCCAGGACAGTGGGCGCGGCACTTTCAGCCATCGCCACTCGCATGTGGTGGATCAGTCTACCGAGGCTCGATACACGTTCTTGAACAACATTCGTCCCGGTCAGGCCCAATACGAAGTGATCGACTCTTTGCTGTCGGAGGAAGCCGTACTCGGGTTTGAGTATGGCTTTAGCCTTGCAGCCCCAAAGACGTTGCCGATTTGGGAGGCGCAGTTTGGCGACTTCGTGAACGGTGCGCAGGTGGTCATTGACCAGTTTATCTCTTCGGGGGAGCGGAAATGGCTGCGGATGAGCGGCCTGGTGATGCTGCTGCCGCACGGGTACGAAGGTCAGGGCCCGGAGCATTCCTCAGCGCGTCTTGAGCGGTTTTTGCAGGCGTGTGCGGAAGACAACATGCAGGTGGTGAACTGCACCACGCCGGCCAATTATTTCCATGTTTTGCGTCGGCAGCTGCATCGCGATTTCCGCAAGCCGCTCGTTGTGATGAGTCCGAAGTCGTTGCTGCGTCATAAGCGCTGCGTTTCGACGTTGTCGGAGATGGCGCAGGGCACGTCTTTCCACCGCGTGCTGTGGGACGATGCGCAAATGAACAATGCGATCACAACCACAAAGCTGCAAGCCGACGCCCAAATCCGGCGGGTTATCCTGTGCAGCGGCAAGGTCTATTACGACCTTTTGGAAGAACGCGAGAAGCGAGGCGTTGACGACGTTTACATCTTGCGCTTGGAACAGTTCTACCCTTGGCCCATCAAGTCGCTTTCGGCAGAGCTTGCACGCTTTCCTGAGGCGGAATTGGTTTGGTGCCAAGAAGAGCCCAAGAACATGGGCGGGTGGACATTTGTCGATCCCTGGATTGAGCTGACGTTAGATAAGTTGAATGGGGTGGCGAAGCGGGCGCGCTATGTGGGGCGACCCGCTTCGGCGTCGACTGCGGCGGGCCTTATGTCCAAGCATGTCAAAGAGTTAGAAGCGTTCCTCGCGGACGCTTTTGCCTAAACCTGATTTGATGCGGTAAGGCGCGCAGGGCCAGTCCTTGCGGCCGCAGGAGCCTGAAATGACCGATATCATAGTGCCAACACTGGGTGAATCTGTTTCGGAGGCCACCGTGGCGAAGTGGCTGAAAAAGCCAGGGGAAGCCGTGGCGAAGGACGATGTCTTGGTGGAATTGGAGACAGACAAAGTGTCCGTCGAAGTGTCCGCGCCAAGCGCTGGGGTGTTGGCGGATATTGTGGCGGGCGAAGGCGTGACCGTTGGGATCGGTGCCCTGCTTGGTCGGCTTAGCAATGGCGCGGCAGTGCGCCCGGCGGCAGCTGCCCCCGCCGCGACCCCTGCAAAACCGGCTATCGCCCCCGCCGCGACGCCCTCGCCAGCCGTGGCCCCCTCTGCACAAAGACTTGCCGCAGAGGCGGGGATGAGCGCGAGTTCGATTCAAGGCTCTGGGAAGAACGGCCTTGTGACGAAGTCCGACGCGGTCGCCGCGATTGAAGCGCGGGCAAACATGCCCGCCCCGGTGAAGCCAGCCAGCGTGCCGCGGGCCCTTGATGCGCGCGAGGAGCGGGTTCGCATGACCCGCTTGCGCACCACGATCGCAAGACGCCTCAAGGAGGCTCAGAATTCCGCCGCCATGCTCACCACCTTCAATGAGGCGGACATGGGCCAGGTGATGTCAGCGCGGACCAAATACAAAGACGGGTTCGAGAAAAAGCATGGCGTGAAGCTCGGCTTCATGAGCTTCTTCGTGAAGGCCTGCGTTTCGGCCCTGAAGGAAATCCCGTCGGTTAACGCTGAAATCGATGGCGACGACATCATTTACAAGAATTTCTACGATGTGGGCATCGCTGTGGGGACCGACCGTGGGTTGGTGGTGCCGGTGGTGCGAGATGCCGATCGCAAGTCGATGGCGGAAATCGAAAAGGAAATTGGCGAGCTTGGCGCAAAGGCGCGCGAAGGCACGCTGAAGATCGAAGAATTGCAGGGTGCGACTTTTACGATCACCAACGGCGGCATCTATGGCTCACTGATGAGCACGCCGATCTTGAACGCACCCCAGTCTGGGATCTTAGGGATGCATAAGATTCAAGACCGGCCGATGGCGGTGAATGGGCAGGTGGTGATCCGGCCGATGATGTACCTGGCTTTGAGCTATGACCATCGCTTGGTCGACGGGAAGGAAGCCGTCACGTTCCTGGTTCGGGTCAAGGAAGGCCTTGAGGATCCTGAACGGATGTTGTTGGACCTATAGGCGCGTCTGACCCGCGAGGGACACCCATGGCGGACTTCGCCGTTGTTCTGGTGATGGCGGGCTTGAGCCTTTATGTGGTGTTTGGTGCCCTTGCGCTTTGGCTTTTGACACGATCTGTGGGTCAGATCCCCGCGGAAATGCCTGATCTTTCTAGGTATGTCGGCCTGCTTGGTTCATATGCCAAGGGGCCACGCCTAGCCGTGTTGGTGTTGGCTTTGGTGCTTTATTTAGCGGCAGTGGCCGCGTTAAGCGACAAATCCGGCTGGGCGCTTAGTCTTTTTGGAGCGGCATTAACTGCAGAATCCGCTGCATTTTTCAGCTGGAAGGGCCGGCGAGACTTCCTTAACCACTTGACTCCAGGCGAGCGGGCCAGCGAGATCGCGGGCCTCGTTGGCTTGGCGAGTTGTCTGTGTGTATTGGCAGGGTTGCGCCATTCTGGCGTACTGTCATGACGGCGCTGCGGCCGGCATGTATCATTCGGTCGCAGAAGCGGTCCATGGGAGGCGGCGATGTGGCTGCTTAGAATTTTAGTGATCGCGGTCCTGTTTGTTCAGGTCCTGTGGATGCTTAGCGCCGCAGGCTTGCCAATCGCGTTGCTGCTCGAAGGGGATGTTGTTGGGCCTGCGCTTGAGGGCCTCGCGCGCAACGCCACCGCGATTGTGCGGGCCACGTCCACGCTTGAGGTGGTTCTTTCGCTGGCCGCTCTTTTCTTTTTTGTGATCGCTTTGGTTCGCCTGGTGCGACGCACGCAAGCGTTTATGGCTTGGTTGTTAGGCTTTCTGTGCCTTTTGGCGCTGCGGTCTGTGGCCGGGATCGCTACTGATATCGGCGGCAAACCGCCGGCGGAGCTGTTTAACCAAATGCTCGCCAACCTGCAGGAACCCACCCTGCTGACCGCCAACTTGATCATTTTGGGTGCGCAGCTGCTGATTGGGATTGCGATCATCATGATTGATGTGAGCGACAAGCGGCATTGGACGGCGCACGCCGCGCAGGCTGTATAAGCCAGTCGCGTTGATCTAGTTGCCAAGGTCGAGCAAAACCGCGCGACCATAGTGCAAGACCGTGTGACGCTTGTTGCTGCGCGTTAAGCTGTTCGGATCTGATGCAAGAATTGATGCGCGGCAGATTTGAGCGAAACCGCTTGTCTCGCCAGTTCCTCGGCGGCACCCAGGGATTGACTGGCGGCGGCGCCGGTTTCGCCGGCCGTTTCAGAAACCGTTGAGACTGCTTGCGTGACTTCGCTTGTCGCGCTCGCCACTTCCGCCGCGCGGCTTGAGATTTCGCGAACGGCGGCCATTTGCTCTTCGATAGCCGCGGCGATCGCGCCGGCAATGCCGCTCATTTCGCTGATCGCGCCGTTGACGCCCTCGATGGCCGCAACGGCTTCTCCCGTGGCGGCGGACACGCCTTCAATGTGGCCGCGAATGTCTTCGGTGGCGCGGGCGGTCTGCTCGGCCAAGGACTTCACTTCCGACGCGACGACCGCAAAGCCGCGGCCAGCATCGCCGGCGCGGGCGGCTTCGATCGTGGCATTCAGCGCCAGCAGATTGGTTTGGGCGGCGATGTCGGAAATCAGTTGCACCACGGCCCCGATGCGCTCAGCGGCGGCGGACAAATCTGCCATTCGCGCTGACGCGCCGTGGGCGCGGGCTTCGCCATCGTTGGCAATGCGGGCGGATTGCGACGCTTGCTGTGCAATCTCTGAGATTGTGACGGCCAATTCCTCGGACGCGGCGGCAACGGTCTGGACGCTCACCGAGCTATGATTTGATGCGCCGGCGGCGGCCTTGGCGTTTTCGGCGGCCGTGTCGGCTGCGCCCATGAGAGACGCAGAGGAGGCCTGAAGCTCTGTTGCCGCGGAAGCAACGGTGTCGATTGCTTCGCCCACGGAGCGCTCGAACGAATCGGCCATTGAGATGATTTCGGCACGACGCGCAGCGGTCGCGCGTTGATCGGCTTGCTCGGATTGCAGATTGGCGTTATCGATCAGGCTTTGCTTGAACGCGTGGACCGCGGCGGCGATCTTGCCGGTTTCGTGTTTGTCGGTTTGGTAGGGGGCTTCGACCGAGAGGTCGCCAGCACGTAAGGAATCCATCGCTCCGACCAGCCGCGAAATCCGGCCAGACAAGCCGCGTGACACGGCTGCCATCATGCCGCCTGCGGCGAGCAGCGAAAGCAAAGCGATCAAGAGGTTGCCATACAACTTGCTCTGGAAACCATCGATTCTGGTCTCAAGCAGTCTTTCCAGATCCGAAGCACTGGCGGTCCAGGTGGCAGAGACTGCGCGGTGAAAGCCAGCTTCTTCGCGCGCCAAATCGGCAGTGCTGCCAACCTGGCCGGTTGTGCCGACATTGGCGACAATGCCTTGGGCTGCAGCTTGGAACCCGGACCATGCGGCGGAAAGCGTTCCGCGGGGGCTGGACATCGCCTGGGTCACAGATCCGTCTTTGCTGGAGGTGCCGGCGGCATCAAGCGAGCCTTGCGACGCATTGTAGGCCGCTTCCAACTGCCCGAACGCGATGACGATGTTTGCGCGTTGGTCGAAGCTGAGGTCGGTTTGGCTTGCTGCGGCTTCGACCTGACTGGCGAATGTGTGGGCAGCCAAAGCAAGGTCGGGCAGTTTGAAGACCGCGGCGTCCATCAAATAAAAGGAGTCTAGGTCTGGATCGAGGACGAGGTTTGAACCGTCGCCGATCTTGGTGAGCAGGCTGCGCGCGGCGGCGAGATCGCCTTCGGAGAGGTCGCCGACCAGGGCCTGCGCTTCGCCACTGCCTACCACATTTGCGCCCGGTTCGATCGCCGCACGCAGGCCAGCAATATCGCCCGCACCAGGGTTTTCACCGGTCGCGGCCGTTGAAACGGCTGGCCAAGCAGCCTGGAGGTAGGTCACGCCATCCAGCTCTTTTTCGGCAAATGAGATGTCTTTGTTGCTTTGGGCCCAAAACAACCAGCCCAACAGCCCGACGGGCACCAACATCGTGCCGCCTACGGCCACCATGCGCTGAGAAATTGAAAGCCGGCTGTTGATTGCGTCGAACATTTTGGACACCTTGAGCGTCCGTCTTTTCCACGCAGTGGGTTAAGGAGCCGTTTCTTGACACGTTTGTGCTGGGCTTTCGACTTGCGACGCTTTGCGCCGCTTGTATCGTGTTGCCATGAGCTTGCTGCAGATTAACGAATTGCGCGTGACCTTCGAGACGCCAGATGGCGCTATCGAAGCTGTTAGGGGTATTTCTCTCGACATCGCCGCGGGCGAGTGCCTCGGAATCGTTGGGGAAAGCGGATCGGGGAAGAGCCAAACGTTTTTGGCGGCCTTCGGGCTCCTGCCGCAGAACGGGCGGGCCAGTGGGTCTGTCATGTTTGACGGGCAGGAGATCTTGAACGCCCGTCGGCACACGCTGAATTCCCTGCGCGGTCGCAGAGTGGCGATGGTGTTTCAAGACCCGCTCACCGCGCTGACGCCTCACCTGCGCATTGAAGAGCAAATGGGCGAAGTGCTGAGCCAGCATTTTGGTCTGCGCGGTGAAGCGGCGCGGCAAAAAAGTGTGCTGTGGCTTGAAAAGGTGCGCATCCCGGAAGCATCGCGCCGGCTTCGTGCTTATCCGCACGAGCTGTCCGGCGGGATGCGCCAGCGGGTGATGATTGCCATGGCGATGATGGCGGAACCAGCGCTGCTGATCGCTGACGAGCCAACCACGGCCCTAGATGCCACCGTGCAAGCGCAGGTCCTGGACCTGATGGAAGACTTGCGGCGCGAAACAAACACTGCGGTTGCTTTGATCACGCACGACATGGGGGTGATCGCCCGGATGGCGCAGCGCGTGATCGTGATGCGCAAAGGGGAGATCGTGGAAACGGGCGAGGTTGATCGACTGTTTTCTGCGCCCAGCCACGACTACACAAAGATGCTGTTGGCGGCGGTGCCTCGGATTACCGGGGCGCGGGCGGGCGCTGATCTCGCGCCGCCGACGCCTGGCAACCCCCTGATCGAGGTTAATGGCCTGAAGGTCCATTTCCCGATCCACATCGAAGGCGGACTGTTTGGCCATACCAAACAATTGCGGGCCGTGGATGGGGTGAGTTTTTCGCTGCTCTCTGGGGAAACGCTTGGCATTGTGGGTGAAAGCGGGTGTGGGAAGTCTACTTTAGCGCGGGCGGTTTTGCAGCTGTTGCCACGAACCGCGGGCTCCGTTGGCTTCTTGGGCGCTGGCTTAAACGCCGGCGACAAAAAAGCCATTCGCGAAGCCCGCAGTGACTTGCAGATCGTTTTCCAAGACCCGCTGGCCAGTCTTGATCCGCGGATGTCGATCGGTGCCTCGATCGCAGAGCCCTTGCGGGGTTTCAGGCCGGAGCTGAACCGCCTGCAACGCGACGACATGGTGCGTCAGATGATGACGCAAGTTGGCCTCGATCCGGCGCTGCTCAATCGCTATCCGCACGAGCTTTCTGGCGGGCAAAACCAGCGGGTGGGCATTGCTCGGGCGATGATCTTGAAGCCCAAGTTTGTCGTGTGTGATGAAGCGGTGAGCGCGCTGGACGTTTCCATTCAAGCCCAGATCGTGCGCCTGCTGATCAAACTTCAGAAGGATCTGGGGCTGACAATGCTGTTCATCAGCCACGATCTTGCGGTGGTGAAGGAGATCAGCCACCGGGTGATGGTGTTGTATCTGGGGCGGGCGGTGGAACTTGGCCCTTCAGACGTCATTCTCAAGAACCCGCAGCACCCCTATACGCGTGCGCTTTTGGCTGCGGCTCCGGAACCTGATCCGGTTGTCGCGCGCTCAAAGGAGCGCGTGCGGCTGGACGGCGATCTGCCTAGCCCCCTCGACCGGCGCGCCACGCTGCGGTTCATGAAATCCAAGCTGATCGACGATGCGGATGCTGAACAGTATCAGCCTCAAATGAAGGAAGCCGCACCTGGGCATTGGGTTGCGGAATACGATCCCGCCTGATGCCAAGTTTAGGAGAATTGCGCTTGAAAACTCTCGCTGCCGCGGCTTGTCTGGCTTTGACTTTGGGCGTCGCTTGGGCCGATCCTGCTCCTGTGGCCGCGGCGCGACCGGGTCCGGTCGACGTGCGTACCCAGGGGGCGTTGCGCTTTGAAAATGTGCCACAAACGCCGCCGGCCGTCCGGGAACGTTTGCGCCAATATGTCAACACGCGCGCGGCCGGGTTTTTGGACTTCCTGCCCGATGGCGGGATATTGATCGCAACGCGGTTTGGCAACGCCACCCAAGTACACCGCGTGGCTCAGCCGATGGGCGCACGCACCCAGCTGACCTTTTTCGATGAGCCGGTCGGTGGTGCTTCGGTGCGGCCAGGCAACGGGGACGCCTTCCTTTTTGCCCGTGATGCTGGCGGGGATGAAAACTTCGGCGGCTTCTTGCAGAACCTGACCACCGGTCAAGTGAACCAGTTTACCACCCCCGGCACACGCAATCAGAGCGCTGTATGGCGCGATGACGGACAGATGGTGGCGTGGGCGCAGGTTCCCGCGGCATCACCAAACTACGACATCATGATCGCTGATCCAGCTGCGCCAGCTGCACCGCGGCGCTTGCTTCAGGGCGAGGGTGCGGTTGGGCCGCTCGATTTCAGCGCGGATGGCAGCAAGCTGCTGATCGGACAATCGATCTCGGTGGCGTATAGTCGGCGGTTTATCCTGGATGTGGCCAGCGGTGCGTTAAGTGAAATCACGCCTGATCTGCGCGTCTCTTATGACGGTGGCGAGTTTACGCCCGATGGTCGGGCGATCATTCTCACCAGCGACGAGGGTAGCGAGTATCAACGCCTTGTGCGGATCGACCTGACAACCGGGGCCCGTACCGTGCTGACCCCCAACCTCAACTGGGATGTGGAGAGTTTTGACCAGTCCCGCGACGGCCGGCGGATTGCACTGAGCGTGAACGAAGCGGGTCAATCCCGGCTATCCATCATCGACGCGCGCGCGGGGCGAACCACGCACCAGGTGGATCTGCCGCCTTCGGTTGTGAGCGGCGTACAGTTTGACGATGCCGGCCGCCGGCTTGGCTTCACCGTGAACGCGGCAACCGCGCCCGGCGATGCCTACACCTACGACCTGCGGTCGCGCCAACTGACGCGTTGGACGCAAAGCGAAGTGGGTGGCCTTGACCCGTCTCGATTTGTGGCGCCCGAGCTTGTGACCTGGACCAGCTTTGACGGGCGCGAAATCAGCGGCTTTTACTATCGCCCAGCGAGCGGCGGGAACTTCCCGGTGATCGTTTCGATCCACGGGGGGCCAGAGGCGCAATCGCGGCCGACGTTTTCTTCCACGGTGCAGTATTGGGTGAACGAACTGGGCGTGGCCGTGTTGGTGCCGAACGTGCGGGGGTCTTCTGGCTACGGACGGTCTTTCCTCGCGCTGGATAATGCGGAAAAGCGGGAGGACTCGGTTCGCGATATTGGGGCGGCGCTCGATTGGATCGCGGCGCGGCCTGAGCTAGATGACAGCCGCGTCGCTGTTTATGGCGGGTCCTATGGCGGCTACATGGTTCTTGCGTCCATGGTGCACTTCAATGATCGGTTGGCGGGGGGCGTGAACATTGTTGGGATCTCCAACTTTGTGACGTTCCTGGAGAATACCTCTGGATATCGGCGGGACCTGCGACGGGTTGAATACGGTGACGAGCGTGACCCCGCGATGCGGGCGACGCTGGAACGCATCTCGCCGCTGAGCCGAATTCACGAGGTTTCCCGCCCATTGTTGGTGATCCATGGGGCCAACGATCCGCGTGTGCCTTTGTCAGAGGCCGAGCAAGTGGCGGCGGCTGTCCGGGAAAACCGCGGTGAAGTTTGGACCTTGGTTGCTGCGGACGAGGGGCATGGTTTTGCGAAACGGCCAAATCAGGAAGCACAAAGAGAGGCTGAAACGCTTTTCTTCCAACGCATATTCCAGCTAAATCTGACCCGTTAGGGGGTTGGCGCGTTACCTGCATGGTAAGCGTCGCTTAATCCTAATTGGGGGCCATTCGTTGCGGATTGAGGCGGTTCATCCGCGGGAGCTCGGTGCAAGTGACGTTGTGGCGTGGGAGAACCTGCGCAGCGCCAACGGCAGCTTGACTAGCCCCTATTACTCTGGCGCGTTCGCTCGCCTGATGGGGGAGGTGCGTCCTGACGCGCGGGTGGCCGTTCTGATGGATGGCGCGGCCACCGTTGGATACCTCGGCGTGCAAGGCATATCGCGGTTTGCGGCCCTTGGCCTTGGAACGCCCTTAAGCGACTACCAGGGCCTCGTGGCAGAGCAGCGGTTGATCTTTGACCATCGTGACCTGTGCCGCGCGCTACGCGTGGGTCGGGTGGATTTGGTTAATGTGCCATTGGACCAAAGCGCCTTTGCCGGTGCGCTGCAGGGCGCGCAGGCGAGCTGGGTTGCTGACCTCAGCATGGGGCCTTTGGCCTATTTGGAGCGCATGCGCGAGCGCCGCCAGGAGACCGTTCGTCAACAGGACCGCAAACGCCGCAAGTTGATGCGCGAGCATCCTGATGTTGTGTTTCAAGCCTGTTCCAACAGCCGCGAGCACTTAACCGCGCTTTTGGAATGGAAAACGGATCAATGCCGGCGGACGGGGCAACCGCTGGTTTGGGCGACGCCTTGGGTTCGAGAGGTCGTTTATCGGTCTTTTGACTCCCAAGATGCGTCTTTTGGCGGCGCGCTGTTCACCATGACACGGGGCGACACGCTGGTGGCGGCGCACTATCTTTTGCGATCCGGTAGCGTTCTTCATGCCTGGCTGATCGGGCACGACGGCGGCTTTGAAGCGTATTCGCCAGGCGTTTTGCTGACGCGCTTTCTTGTCGAGTGGGCTGCAAACAACGGCTTTGTCGAGGTCGATTTCGGCATCGGTGACTATCGATACAAACGCGAGTTCGCTGAGCCTTTGCGGCAGTTGGGCTGGGGCACGATTGGGCAGCCTTCGTGGTCGCTGGCGCTGCGGTCGGCGCAATATCAGGCCCGCGCCATTCTGGAGCGCGCACCTGTGGAAAAAGTGGCGAGCGCGCCTGGAAAGTTGATGCGGCGGGTGGACGTGTTACGGGGCTTGGCTGCCCCAGCGATGGCGGGGCGGCTTCCCATCAAGGAACACGCCAGCTAACGTCACTTCATGCCAGCACAATCCGCACCCCGCGCGGGCTCCTTGCCCGTCACGTTCGCCGACATCGAAGCCGCCGCCAAGCGATTGGAGGGCCAGATCGAACACACACCGATGCGCCTTTCGCGGACTTTGTCTGACATCACGGGCGCACAGGTTTGGATCAAGTTCGAAAACCTCCAGTTTACCGCCAGCTTTAAGGAGCGGGGTGCCTACAATCGTTTGGTGCAGCTGAGCGAAGGCGAGCGGCGGACCGGCGTGATCGCGGTGTCGGCGGGCAATCACGCCCAAGGGGTTGCCTACAATGGGGCAAGACTTGGCGTGCCGGTGACCATCGTCATGCCGCTCGGCACGCCTTTCACCAAAGTGGAACACACGCGCAAGCATGGCGCGCGCGTCTTGTTGCATGGCGAAACCTTTGCGGACGCAACCACTTATGCCTATCAAGTCAAAGAGCGCGAGGGGCTGACATTTGTGCACCCCTACGACGACCCGGCCATCATCGCGGGACAGGGCACGATCGCTGCCGAAATGCTGCGTGTGGCGCCCGATCTGGACATGCTGGTGATTCCGGTTGGCGGTGGCGGCCTGATCAGCGGAAATGCCATTGCGGCCAAGCACTTGAAGCCCGGCATTCGCGTCGTTGGCGTGGAAGCGCGCATGTATCCGTCCTTGCATGCCGAAATGCGGGGCGAGGATCCTGTGTGCGGTGGGCAGACCATCGCGGAGGGGATCGCGGTTAAGCAGATTGGCCGATTGCCGCTGCAGATCGCGAAGGCCCTGGTGGATGACGTGGTGTTGGTTGATGAACCGCACCTGGAACAAGCGGTCGCCCTGTTTGCCAACGTGGAAAAAACCGTGGCGGAGGGCGCTGGAGCGGCGGGGCTGGCGGCGTTGTTGGCACATCCAGGAAAGTTTGCCGGGCAGCGGGTGGGGCTGATCTTGTGTGGCGGCAACATTGATGCGCGCCTTTTGGCCAGCGTTTTGACTCGTGGCTTGGTGCGGGAAGGGCGGATTTCCTCCTTGCGGTTGATTGGCGATGACCGCCCGGGCCTTTTGGCAAAAGTTTCAAAGGTGATCGGCGATCTTGGCGCGAACATCATTGAGGTGGCGCACAATCGGCTCGCCCTTGATGTTCCTGCCAAGGGCGCGGAGTTCGATATTCTTATCGAAACCCGCGACGCGCAGCACACCCAAGAGATCGTTGAGGCGCTGGGCGCTGTGGGGTATCCGCCTCGCCGATTGTGATCGGCTCTCTTGGCCCAAGGCGCAGCCCCTTATTGGCAAAGGTGGTCGATCAAGCTTCCCAGGAAACGGTTGGCTTTGGGCAATTGATCCAATGCGATCCATTCGTCTGGCTGATGGGCTTGGGCGATGGATCCGGGCCCGCAGATCACGGTTGGGAAGCCAGCTCCCTGAAACAAGCCGCCTTCAGTGGCAAAGGCGACCACACGCAGCGCATTGTCGCCGGTGAGGGTGCGCACGAGTTGTTCGGCGGGGCTGTCTGGAACAACCGATAAGGCCGGGCTGAAGGAGCGCTGAGTGACTTCTACAGTGGCTTCCGGCGCGATCACCCGCATGGACGCTTCGACCTCTGCGGCCTTTGCTTTGAAGCGTTCAACGAACTGCATCGGATCGACGCCCGGAGGGGTGCGCAGGTCCCAGACGAAGTGGCAGTGGCGCGCGAGGATATTCACTGCCGTGCCGCCCTCGATGGTGCCGATCGTCATTGTCGGGCCGGGGGGCAGGAAGGGTGAGTTTGGATCTGCTAGCGCTGCGGCTTCAGTGCCCATTTCGGCGATCAAATTCATAAGCGGCGCAGCGGCCATGATCGCGGACACGCCTTGTGTGGTTTGGCTGGAGTGTGCCTCGCGCCCGGTAATGCGCACATGGAAGGTCGCGATCCCCTTGTGCCCAGACACAACCGCCATCTCGGTTGGTTCGCCGATGATTGCTGCGCGCGGCCGGGGCAGTTTCTTGGCGATCGCGGAAACAAGACGCGGTGCCCCGATGCAGCCAACCTCCTCATCGTAAGTGAACGCAAGGATGATCGGGTGCTTCAAAGGGGCAGCCACTGCCGTGTCGACGTGGGCGAGGGAGGCGGCGATAAAGCTCTTCATGTCGGCGACGCCTCGGCCATAGAGGCGGTTGTCGCGTTCGGTCAGCGTGAAGGGTGGCGAAGACCATGGCTGCCCGTCTACGGGCACCACGTCAGTGTGTCCGGACAGGATCACGCCGCCTTCTACCATCGGCCCAATCACGGAGTACAGATTGGCTTTGGAGCCCTCGTCGTTCTCAACACGCCAGCTCTCCACGCCACGCACGGCGAGGTAGGCTTCAACCCAAGCGATCAACTCCAAATTTGAGTTGCGCGAGGTGGTGTCGAACGCGATCAGTTTTTCCAAAATCGCGCGGGTTACGGACGCATCCACTGGCATCGTATGAGACTGGCAGAGGCGGTATCGGGAGTCGATGCCGTTGTTGTAAGTTGGACAGTCATGGTGCCGTCACAGTTGTTCCATCAGCGCGGGAAAAACCCAAGAGCTCCACGCGAAAAATCAGCGCCGAGTTCGCCGGGATCTCGCCCCCGCCTGCGCCACGGTTGCCGTATGCCAGTTCCGGCGGTGCCCACAGCGTGATCGTTTCGCCTGGGCGCATCAGCTGAACAGCCTCGGTCCAGGCTGCAATAACGCCGCCCAGGGGAAATTCAGCGGGTTCGCCGCGCGCGAAGGAACTGTCGAACACCTGACCATCGATCAGGCGTCCTTCGTAGTGAACGCGAACACGATCGGCCGCGGTGGGGCGCGGGCCAGACTCCGGCATGACGCGGTCATAGCGGTATTGGAGGCCCGATGACGTTACCTGCACGCCTGGGTTGCCAGCGTTCTGGGCCAGAAAAGCCTGCGAGCGCGCCAGGTTTTGCTCAGGCGTCAAAGCCCGGATTGGGGCCCGATCAACCAACGACCCCGTGGGGGCTGGCGTTGCTTGCGCGGTTGGGCTTGCAGCAGGTTCGTCGCCACGCGACGCGCATGCGGACACAGTCAGTCCAGCAGCCAATGCCACGATAATCGCCTTGCGCATTAATTGCCTCCTTCGGGGGACAGACCTGGGGCATACACGATACGGCCGTCTGGGAAAGCGACCGCGAGCAGCTGTATGCGGAACTTGAGCGCGGAATTGGGGGGGATTCGCGGCGGACTGCCGGCGGGTCCGTATCCCAGTTCCGGGGGAATGTAGAAGATTACTTCATCGCCCGGGCGCACGTGTTGCAGCCCTTCAGTCCAGCCCGGGATGACGCGGCTGAGCGGAAACTCCGCTGGTTGGCCGCGGGAAAATGAGCTGTCAAAGACTTGGCCGTCGGGCAACGTGCCTTCGTAATGCGCAAGAACGACCGAATCGGCCGTTGGGACGGGAAGGCTTTGATCAGCGCTTGGCGTGACGATTTCGTAGGCGAGGCCGCTTGCGGTGACTTGCACGCCTGGTTTTGCCCGGGCTTGCGCCATGAAGTCGCTGGCTGTGGCCATTTCAGCGGTCTCCTGCTTTTGGATCGCCCGAACAACCGAGCTTTCTTGCTCGCATGCGCTGAGCGCGGCCAAGCCCGCTAACGCCACCAACATCCGCCGCATTGGCGATCTCCCTGCTTGGGATCTGGACGGCCGCCGCCGGATCAGACCGCATCCGTAGACGGGATCGTCCACGGCTCGAGTTCAGCTGCCTGCTGCCATTCAAGGAAGGCGGCATCGGCCAAAAGCGTATCCGCATAAGCCTGTGAGGCTGGCTCCAAAGCAACCCCATAGGTGCGAAAACGCGTTGCGACAGGTGCAAACATTGCGTCCACGATCGAGCGCTGCCCGAAAAGGTACGGGCCTCCAGCGCCGAAGCGGGCTCGTAAGTCTGCCCAGAGCTCTTGAACCCTTGCAATGTCTTGCATCGCATCTTCGCCGGCGGGGGTGCGGCGTGGCTCGCCGCGCCGGCGTATGTTCATGCTGAAGTCTCGCCGAAGGGCGGCAAAGCTTGAATGCATTTCCGCGCTTGCGGCACGGGCGACGGCGCGGGCTTTCGGGTCCGATGGCCAGAGGGCTGCGCCCGGTGCCTGTTCGTTGGCCCATTCAGAAATGGCCAAACTGTCCCAAATGGTTGCGCCGTCTACTTCGAGGGCTGGCACGCGGCCTGAAGGGCTGACCGCCAACACGGCTGGGATTTGGCTTTTGCCATAGCCGATACCGCCCAAGGGAATGATGTGTTCGACAAACGCTATTCCAGCCCACCGCAAAGCCAGCCAAGGCCGCATCGACCAGGACGAATAGTTCTTGTTGCCAATATAAAGAATAGGTGTGGTCATGACTGGGTATTGCGCGGAGGTTTGGCGGCGGTCAATACCACCATCGCACCGCCCGCTCAGAGGCGTTCGCTGATCCGAATGGCCGCGCGACACCCAAACTTGATGACCGCGGAGAGGGCAGCGTAACCTGGGGCCTCATGGGCACCTTCGGCAATCGCTGTTTGCTTGTGTGCGATTTCGTCTGCCCGAAAGGCTTCGATGACGCTCTTGAGCTCTGGGTCTTTGTCTTTGAGGCGGGCCGCCTGAGCGCCGTAATGCTCTTCAATGACCTCTTCCACCGCCGCGGTGCATGCATGCGCGGCTTTTTCCCCCATCAGGGCCGTTCCGGCACCGAGGGCAAAGCCGGCCAGGCGCCATACCGGGGCAAGCAATGTTGGGCGCACACCCCGTTCTGCGATCAGGCGATCAAACGTTTCGAGGTGCTCGCTTTCGCCGGCCTCCATCTCTGCCAAGATCGCCGTCACCCTTTCTTTGCCGGGGGCGGCTTGGAACACCGCACGCTGGCCGCGGTAGATTTGGACGGCGCCAAACTCGCCGGCGTGATCGACGCGGATCATCGTTTCAATGAGACGCTCTGCCCCGCCATCGCCGGGGAAGTCCGGTGCTTGTCGGGGGGCTTGCTGCCCTTCGTTCATGGCCGTTGTCCTGACTGAGTGGCTGCGAAAAAGCTGAAGGCAGCCAATGCAAAAGAGATAACCGCATTAAAGCCGGCCATGGTCATCCCGTAAAATGACCAGGCGGGCTCGTCGCAGCGCGGCGCAATAATTGGCGTGGTGTCGGTGGGGTCCAAAAACAAAGGCCCATCCGGGACGCCAACATCGCACCGCGCCATCACAAGCCCTTGCTCGACCGCGACGTGATAACTGGCAACCAGGGCACCGGTTAAAAAGCCCAGGCCTAAAAACAAGCGGAGCGCCCGATGCAGCTCTGGCCGGGGGCGCACGCGCAACGTGATGAGCCCGACCAGGGCGATCGCAATCACGCCCCAATAGACCTCCCGCTGCCGCAGGCAAAGGGCACACGGATAGAGGCCACCAAAGCTTTCCGAGGCGTGCGCCGTCGCCAGGGCCACGGCTGCAGACACCAAGGCCAAGGCGGGCCAAGCGGCGACGAGACGTTGCAAGGGGGGGGACGTTGCTGTCATGGCGATGAATGTTCTTGCTCTGATGGCGAGCGCCATGTGGCGCAAGGACGCGCCATCACGCGGTTGGAATGATTTGGGCCAACCAGGGCAGGTGCTCGCGGACAAACTCCACAGCAAAAGCAGCGCCGTAGACCAAGGCCATGATGAGGCCGACCAGCAAACTCACCCAAGCAAAGGCAATGAGCGCGCCGCCAATTGTGAAGACACCGTCGCGCTGGAGCAGGCCCACGGCCATCACCGTGATTGCCAACGATGGGATCGTGTTGGTGATGGGCGACATGATGGTTACTGCAGCCAGCGCAATCACCAACCCGACCAAGCGTTCTGCCAAACCTGAAGCCAGAAATGTCAGCCGGGGCTTGGCGACCGTTTCGGTCCATTTCAGGCGCTTTTCGCAAAAGCCCGCAATGCCATCGAGCCACCCCTTCCTAACGCGGGCGCGCAGGAACCAGCCGGGCAGCCAAGGCTCTTGGCGGCCCAGCATCATTTGAAGGCCCAATAGAAATATCGGGATCGCGATGATTTGTGCCCCCGGCAGACCGGGCACCAGGCAAGGGATGGCAAAAATCAGAATGAGCAAGCCGAATGCCCGCTCGTCCAGGCGATCGACGATCTCGCCAACGGCGAGGCCATCTGGGCCAGATGCATCGGCAACCATACGCGTGGTAGCGATGAATCCTTTGGTGGGGTCGTCCGTTGTCGGGGGCGCATTTGTTGGGTTCGTCATGGGCTGCAAATACGCGCGCTCGTGGCGCTTGGCGAGGGGGTGCGCACTGCTTCCCTTGACGGACGCGCGTTCGCGCTGCATCTAGCGCGTCCGGTTGGCCAATTGGCGGAATTGGTAGACGCAGTGGATTCAAAATCCACCGCCCGAAAGGGCGTCTCGGTTCGAGTCCGAGATTGGCCACCACTCGTTTTTACAACAGGTACGCGGAATGCGGGTCACCGTGCGCGGCGATGAGCGCCTCCGCCGCGCGCGCGTCCGCCGGCGTGTCGATGCCGCCCAGGTCGAAACCCGAACCCTCGCTAAGAACCGCCCGCACGCTCATCCCGTTTTCCAGAAAGCGCAGCTGTTCTAAGCCTTCCAGGGCCTCGTATCGGCCCATCGGCAAGGCCACATACCGGGCCAAGGCAGCCAGCGTATAAGCGTATAGGCCAACATGCCGCAAAACCGGTGAGGGACCTCCCGCGGCCCTCAGCTTTGGCTCATTTCGAATTGCGGGAATGATCTGCTTGGAAAACCAGAGGGCTCGGCCGGCTTCGTTAGCGATACATGTGGTCCCAGAGAATGGAGTTGTTTGTTTATGAGCGCGAAGGACGTCGAGGCCGGCCCAGGTCAAAGCGGTGACTGGGGTGTAGACGTCTGCAATGTCTGGCAACTCCCTCATTGCCGTTTCGATGAGTGCCGCGATCATCGCCGGCGGCGTGAACGGCGCATCGCCTTGCAGGTTCACAACAAAGTCGGCTTGCGGGTCAAACACCTGGGCTGCGGCAAAAGCCCGGTCGGTGCCAGAAGGCAACTCGGGGTCGGTCATGACGCTTTCCACGCCCAGTGCGGCGGCATGGGCAGTTATGCGGTCATCGTCAGTGGCAACGACCAGGCCCGCGCCAGTTTGGGCGGCGGCGGCTTTAGCGACATGGCAAACACGGGCCAGCAGGGTCTTGCCTGCGATTTCTCGCAGGGGCTTTGCAGGAAAACGGGTGGAGCCATAGCGGGCTGGGATCACGATCAAGGGGCGCATGCAGCCGCGTTGTAAAGGTTAGGTGCCCTTGCGCAAGCGTCACTCCCGCGCGATATAGGCGGCGCAGGCAGGCGGCGGACGGTCGTCCCGCCAACTCGGTCAGGTCCGGAAGGAAGCAGCCGTAACGGGTTCACGCTCGGGTCGTTGTCCTGTCTGCACCTTTGACATGAGTACGCGTAGTGTCCGGCAGACAACTGACTGATGCTGTAGAGTTTATCGTCCAGGGCGCTTCCCATTAACCGGCAATATGGGAAGCAAGAACCGCGCAGCCCACAATAAAGGCGGTTGCCGCTGCTTGGAATGCGAAAACCAAGGCTGCTTCTTTAAGTGTAAGGCGTTCGCCACTTTCCGTTTCTATGCAGAACCAATACAACAAGATTGCGATTATTGGCATCGCGCAATAGATGAATATTGGCGAGCCCAAAGTCTGTCCCCGAGACACCTGTACAACGGCGCTTGCGCTAAGGAAGCTCATGAGCGCAAAGACGCCAGTGGAGGCTTGATAGGATCTCTTAAAGGATATGCGATCTCCCTTGACGACTGTAACCGCGGTCGAAAGCAGGCTCGCAAGCATGGCCAAAACGATTGGTATTGCCAACAAGGTCAAAGGGCCACCCAGCGCGTCCACGAGTATCTCCCACTCTGTTTCAAGCTGACATGCAATTCATTTGCCTAGATGTTGGCACACCAATGCGGACAAGCCTTTGGCAGGCCGAGGGGGTCATACCCGAGCGGTGTTTACCGCTGCGCGATGGACCTAAAAGGCCTCAGTACTCGCAACGCCTGCCGCCGCTTGCTATATCTCAAAGCAATGAGCGATGATTCCGCCTCCGGTCTGTTTCCCGATGCCCCCGGCGGTCCCGGCGGGGGCTATCTGGTGCTCGCCCGCAAATACCGCCCGCGCCGGTTTGAGGACCTGATCGGCCAAGAAGCCATGGTGCGCACCATCGGCAACTCGTTCGCGCTTGGGCGGATTCCGCAAGCCTACATGCTCACCGGCGTGCGCGGCGTTGGCAAAACGACCACCGCCCGGCTGATTGCCCGGGCGCTGAACTATGAGTCTGATAGCGTCAAGACCGCTTCGATTTCGCTTGATCCGTTGGGCCGGCATTGCGCGCAGATCATGGCCAGCCAGCACCCCGACGTGTTCGAGATGGACGCGGCTTCGCGCACTGGCATTAACGACGTTCGCGAGATTTTGGACGCGGTGCGCTACGCGCCGGTGATGGCGCGCAAAAAGGTCTACATCATCGACGAAGTGCACATGCTGTCGACGGCGGCGTTCAACGGCCTTCTGAAAACCTTGGAAGAGCCGCCACCGCATGTGGTGTTTATCTTCGCGACCACGGAAATTCGGAAAGTGCCGGTCACGGTGTTGTCCCGGTGCCAGCGGTTTGACTTGAAGCGTATCGATCCACAGGTTCTGACGGCGCACCTCAAGGCGATTTGCGTCAAAGAGGCGATCGCGGTGGACGATGCCGGCCTTGAGTTGATTGCGCGGGCCGCGGAGGGGTCGGTGCGGGACGGCTTGTCGCTGCTGGACCAAGCGATGGTGCAGCGGCCGGTTGCGGGAAAAGCGATTGGTGCCCTCGAAGTGCGCGACATGCTTGGTTTGGCAGATCGCGGGCGCACCATCGAGATTTTGTCTGCCCTTGCCGCGGGCGAGGTTCCGGTCGCGCTCACCGCCTTGCGGGAACAATATGACTCCGGCGCAGAGCCAACCCAAGTCCTGCGGGATCTGTTGGAGATCGCTCACGAAGCCGCAAGGGCTCAGGCCCTCGGCGGGCAGGCAAGGATCGTTGGTGGTGCCGATTGGGAAGCCAAGATTCGCGCGTTGGCGGCGGCGCAATCGCCTGGGCAATTGTCTCGCTTGTGGCAAATGCTACTGAAGGCTTTAGATGATGCGTCCCGTGCCCCAGATGCGCTGGCCGCCACGGAAATGGCGATGATCCGGATTGCGGTGGCCGCCAGCTTGCCACCGCCTGAGGACGCAGCGAGGCTATTGCGATCCGGGCCTGCTGCAACCACAAGCGGCACGCAAGCCGCGCCATCAACCCCCGAAGGCCCTAATCTGACGTCGTTTCGGGCGCTCGTGTCGTTCCTGGACCAGGAACGGCAGGTGAACCTTCAAATTGATGTGGAGCGCTTTGTGCGGTTGGCGCGGTTTTCGCCGGGTGAGATCGTCTTTGCGCCGGCACCGGGCATGCCTGAGGATTTACCGTTGCGTCTCGCGCGGTTCTTGCGGGAAGCGCTGGGGGAGATCTGGACCGTTTCTGCGGAAGCGCGACAGGGCGAAGATAGCCTTTCGGAGCGGCGTAAATTCGAAGAGGCGCGGCAAAAGGCTGAAATCGCGGCGCACCCGTTTGTGGCGGAAGCGCTTGCGGCTTTTCCTGGGGCGCGCATCCTTTCGGTTCGCCGGCCCGTTGAAGATCACCATATCGCTGAGGTGGTGCCTTTGCGGACTGATCCATCGCCGCCTGAGACTCGACCGCGCAAGGAAGGAAAAGACACATGAAAGATCTGTCGCAAATTATGCGTCAGGCCCAGCAAATGCAGGCCAAAATGGCTGAGGCGCAAAAGAAACTCGAAGCCATGGAAGTGGAAGGTACGGCGGGTGGCGGTCTTGTGACTGTGCGACTTTCCGGCAAGACAGATATGCTGGGCGTCAAGATTGCGCCTGCACTCATGAGCGACGAAGCGGAAATCCTGGAAGACTTGATCAAGGCTGCCCACGACGATGCCCGGCGCAAGCTGGAAGAAGCACAGAACGAAGAATACAAATCTCTATCAGGCGGCATGGGCGGGATGTTGCCTGGCTTTAAGCTGCCATTTTGATGCGTGGATCTCGCACAACCCCAACGGCGAGTCCGGAAATTGAAAGACTGATTAGCCAGTTGGCGAAGGTGCCTGGACTGGGGCCGCGGTCGGCGCGGCGCGCGGCCTTGCAGCTTTTGAAGAAGCGCGATGTTTTGATGGTGCCGTTGGCGGAGGCGATTGCCCAGGCTGCGGCGGCTGTGAAGACGTGCTCGACGTGCGGCGCGCTGGACACCACAGACCCCTGCCACCTGTGTGTCGCGCCGGAGCGTGATGATGGCGTGATCTGCGTTGTCGCTGAGGTGGGCGACGTTTGGGCGCTTGAACGCGCGGCTGGATATCGGGGGCGGTACCATGTTTTGGGGGGCGTGTTGTCTGCGTTGGACGGCATTGGCCCAGACGAGCTGCGCATCGACAGTTTGGCAGCGCGGGTGGGTCAAGGCGGCGTGCGGGAAGTGATTTTGGCACTGGCAGCGACTGTGGATGGGCAGACGACCTCGCACGTCATAACCCAGCGGCTTGCCTCGTTTGGCGTTCATGTCACGCGGCTTTCGCACGGCGTGCCGGTTGGTGGCGAGCTGGAGCTGATGGATGATGGCACGCTGTTTGCCGCGCTGCAGAGCCGTCGCCCGCTCTAGGTGCGTTGGCGTTTTGGCTGTACCCCCGCGCGGGTTAACCGAGTGGGGTTAGTGTTCGCGGCAGCGGCTCGACACAATTACAATTTGGGGGTGCGGGTGACCCGTTGTTTCAAGGTCGGTCTGCGCCTTGGCCCACTCTTCGGCGGTCATTGCGCGCGTTATGCCGTCCCAGGAGCACTTGCAGAACTCTTCGCCGCCACCGCACATCTGCATGAATGCCATGCGGTCTGCCTCCGGGAACGGATTGGGCGGCGCCGGCTTTTCGGCGCAAGCGCCTAAGACGGCAAGCGCTGCAAAGGCAAATTTGGCACGCATGGGCGCCTCTTTCGGTCAGAACCGAAACGCTTGTACGACAGATTGGTGAATTTGAGGTTCACAACCGGAGGGATTCACTTTCTGTCGCGGCGGAGGTCTTCGTCGAGCGCCTGGTCAATCAGGCGCAGCTCCAGATCCATTTCCTTCTTGTCACCGGCCTTGAGCGCGCCCTCTGTTTCCTCAAAGAGCGTCTCCATGCGTGACAGAACGCGACGGACATTGGCTAACCGCGCAGGTTCCGGTTCTGCTTCGTAGGCAACAGCCATCTCAGCAAGCTGTGCGGCCTTTTCGGCGTGATAAGTCAAGAGCCGTTGGGCCGCATCAAAGCCTGCAGGTTGGTCAGCTACAGCCTGGCAGACCCGCGCGCCGATCGCCGCGATGCGCGTGAGAATGGCTGCGGTTTCGATGTCTTTGGTGTTCTGCGCGCAGCGGTCCACTGCGCGTACGTGGCCCATGGCCCCCGTGACAACTGAACGGATCAATGCGGCGCGAGGGTCTTCACCCGCAACGGTCGGGTTTGCAAGCTCTGGTCGTCTCGGCTGAGGCCGGATGCGCGGATTTTGCTGGTGCTCATCGAAGGCCCTGATGCCATAGACGACTAGGCCGCCGATAAGGAGGCCCACGCCGACCGCTGCAACCGTGATCAGGCCCAGCGAGGCCGCCAAACCACCCGCCAGCAGACCTGCGCCCGTTCCAAACAGGTTGCGGCGTTGGCGCGCTTCCCAACGCCTGCGCTTTTCCTCTTTTTCGAGGCGCCGCCGCGCGGCTGCGGCTTCGCCCTGATTTTCGCGCACGGCATCGGCTGCGGCGGTCACGACGTCCGCCACGTCTTCAAACGTGGACCTAAGTTCTTCGCGTGTGCGCCTATACCTGCCCATTCGGGCAATGTGGGCCCAGGTACAGCCTGGCGCAAGCGCAGGCGCGGTGTCGATGCAGGATTATGCGGGTTGATGCCTATGCAGCCCTTTAGTTGACGCCGTCTTCAAGCAGGCGGCGTGCGATGACTTGCGCTTGAATTTCGCCGGCACCCTCGAAGATGTTGAGGATACGCGCATCGCAAAGGACTCGCGAAATCGGGTACTCCAAGGCAAAGCCATTGCCGCCGTGGATTTGGACCGCGTTGTCTGCGGCGGCCCAAGCGACACGGGCTGCCAGCAGCTTGGCCATGCCGGCTTCAACGTCGCAGCGCTTGCCCGAGTCTTTTTGGCGGGCGGCAAAATAGGTGATCTGGCGGGCCGCCATGATTTCCGCCGCCATCATGACCAGCTTGTCGGCAACGCGCGGGAAGGCGGCTATCTCTGTGCCGAATTGCTTGCGATCCAAGGCGTAGCGCAGCCCAAGCTCTAAGGCGTTCTGGGCGACGCCAACGGCGCGGGCGGCGGTTTGGATGCGCGCGCTCTCGAACGTTGCCATGAGCTGCTTGAAGCCCTGGCCTTCAACGCCGCCCAAGAGATTTGCCGCTGGGACAGTGAAGCCGTCAAAGGCAATCTCGTATTCTTTCATGCCGCGATAGCCGAGCACCTCGATCTCGCCGCCGCTCATGCCTTCGGCCGGGAAGGCTTGGTCATCTGTGCCGCGTGGCTTGGTGGCCAGGAACATCGAGAGGCCGCGGAAATCGCTGGTGTTTGGATCTGTGCGGACCAAAAGGGTCATAAGGTCGGCACGGGCACCATGGGTGATCCAGGTCTTGTTGCCGGTCACGCTATAGCTGTCTTGGTTTTTGACGGCGCGGGTGCGAAGGGATCCCAAGTCAGAGCCCGTGTTCGGTTCGGTGAACACGGCGGTCGGGAGGATTTCGGCGCTTGCGATGCGGGGCAGCCAGTGTTCCTTTTGATCCTGCGTGCCGCCGGTCATGATGAGTTCAGCGGCGATCTCGGAGCGCGTGCCGAGGGAGCCGACGCCGATATACCCGCGGGAGAGCTCTTCTGAGACCACACACATCGCGATCTTGCCCATGCCCGCGCCGCCGAATTCTTCAGGCAAGGTCAGGCCAAACACGCCCATTTCGCCAAGTTCTTGCAGCACCGACAGGGGGATCAGCTGATCATTGAGGTGCCAACCGTGCGCGTACGGAACGACCTTGGCATCCGCATACTTGCGGAACTGGTCGCGCACCATCTCGAATTCGTCTTCGAGGCCCGTCGCTTCCAACGTCGCCTTGCCCTGGGCAGATCGGAGGAGGTGCGCCAAGCGCGCCTTTTCAGCGGCAGACACCTTTAGGCGGATGGCAATCGGGGCCGCTTCGTAATCGGTCGGGCGAATGGTTTCGAGCTGGGTCATTGGAAGGCCGCCGGCGAGTTGGGCGGCGTATTCTGCGGTTAGCAGTTTGGCCAAGAGTTGTTCAACTTCGGTGAACTGACCCTTGGCCTGGAGGCGTCTTGCCCAAGCGGCGACTTGGCGCAACGTTTCGGCGTAGGTGGCGATCCACGCCATGCCATGCGCTAAATGCTGATGGGCATCGAGGGCTGCGCGGTCAATCTTGCCATTCTTCGAGACCAACACACCAACAATCGCTTTCGCGGTTGCAGCATAGGCTTCCGCGTCAACAACTGTCTGATCGATCAGGTCAAGCAGTTCGACGGCGGACGCTGGCACACTGTGAATGGTCATTGATTTCCCCGTTCGGGTCTGCACGGACTTGCGCTCTACCTAAGACTATAGCTGGCGAGAAAAGTCACGCTTTCGCACCTGCGAAGAAAGTTTAGCGACTGGATGTCGCATGGCACAAGAAGCGTTAACCCAGACCTTGGGCTTGCGCCAAAAGCTTTAGGGGTGCCTCTGGGCGCGGGCCAACGTGAGAGATCACTTCGCCTGCAGCGATCGAACCGAGCCGGCCACAGTCGCCGAACGTCTTGCCGGTGGAAATGCCCCACAAGAAGCCAGCCGCATAGAGATCGCCAGCGCCCGTGGTGTCGATTACATTCGCAACGGGGGCGGCGGTGACGACGAAGGTGTCTTCGCCAGCGGCAATAATCGAACCCTTCTCAGACCGGGTTACCGCAACGATCGGGCAGTGCTTGCGCGCCTCAGCAACGGCTGCATCGAAATCTTCGGTTTGGTAGAGCGCCAAAAGCTCCGCTTCATTGGCGAACAGAACATCGATGTGGCCATGAACCAAATGACGGAAACTGTCCCGATGACGCTCGACGCAAAACAGGTCGCTCAAGGTCAGGGCTACTTTGCGCTCCGCGGCGCGGGCGATCTCTGCGGCGGCGACGAACGCGTGTTTGGCCTCTTCGCGATCGAACAAATACCCTTCAAGAAACAGGATTCGACCCGAGCGGATGAGGTCTGCATCCAAATCGCTTTGAGATAGCAGCGTGGAGCACCCCAGATAGGTGTTCATGCTGCGATCGCCGTCTGGGGTTATCGCAATCAAGCATCGGGCGGTGCCTGGCGGTCCGGCGAATGGTGTGGTTGCGTACTTGACGCCTACAGCGCGGAATTCCTGGGTGAACTGAGCACCGAGGGCATCGTCTGCCACCTTACCAATGTAGCCAGCCTGGCCACCAAAACTTGCGACACCTGTCACAGTATTCGCGGCAGATCCGCCTGAGGCGACTTTGGCGTCGGAAAAATAAGCTGTCAGATAAAGAGCGTGCTCTTCATCAATCAAGGTCATGGAATTGCGCACGATACCATGACGCGACAAGAAATCTTCGGTCACCAAATGTTGGATATCGACGATCGCATTTCCAACAGCGACAACATCCAACGCTGCACTTTGCATTTTGACCTCTTGAGAGCTTTGCCATCCGAATAAGCGCAACGTCGACACGCCGCAAGCCTTGCGCTCATGGCGGGCGCGCTGTACCCAGCCGGACATGAACAAAGCTGTCTTTTGTGCAGGGTTGGCAGGCCTTGCATTGGCCGGATGCGCCACGCCAACTGCTACAGGCGCGGGCACGACGGTGCCAAATATTCCAGCAAATTCGGTCGTGGTGGCGTTGCCACCGGCCTCGCAGAGCCTTGGTGTTTTGGTGCGCGCCGGGGCCAGCGGAGCACCGTCGCTTGCCGAGGTTGAGCGGACGCTTGGTCCTGCGGATGTCGCACGGCGTGAAACCGAAGGGGCATTGCTGACATACCGGCTTGATACGTGTGCTTTGGTACTTGGCTTTAGCGCGGATAATGACCGCAACGAAATGCGCCTCGCCTTGGCTCAGCCGGGTGCGCGCAGCCCCGGCACGGCCGCGCCGACTTTGGCGGATTGCGCCAATGAGCTGGATGCGCGGCGCGCGGCTCGGCCGACAAGCTAAACCAGATGCGCATCGCTTATCTCACCGGGCGAACTTGGCGAAACAAGCCCCTTCCGCTCAATCAACTGCCCGGCCCAGAGCAGGATGACTTTGAGCTTCTTGCGGCCGCCTGCGCGGCGCTTGGGATGCACTTTGAAGTGGCTTACTGGGACGACCCTGGCCTCGTTTCGCGTGGGTTCGATGCGTTGTTGATCCGATCGTGCTGGGACTATGTGGATCGCCCAGCCGAGTTTATAGCTGCGCTGCAGGTGTTTGAGGCTGCTGGCCTGAAGGTTTTGAACCCAGCCCACGTTGTGGCTTGGAATGCGCGCAAGACGTATTTGCGCGACTTGGCGCAGGCGGGGGTCCCAACTATTGAGACCGTTTGGCTCGACCGGGTCGATGCTCCTGCGGTCGCGAAGGCTTTCGATGCGCTGGACACAGCGGAACTGGTGATAAAGCCCCAGGTGGGCTCTGGTAGCCGGGATACCGTGCGCCTCAAGCGTAACACCTGGAGCGAAGCTGATCTTATCGACGGCCCGCGTGAGGCTGGGATGGCGCAACCGTTTTTGCCGAGCCTTGAGAGCGATGGCGAAGTTTCGTTGTTTACCTGCGCTGGAACCTTGACACACGGCATTTTGAAGATGCCGCCGGCGGGGGACTGGCGGGCGAACCTGATCGACTGCGTGATTACGCCCTTGTTGCCGACCTCTGCTCAAGTGGCTCTTGCGCAGGCTGCTCTCGCCGCAGCACCGGCGGGATTAGCTTACGCGCGCATCGATCTTGTTGCTGGGTCGGGTGGCTGGAAAGTCATTGAGCTCGAATTGATTGAGCCGCGGCTCTATTTTTCGTTCGCCCCTTCGGGGGCGGTGCCTTTCGCCTTGGCGCTTAAGTGCGTTTTGTCCGGATAGCGGCAAAGGTCTGCAATTGGGCAACGTAGGCAGGCGGGCTTCCTGGCAAGGCAGGTGTAGCGACCATGCAAGATGAGCCAATGATGGGCCGCGCGAAGGCGAGCCTTTGGGGTGACGCGTAAGAGCCCAGCTTCAACCTGATCTGGCGTTTTTCCGCTCGCCAAGCCTGTGCGGTTTGCAACGCGAAACACGTGGGTGTCGACGGCTATCGTGGGCTGATTGAAGGCTTCGGCCAGCACGACGTTTGCGGTCTTGCGCCCGACCCCCGGCAAGGCTTCCAAGGCTGCCCGATCTGCAGGAACAACCGAGCCGTGGCATTCAATGAGGATGCGGCTTAGGGCCATCACGTTCTTGGCTTTGTTGCGCCACAAGCCAATGGTTTTGATGTGCGTAGCAAGGCCGTCTTCTCCAATGGCCACCATTTTCTCCGGCGTGTCGGCGATTTGAAACAGCGCTTCGGTGGCTTTGTTGACGCTTTTGTCAGTCGCCTGGGCCGAAAGCGCCACAGCCACAAGCAAGGTGTAGGCGTTGACGTATGAGAGTTCCGTGCGCGGATCCGGATTGGCCGCAGCCAGGCGGTCATAGAGGGCGGCGGCTTGCGCGCGGGTGAGCTGTTTGGAGCGGGGTGCCATATCCGTCGTCTTGTTCCTCTCGATTGCGCCGGCAAGTCGCACCTGAGCGATCACATCTTGTGTTAGCGCGGCACCGTGTCACGATCCAATTCATGACGCCACACTGGGAACATACGGCAACACCACCAAGCTCTGCCGGGCGGGTCTTTATGGACGCGACGCTTACGCCGCACCGGAGTTTGAGCCAGAAATCCTTTGCCCGCTTGATCGGCCTCTTTGCGCTCTTGAACTTGCTGATTTCGGCAGTGTTTTTGGCAAAGGGTGCCTTTCCCGTGGTGATTTTCCTGGCCCTTGATGTCGGGCTTTTGTGGATGGCGTTTCGGATGAACTATCGGGCTGGCCGCCTGGAGGAACGGGTACGGGTGGCCCCCGGGTATGTGCATGTTGCGCGGCGGCCCGTGAAGGGACGATCCAGCCATTGGGTCGTAAACCCGCTGTGGGTGCTTGTGCGCGCGGACGATGATGCGGTGCGCCTGCGCGCTTCGGGTGGCGACCTTGCGGTCGGGGCGTTCTTATCTCGCGATGAACGAGCGGCCTTCACCGAAGCGCTGCAATTGGCACTTGCGAAAGCCAAGCGGGGCGGCCCGGCCTAAAGGCCAAGCACGTCGCGGATGCTGTAAAGCCCGGCAGGCTTTTGATGGACCCAACGCGCCGCCGCGAGTGCGCCGCTGGCGAACACCCCTCGATCAAGGGCTTCGTGGCTTAGGGTCAGGGTTTCGTGGGCGCTGGCAAACAGCGCGCTGTGGGCACCGATAATCCCGCCTCCGCGAACAACGGCAAAGCCAATGCCGCCTTCCTGTCGAGGGCCGGATTGGCCGAAGTGAGGGGGTAGTTGCAGATCTGACAGCGTCTGTCCTCTTCCGGCGGCTGCGGCCTTGCCCAGCATCAATGCTGTTCCCGAGGGGGCGTCTTGCTTGTGGCGGTGGTGTGTTTCAAGAATCTCAATGTCCCAGGCTTGATCAAGGCTAGCCGCGGCACGCTCAACCAGCGCGCACAAAAGCGCTACGCCTAAGCTGAAGTTGCCGGATTGGACAATCGCGAGTTTTGCGGCTGCCGCGTTGACTTGTTCTTGCTGTTCCGGCGTGAAGCCGGTTGCCCCCAAAACCGCCGCCTTGATCCCGGCTTGGGCCAAGTGTGGGAGGGCGTTGAGGGTGGCTGCTGGGGTGGTGAAATCGATCCAGACATCTGCGCCGATGGCCGCCGCTGCCTTTGGGTCTGCTTCGACTGGAAATGGCGTTGGTCCTCGCGGTACATCCGCGCATTCCGTGCCGGCCACCACCTTCATGCCCGCGTCTATGCTGGCCGCATCGATGAGCGCTTTGCCCATTCGGCCAGCTGCGCCGGCAATGATCAGGCGAAGGGGGCTGGTCATGAGGGGGGGGCGGGGTCCCTTTCGGCTGATTGACGATTGAGTTGGTTGGACGCGGTGAACACATGGGTCTGATAGAACCAGACCAGCGCCGCCGCCACAACGATTGCAACGATGGTTGAAATCAGGCGCAGTGCCATATCGACAGCCGTCAAGTCGACGATGGCGAACTTTGCGACGGCAATAAGGGCGATCAACAGCGAGGAGACTTGAAGGGCGCGACTCTGGCGTTCAACGCCAACCGCCAACAGGCCCGCGGAGAAGACGATTCCAACCAAAGTGTAGGCGAGCTGCTCGACTGTCCCGGCTTGGGCCTGGGCCATCGCCGCGCCGGCAAAGCCCCTGCGGAGCTCTAGGGTCACATGGACGAACGCCAGCATGCCGGCCCCTGCAAGCGCCAAACGGGTGGCCCAAGGGCGCGCTTGTGGATGGGGTATCAGCGCCCAAGCGGCCAAACCAAACGCAGGTGCGGCAAATGCCACGATCAGGGCGTTTAGGATGGGGGTTTGCGGGGCCGCGGCGGGCCAGATGCCCCACCAGGGATTGGCCAACAAGCCGGCACCGACCAAAGAAATTGCTGCGGCCACGCCAACAGCGAGCGTTTCCAGGGCGTTGAGGACCTTCGTGCGGGGCGCGATTAAGCCTACAGAAATGGCCAAGGCGAGCGCAAGCCAGATGCACGCATGCAGTCCGATTTCAGTCAGTGTGCTGATTGGTGCGTTAACGTCACCTGCGCCAAAGCCATGGCGCACTTGCACACTGGCCCAAAGTGCGATTGTCATCCACGCGCCAGCGCGCAAGGCCTCCGCCGCGAGCTTCGCGCGGTGCCAGTTTGCCGGTGCCAACAGCCAAGCCCCGGCAGCAAGCGCAAGGCCGCTTGCGCCGTAGATCAGGGTTAGTTCATTGAAAATTGGCGTCTCGCTTAGGCGGGTCGAAGCGGATGTCCACGGTGTGGCCAAGCGGTAAAGCACGACAAGCGCGATGATCATTGCGGCCATGACCAAGCCCGTGCCTTCCCGGCGGCGGTCGATCCAAATGAAGGCCGGCACCAGGGCCGCCAGACCCATGGTTAACCACGTGGCCGGGACTGCTGACGCCAGCGCAAACGCCCCCGCCGCGGCCCCCACTGCGAGCGCAGCAGCACTTGGCTTACGGTTCGGATTATCCGGCACTCTTGGGGCGAGCGCATAAGATAGCACCGCGCACGACAGGGCGATGAACAGCGCGCCAGCGCCGATCAGTTCGGCTTCCCCGCCGCGCAGTCGAACAGCGGCTGCGCCCAAAATGGCCAAAGGCGCGACGCCAGCAAAGCCAACCGCCTCAGGTGTCGGATCGGGGCGGGACAGGCTTAACCATCCGCCCGCTGAAGACACAGCCGCCAGCAGTGCGGCGGTGGCCAGGGCTGAGTTTGCCACGCTAAGCCCAACCAGGGGGTATTGCGCATCGACCGGCCAAAGCAGAATCGCTATCAGTCCGGCAGCAATCGCCATTGCGGCGGGCAAAGCAAAGCCAGGGCGGGAAGCGATCATCGCCGTCGCGAGCGCTGCCAGTGCCACCAGGGCCAACGCAGACAAGGCGGCAAGCTCTGGTGCTGCGCGGGCCTGCGTGATCAGAAGAAACGCCAAGCTCGCCAGCAAAACGGCAATCCCAATTTTGCTGGGTTCCGCCGCCAATTGGACGCGTTCAAACAGCCGATTCCAGGTTATTGGACCGGCAGCCTCCGGCCACCACAGGCCAAGGCTTAGCGCCCCAAGACCGGCGAGGTAAATAGCAACCGAGTCCTGGCCTTGGATCGCGCCGACGACGCCCCAACCCAATGCGCCGCCAACTGCCAAAAGGGCCCAACCACGCAGAGAGGGGCTTGTTGCGGCTGCGCCCAAAGCCGCGGCGCACAGGGCCAAAAGGTGGCCATACCGGGCAGCGCCACCTTGGTCGCCCAGTTGAATCAGCAACGGCGCTGCGAGGCCCACCACAATTCCACCAAGGGCAAGCGGTGTCCCGCCCCAGGGGCCGGCACCAGCGGCGATCACGGTGAGTGCGGCTAAGCCCAGGTACGCCAACGGACTTGGGCCAAGGCCAAGGGGGCCAACGGCCACAATCAAGGCGGCGGCCATCGTGGCAAAGCCCAGGGCAGGGGCATAGTCTTCTTTGGGGCCACGCGTCAGAAACCCCGCCAAGGCGATCACTGCGCCAATGGTGAACGTGACGATGAAGCCAAGTGTTGGCGGAATTGCCGCGTTGGCGGCTGCAATCAGCACGAGAGCGGCCAAAATGGTGCCGGCGGACGGTGCCCAGCCTAGATCCAGCCTCGGCATGGCAAAAGCCGGCACGCGTGGCGCTGGAGGGGTCTTGGAGGTTTTTTCGTCTTGGTTGCGCTCTTCAGTTCTTGCGGCGCGCGGTGCCTCTTGCGCGGCTTTTTGTGCTGTTGCTGGCCGTTCAAGTGCAGGGCCCAATGCGGGGGTTTGAGGGGCCGGTATAGCCACGATGATCGGTTCGGGGAGGGGCTTAGGTTCTGTGACGGGTTGCGCTACCAAAACACCCTTTTGGAGGGACGATACGGTTTCTTCGAGGGCCTGAATGCGGCGGCCCGCCTCCACCAACGCGGCCCGCATCTCTGCAACCCGCATCAGTGCCAAAATAAGCAGGAAGGCCGCGGCGCTGACCAGAAAAACGCCAATGACGATCGTAACAAGCAGGTAGACCGGCACGGGGCTCGCCTCAGGCAAGAAAATGCACCGCCACGGGCCACATTACCGCGTGTCGAGCCATCCGTCATTCACAGCGCGTGCCGCGTCAACCTTATTGACCTTCGCCGCTGTCAAAGAACCGTTTGACACTTTCGAAGAAGCCGCGGGACTGAGGATGGCTATCTTCATTGCAAGACTGAGAAAACTCTTCCAAGAGCTTGCGCTGCTTTGGCGTAAGGTTCACCGGAGTCTCGACCAGAATTTCGACATGCAGGTCGCCTCGATCGTTGGACCGCAGGGTGCTCATGCCCTTTCCCCGCAGGCGAAAACGCCTTCCGGTTTGTGCGCCGGCCGGGATGGTTACCTTGGAGCGCCCGCCTTCAATCGTAGGGATTTCAACTTCTCCGCCAAGGGCGGCGGTGGTCATTGGAACAGTAGCGCGACAATACAGATCGGCAGCTTCGCGCTCAAAAAGCGTGTGCGGCTTGACCGACAAGAACAAATAAAGGTCCCCCGAGGGGCCGCCGCGCACGCCGGAGTCACCTTCGCCGGCCAAGCGAATCCGGGTGCCGTCTTCGACGCCGGCCGGGATTTTGACCGAAAGCGTGCGGTCTTTTTGCACTTGGCCGCGACCTGCACAGCTGGGACATGGGGCAGAGATGGTTTGGCCTCGGCCACCGCAGGTCGGGCACGTGCGAACGACGCGGAACATGCCCTGGCTCGCTCGAACTTGACCGGCTCCGTTGCAGGTGCGGCACGTTTCGAGGGTGGAGCCTGGAGCTGCACCACTGCCGCTGCAAGGCTCACACCGCATGGCCGCCGGCGTGGTGATTTGTTTTTCGATCCCGACGAAGGCCTGTTCAAGGGTGATTTCGATGTCGTAGCGCAGGTCCGAGCCGCGCTCGGCACCGCCACCGCGCCTTTGCCCGCGCGCGCCGAACAGGTCGCCAAATGCATCGCCGAAGACCTCGTTGAAGATATCGGAGAAGTCTGAGAAGCCGCCTGGGCCGCCAGGACCCGCGCCCTGGCCGCCGCCTTGGAAAGCCGCTTTGCCAAACCGATCGTAGGCAGCGCGCTTTTGCGCGTCCGAGAGAACGGCATACGCCTCATTGATTTCTTTGAACTTTTCCTCAGCCGCCTTGTCCCCCAGATTTTGGTCTGGGTGGTATTTCATAGCGAGTTTGCGATATGCACCCTTTAGTGCATCGCCGTCCGCCGTGCGCGGAACGCCTAGGATTTCGTAGTAGTCGCGGTCAGCCATGTTCCGCTCCGCGCGTCGCACAGTGCAGGACGGACGGACTTAGCCCGCCGTCCTGCACGGTCGCAGTTGAAGTTACGCGCTCTTTTTGTTGTGACCGTCGACCTCTTCGAACTCAGCGTCGACCACGCCGTCGTCCGATTGGCCTTGTGGGTTTGAGGCCCCTGGCGGTTCATCGCCGGGTCCAGCTGCGCCTTGGGCGTACAGGGCTTCGCCGATTTTCATCGACGCCTGAACCAAGACTTGGCTTTTTGCCTGGATGTCCGAGGCATTTTCGGTTTCCAAAGCCGCGCGCAAATCCTTGATCGCCGCTTCAATCGCTGCCTTCTCGGCCGCGCCGACCTTATCGCCGTGCTCAGCCAACTGCCGCTCTGTGGAGTGGACGAGGGCTTCGCCTTGGTTCTTGGCCTCTGCCAATTCGCGGCGGCCACGATCTTCCGACGCGTGTTCCTCGGCTTCTTTCACCATGCGCTGAATGTCTGCTTCCGACAGGCCGCCGGAGGGCTGAATCCGCATCGACTGTTCTTTGCTCGTCGCTTTATCCCGAGCGGACACAGACACGATGCCGTTGGCGTCGATGTCGAATGTCACTTCCACTTGAGGCATGCCGCGCGGGGCGGGTGGAATGCCGATCAGGTCGAACTGGCCCAGCGGGCGATTGTCCGCCGCCATTTCGCGTTCGCCCTGGAAAACGCGGATGGTTACGGCTTGCTGGTTATCGTCAGCCGTGGAAAAGACTTGGCTTTTCTTGGTTGGGATCGTGGTATTGCGGTCGATCAGACGGGTGAATACGCCGCCCAATGTTTCGATCCCAAGCGACAAAGGCGTCACGTCCAAGAGCACGACGTTCTTCACGTCGCCTTGCAGGACGCCCGCCTGAATCGCTGCACCGACGGCCACGACCTCATCTGGGTTCACACCCTTATGTGGCTCGCGACCGAAGAACTCTTTCACCACTTGTTGGATCTTTGGCATGCGGGTCATGCCGCCTACGAGCACCACTTCCTGGATCTGAGCTGCCGTCAGACCGGCGTCCTTCATGGCTTGCTTGCAGGGCTCCAAAGTGCGCTGAACAAGATCTTCTACCAGCGCTTCATACTTGGCGCGGGTGATCTTCATATTCAGGTGAAGCGGGCTGCGGGTGTTCGGGTCCATCGAGATGAACGGCACGTTGACGTCGAAGTCTGCCCGGGACGACAATTCCTTCTTGGCCTGCTCGGACACGTCTTTCAGGCGCTGGAGAGCCATTTTGTCGGCCCGCAGGTCTACGCCCGTCTGCTTTTTGAACTCGTCGGCAAGGTAGTTCAGGATTCGCGCGTCGAAGTCTTCGCCGCCCAAGAACGTGTCGCCGTTGGTGGAGCGCACTTCAAATACGCCGTCGCCAATCTCCAGGATGGAGATATCGAACGTGCCGCCGCCCAAGTCATAGACAGCGATTGTCTTGTTGCCGCCGTCGGCTTTGTCCAGACCATAAGCCAAGGCTGCTGCGGTCGGCTCGTTAATAATGCGCAGCACTTCCAAGCCGGCGATGCGTCCGGCATCTTTGGTGGCTTGGCGCTGGGCGTCATTGAAATAGGCGGGGACCGTGATCACGGCCTTGGTGACGGGCTCGCCAAGGTAGGCTTCCGCGGTTTCCTTCATTTTTTGCAGCGTGAAGGCGCTGATCTCGGCTGGCGCGTAGGCCTTGTCGCGGCCCTGCACCCAGGCATCGCCGGAGGGACCTTTGACAATTTTGTACGGCACAAGGGCGATGTCTTTTTTGACGATCGGATCGTCAAAGTTGCGGCCGATGAGCCGCTTCACCGCATAAAACGTGTGCTCAGGGTTGGTCATGCCTTGCCGTACGGCTTGCACGCCAATCAGACGCTCTGACCCCTCGGTAAAGGCCACGACGGAAGGGGTCGTGCGCGCGCCCTCCGCGTTCTCGATGACCTTGGGTTGGCCGCCTTCCATGATGGCGACGCAGGAGTTGGTGGTTCCCAAATCGATGCCAATGACCCTGCTCATGTTCGCGTCCTTGTCCTTTCTGGCGGCGGCAACGTGGTCGGTCCGGACCGGAGAAGCCTGTACTCGCAGCGCTTTACCGGCGGGCCGCTCGTCCCGAGCATGCTTTCGTCGTGTGCGTTGGTGTTGCAATACATAGGTTCGCTGTAGCGGGCTACGGCGGACCATGAACGCTCATATGGGAAGCCGGTGCCGGGCCACAAGGCGCTTTACACACCGGAGGTAAGGGAATTCCACGCGCGGGGTGGACAAGTCTCACGAACACGTTACCTCGCCCAGCCATGGCTGATCTTCTCTCGCTTGCGCTTGCAAACCTTTTGTCCCCGCCGGTTTTGTTCTTCGCGTTGGGGATTGCGGCTGGCTTTGCCCGCTCCGACCTGGCGATTCCGGAACAGGTGGCGAAGGGGCTGTCGCTCTATCTTTTGTTGGCGATCGGCTACAAGGGCGGGGCGGCGGCAGCTGCCAATGGCCTGGATGCGGCGTTTTTGGCGGCGATCGGGTTGGGGCTGGTGTTGAGTTGCGTGATGCCGCTGGTGGCATTCGCTTTCCTTCGCGGTGCCAAAAGCATCGACCGGGTTACAGCGGCGGCGACGGCGGCCCACTACGGTTCGATCTCGATTGTTACCTTTGTGGCGGCCATGGACTTTGCGGCCACCGCCGGGCTTGCGCCAGGATCCTATTTGGCCGCCGTTGCGGCGATCATGGAAACGCCTGGGATCATCGTCGCGCTGATGCTGGCCGGGGTTTCGGCGGCCACACCACAATCCCCTGCCAAGGGCCACAAGGTGGGCTTTTCGGCTGAGCTGCTGCAGGAAGTGCTGCTGAACGGGTCGGTTGTGGTGCTTGTGGGAGCTTTCGCCATCGGGGTGATCACAGGTGAGCGCCACATGGAGCGGCTCAGCGTGTTCATGACCGGGCTGTTTGCCGGCGTGTTGTGCTTGTTCTTGTTGGAAATGGGCCTGGTTGCGGCGCGGCGCCTGCAGGGGCGCAATCGGTTGACGCCGTATCTGGTATTGTGCGGCCTGCTGATCCCGGTTTGCGGGGCGAGCCTCGGACTTGTGGGGGCGCTTGCTCTGCAAATGCCGCCGGGCGATGCCATGATTTTGATGACGCTCGCTGCTTCCGGCTCGTATATCGCGGCGCCTGCAGCAATGCGCATCGCGCTGCCGGAAGCCGATGCGGGCGTTTACCTGCCGCTTGCGATCGGGGTGAGTTTTCCCTTCAATATCGTGATCGGCATTCCGCTTTACGCCGGCATCGCCGAAGCCTTGTTGTGAGGATACCCGCCATGCAAACCCACACCCGCAAAAGGCTGGAAATCTGGATCGAAGCGCCGCTCTTGAAGCGCGCTGAAGACATTCTGGAAAAGGCGGGGGTGTTGGTGTTTGCCGTGTTCGACGGACGGGAGGGCAAAGGGCTTTCGGGTGCCTGGAGCGATGCGGGCCTGAAAGATGTGCACGACATGCGATTGATCGCTGCCATCATGAGCGATGAGGCCGCGGAAGCTGTCTGCTTGGAAATGGCTGCCCTTTTTGCGCGGTATCCGGGCGTCGTGGTTTTGAGCGACGTGCACGTTATGCGCGCTGAGCGGTTTTAGGCCATCGCCGCGATCTCTTGGGCTGTCACAACGCTGATCAGCCGCAAGCCATGTTCGGCCAGTGCTTCTGCTGCGCCTTCCTGACGATCCAAAAGCGTGAGCACTGTGGTTACGATGCCGCCCTGCTCTCGCACGGCTTCAATGGCCTGCAACACAGAGCCGCCGGTTGTGGTCACATCTTCTGCCGCGATCACACGCTTTCCGGCCAAGCTTTCGCCTGGAGCCAAGCCCTCGACGAGCTGCTTTGCCCCATGCTCCTTGGCCTTTTTGCGCACGAAAAAGGTGTTGAGCGGCTTGCCGCGGGGCACGCTAAGCGCGGCCATCGCGGCGATCAGGGGAACCGCGCCCATCTCCAGGCCACCTACGTAGTCCACGTCTTCGTTGGCGATGGCGTCCAACATTGCGTTGCCAGCCAGATTTGCCCCGAGCGGGTGCATCATCGTGGGTTTCAAGTTGAAATACAGGCTGCTCTTTTTGCCGGAGGCGAGGGTGAAGTCGCCTTTTGCAAAAGAGCGGGCACGGATCAGCGCTTTCAGCGCAGGGAGGTTGGTGGACATAGTGCCTGTTGTTCCGCCGGAAACGAGTCTGGTCAAGCGCACGTCAAAGGCCTAGCTCCATGTCGAACACTGGAGATTGCCGATGCGCAGTTCACTCGAAGGGAAACTGGACTTGCGGGGCCCGTCGCGACGCACAACCCTTGGGGGCTTGTTTGCGGGGGGTTACGCGCTGGCGGCGGGGCCGGCAAACGCGCAGGCGATCGTTACCAACGAGGCGGGACTTCGGATCGAAGAAGCCCATTTCGAGGGAGATGGGGGCTACAACCTGCCTTACTATCTTGCCGCGCCCGAAGGGGATGGGCCTTACCCCTGCGTGATCGTGGCGAACGAGGTGTTTGGCATCCACGCCTATATCAAGGACGTCTGCCGCCGCTTGGCGCGCGAGGGTTATGTGGCCCTTGCGCCGGACTACTTCGACCGCGCGGGCGACCCAGCAACGCTTAGCGACTTCGCGCAGATCGCCCCGATTGTGAGCGCAACCGGGCAGGCCCAAGTTCTCGCCGATACTGAGGGCGCTGTACAACACCTGCGTCGGCAGCGGTTTGCTTCGCGGCAACGGATTGGGATCACTGGTTTTTGCTGGGGTGGGTCGATTGTTTGGCTTGCGGCCGCGCGGGTTGCGGGGCTGCGGGCCGGCGTTGCTTGGTATGGCCGGCTTACACCGCGGCGGCCAGGGGATTTCGGGTATGAAGCCAATGCGATTGGCCCGATCGATGTTGTGAGCGAATTGGCGGTGCCCGTCCTTGGTCTTTACGCGCAAAACGATCAGGGCATTCCCCTCGAAAGCGTCGATGCGATGCGCCAGTCGCTTGCGCTGTCAGGTAATGCGAGTGGTTCAGAGATTGTTGTTTATCCGGGGACATCGCACGGCTTTCACGCGGACTATAGACCAGCCTATAACGAAACTGCCGCGCGAGATGGGTGGAGCCGTATGCTTGGCTGGTTCCGCGCCCACGACGTCGCATAAGGGAGAAGCTGCACTATGCGCTATAAAACTTTGGGGCCAACGGGTTTGGTCGTTTCCGAGATCTGCCTTGGCACCATGACCTTCGGCGGCGACGGCTTCTGGCGCGCGGTTGGTTCTCAACCGCAAGATCAAGTTGACGCCCTGCTGAAGGCCGCGCTGGAAGCCGGGGTGAACTTTTTTGATACCGCCAACGTGTATTCGAATGGCCTTTCAGAAGAGATGCTTGGCCAATCCATCAAGAATTTAGGCCTCAGACGCGACGAACTGGTGATCGCCACGAAGGCGCATGGCCGTGTGATGCCCGTGATGGGCCCTAATGCCTCACCGGAGCACAAAGCGGAAGTCGAGCGGCGCGGGACTGTGCGCAATACGTCCGGGCTGTCGCGGAAGCATTTGTTTGACGCGGTGGATGCAAGCCTTGAGAGGCTTGGGATGGACTTCATTGACCTCTACCAGGTGCACGGTACTGATCCCTTGACGCCGATTGAAGAAACGCTTCAGGCGCTTGATGATATCGTGCGGTCTGGGCGGGTTCGGTATATCGGACTTTGCAACATGGCCGCCTGGAACATCATGAAAGCGCTGGGCATTTCGGAGCGAAGAGGGCTCGCCAAGTTTGCATCCTGCCAGATGTATTATTCCATCGCCGGCCGGGACCTGGAACGTGAAGTCGTGCCTATGGCGCTGGATCAAGGATTAGCGATCCTTCCCTGGAGCCCGCTGGCTGGTGGCTTTTTGTCGGGCAAGTTCCAGCGCGAGGGCGGCGGGCCCAATGAAGCGCGGCGAACGCTGTTTGACTTCCCTCCGGTGGACAAGGATCGCGGTTTCGACATCGTGGATGCGATGCGGCCCATGGGAGAGGCTCGTGGCGGCTCGCCGGCGCGCATCGCCCTCGCGTGGCTGTTGCATCAGCGCCATGTGACGAGTGTGATTATCGGGGCAAAGACGCCGGACCAGTTGGCAGACAATCTGGCTGCCACCCAAGTCCAATTGACATCGGACGAACTTGCGATCCTGGACGATGTGTCGAAATTGCCGGCGGAGTACCCGGGCTGGATGCTGGAGCGCCAAGGCGCGGACCGGCGCGGGCAGGCGGGCTGAAGGTGGCAACGCGTCTTAGCGCATTGGCGGTGGTGCATAACGCTGAAGATTTGCTGCCGGCCTGTCTGGAAAGCGTGCGCTTTGCCGACGAAATCGTTGTGGTCTTGGACCGATGCACGGATCGATCCAAGGAGATTGCGCTGTCGTTTGGTGCGCGTCTTGTTGAGGGGGCCTGGCCCATTGAGGGCCCACGCCGAAACACCGGACTTGCCGCCTGCACTGGCGACTGGGTGTTGGAGATTGATGCTGACGAACGTGTGCCAAGCGCTTTGGCGACGGAGATCCGGAGCGTCATTGATGTGGCACGGCGCGGTGCGATCTTGATCCCCTTTGACAACAGGATTGGCGGCACGCCTGTCACGCATGGATGGGGTGCCTATAACGGCGTGAGTGCAAAGCGTTGCTTGTTTGCTGCCGGCACGAAGCATTGGGGCCAAGGTCGGCTGCACCCGTCGCTGCAACAAGCGGATATCGTGGCCACGCTTCAAAACCGCATGGTGCACCACGTTTACCAAGACATTCCAAACATGTTCGAGCGCTTGTTGCGTTATTGCCGGCTGGCGGCGGAGGACATGGTGGAGCAACAGTCCTTGCCCCGTCCGACAAAGACGTTTCGGCGCATCTTCTCGCGGTTCTGGAAAAGCTATGTGAGCCGCAAGGGCCACAAGGAAGGCTTTTACGGCGTTGCGCTTGGGGTCTTTGCGGCTCTTTACCCGCTGTTGAGCCATCTCATGGCGCTGGAAATGCGGGCGCGCAAGAAAATGACTTTGTGAATGCGGTTCCCGCGGTCAACACACGCCGCACGCGTGGGACCTGAACTTTGCGCCCCATTGCCGGGCGGGCGCTTGTGCGGCATAAGGAAGGGGTATTTCCGAACCTTTGACAGGACCCGCATGACCGTCGGCGAGACGCGCGCCTTGAAGCGCCTCTATATCGAAACCTACGGCTGCCAGATGAACGTCTATGATTCCGAACGGATGAAGGATGTGCTGGCTCCGCTTGGGTACACGCCGACGGCGGATCAAGCCGAAGCGGACATGGTGATCCTCAACACCTGCCACATCCGCGAAAAAGCTACCGAAAAAGTGTATTCCGAGCTTGGCCGCATTCGCGTGCACAAAGACCGCCGTTCGGGTGAGGGACTGTCTACAACCGTGATCGTGGCGGGGTGTGTGGCGCAGGCGGAAGGCGAAGAGATCATCGCCCGGGCACCCGTTGTGGATTTGGTGGTGGGGCCGCAGGCCTACCACAGAATACCCGAGCTGATCGCGAAGGCCACGCGCGCGAAGGGCGAAAAGCTGGCGGCGGATTTCACCGCGGAAGAGAAATTCGATCAATTGCCGTTGCCGCAGGCTAACGGGGTCACGGCGTTTTTGTCCGTGCAAGAGGGCTGCGATAAGTTTTGCACGTTTTGCGTGGTGCCGTACACGCGGGGGTCCGAGTTTTCGCGTCCGGTCGAGGCTATTGCTGCTGAGGCCAGATCTCTTGTGCAGCAAGGGGTGCGGGAAATCACCCTGCTTGGGCAAAACGTCAACGCCTTCCACGGGGTTGGTGCGGATGGGTCAACCTGGAACCTGGCGCGGCTGCTGGTCCATCTGGCGAAAATCGCTGGGCTGGAAAGGTTGCGCTACATGACCAGTCATCCCAACGAAATGACCGACGATTTGATCGCTGCTCATGGGCACGAAAGCAAGATTATGCCCTTCCTGCACCTGCCGATCCAGTCTGGCAGTGATCGAATTCTTCGCGCCATGAACCGCAAGCATTCGGCCACCGAATACCTAACCATTATAGAAAAAATCCGCTCCGCCCGTCCGGATATTGCGATAAGTTCGGATTTTATTGTGGGCTTCCCTGGCGAACGAGACCAGGATTTTGAAGAGACGATGGCCTTGATTGAAGCCGTTGGGTTTTCATCTGCGTATTCCTTCAAATACTCGCGAAGGCCCGGTACGCCGGCTTCAGAGATGATGGCCCAGATCCCAGAGGACGTGAAAGACGCCAGGTTGCAGGCACTTCAGGCCCTCCTGCGTTCGCAGCAAGGTCAGTTCAATCAGGCTCAAGTCGGCAAGACGCTGCCGGTCCTGGTGGAGCGGGTTGGCCGCAGGCCAGGGCAGGTGGGGGGTCGAAGCCCGTATCTGCAGTCGGTTCATTTTGAAGGGCCAGACACGCTTGTTGGGCAGATCGCGCATGTTTCGATTTCTGCATCAACGATCAACAGCTTAACAGGCACTATGGCCCGATCGGCGGCGGCATGAGCACGTCTGACGGGTTTTTGACGGCTAGCGTTACCTTTGAGGATGCAGCGATTGCCCAAGCTGTCTTGGGGCCGCTCAATCGCCATTTGGCGCTTATTGAAGAGGCATTTCGTGATCGTTCCAGCCCGAAGGGCAAGCCCCGCTATGTGGTGCGGCTTTCCGAGCACGGGATGGAGATCCGGCTTGTTGCCAGCCAGGGCTGCGAGCGGGAGTTGAAGTGGGCGGTATGCACGCTTGAAACGCTTGGGGCGCACGCGAGAGACAAAAAGCGCGTGCGCGAGGGCGATGTTCAAAGCGCGCTGACTTTTTGCAGCCTCGACCCTGACCGCGAACCAGGCCCGCTGAGCTTGCCCCAGGTTGGCGGGCTCACCATCCGGACGCCCCGGCAATTGCATTATGTGGAGGCGCTAAAGGACGAAGGTGCGGACCTGGTGTTTGGGGTTGGACCCGCGGGGACCGGCAAAACCTTTTTGGCGGTGGCCTGCGCGGTCGAAGCCATGAAGCGCGAGCGGATCGACCGGATCGTTGTGACCCGACCTGCGGTCGAGGCGGGGGAGCGGCTTGGTTTCCTGCCAGGCACGCAGGAGGAAAAGGTCGACCCCTATCTGCAACCGATCTGGGACGCGTTTCGCAGCCAAATGGGCGAGATTGACCTCAAGAACCGGCGCGAGCGCCGCCAAATCGAGGTTGCGCCCTTGGCGTTTATGCGTGGTCGCACCCTGACCAACGCGTTTGTGATTGTGGATGAGGCTCAAAACGCCACGATTGCGCAGATGAAAATGGTGCTGACGCGGCTTGGCGAAGGATCACGCATGGTGGTCACCGGCGACCCGACCCAGGTTGACCTCGTGCGGCCCAGCGACTCCGGATTAGCGCATGCGCTGTCCATTCTAGAAGGGTTAACCGGGGTCGAGGTTATCCGCTTTGCGGCGCAGGATGTGGTGCGACATCGGTTGGTGGCGCGCATTATCGAGGCGTACGAAGACCACGAAGCGGCACACCGAACACAGCGCCAAAAGGCTAGCGATGGCGACGGAAGCTGAGTTTTCGCTCGACGTTATCGTAGAAGACGAGCTTTGGCACACCGGGCTTGAAGACCCGGCCGGTGTGGTGCGACGGGTCGTCTTGCATGCAGCTGCGGCCGAAAGAGCGCCGGGTACTGCGGTGTTTTTGCTGACCAGCAACGCCGAGCTCGCGGCCTTGAACGGCCAGTTTCGTGGCAAGCCAACGCCTACCAATGTTCTTTCCTTTCCCGCGCCAGAAGAGGCCTTTCCAGTCCTTGGTGACGTTGCGATCGCCCATGGCGTGGTGGCTCAAGAAGCCTCTGACCAGGGCAAACCCTTCGCAGCGCATTTGGCCCACCTTGCCCTTCACGGTTTCCTTCACCTTCTTGGTTATGACCACGAAACAGAGGAAGACGCGGTCGTCATGGAAGGTCGGGAAACGGCGCTGCTTGCAGAGTTGGGGTATCCGGCTCCATATTAGCGGCGCGTCCGATCGGGCGCTTTGAGGATTTATGAGCGAGAGCGAAGACAAAGGTGAACCGCAGCGGCGCGGGCCGAGCGGGTTTATCAAGCGGTTTATGAAGCGGATAACCGGCGGCGGCGGGGCCAATGGCTCCTCGATTACGGACGCAATCCGTGAGACCGTCGATGAAGACGCGACCATGGAACGGTCTCGCAAGGATATGATCCTTAAGGCGGCGGGGTTTGACACGCTGCGGGTTGAAGACGTGATGCGGCCGCGGGCAGATATCGTGGCAATTGAAGTTCAGGCCACGCTGGGCGAGGCGGCGCGCATGTTTTCCGAAAGCCAGCATTCGCGCCTTCCCATCTATCGCGACACCTTGGACGACCCGGTGGGGTTCGTGCATGTGCGCGATGTGATGACCCTATTGGCACCCGTCGAAGATGAAGACTTTGGCGCGGAAGTGGGCGACCGTGTGCTCGCCCGCGTGAAGCGCGACATGCTTTACGTGCCGCAATCGATGAAGCTCTCGTCGCTTTTGCTGCGCATGCAATCGTCGAGAATTCATTTGGCTTTCGTGGTGGACGAATATGGCGGCACCGACGGCCTTATCACGATGGAAGACATCGTGGAGCAGATCGTTGGGGAAATTGACGACGAGCACGACGAAGACGGTGGGCTAATCGAGGAAAGATCCTCTCAGGTCTTTGAGGCGGATGGACGGGCCGAAATTGGTGCGCTTGAAGCCGTCATGAAGGTAAGCTTGTCGCTGCCTGACCACGAAGGGGAGTACGACACCGTTGGCGGGCTTGCCGTGGCTCTGGCTGGGCGCGTGCCACAACTGAATGAGATTTTGCGACACCCGGCTGGGTTCGAGATCGATATCTTGGATGCAAATCCGCGCCGCGTGAAAAGGGTGCGCCTTCGGATCGGGGCCGCCGCGATGCCGCCAACTGCTGCCGCAGCGCGGGCGGAGGGGGCAAGTGCGGAGGTGAGCGGCCTTTCCAACAAGGGCGAGCCCTCTAACAGCTCGCCTGCCGCGGCTTGAGCATCAGCCCTTGACGAACAGCGGGGCCGCGTCTCCAAGAAGGCGCGCGCAGGGACTTGCGGCTGCGCCGGAGCGGGAAAAGTGACTGTCATTGCGCCTTCGAACACTTTGATTTCGAGCCCGTTGGGTTGGTTCTCAGGATTGAGTGGCTGGCGGACGATCGCGCTTTGCGCCGCGGCGGGGGCTGTGGCCACCTTAGGGCATGCGCCTTTCCATTTTGCGCCCGCGTTTTTGGTTGGGATCACCCTGCTTGTTTGGATGATTGACGCGGTTCCGCGCAAACGCCGCGTTTCAGCCGCGTTTGCGCGCGGCTGGGCGTTTGGGTTCGGGCATTTTCTGTCTGGGCTGTATTGGGTTTCATCCGCGTTTTTAGTTGACCCGGACAGTTTTGGCCTCGGACTTGGGATAGCGGCAGCGGTGGCGCTTGCGGCGGGGCTTGCGCTGTTTTGGGGGGCTGGGTGCGCGCTTGTTGCGCGGTTTTGGATTTCCGATTGGCGTAGACTTCCTTTGTTCGCGCTAGGCCTCATGCTGACGGAAATCGCGCGGGGGCATTTGTGTGGAGGCTTTCCGTGGCAATTGCCTGCCTATATTTGGGAGGCCGGAGGGCCGATCTCGCAGACCGCCTCGGTTGTTGGTGCCTACGGCCTGTCGGGCTTGACACTGTTGTTTGCGGCGACCCCGGCTGCGGTGCTGGACGGGCAGGCGTCGGCGTTGCGTCGATTTGGTCCGTTGTTGGTTGGTGCCCTCTGTTTTGGTGTCCTTTGGGGCACCGGGCTGCAGCGTTTGGATTCCGCTTTGGTGGCGCTTCCCGGCGCAACGCCTGTGGTGCGGGTGGCAGACCCAGGCTTAAGCCAAGCCGAAAAGTGGCAAACGCCGGCTGATGTCGTACTGGGCGAGTATTTGGGTATATCGGGGGACCCAAGGGAAAGCCGGGCTGACTACGTGGTCTGGCCGGAAGGGGCGATCCCGGCGCAATCTTATACGCTGGTCTATGGTTTGGACGGGGACGAGAACCAATATGCGCTGGACCCGACGCGAGCGGCTGTGATCGCGGAGCGCATGGGTGATCGCGTCCTGATTGCAGGATCAACGCGCTGTGCGCCAATGGCCGAGTGTCGGGCTTTTTTTGAGGGCGCGCGCGGTGCCGAAGGGCTGCGGTTCTTCAATTCAGCGGTGGCGATCGACGGGGTTTCGGGGGTTGCGCGCTTGGCCGGCGTTTATGATAAGCACCGACTGACCCCATTCGGCGAGTTTATTCCGCTCTGGAACCTGATCAGCGGGCTCAATATAGCGCCGTTGCAAAGGATTGGAGCGGGTTTCACACCCGGGCCGATCCCACAACGCCTTGTGATTGACGCGGAAGCTGAACCCGTGATCGTACAAATCTGCTATGAGTCTATTTTCCCGGGCCTTATCCCGCGGGGGAACGAGCGGCCTGGGTGGATCGTGAACGTTACCAACGACGCGTGGTTCGGAAATGGGTCTGGGCCACTGCAGCACTTCAATATCGCGCGTTACCGCGCCATTGAGGAGGGATTGCCAATGGCGCGGGCTGCGTCTGGCGGTGTATCTGCCATCGTAGACGCGTATGGGCGTCCCACGCGGATCGCCGCTGTGGGGGTCGGCTATGCGGAGGCGCAGCTGCCCCAAACACTACCGCCAACCTGGTTCGCGCGGTTTGGTTGGTTGCTCGTCGGGGCGATGATGCTGGGGTTGCTTGGCCTGCGTTGTATACCCTTAGAGCGGGTTCGACGAGGGGACGAACAGTGAGCACGTATTCAGGTTCAAGCGACACCGGTGCGATTGATCGGCGGATTGGTCAAAAGGTTCGCACCCGCCGTATGGAGGTGGGGTTCAGCCAAGAGGCTCTTGCGGAGTCCCTTGGGGTCACCTTCCAGCAGGTGCAAAAGTACGAAAAGGGCGTGAACCGGATTTCGGCGAGCCGCCTGTTTGAAATGGCCTCGGCGCTCGGCGTGCCGGTCAGCTATTTTTTTGACGGCTTGTCGATGGGGCGGCGGGGCGGCGTGAGCGAGGACGCGGCAGATTTCGTGGCGGCGACGCTCGCAACGCCCGAAGGCCTGCAACTGGTTGGCCTGTTCCATTCCATACAAAGCGCAAAGGTCCGGCGGCGGGTTGTGGAATTGGTACGCGCCCTTGCTGAAGACAGCGCAGAGGACGATGCCTTCGCCTCACGACCGCGCAACGGCAACGAAACGGGCTGACCTGACGGTTTCGATTGCATATATAAAGATATCTTTATATGGGGAGTGGCAGAAGCGTGCCAGGGCGAGCTGAGTTCTGGCCTCGGAGAATGATCCCATGAAGCGTCAATCCTACGTGTTCACCAGCGAAAGCGTGTCTGAAGGCCATCCAGACAAGGTGGCAGATCGGATCTCGGACACTGTTGTGGATGCCTTCCTGGCCGAAGACCCGTTCGCGCGCGTGGCTTGCGAGACGCTCGTAACAACCCAGCGCATTGTGCTTGCCGGAGAAGTTCGGACGCACGACGATAAGATCAAGCCGATTATTGACGGTTTGGAGGAAAAGGTCCGCGCCGCAATCAAGGACATTGGCTATCATCAGCAGGGGTTCCATTGGGCTACGGCTGACTATGCCTGCCACCTGCATGCTCAATCGGCGGATATCGCGATGGGCGTTGATGCGACGTCCAACAAAGACGAAGGTGCCGGCGATCAAGGAATCATGTTCGGGTATGCGACAAACGAAACTCCAGAATTGATGCCCGCCACCCTCCAGTATAGCCATAATATCCTGAAGGTTTTGGCTGATGTTCGCCACTCTGGCAAAGAGAAAGTTCTTGAGCCAGACGCAAAGAGCCAGGTCACGCTTGTTTATGAAGGCGGCAAACCTGTGTACGCGCGGGAAATCGTGCTTTCGACCCAACACGCTGAAGGGCTTTCACCCAGCGATGTTGCCGACATAACCTTGCCGTACATCAAGAGCGTGTTTCCAAGCGGGCTGGTTGACGACAAGACCATTTTCCATATCAACCCAACCGGCAACTTCGTGATCGGCGGGCCAGACGGTGATACAGGCCTTACCGGCCGGAAGATCATCGTAGACACCTACGGCGGTGCGGCACCACACGGTGGGGGTGCGTTCTCCGGCAAGGACCCAACGAAGGTTGATCGTTCCGCTGCTTACATGTGCCGTTACTTGGCCAAGAACGTGGTCGCTGCCGGGCTGGCGGACCAGTGCACCATTCAAATCAGTTATGCGATTGGCGTCGCGCGGCCGCTGAGCTTCTACGTGGATTTGGTGAACGGCCAGATCGACCCGACCAAGCTGGAGAAAGTTCTGCCTGACCTGGTGGGCGGTTGCACGCCGCGGGCGATCCGCGAGCATCTGAAACTGAACAAAGCGATCTACGCGCGCACTTCGGCCTATGGGCACTTTGGTCGGACGCCGGACGCCGACGGCGGTTTCAGCTGGGAAAAAACGGATCTCGTGGTCGCGCTCAAGGGCATTGCGTAAGCTTTCCGCCCTTCCGCGACCTGCCGGCCTATAGCTTCGTCTTGTGGAAGATGAAGGCCGGTACGGCGCGGATGATCAGCATAACAAAGCGCCAAAACCACGGGGCATAAACTACGGGCCCGCCCTTGGTCGCGGCCTTGTGGATGATGATGGCCACTTGTTCCGGTGTTGCCCAGAGTGGGCCGCCCTTCTTTAGGCCGGCCGTCATTGGGCTATCGACAAAACCTGGTTTGATCAGTACGGCGCGGCCGCCAACCTTTGAAAGGCGATGGGCCAGGCCCTGTGTGAAGGCTGCTAGACCTGCTTTTGCGGCCCCATAAACGTAGTTGGATTGTCTGCCGCGATCGCCGGCAACAGACCCAATCACAAGGATTGTGCCGCTCTTTTGGGTTTCAACGATCGAAGCTGCAGCTTGGGCCCACACGGCCGCGCTGGTGAAGTTGATATCGATCGCCTTGCCGGTTTCCAGCGGTGACTGTTGGGCCTTTTCTTGATCGGTCAGCACGCCGTAAGCGATCAGCAGCGCTCCCAAGCCTCCAAGCTTGGCGACCCAGGAGGCCAATTTTGCTTCGGGCTTCGACTCCGCTGCCAGATCGCACACTTCGATATGGACGTGTGCGGCTCCCCGCGCGCGCAGGTCCGTGGCCAGCTCGATGAGGCGCGGCTCGTCTCTCGCCACCAACACAAGGCTTGCTGCCTCTGCCGCAAACAAGCGCGCGGTGGCCTCTGCCATCGCAGACAAGGCCCCTAAAATGATCACTTTCTCGGCCCGCGCAGCGATCATGCCGCACAAACCCGTGTCCAGAAGTCAGACTGGATCTCAGGGTCGCGGAGCGCTTCCAATTCCCGCCAACGCGGATACATCGCCTGAAAAACCTCTGCTGGAATGCGGCCGTCTTTTGCGGGATAGAGACGCCCGCCAACTTCGCGCACGATCGCGTCCAACTTGGCAAAGAGACGAAGCGTGCGCTCGCCGCGGTTGCGAAAATCAAGCGCCAACGTAGTTCCTTCCATGGGAAATGAGATCAGGCCAGCAGAACGCTGGGGACCGAAATTCTTCAACACCGCTAGCAGCGAGCCATCCCCAGCCTTTGCGATGGTCGCCAATAGGGCAGCGACGGTATCCTTGGCTTCGGCGGGCGGCACAACACATTGGTACTGATAAAATCCATGCTCCCCATACATGCGATTCCACCCGCCAATCGAGTCCAACGGGAAAAAGAACGGCGCATAGTGGATCGTTTTGCGTTGACCATTGGCCTGTTTGGCGGCTGCGTAGGCCGCGTTGAAGAGGCGCAACGTGGCCCCGTTCAGAAAAAACGCGGGCGAAATCGGCGGTGCGTTAAAGCGTGTTGCATCTTGGTGCGCGCGCAGCCTGCCATCATCAAGGAAGCGCGCGCGGGAAAAGATACCGCGGCCGGGCCGGGTGCAATCTATCCAGGCAACACGGTGTTCCCAGCCACTGCTGGACTCCATGAGGGTGAAATACTCATCAAGGGAGCGAAAGGCGATGTCTTCGACTTCAAGCCAGGCGCTGTCGATGTCGATCAGGTCGATGTCGACCCAAGAAATGACGCCTGTCAGGCCCAGCCCGCCGATCGTGGCTTCAAACAAGCCGTTGGCCTGACCGGGGACCAGTGTTTGGGGGGCCGCATCGCTTCTGATCAGCTCCAATCGATTGACGTGTGCGCCAAACGAGCCGGCGACCTGATGGTTTTTGCCGTGGATGTCGTTTGCGACGGCGCCGCCCAAAGTGGCAAAACGGGTGCCGGGTAACACGGGGATGAACAAGCCACACGGCACCAAAAGCCGAAGCGCTTGCGAAAGCGTCAAGCCCGCTTGGGCTTTCAGGGTTAGGGCTTCGGGGTCAATCTCGATGATGCGATCCAGGCCGCGCATTTCAATCAAACCACCGCCGCCGTTCAGACAGCTGTCGCCATAGGAGCGGCCCATGCCGACGGGGAGTGACGTTGCCGGGCGGGCGGGGTCAGCGACAATTCCGGGCAGGTCTGCCAAGAAGCGAGGGCGCGCGATTGGATAGTCGCGCTTGACCACGCGGCCCCAGGACTGAAACGGTGCCTTATCGAGATAGGCGGTCATCGGTGTTTGCGTTCCTTTGTCGCGGGCTGGGCATAACACGGTTGTGCTTGTATTGCGCAGTGTGCAGCCAACACTCAAGAAATCACGCTCAATCCCCTCGCAGGACCCATTGCTGCTGTGCGCAACGTTGTTAACGCTTCAACTCTTTTCCGCCCGGCTTATCCGTGACGGTTGCCGGCTTGGAGGTTGCGATGCTGAAGACACGGCTGGTGGCGAGGGAGGCGCTGAGCGCGGCTGATGTGGACGCGATGTGGTCGGTGTTCGTGGCGCACTACGATGCTGTTCATCGCGATGGGTTCGACAGGGATTTGGCAGAAAAAGAAGCCGTCTTCTTGATGGAAGACGAAGAAGGCCTTTGCCGCGGGTTTTCCACATACAAGGTCACGGATGGGCTTGGGCCAAGTGGGCCGGCACGGTTCATCTATTCCGGCGATACGATCATTGTGCCGGAGTACTGGGGGCGAAACGATTTTGCCTTGTGTTGGCTTCGCCAGGCGGGCCGGATTGCGGCGCGCGCGCGAAGCCCGTTATACTGGTTCTTGATTGTTAAAGGCCACCGCACCTATCGATATCTTTCCGCATTTGCGCTCGAATACTGGCCGCGGCCGAGTGTCACTCCTAAAGCAGTGAAGCTCGCCATGGATAGTGTTGCAACCGCCCATTTCGGTGGCGAGTACGATGCCGAAGCCGGTGTGGTGCGGTTTGCTCGCCCTCACGGTCATCTGCGGGAAGACTTGGCTTTGCCGAACTCCACCGAAGCCGCGCGCCCTGATGTGCAATTCTTCCTCACAGCCAACCCAGGGTATCGGCGCGGGGAGGAACTGGTGTGTCTTTGCGAATTGGTGCCGGGGAACTTGCGTCCGTTGGCGCGACGCGCCTTTGCGGCAGGTTTGGCGGGGGCCAATGCTGATGGCTGCTGATGGTGCTAAACCGCCTGTGCTGCAGGCATTCGGTAACGCTAAGGTGGTTTGCCAGGGCTGGTATTGGGCTGCGGCTAGTCGCGCGCTTCGCATCAAGCAGGTGCTTGGGCTGGAGCTCATGGGCAGGTCCATTGTGCTTTACCGCGGGGTGGATGGTGTGGCGCGGGCCCGCGACGCCTTTTGTCCACACATGGGCGCGCACCTCAGTTTAGGGCGGGTCGAAGGCAACGGCCTACGCTGCTTTTTCCACGGATGGCGGTTCGATCAAGCCGCGCGCTGTGATCATGTTCCGGCCCTCGACGGGGAGGCACGCCCCCAGGTTCAGCTTCGGTCACACCCGCTGGTTGAGAAAGACGGCCTGATCTGGATCTGGGTCGGAGATGGGTCGCCGTCCGTGCCTGCGCCGCACCATCCGCAGCTCGATGAATGCGAACGTGCGCATTTCGTCGCGGCGCAATGGACGAAGGGATGCCACCCAAACGTTGTGTTGATCAACGCCATCGACGAACACCATTTCCGAACCGTGCACGCCATGCCGGGCGAAGCTTTGGCGTTTGTGACTGCAAGCATTTCGCCGCTACAATTTCGGGTGACCAATACTGCTGCGCCGCCAGCGATCAACCTGTTCTGGCGGCTGATCAGCCAGCTCTATCCGGATCGTGTTCTTGCCTATGAAATCAATTATTTCTCCGGGGCGACTGGTACCGTGAGTTTTGGACCAGCTTGGATGAGAATGCATTTGATGTTTGCCACACGATTGGGTCCAAACGGCCAATCCGAAGGGGTGACAGTTGCTTTGACAAAGAGGCGCACTGGTGTCTTTGGATGGCTGTTGACGCCTGTTGTGCTTGGCCTTTCAGCGCTAGGCGGTGCCTATTTTGCGCTAGGAGACACTAAGGTGTTCAACACAATCCGATTTGACCTCAAAACGCCGATCCCCGCCGACAAGACCGTTATGGCTTTCGTTCGACATGTGGAAGCGCAACCGCGCGCAGCGGGCTGGCGGTCATGAGCCGGCGGGTGTTGATTACCGGTGCCTCCACAGGGATTGGAAAGGCCTGCGCGATCGCTTTTGAAAAGGCGAGTTGGGAGGTTTTTGCGACGGCGCGCGATCCGGCCACGCTGGCCGACCTGCCCGAACGCGTGAAGCGATTGAAACTCGACGTGACCAAAGCGAGCGATCGGGAGGCCGCGGGCGCGGCGGTTGGCGGACGGCTTGAGTGTCTGGTCAATAATGCTGGGATCGGGGTCGTTGGCCCCTTGGAGGAGGTGCCTGAAGCTGCGTTGCGCCGGCTTTATGATGTGAACCTGATTGCGCCAACGCTGCTCATTCAGGGGTTGCTGCCTGCCTTGCGCGCAAGCCAAGGGAAGGTGGTTGGCATTTCGTCGCTGGCAGCGTTTTTCCCCATCCCGCTAAGCGCCGTGTACGGATCTTCCAAGGCCGCCGTGGACGGGCTCTATGGCGCATTGCGGGAGGAAGTCCGTCCGCATGGCGTAAAGGTTTGCGTGGTCCAGCCCGGCGGGTTTCGCACGCGCTTTGCTGACAACACTAGCCTTCACGGCGGCGCAAAGGGGTCGCCCTATGAACAGCAAATGCGTGGCTTTTTGGCGGGGCGATCGCGCATCATGGAGCGCAACGGCCGAGACCCCATGATTGTAGCAAAGCGCGTTTTGCGGCTCGCGCAAATGGCTGATCCGCCCTTTTCGACCCGCGTTGGACCGGACTCTGTGGCGGCCTGGGCCTTTAAGCGGCTGCTGCCGGAAAGAGTGTTTCGCGGATTGGCACGGGCGGTGACGCAGCGTCTGTTGAAAGACGACGTGCCATGACAGACGCGCCTGAGGTCACTGGCCTTGGTTTGCCGCACGACCTTCAGTCGCCGCTTACGCCCCTTATCGCGGGACATGTGCGGCGGCACGCGGGCTTGGCTCCGGCACCTTCTATTATCGACGCCGGTGCTTGCTTTAATGACGAGCTGTTTGGACTGCAGAACTGCGCGCTATTCCAGGCTTTGGAGGAGAAGGCGAAAACGGATGTGCGGGCAGCGTGCGCCGCCGGCGTGATCGAGGAAGCCTACTTCATCGAAAAGGCTGGCTTGGCTTACGGCGCGCGCATGTTGCTGGCGGCGCAAACGACACAAGAGCGCCAGATGTTCGCGCTGCTCACGGGCGATGAAGCCACGCATTTGGCGTGGCTTGCGCCTTTCGTGCCGAAAGCCCGGCGGCAGGCAGCGGGTTCGCCGTTTCATCGGCTTATTGCGGAATTGATTGAGACCGGTCCGCCGCGGGTGCTGGTGTATGTGCTGCAGGTGATTTTGGAGGGCTGGGGCCTTACCCACTATCGGCGATTAGAGGGCGCGTGTTCGCTGGCTGGCTTGCAAGACGTGTTGCGGGCAATTCTGAAAGATGAGGCCCTTCATCACAAAACGGGCCTTACGCTGCTTGATGCGCCTCGCTTTAACGCCGCCGAACGGGCCTTTACCGTGGAAGCGCTGGCCGGCTTCTTGACGCTTGTGCGGGTTGGGCCGCTAGCGGTTACGGGCGCGGTTGCGCACGGCCTTGGGGAAACAGGTAACGCCGGCCTGTGCGCGCTTCACCAGGCGCTTGATCCAGACGGCGTGCAGACGGCAGCAAACCTCGCGTTGCTCAGGTCCTTGATGCAGGCGGACGGGATGGGATGGGCGGTAGAGGCCGCTGAAGGATTGGGTCTGTTTTGCCCCATGCCAGTCCGTGAGGCTGTCGGCTTCATTGCCTAAGCGCGTGCAACACCGCATCCGCCCTTGAGATATCAAGAAGAATGGCGCGGTCCTTGATCGCCTCCATCGATTGGCCCGCCGCAAGGCACGCGTTTTGGTACCGCAGCCGAAGCTGGTCTACTGCGACGGGTTGGATCGGGCCGAGCTGCCCTAAAGCCCGGGCGCGCGCATAGTGGACTCCTGCTTGCAGCTGCTGATCCAAGGCGATTGCGTCTTCGGTGCTCGCTGCTTCCGCGACAAGGCAATAGTGCGCTGGTGCATCTTCCGGCTGGCGTGGCACCAGAAACCCAAATCGTGTGTCCAGGACCTCCGCCAAGCCAGACGCTGCGATCGCTTCCGCGAGTTTTTCACCCACCAAATCGCACACAGCATCGGCGCGTCCGACAAAGGCGAGGCAGGGCGTTGCCAAGGCCATCCCTTGAACACGCACCTCATCGCCGAGATCGTAGCGGCAGAAGCCTCCGGGCCAGGTGAGGATAAGGCGATAGGTCTTGGTTTCAACGGCTTGCCAAAGGGGCACGATAGCGCCGGCTGCGTCCATTAGTTCGATGAAGGCACCATCGATAAAAGGGACGGGGGCGGCGTACCCGACAAGCGGGATCGTCACCGGCCCTTCGGTGCACAGCAGCCCTTTGCCTTGCAGGACTGTCTTTGGAAACGCCTGCCTTAGGCGCGCTGCCGGGGCCGCTGCCATCGCGCCATCCCACGCCGAAATGAGTTGAAGGTTTGGCCAGACCTCCTGCCAGTTCGGTGAGGTTCCTGACTGGTTTGTGATCGTGCCCATCACGGCCAGGATGTAGCTTGGATTCCAAACCGTCATCAGTTCGAGGTCGTGGGCGGACTGCCAGGCTCTGGCGAGCTGCGCGCGGAAGTCTTGTGGATCGGTCGCTTTGACGAGGCCTTGGGGTGCGATGATGAAGCGCCGGGCGAGCGTTCCGATTGGACCGGTCAAAAAGGCGGCATCTTGAGCAAGGGCGCGGCCAGGCAATGGCGGGGCAATAGCCATCGCGATCCGCCCGGAGCGGGGTCGCCAGGTGCCGGTGCGCAGCAGGTCATGAACTTGTATGAAAACGGCTTCGGCAAAGGCGTTTCGCAAGCGGGCGCTGATTGGGATCGGTTTTTTGACGCCTGCAGACCCCGACGTGTTCTCCCAGAAAGTGGGGCGTCCTGGCCAAAGCTGGTTTGGCACGCCGGCTTCAGCCGCCGTGCACTCTGATTGCAAATCTTGATAGCGCAGCACCGGGGCGGCTTGGACAAAGCGATGGTATGTCATGTCAGGCGTGAGACCGACGCGGTGTCCGTATTGGGTTTTGGCATAGCCTTGAAGGCATTCACGCAGCACCGCTATTTGAGCCGTGTGCGGATCTTTAAGGGCGCGTTGGAAGCGCTCTGCGCGCGGACCCGCCCAGGCCTGCGCGAAGGCAGAGGCCAATTGTGCGATCATGCCGCCGGCACGTCGGTTGCGATCTGAGCTTCTTCTGGGGAGGCATGACGGACCTCTCCGCCAAAGGTGTGATTGACTTGGATATCGGTTAGGGTGGGGACCATGGCGTCCTTTGGGATTCGCCCGCCTGGGCCAATCCTCGACCCAGCACCGATGAAAGCGCGATCGCCGATATGGATGCGCTTTACCAGAAGTCGCATCTCGGACCCACGCATACGGATCAAATGCGCATAGGCTTCAACCTTGTGGCCGAATACCACGCGGTTGCCGACCAACATCAAAGGGCGATCGACGATTTCAACGCGCGGTGTCCAGTGGACGCCAAACCCGACGCGCGCGCCCCAAAGCCTTAGCCACGCAGAGTATGCTCCCGGCACCAAGCGCAACAAGGACTCCAAAAACGGCAGGCTATCATAAAACAGTTGGAACTGGTGGCTGGCCCACCATGGGGAATAAGTCGGCCCGTCCAACCGCGAAACACCTTCGTTTAGGGGGCGAAAGAGGTCGTGAATGCGAAACAAGATTGGGGCAAACAAGTAGAGCGTGAACACCAGCAGAAGTGCGGTGAGCACGTTTGGTGCTGCGGCAAATACCCCCAAGGCCCAGAGATTTAGGATAATCATCAGGGTCGGGAACAGGGAAACAATGCGACCCATCATGGTCATGGCGCGCGAGCCCTTTGCTAAACCAAGAAGCGGATTTCGGTCCGCTGCGTGGGTAATGAGGCAAGATCCTGGCCCGTTTCAACCGCGGCACGGATTTCGTGGATATATCGATGAATGACATCTGCGGGGCTTTCCAAAAAGCCACCCGGGCGTTCGTTGATCACCTGCCACTGGTCTTTCAGCACGGCCTGATCCTGCGCGATCACCGCTTGCGCTTGCCGGCGAACGAATGGCCCAGCAAATGGCGTCAGCCACCCGAAATCCCACGCCAATTCCGTGTAAACCCGGGTAAGGCCGTGGCGCACGGGCGTGCATTGTGACGTGATCAGAAAGCGGCTTTTGCCGATGCCATAGCAAACATGCGTGATGTTTGGGGCATGGAAGTAATCCTGATGCGACACAGGCAGGCCACGGGGGTTTAGGGCCCAGGCAAACGCGCCGAGGTTTGAACGCTCCCCCGCATAATCCACGCTCACGACGCCGTTTTGGGCGGTGACGTTTGCGATGATCGCATCGCCCTTTGCGTCGCGGAAGATGCGGGCATGGACGGTGGCGGTGTGTGGCACGTCGACAAAATTTTCCACGCAATTCGTGACGCTGTTTTCAAAGTCATTGACCAGCCGGACGCGCTTGATGCGCTGATCGTTCCAGCCCGGCATTGAAAAAGGCGGCGGGGTTTGGTGGCTCACATTCAAGCAAACGTAAATGAGCCCCTCGGTCTCTTGAACGGCGACGGTTTCAAGTTTCAAGTTGCGCGCGTCAGCGGCTTCCTGTCCGCCTTCGGACGGAACCAATTCCAAGCGACCTTGTGTCCCGTACTGCCAACCGTGGTAGGGGCAAACGAGGCGACCGTTGGCTGACTTTCCGCCGGCGGAAAGCTTGCCGCATCGGTGCAGGCATCGATCGTATGCGACAACGGGCCTATTCTCATTGTCCCTATAGAGCACCAGCGCGCGATCAAGAATTCGTCGGGAAAGGACCGTGTGCTGATCAAGCTCTTCGCTCAATGCGGCCACATACCAAAAGCCGGCAAGCGGGTCGATGTTTTGGCTGCTCATGGCTTCCGGATGGCGATATCGGCAGTCAGATCCAACTGGCAGGCAAGGCGCGCGTGCGGCCGCTCCGGGGCATACACTGCCAGCGCTTCAGCTTCATGGGGTGAGGGTGCCGGTAGCTGGGGTCCGTGGGCCACGACCTCGACCAAGCAGGTGCCGCAGACGCCTTCACGGCACCCAAACAAGATCGGGCTGTTGGCCGGCGTCAGGTGCATTGAAAGGGGGGCATGGACCGGAAGTTCCAACGGTGGAAACCCTGTGCTCGGAAAGTCTAGACGAACGAACATCAATGCACCGCAGCGGGTGTAAAGCGTGCGAGGGCTGCTCGATTGATTTTGAGGCGCTTGTCGATTGTGGAGCTCGCCATGCGAGCCATGTCGCGATTATCCGCATCCAGAACATCGGCCTTTTCGACATAGGCCCGATAGTTGGCAATCGCGGTTTCGTGAGAGCTCGCGGAGGCTGACATCGCCTCGGTCTCCTCGCCGAAACAGCGGTGCAGCATGCGGGTGGCTTCTGCTGCTTCCATGCCAAAAATGGGCGAGCGAAACAGCTTCCAGCAGGCCTCGAACAGCGCGGGATCATGCCAAAAGATGCCGTTGATGGCGGCGGAAAAAGGTGTGTGATCGCGCTGACAGCCCGCCACAGCGCGATTGATCGCAAAGCGCTCGATTGCCGTTGGCTTAGGGAGCAAGCGGGGAATTTCATGGCTTGCGATGCGCGATGTGTTGAAGTGGAAGCTCTCGTCCACATAGTGCGCTTGTGAAACCAGGGCCGGCGCGGGTGCGAGGGTCGGATCCTGGAACTCATCAACGAAGCGCGCGAGCCGTTCCTGGATCATTTTCCCATTTAGGGTGCGAAGACCGCGGATCATCAAATAGTGGGCTGCCAGGGTGGGGCGTTCTGGAGCTGTGGCGGAAAACACTCTGATTTGCGCTGAACGCCAGGCGTTTGACAGGCTGCTTTCGCCATTGAACACCATGGTCGCGCCGTACGGCCCGCGCATGGCACGGGTGAAAAGCCGCTCACCAAAAAGGGCCTTTTCGACGGCTTCACCGATGTGCGTGAACGCGTGGATGTGAGCGCGTTCCTGGCGGCTCTCCAAGTCGAGCGTATCGCACAGGCGGCGAAAGTCTTCGCCGGCTTTGTAGAGGCCTGCGGCCGCGACCTGGTTGAAGAAGATCGTTGCAATCTCTGCAGAAACGATCTGGCTGTAATACGCCACCCAATACAAATGGTTGAGGGTGAGGCGCTGGGTTTCGGTGGCCTCTTTCCAGAGCGGGGTGCCCCAAAGCAGCGAGAAGTTTTCCGGGTTCCAATAGCCATGGCGGGCGGTGTTGTAATCGAAACCATCGGCGAGCTGGTCGATCACTTCGGTTTGATCGCGCAGCAGCGCCCGCTTCGCGTTCAGTTCCAGCTGGCGATTTATGGCGGGATCGGCGGACAATCGCGCAACCGGCTCGAAAGAGTTAGGTGCTGACATCGGCTTTTTCCTCTCTTGCGGACTGGGTGCGCCAAGGCCACCAAAACTGGTGCCAAAGGGGTGGGCTTGTTTGGGGTTGGTAGCGCTCTGGTAGGCCGTGGCTTTCAGCATAGGTGCCAAACAGCCGGTCCCAAAGACTGAAATTCGCGCCGAAGTTGGCGACCGCCAAGCCATCGGCGTGGTGGCGATGATGTGCGGCGGGTGTAATGATCAGAAGCGATGCAATACGCAGTGGGCCATCGAGGCCAAGTTTGGCCCAATCGATACGGCTATGTCGCCAACAATCAAGGGCCGCAGTGAGCATTGCGCCCGCGAAGAAACCTTCAGGGCTATCGGTAAGGGCTGCTAGCCAAGGGTTCAGCAAAAAATAGACGAACACAAAGTGCGTCCATATGGTGTTACGACTTGTGGCCCAAACCGAAACCCGGGGCGCTGCATGATGGGCTTGGTGCCACGGCCATAACTGTCGCTGATGAAACGCCCGGTGTTGGACATAATAGAGCAGGTCCACGGCCAGGACGTTGAGCAAAAACGCCCCCCAAAAGCCAATCGCCCAAACGCCACTGATTGGCGCTAGTGTTGGTGCGAGGACGTGGACGGCGATCAAATATCCCGCCAAAGGCACGACGCAGCCTTGCATGGCCAATCCAGCCAGGTTCATGACCCATTCGCCGGTGCCGTCGCGGGGGTGACTTTGATGCGGCGGTGCCAAGCGTTCGAGGAACACGCAGAGCCAAAATGCTACAAACGGCAGCAGCGCCCAGGCGCTCAGCCCGGCCAGGGGGTCAAGCAGCGGCATCGCTGCGCGGCGTCCCGGCGCTAAACAATGTGACGAGGTGATCTACGCCGCGCGCATTGCGGAGCTTGTCCCTGATTTCGGCCCGCCGCATGAAACGGGCGATGCGGGCCAGGGCCTTTAGGTGGTCTCCGCCGCGATCTTCTGGCGCGAGCAGGACAAACACCAAGTCTGCCGGCCGTGCGTCCATCGCATCGAAGTCGTGGGGCGGATCGAACCGCGCAAAGCCTGCGACCGCGCGCGAAAGGCCTGGGACCCGCGCGTGCGGGATGGCAACGCCATCGCCCGCGCCCGTACCGGCGAGCTTTTCGCGCAAAAGGACGGCTTCGTAGACCATCCGGCCTTCAAGCCCGACGTGTTCAGCCAGGGCCTCACAAAGCATTTGAAGCGCTTGCTTTTTTGTCGGGGCTGAAACTCGAGACAAGACAGCGCCGGGCAGAAGGAGATCCATCAGCCCAGCACTTTCGCCGCTCCCCGCTTCAGGCGGAGGCACCTGCGTGCCGCTCGGGGTCGATCCATCCGACATTGCCGTCCCGCCGCTTGTAAACCAGGTTCAATCCACCACTGGCCGCATTGCGGAACAGGAGTGCCGGGTTTTCGGACAACTCAAGTTGCAATACGGCGGTTGAAACGGCCATCGTGCGGATTGGCGTGGTGGTTTCCGCGATCACAAGCGGGCCGCCATCTTCTTCAATTGCACCGTCAGCCGCGCCAACGTCTTCGTCGTCTTCCTCTTGAATTGGTGCGAGCACATACGACGCTGCGGTTTCGGCGGGAAGGGGTGATTTTTGCGTCGCGTGATGATTTTTTAGGCGACGCTTGTACCGCCTGACGCGCTTTTCGATTTTTGTTAGGGCATCATCGAAAGCGGCGTGGGCATCTGTGCCGTGGCCGTGGGCCTGGAGCGACATGCCTGAAGACAGGTGCACTGCGCAGTCCACTTCAAAGCCCATACCGTTGCGGGATACCGTTACCAGTCCGTCCGTGGGGCGGCCAAAGTACTTTGTGACGCCTGCTTCCAGATCATGTTCGATCCGGCTCCGCAGAGCTTCGCCAACGTCAACATGCCGTCCAGCCACTTGAATGCGCATCAGCACCTCCCTTGCGCGTTTACGAGCGCGACTTCGGAGGGGGCGGGCAGCGGGGACGCCCATGCGGCGCGGACCCGCCCGATCCGAAGACGAGGCTAGGCCCTGAATTGCGGCGACGTCAACACGATGCGATGGCGGGGCGAAGGCATGTGCAGTGCCTCTCGACAGGCGCGCCCTGGCGGCCCAAAACAGCGGCCCCAAAAGGAAAGATACATCGATGAGACCTTCCGGACGTGCCGCCGATGCGCTTCGCCCTGTGACGTTGGAGCGCGGGGCGACCCGCTATGCGGAGGGCTCATGCTTGGCAAAGTTCGGGCACACCCATGTGCTTGTGACGGCAACTGTCGAACAGGGCGTTCCTGGTTGGCTTAAGGGCCAGGGCAAGGGCTGGGTTACGGCTGAATACGGCATGTTGCCGCGCTCCACCCATACCCGCTCGCGCCGCGAGGCCGCTCAAGGCAAACAGTCGGGCCGGACACAGGAGATCCAAAGGCTAATTGGCCGGTCGCTCCGGAGCGTGGTGGATTTGGCCAAGCTTGGCGATCGAACGGTGACGCTCGATTGCGATGTGCTGCAAGCGGACGGCGGAACGCGGACCGCCGCCGTAACGGGCGCTTGGGTCGCGCTGGATGCGGCGTGTGCGTATTTGCTCGAAGAAGGCGTGATCAAGTCCAATCCGATTATTGGGCAGGTGGCAGCGATCAGCTGCGGTATTGTTGGTGGCCTACCTGTGCTCGACTTGGATTATGCGGAGGATTCAAGCGCCGAAGTGGACGCCAACTTTGTCATGGCTGGCGACGGTCGTTTGATCGAAGTCCAGGCGACCGGGGAGGGACGGCCGTTCTCGCGTTCCGAATTTGACGCTTTGCTTGGCCTGGCGGAGCGCGGGTGCAGCGACCTGTTTTTGGCGCAGAAGGGGTAGGCACCCGCGATGCTCAACGTTTATGTGCAAACCAGTGCAGGTTTGGCCGTCGCAACAGATCCAAAGGCGGCCTTGATTTCAGGCGATTTCGTTTGGGCCGATATTGTCGCGCCGCCCGGCGACACTGACGAACTGCGCATTGCCGAGGCCTTGGTGGAGCAGGCCTTATCGATCGATGTGCCGACCCCAAACGAGCGATCGGCGATGGAAGACAGCGCCCGGTTCTTCGAGGAAGCGGCGGCGATGTATTTGACGGTTACCGTTATGGGTCACAAAGGGGACGGGAGCTTTATCTCTGACCCAGTCACCTTCATTTTGAAGGACATGCGGCTGGTGACCGTGCGCGCGATTAAGCCGCGTGCGTTTGAGATCGGTGATGGGCGGGCTTCGGCACGCGTACGCGACGCAAAGGACGGCGGCCAAGTCATGATGGCCCTTTTGGATGGGGTGGTGGAACGTGTAGCGGACGTGCTCGCGGAAAATCAACAAAATGCCAATCGGATCTCTGGCGAAGTGTTCGGGTTGGATGGCAATTGCGACTTGAAGCGGCTGCTTATGGAACTTGGCAGGTGCGGCTCGCTCGCGGCTTTGGCACATGGCAGCTTGTCCAGTCTCAATCGGCTCTCTGCGTATGCGTTTATGTTTTGTCCGAAGCATGGACTGACGAAGGACCGATTCCGCGCCCTTTCGCGGGATGTCCAAGAGCTGGAGCGCCAGGCCGAGGCAATGCAGGGGCATTTGTCTTTCCTGATGGATGCAGCGCTTGGCCTTACGGGGGCTGCACAGAATAACACCCTCAGGGCCCTTGCCGTTGCAACAATGGCCTTTGCGCCGGCAACACTGATCGCTTCCATTTTCGGAATGAACTTTTCGGCATTGGGATGGATCCATCAACCTTGGGGGCCGGCTGCAGCCTTTGCCTTGATGTTTTTGACACCGGCCGGGTTGTTCTGGATCGCGCGATGGCGAAAGTGGTTTTAGGGAAGCGCCAGCTCCAAGGCGATGCGATCCGATACCAACACCCCGGGGGGCAGCAGCCTGACGCGACCGTTTTCAAGGGCAATGAGACCCTGGGCGACCAACGCCATCGCGCGGGTTTGGTTTAGCGGTCGACCCCATGCGGCTTCAACGGCGGCACGGTCTACGCCTTCAATAATCCGCAACCCCATGAGCAACTGCTCGTCACCTACCTCTTCACGGGTGAGCTTCGTGGTGTTGCTAAAGCCCAGGCCGGTCTGCGTTATCGCCTTTCGGTAGCCGTCTGGCCGATCCTGCGCTTCGGTCGCCACAACGGTTCCGTGCGCGTCGTCCAGCCGACCATGCGCGCCAGGACCTGCCCCGATCCAACGGCCGCCGGTCCAATACATCAGATTATGCTGTGCACGCGCCGCGGTGCTGCGGGCATGGTTTGACACCTCATACGCTGGCGCGCCCGCTGCGGCGCACATCGCTTGGGTGATCTCAAAAAAGTCGGCGGCGTGCTCTGCGCCTGGAACTCGAAGGCGTCCACGGGCCGCGGCACGACCAAAAGCGGTGCTTGCTTCGATGGTCAGTTGGTACAGCGAGAAATGCTCCGCGGGCAGAACAAGCGCTTCTTGAAGCTCAAGCTGCCACTCGACTTCGGTTTGGCCGGGCCGGGCGTAAATCAGATCCAGCGACACGCGCTGCCCGGTCTGTGCTGCGGCCTCGACGGCGGCTTTACCGTCTGTCGCCGTGTGGCGGCGGCCGAGGTCCTTCAGGGCGTCATCGCGCATTGCTTGCAGACCGATCGAAAATCGATTGACCCCGGCGGCGGCTTGGTCGGCAAAGCGGGGCGCGTCTTCTGGATTGGCTTCCAGGGTGATTTCTGCACCGGCCGTGATCCCAACGGCCTCGTCCACAGCAGCCAAGAGCTCTGCGATCTCGCCGCCGGATAGGAGCGAGGGAGTGCCGCCACCGAGGAACACAGTCTCTGCTGGGCTAGTTTTGAAGTGAGCCGCCTGACCCTTCAGGTCCAATGCGATCGCCTGGATCAGGTCAGCGTTCGAGGCTCCGCGCTGACGATAGACATTGAAATCGCAGTATGGGCAAATCGTGCCGCAGTAAGGCCAGTGAATATAAACACCAAAGCGCGGCGCGTTCATGACCAGAATTGAACCAGCTTGGCAAATGCGGCCGCCCTATGACTGATCAAATGCTTTTGGTGCGGCTCCATTTCACCAAAGGTTATCGTGTAACCTTCCGGCATAAAGATTGGATCGTATCCAAATCCACGGTTGCCGCGCATCGGCCAGACGATCTTTCCCTTCACTTCGCCCTCAAAGGTTGCGACGTCGCCGTTGGGTTGGGCAAGGGCAAGGACGCACACGAAGCGCGCGGCCGGATCGGCATCCTTTTGAGCGAAGAATTCTGCCCACACTCGCTGCATGGCGATGTTGAAGTCCTTGGTGGGCCCTGCCCAGCGCGCGCTGACAACGCCCGGCGCGCCGGCAAGAGCTAGGACTTCCAGCCCGCTATCGTCGGCCAGGGCCGGTAGGCCTGAAGCCAAAGCAGCGGCATGGGCCTTTAGGGCTGCGTTGCCGAGGAAGGTGGGCTCAGTTTCTTCCGGTTCGGCAAGGTTTAGGCTTGCCGCGGACAGAACCGCAATGTTCAACGGGCCTAGGAGGTCGCCAATCTCTTTAACTTTGCCGGCGTTATGGCTTGCGATGACAAGTCTTGGTGGAGGTTTCATCTTCAAAGCTTATCCAATTGACGGGCCTGTCGAGCAACGATATCGATTATCAATAAAGCTGTCCCGCGCGGTTGCAGCTGCCATAAAGGAGTTGGGGCGATGAAGGCCCTTGGCCAAGGCTCGATTGCATCGATCATCAGGATTGGGCTGCAAACGCTCACTATTCTGTTGTGGGTTGGGCTTGCGGTCACCCTCTGCACGGCGATGGGGGCCGTGGTGACCGGCGTCGGGCTCCACTTGGGTTGGTTTGCTCCGTTCCAAATCGATCGAAACCTCGATGTGACGTCAGAAGGGGTGACGCTGGACGGCGAGGGTTTGGCGGTCTTGGGTTGGCCGGTGGTGGTGGCAACTGTGATTGCGGCCGCTGTCGTGATTTTCGGTGCCCTGATCATTGTGGATCGGCTGCAGAAGCTTTTCGCAAACTTTACGTCGAATCAGCCTTTTAATCGCGCCAACGCAGACCATCTTCGCGTCATCTGGATGGTGATGCTGGGATTGGAACTGTCAAAGTTCGGTTTTGCGTTGGCTTTTGGGTTGGCGTTTGCTCGTTTCGGAATGCCAGACAGTATGGACGTGCGTATCGAGCCGCCAATTGATCTATCGACGTGGGCGTCGATTCTGGTTCTCATTGTCTTGGCTGAAGTCTTCCGGGAGGGCGCGCGTTTGCGCGAGGACCAGGATTTGACCATATGAAGGGCCTTTGACCGTTGGCGATCCGTGTCACCCTCGACCGAATGCTCCTGGAGCGACGCATGTCGCTTACGGAGCTGTGTGATCGAGTGGGGATTACGCTGGCCAATCTGTCAATCTTGAAGACCGGAAAGGCCAAGGCTATCCGCTTTTCCACGCTCAATGCGCTCTGTCGCGAGCTGAATTGCCAGCCTGCCGACATACTGGTTTACGAGCCAGGCGAAGACGCGCTGGACAATGACTCGCTCCAGGAAGCAGCGGAATAAACTCAGCGGGCGGCGGCGCGCAGTTTGGCGACCGAGCGATAGCACTGTGCGACGATCAAACGTTGCGGTGCGCCTGCTTTTTTGCACGCGATTTCGGCATGCCAGGTGAGCGACAGGGCGCTGTCTAGGGCGGAAAAAGGCCACGCGCGGACTTGTTCTGCCATAGGCTCCTGGTCTTTCCAGAACACGGGCGGTTTCAACGCTTTGATTGCGGCCAACGGTTGCTGTCCGCGATCGACCTCTAGTCGCGCTTCCATCATGCGCACTAGCCGACGCTGCAGGGCTTTGAGGGAAACGATCGGTGCCACGCCGTCAAGCCGCTCCAGCGTTTCAATGGCTAGAGCGGCTTGCCCGTCCAGCGCTTGGCGACACGCTTGATCTTGTTGGCCAACGGCGCTATCGCCCAAAAGCGCATCGACATCCTCGGGGGAGATTGGCCGCTTCTGCCCGTGCACATAGAGGGCAAGCTTTTCTGCTTCCGCCTTTACAGCGGTGCGATCTGCCGTGACCGTGGCGCGGAATGCCTTCAAGCCCTCTGGAGAAATCTGCGCGCCTTGAGCCTTGAAGACGTCCAACGCAAATTGATCGAGGTCGCTCGCGCTGTCGTCATAGTAGGCGATCGACACTGCGCGCTCAGCCTTTTCAAAGCCCTTGACCAGAGCGCTGGAAGCACTCGAAGAAAAGCTTTCAACAAGCAGGAATGCACTTGGGCTGCCGGCCTCAATGGCTTTCAGGGCCTCCAGCGCCAGCGCGCTTGCGGCCTCTCCTTCCAACCGCACCCGTACAAGGCGCGCGTCGCCAAGGAGTGAGCGAGCGGCGAGGGCGTCTGCGAGGGAGGCTTTGTCGCTTTTCAGCTCTTCGTCGGTTAAGCGCGTTATGGCGTAAGGGTCTTTGTCGCCCTTCAGCAAGGCTTTGATCAAGCTGGTTGCAGCTTCTGCGATCAGGCCGCGATTTGGCCCGTAGAACAGCGCTGCCCCAATGCTTGGGTCCGGCTTCTCGGTGAACCGGCGCGCGCCAGCGCCTGTCAGCTTCACCGCTGGGCGGCCAATCTTTGAGCCAGTTCGACGCGAAGCATGCGCGCCAGGTTTTCGCCTGCGCGCTCGCGCGCGTCATCTTGGGCTGCGATTTCACCATAAGCCGATAGGGGGATATCGTAGCTCACGGTTGTGGAGAGAGATCCTGTCAGGGCCTCTTCGCTTTCGGTGGCGGGGGCCAAGGTGTAATTGGCGCGCACAATCAAGTCAGCGCGCTGGGCGCTTTCGTCGATCCGATAGCCGAGCCGCACCACGGATTCCGTGAGCTCGACCTCCAGAAGGCGCGGAGTGCCAGGCCCGGTTGTTACAGTAAGCAGTCGGGCCAGCTCCGTTTGAAGCACAAAGCCCGCTTTGCCGTCGATTGGTGCGACGCTGATTGCGCCAATCGGCCCTGAACCATCGGGCAAAGGCGCATACATCGGGCGGAACCCGCAGCCGGCGAGGGCCACAAGGGCAAGCGGAACGAACAGATGGCGCATCGGACTTCTCCTTCAGCCAGCCACGATATTCACGATCCGGTCCGGCACCACAATCACCTTACGTATTGTCATGTCCTTGAGGAAGGCTGCAACCGGTTCATGCCGCAGCGCCAAGGCTTTGACAGTTTCTTCTGGCGCGCCCTTGGCAACTTCGATTTCACCGCGTCGTTTGCCGTTGATCTGAACGGGGAGTGTGACGCTGTCGGCACGGACCAAGTCTGGGTCTGGGGTGGGCCATGGCGTGTTGGCCACGAACCTCTTGAAACCAAGGCGTTCCCAGCACTCCTCAGCCAAATGGGGCAAGAAGGGAGCGATGATCTGGCAAAGGGTGCGTAAAGCCTCTCCGCGGGCAAAGGCATCGCCTTCGCTTTCGCCCTTCAGCTTTGAAATCACGTTCACCAGCTCATAGCAGCGCGCGACCGCGCGGTTAAACCTGAAGCCTTCAATATCGTCGGTTACCGCCGCCAAGGTGCGGTGGACGGTTTGGCGCAGTTCAAGGGCCGCGCCTTGGTTGGCTGAAACCGGCGGATGATCGGCTGGCCTTGGAGCCGGCACCGCGTTGGCTTCCGTTAAGGCCCACACACGCTGCACAAAACGCCAAGCGCCTTCGGCACCGCTTGCGCTCCATTCGACGTCTCGCTCTGGGGGACTATCGGACAGCACGAACCAACGGACGACGTCCGCGCCGAAGTCCTTCACAAAGTCGTCGAGATCCACAACGTTCTTCTTGGACTTCGACATTTTTTCCAGCGAACCAACCTCGACGGCCTTGCCGGTGGCGAGCTCGAAGGCCTTGCCGTCTTGTTTATCTACCTCTTCAGGCAATAACCAACGACCGTCAGCGGCGCGATAGGTTTCGTGGACCACCATGCCTTGGGTAAAGAGTGCCGCGAATGGCTCGCCGCTTGGCAGATCCAACAGGCCGACATCGCGCATAGCCCGGGTAAAGAAGCGGGAATAGAGCAGGTGCAGCACCGCGTGCTCAACGCCGCCGACATATTGATCGACCGGCATCCAATAGGCGGCGGTTTTCCCGTCGAAAGGCGCTTTGGCATTTTTCGGGTCTGTGAACCGGGCGAAATACCAGGAGCTGTCGACAAAGGTGTCGAGGGTGTCTGTTTCGCGCGTTGCCTTGCCGCCGCAGTCTGGGCACTGCGTGTGCTTCCAGGTCTTGTGGTGAAACAGCGGGTTGCCGGGCTTGTCAAAGCTCACATCGTCTGGCAGCGCGACGGGGAGGTCTTTTTCCGGAACGGGGACCAGACCGCAGACTTGGCAGTGGATCACGGGGATCGGGCAGCCCCAATAGCGCTGCCTGGAGACGCCCCAATCGCGGAGGCGATATTGAGTGATGCCTTCACCGCGGCCAAGGGCGCTCATTCGCGCGATCGCCTTGGCCTTGGCCTGGTCAATCGACAGACCATTCAAGAAGCCTGAATTGTAAATGGCACCAAGGCCTGTGTAGGCTTCCTCGCCGACGCTAAACTCGCGGGCGTCGCGGTCTGGCGGCAATACAACCGGCGTTACTTTGAGCTTGTATTTGTTGGCGAAATCCAGGTCCCGCTGATCGTGGGCCGGGCATCCAAAGATCGCACCCGTGCCGTAGCCCATCAGCACAAAGTTCGCGATCCAGACAGGCAGCCGGACGCCACGAACAAACGGATGAGCGACATAGAGGCCTGTGAACAGGCCCTTTTTGTCTGCCTTCTCGATTGCCTCTTCCGAGGTACCGAGTTGGGCACACTCCTTGCGGAAGGCCGAAATTTTTTTGTTCGTTTCGCTCAGCTTCGCGCTCAAGGGATGATCTGGCGAGAGCGCTACAAAGCTTGCCCCAAACAAAGTATCCGGGCGCGTTGTGAAAACCTCTATCCCTTTCGACTTGAACCCTCGGGGGAGCTGGGCATCTTTTGTGAAGCTGAACTTAAACTGCAGCCCTTCGCTGCGGCCAATCCAGTTGGTTTGCATCAACCGGACTTTGTCGGGCCATTTTTCGAGGGATTTGAGCGCTTCCAGCATGTCATCGGCGTAGGCCGTGACCCTGAACATCCACTGGTCCAGCTCGCGGGTTTCCACCGGTGCGCCCGAGCGCCACCCTTTTCCGTCGACGACCTGTTCGTTTGCCAAAACGGTGTTGTCGACCGGGTCCCAGTTGACTTTGAGCTTCTTGCGATAGGCCAGCCCGGCCTTCCAGAAGGCCAGGAACATTGCCTGTTGATGTTTGTAATAGCTGGGGTCGCAGGTGGCGAGCTCTCGGTCCCAATCATAGTCGCAGCCCAGCTTTTCGATCTGGCCGCGCATCTGTTTGATGTTTTCGAGGGTCCAGTCGCGGGGGTGGACGTTGCGGTCTATCGCTGCGTTTTCTGCCGGAAGGCCAAAGGCGTCCCACCCCATTGGGTGCAGCACATTGAAGCCCTGGGCCCGCTTGTAGCGGCTGACCACATCACCCATCGTGTAGTTGCGCGAATGGCCCACGTGGATGCGTCCCGATGGATAGGGAAACATTTCCAGCACGTAGGCCTTTGGTTGGCCTTTGGCCTCTTTGGGCGACTTCGCTTTGAATATCCCAGCTTGCGCCCAAGCTTGGCGCCACTTTGGTTCGACTTCGGCATGATTATAGCGGGACATGGAAAGGCTAAGCTTTCAAAGACAGTTGTGCTCCGACCACCGGGCCGCACAGGGCGTGGTTATGCCAGGGTGCCAAACGGATTCAAGCGCAGGAGCCCTGAACTGTGCGTTTTGGGCAGGCGCGGTTAGTCGCGCAGGGTGCTCAGGCGAAGTTCGCGCGCCCGATCAAGGATTGCGTGTTCCAGCTGGATTTCGGTGTCTGGGTTCACGGGCGCATCGACCCAGCCGCCGTTGATCCACTGCTGGCGAAATACGCTGACATTGAGAGCGTCGGCGCGCAGGCGCGTGTCCAGTACATAGACCGTCGCTTTGAACCGCTCGTTTGGCACGTTCGGATCGGCGAACCAATCAAACACGATCACGCCGCCAAAGGGGTCAGTCGATGTCACGGGCAGAAAATTCAACGTATCGAGAGAGGCCTGCCACAGAAAGCTGTTCACGCCGATTTGGTTTTGCGCTTCAGGCTCGCCGCCGCCAAAGCCCAAAAATCCGCCGCGGTCGTTTTGTTCTGCGCTTTGCGGACGGACTTCGTCGTTCCCGCCGCCGAGCGTGCCGCAGCCGGTTACCCCGCCTGCGGCGATCACTGCCGCTGCGACCGTCAAGAGTGTGCGCACACGCTGCGTCATTCCAAACTCCTCCAGCGCCGTTTAATTCCTGGCGGCCACAAAAAGCCTTGCCGTTCCCTAATCATCAACCGGCACCCAAATAAGGCAAGCGCGGTTGGATACGCTTCTGCAATGGTTCTAGCGTCGTGTATAGCGACTCAACGCACACCTTTCAGGAGAGCGGGACGTGCGCATCATTCGAATGACAGGGCTTTTTGCAACCGTTTCGGCCCTTTTTGTGCCGGTCGCCGCGGCACAGGACCTCACCTACGATATCAACGGCCGCTTCGTGATTGCCGGGGCTGCGATCGATACGTCTGCCCCTTTAGGACAAGATGGGTTGGTTGGCCGCTATGACGGAGGCGTTTCCGCCGAGTTGGTGTTGAACAACGGCCTGCGAATCAGTGCGGTTGGGCAAGCGGCGATCGAACGGGACCAGGATAACCGTGACCCACGCGGGGGAAGAGCCGGCGATTGCCCTGCAGGCGTATTGGACTGCGCGGGCGTTCGCGCGCCGGTTTCCGGGTTTGCCGGCATTGGAGAAACCGATCGAGCGGGCCTTCGGCTGGCCCTGCAGGCTGCGTATGTTTCAGTTGAAGGTGGGTGGGGCGAAGTCAGCGTGGGGGCGGATCAAGGGGCGGCGGCGCGCTTCAGCCTTGCCCCGCCGAATATCCTTGGGGGCGTATCGACAATTGATGGTTCCCTATCGGTTACCGGCATCGGTGGTGCCACGGTCGTCAACGACCTTTCCGGGGCGTCCGCCAAAGTCGTTTTGATTTCCCCGCGGATCCTTGGCTTGAGGGGCGCGATTTCGTTTGCCCCTGAGTCCAACATCGACACCCTGGATCAAGGGTTCGGCGATCGAGAGGGGGCTCCGGCGACCTACGACCCGGAAAACATTGTTGAAGCCGGCCTTTCGTTTGCGCGGAACTGGCAAAACGGCCTTCGCACTGCGGCGGCGGTCACTGTGCTGCGGGCGGAGGACGGCTCTGGGCTTGCTGTCTTTGACGACATTACGAATGTCCATGCTGGCGTGACGCTGGGACTTGGGGCGCTTGAGATCGGCGCTGCATACCTGACCAGCGACAATGGGTGGCGCGCCGGCGGGCGAGGCTATCAGTCCATTGGGGTGAGCGGCGTTTACACCCTGAACAATTGGGCGTTCATGTTGGAAGGTACTGCCAGCAGTGACGATTTGGCCCACGTCTCTGTTAACACCACCGTTGCGGCAGTACGCCGCACGCTTTCGGAAAACGTGGATCTTTCGCTTGGGCTTACACGTCAAGAGAGAAATGTGCCGGTCGTGACCGGTCTTGGCCGAAGCGCTGTCGAACAGGACTCGACCGGGCTCTTTCTCGAAATTGCCGCTGACCTGTGATCGGAAAGTAACTGTATCCTAACCGGACCTGGGTTATAATGGTTGGGCGGGCGACTCGGTGAGGGTCTTGTCGCCTGATGGGGGAAGTTGTGGTTACGCGGTACGCTATTGCCATTGCTGGGGCCACCGTTGCCTTATGCGGTGTTGCACACGCGCAGGCTGATACGCCGGCTGAGCGCGCGGCTGTGCGCGCGGAAACTCCTTGGTTTGAACGGTTTACCGTTAACAACACGCCACAGGAAACCGTGGGTGGCGCAGGCCCTGCGAACCGCAGCGACGCTGCCGGTTGGCGCGTCAATGGCCGCTGGGCGGTCACGGTTGATGTCAACGAAGCGCGCCGACTTGGCCCGACGCCGGCCACGCCCCAGGACGAACGTTCGTTTGGCGCTTATTTCCAGTTGAGCCCAACGCTGCGCGTGGGTGGGGAATTGCGGGTTGCGCCAGCTCGCGAGGGTGGCGTCGGTGCGGGCGAAGAGGGCGCTCAGGATGCTGACGTTCGCATTCAGTCTGCCTTCCGCTTCTGATCCGGCGCAAAAGCCTCTATCCCAGCTAAACCCGAAAAGCCCGGCCTTTGAAGTCTGCGGGCGCTTTTGGCGTTGATTCCGCCCAGGGCAAAAACCGGACACTGGACTGTTTGGGCGATGCCTGCTGCCTTGCGCGCGCCCAAGGACTTTACGGCTGAGGGGCTCCGACTGGGCAGCACTGGTGACAGGAAAATCGCCCTTGCACCTGCGTTTTGTGCTCGGACGGCGGCGGCCCGGCTGTGCGCGGCAGCTGTTATCAGGCCACGGGTGCGATGGGGCCGGCGCGAGACCAATCGCTCTGGCAAATGAACGCCGTCAGCGCGAACCTGTTGCGCAAGCATTACATCAGCCCCAATCAGAAGGATCAGGCCTCGTCTTCGGCACACCACGCGAAGCTTGCGCGCAATGTTGAGCCGGGCGGCTGCGCCAAAATGGCGATAGATCACGCCGGATCCGCGCGGCATGGCGTTCGCTGCGGCCACCGGATCTGGCAAACGATCGGGGTCTGTGAAGAGCCAAAGGTTTGGCAGCCGGTTGTTTCGATTGAGGCGGGCGGCAATCGCCGCTAAACGGGCAGTCGCGCGTAAGGGAAAGGACCGACTGGGCATGTCTGATCTGGTGGCTCCTGGGGACGCACGCGCCTTAATCCTGGCTAAAATCGCCGCTGCCGCCAAGGCCGCAGGGCGTGATCCCGAGCGTGTCACGTTGGTCGCTGTTTCAAAAGAGCAACCCGACGGGCGAATAGAAGCCATTCTGGCGACCGGTCACAAGGTGTTTGGAGAGAACCGGGTGCAGGAAGCCACAGCCCGATGGCAGGGGCGAAAGGCCGCGCAGCCAGATTTAGTCCTGCGGCTGATCGGTCCGTTGCAGTCAAACAAGACGGATATGGCGGTGGAGCTGTTTGATGCCATCGACAGCTTGGACCGAGAGAAGCTCGCGCGATCGATCGCGGACGCGGTTCAGAAACTGGGTCGCTGCCCGGATATTCTGATCCAGGTCAACACGGGGGAGGAGCCCCAAAAGGCTGGCGTCGCGCCGCAGCAGGCAGACGCCTTCATTCGGCAGGCCATCGACGTGTTCAACCTGCGGATCAAAGGCCTGATGTGCATTCCTCCGGTTGGGGAGGAACCGGCCATGCACTTTGCACTCTTGGCCAAGATCGCCGCGCGCAACGGTTTGGAGGAGTTGTCGATGGGCATGAGCGACGACTTTGAAACTGCCGTTCGGTTTGGGGCCACTATGGTGCGGGTGGGAAGCGGTGTGTTTGGTGCGCGCCGATCCCTGGACGAAGGGAAAGCCTAGTCTTTCGGGCGGCTGGCCTTTTCTGCTAAGCCGGAGCGGCCTTCGCGGGCAGCGAGCGCAGTGGCAACGGCTTCTGGCGATACGTTGCAGGCCTCGAGCATCACGAGCAGATGGTAGAGCACGTCTGCGGCTTCAGCGGCAATCGCGGTCGTGTCGCCCTGGACTGCGGCGATCGCGGTTTCCACAGCCTCTTCGCCGAGTTTTTTGGCGCATTTGGCGATCCCGGCATGAAGAAGTTGCGCGGTATACGAACTCGCGGGATCTGCATTTGCCTTGGCCGCTATGGTTTGGCTTAGGGCGTCTAGCTGGGCTCCCAATGTCATCGTATCGTCCTTACTGGCACGCCTGCGTCGGCCAGGGCTTGGCGCGCTTGGCCTACTGTATACTGGCCAAAGTGGAAGATAGAGGCGGCGAGAACCGCGCTTGCATGGCCTTGAACCACGCCATCGACCAGATGTTGCAGCGTGCCGGCGCCGCCGGAGGCGATCACCGGCACTGACACCCGATCGGTAATGGCCCTCAAAAGCGCAATATCGTAGCCGGTTTTGGCACCATCGCGATCCATTGAAGTGACCAACAACTCACCAGCGCCACGCTCTGCGGCTTCTGCTGCAAAGGCGACTGCGTCGATGCCGGTTGGGGTGCGGCCGCCGTGGATGAAGATTTCCCAGGTGCCGTCGCCCGTTTGCTTGGCGTCTACGGCGACAACGATGCATTGGGCACCGAACTTGGCGCTTGCTTCGTTGATGAGGTCTGGGCGATTGACGGCGGCGGTGTTGATGGCGGCCTTGTCTGCGCCTGCCAAAAGCAGGGCGCGGACATCCTCGACCGCTCTTACACCTCCGCCGACTGTTAGCGGGGTAAAGCAACGATCTGCCGTTCGGCCGACGAGGTCTAGAAGTGTGCCGCGGCGCTCATGGCTTGCGGTTATGTCCAGAAAGCAGATTTCGTCGGCACCCTGACGATCATACACTTCGGCTTGTTCTGCGGGATCGCCAGCATCTCGCAAGTCCACGAAGTTCACGCCTTTGACGACGCGGCCGTCCTTTACGTCCAGGCAGGGGATGATACGCGCGGCAAGCATCAGGCTGGTTTCTGTTCTGAGAGGGCGATGCGGTTGCCTTCGCTGTCTTGGATTTCGGCCACGAAACCTAGCTCACCGATGTCCTTTTTGGGGTAAAGCACCGCTCCGCCATTTGCATGTGCCGATGCCAAAACGTCGTCGATGCTTTCCACTTTGAAGTACAGAATTGGGCCGTTGAGCGATGGCACATACACATCTCCTTGTGCCAGAGCGCCTGTGGCACCCGGGCCGCCTTGATCGAAGGGAAAGAGCGCCATTTCGTAGCCATCAACAGACTGGCGCTCAAAATCGTAGCCAAAGACTTTGCTGTAAAAGGCTTCAGCGCGGTCCAGGTTTGCTGCGGGTATCTCAAAGTAAAGAACCGGGTTCGACATCGCGGGCTCCGGAGGCAAATGCGGGGCGCAGGCCGCTAGATGCGATAGCGCGGCTGCTGCCCCGCTTAAGAGCGCCAATCTCACGACGCCGCAACCGTGAGGGCTTCGGCGGGATCGATATCGCCGTCGTAAAGGGCGCGGCCAAGGATGCAGCCGTGGATCGGATGACGGCCAGCCCGCGCTTTCAGGGCATTGATATCAGAGACAGATTTTGCTCCGCCAGATGCAATCACTGGGATCGCAACAGCATCTGCCAGCTGGCCGGTGAGGTCTACATTGATGCCGGTTTTGAGGCCATCGCGCTTGATGTCGGTGACAATCACGGCTGCCACGCCCGCGTCTGCAAAGCGGGCGGCCAGATCGGTTGCCATGACCTCGCTTTGCTCGACCCATCCTTCGACGGCCACTTTACCGTCCCGCACGTCAATGGCCACGGCAATGCGTTCGGGGTATGTGCGGGCTGCTTCGCGCACGAAGGCTGGATCTTTCAGGGCAGCCGTGCCGATCACAACCCGCGATACGCCGGCGTCGATCCAATAGCTGACCGCGCTCATCGATCGCACGCCGCCGCCCACCTGAACCGGGATAACGGCGCGGTTCAGTATGCCAGCGATCGCGCCCGCGTTGCGCGGCGTGCCCTCGATCGCGCCATCCAAGTCAACGACGTGAATCCAATGAAACCCCGCCGTTTGGAAGCGAACGGCCTGTTCGGCGGGGTCTTCGTTGAAGATTGTGGCATCGTCCATGCGCCCCTCGACAAGGCGGACACAGCGGCCGCCTTTCAAGTCTATGGCGGGGTAAAGCATCATGTGCTGATCATCCTTCAAGCGGGATTCCAATCAAGGAAGGCGGCCAAAATGGTCAAGCCTGTCGCTTGGCTCTTTTCTGGATGGAATTGTACGCCCACCATAGCATCTTTCGCTATGGCGCTCGCGAAGGTTTCACCATGGGTCGTGACTGCGGCAATATCTGCTTGTTTTGCAACTTCGACCACAAAAGAGTGGGCAAAATAGACATGCGCTGCCGGGTCAAGGGCAGCGAGCACGGGATGGGCCCGGGTTGGTGCGGCCTGGTTCCAGCCCATGTGGGGGAGGGTTTGCGTCGTTGAGACCTGCAGTTTCCGGCACACACCAGGCAGCCATCCAAGGCCTTTGGTCTGGGTATGTTCCTGGCCAAGCTCGACCATCAACTGCATGCCAACACAAATTCCAAGGAAAGGGATGGCACGCTTTTTGACGCTGTATGCGATCGCCTCGTGAAGTTCTGGATTGCGCAGCAAACCGCCCATGCAATCTGCGAATGCGCCTTGGCCAGGCAAGACAATCCGATCGGCGCGCCAAACAAACTCGGGGTCCGCCGTTATGCGAACCTCACGACGGCGGTTGGCGCGCGCGGCTGACGCCAAAAGCGCGCGCTCCACCGAGCGCAGGTTTCCTGATCCGTAGTCAATCAAGGCTACCGTCTGCACGTCACAAAACGCCCTTGGTAGACGCGACCACGCCGCCGAGGCGGGGATCTGGCTCTGCGGCCATCCGCGTCGCGCGCGCCAAAGACTTGAAGCAGCTTTCAACGATGTGATGGGTGTTTTCGCCGTACAAGTTTTCCACATGCACACAGGCCCCGGTGTGCATTGCGAACGCCTGGAACCATTCCTTGAACAGCTCGGTGTCCATGTCCCCGACCTTCGGGCGGGCGAAGTTAACGCGCCAAATTAGATACGGGCGGTTGGCGAAGTCTACCGCGGTGCGGGACAGGGTTTCGTCCATAGGTACGTAGGCATGGCCAAATCGCCTGATACCCGCAAAATCGCCAAGTGCCTGTTTGATCGCTTGTCCGATGACGATGCCGGTGTCTTCGACCGTATGGTGCATATCGATATGAAGATCGCCCTTGGCGGCGACGTCCAGATCGATCGCGCTGTGTTTGGCGAAACTTTCCAGCATATGGTCAAAGAAGCCGATCCCCGTCGCCACTTTGGCGATGCCGGTTCCGTCCAGATCCACTTTTGCCGAGATCTTGGTTTCTTTGGTTTCGCGTACCACGAGGCCGGTGCGCATTGATTGTTCCTTCATTGAGCTGAATTGAAGTTAACTGAAGTTATTGCAGTCTTTACTGGTGGTCTGTGTAGTATTCATGCGCCTTTAGCTTTTGGTGTGCATATTAGCCCTAAAGGCCGGGAAAAGACGTCGATGTGCGCCGTATTTGACCTGGCACTCGCAGAGTGTCCGCATACCAATGGGAACGAACGGCACCAACGTCAATCTAGCGATGCGGCGGACCGACTCGGTCGCTGCTCGCGTGATTATGTTTGTGACCTGTGTTGCGCTCGCCATCGGGGTGGTTGCGGTTTTCCTGATTTTGGGTGCAGTACGGCACAAGGCGCAAAGCCAAGCCGCATCTCAGGCTCTCGAGGTTATCGAAGCGTTCCGGCCGATCGCCGCGCAAGCCCTGGCGGAAGGCGATTTGCGTTCGCTCGATGCGGCAGCAAAGGCGTTGGCGGCTTCGCCATTGGTGATTAGCATCACCGTTTATGATCTTCAGCACCGGCCATTAACTCACGCTGGCAAGACGCCACTGCCCGAAGGTCCGCCGGTTTGGGTTCCAACCGGGTCTGCGGCACTTGTTACCGTAGGCGAAGCCGGCGCGAACTCTCGCGTGATGATCGCCCATGAGGGCACAACGGTTGGTATGATTTCGTTTGTATTCAATTCGAGATCGTTTTTCTCACCCAACGTTTTGTCGTTTCTTCCGATTATCTTGATTTTGCTGGCGACGGTGGGTTTGGCCGTTCCCTTGGCACAAATGTTCGCAAATAGGCTGGTCTCTCCGCTACAGGAACTGTTGCGGGTGGCGCAGGAAGTCAGTGGGCAGCGGCTGAACGCGCGGGCTGAGATCACAACGCGGGACGAGTTCTCTGTGCTCGGCGACGCGATGAACGACATGATTGGGCGGATGGATGCCGCCATGCGGCGTGTCCAAGAGCTCGCTTTCATGGATCCTCTGACCGCCTTGCCAAACCAAGAGCGGTTCATTCGCGATGTACGGGATATGGTTTCGCGTGGGGCGGACACGCCGCTTTCGGCGATCGTGATCGTGAACATGGATCGCCTGCCGAAGATCGTGGATGCCCTCGGCGAAGAAGCGGGCCAGGAGCTTATTGTGCAGGCGTCCGAGCGCCTGCAAGCCGCGGTTGCGCACGTCGATAAGCTGGTTCGGACAGAGATTTGCGTTGAGCATCCCACCCAAGTGGCTCGTTTGAAGCCCACAGAGTTTGGGTTGCTGGTCCCCCTGTTTACCCATTCATCTGAGGCCGCCCGTTTTGGGCAAATGCTGGTTTCTGCGCTCAACCAGCCCTTTGATTGGCGCGAACACAAGTTGACGCTTGGGGCCGGGTTTGGCGTCGCCATCGCGCCGCATGACGGCACAGATGCTGACACGCTTATGCGCAACGCCCATTTGGCGGCATCGGCAGCGCGGGGGTCTCAACCGTCCCTGCGCTTCTTCACGCGGTCGTTGGACAAGCAAGCGCTGGAACAGCTGTCGATGGAGCGCGAACTCCGGGCTGGCATCGAGCAGAACCAATTCCGTGCCTATTTCCAGCCCAAAGTGGATTTGAAGACGGGCGAAATCTTTGGCGCTGAAGCTTTGGCCCGCTGGATTCGCCCAGATGGACCGCAGATTGGCCCGGCGCGGTTCATTCCCGCGGCCGAGGAACTTGGGTTGGTTGGTCAAATCTCTGATGCGGTGATGCGCGACGCCGCCTGGAAAGCGGCAGCTTGGGCGCGCGAAGGCACCGCCATCCAAGTGGCGGTCAATGTGTCGCCCCTGCAATTCCGCGACGACCGCTTTGGGCAGCGAATGCTCAAACTGCTGGAGCAGGCCGGTTTGCCGGCGTTCTGTTTAGAGCTCGAAATCACTGAATCGATTGCCATGGAAGATCCCGCGCGGGCGCTGCGGCTGATCCAGCCCTTGCGGGAGCGCGGCGTTCGGATTGCGATCGATGACTTTGGGTGCGGCCACTCCAGCCTTGCCGCCTTGACACGACTGCCGTTCGACGTGCTGAAAATCGATCGCGGTTTCGTGCAGGGCCTTCCGACTGACCGCAGCGGATGCGCGATCGTCGAAACCATTATCACGATGAGCCGCGCCTTGGACTTTGAGGTGGTGGCCGAGGGCATCGAAACCGTCGAGCAGGCAGACTTCTTGCGGCAAGCGGGTGCCACTTACGGCCAAGGGTTCCTGTTTGGGGCCGCCACGCCACCGGCCGAGTTTATTCAACAGATCCGTCGCGGCTCCACCACGGCCGCTTGATCCGCGCCTTCCGGCCAGCCACATGGAGGGGCGAAACAGGACGCTTGGTTCTGTTGCGGAGGCCCCATTGAGCGAACAAGCCCCCTGGCATGGCACAACCATCCTTGCAGTGCGCAAGAACAATCGTGTGGTGATCGCTGGCGATGGGCAGGTGAGCGTGGGATCCACGATCCTCAAGGCGAACGCCAGAAAAGTGAGGCCGTTGGGTGGCGGCCATGTCATTGGCGGCTTCGCCGGAGCAACGGCGGACGCGCTTACCCTGTTTGAGCGATTGGAAGCGAAACTCGAACGGTTTCCGAACCAACTGGCCCGCGCTTGTGTTGAACTCGCCAAGGATTGGCGTACCGATCGCGCGTTGCGGCGGTTGGAGGCCATGCTGATCGTTGCGGACGCTGGCGAAACATTTTTGCTGACTGGCGTTGGGGATGTGTTGGAGCCCGAACACCACGTGATCGCGGTGGGTTCAGGCGGGAATTATGCGCTGGCTGCTGCGCGGGCGCTGTATGATCACCTGGAAGACCCAGAGGCTATTGCGCGTAAAGCGATGGATATCGCTGCCGATATCTGCGTTTATACCAATCGCAGTTTGACATTGGAGAGTTTAGGTGGCTCAACGCGCTGACTTGGAAGCGGCTGCGGCTGCGGGCGTCATCAGCCCGGAACAAGCCGCTGCTTTGGAAGCTTTTTTGCAGACGCGCTCTGCGCCGATCGGTGCCATAGCGCTGCCAGGACCTGCCAATGGCGAAGAGGACCTTCGGTTCATTCGCAATTTTCATGACGTGTTTTTGTCCATAGGGATCGTGATTTTTGCGGCTGGGATGACCGTCGCTGGCTTCACTTTCCTGAACGGTGCCGGGGCGTTTTCTTTCGATGCCGACACCACCGCATGGCCATTTGCGGGAATGTTTGCGGTTTGCGCCGCAGCGCAATGGGCGCTGGCCGAGGTTTTTGCAAAGCGCCGCCGCTTGTTTTTGCCATCGATCGTGTTGTGCTTAACGTTTGTGGGCTTTGCGACGTTTGCAAGCAGCGGGGTGCTTGGTGAGCTCTTGATCCGCCCAATGGTTGAAGGATCCAGCACTGTCGATCTCGACGCGAATATTGCCTTTCCCCTGGAGGGGCGGCTTTATTTCCTTCTGTTCGCGCTTTCGGCTGCGTTGGCGACCGCTGTGTTTTGGGTGCGGTTCCGCCTGCCGTTCGCCATGGGACAGTTCGGGTTTTTGGCGGCGCTCAGTCTGCTTGCGGTCTGGTTTTTGGCGGATCCCGATGGCACGGGTGCGGCTTTGCCGCTGTGGAGCTTAATTGCGGGATTGTTGTTGTTCAGTGCTGGTGTCGCGTTTGATGCGCAGGATCCGGCGCGTCGCACACTTGCCTCCGACAACGGCTTTTGGCTGCACTTTGCGGCGGCGCCGCTGATTTTGAATGGGGTTTTGAGCCTCACCGCGGGGGGCGGGTTTTGGAATAGTGTGTTTGCGCAAGGTGATCCCTTTGAAACGAACGGCGGCTCTTCAGTTTCTGGGGCGATCATCACCTTGGTGGTGGTGATTGGGCTTGGGTTTGTGTCTTTGCTGATCAATCGGCGCGCCTTGATCGTTTCTGCGCTCCTTACGACTGGCGCTGCCATCGGCGTGCTGGTGGATCAATTAGGTCTTGATTTTGGGGGCTTTGCGGCGGTGACGTTGTTGCTGCTTGGCGGCGGCGTTTTGCTGCTTGGTGCTGGCTGGCACACGGCGCGCCGTTGGCTTTTGGGGTGGGTGAAGCCAGAAGGCCGATGGGCGCGGTTTTTCCCGCCGGAGGCTGCAGCGGAGTAGTCCAATGAGCACTGGCTGGGTCTATCTAGTCGTGGCGGGACTGTTCGAGATCGGCTTTACCACCGCCATGAATTTCACGGGCCGCGGCAAGTGGCTTGCGGAAACTGCGTTCCTGGTCTGCATTGTGTTGAGTTTCACGTTCCTGCAGATGGCGACCAAGACCATTCCGATCGGCATTGCCTATGCGGTTTGGACGGGCATTGGGGCTGCCGGAACGGTCTTGATTTCCACGGTCGTGTTCAAGCAGCCGATCACGATGATGCAAATCGGGTTCATCGTGCTGCTGATCGGTGCGGTGGTGGGGCTTAAACTTACCGGGGCCAAGGCCTAAATCGAGGGCATGACAGCCTTCTCCCCCCGTGAAATCGTTTCCGAACTCGATCGCTTTATTGTTGGCCAGGACGACGCCAAGCGGGCCGTGGCCATTGCCCTGCGCAATCGTTGGCGGCGCAAACAGTTGCCGGAGGGGCTGCGGGAAGAGGTCACGCCCAAAAACATCTTGATGATTGGGCCGACTGGCGTTGGCAAAACCGAGATCGCGCGGCGCCTGGCGAAGCTGGCGGGAGCTCCGTTTCTGAAGGTGGAGGCCACCAAGTTCACCGAAGTGGGCTATGTGGGGCGCGATGTGGAACAGATCATCCGCGACCTTGTGGAGGTGGCTATTGGCCTCGTGAAGGACCAGCGCCGCAAAGAAGTGCGGGCCCGCGCGGAGGCTGCGGCCGAAGAGCGCGTGCTGGACGCTTTGGTGGGGCCCAGCGCTTCTGCCGCAACACGCGACAGTTTCAGAAAAAAGCTGCGCGACGGCCTGCTTAATGAGAGCCCGGTGGAAATCGAAGTAGCAGACCAGGGCGCGATGCCCTCATTCGAGTTGCCAGGGCAGCCCGGCGGAATGGGTGCGATCAACCTGCAGGAGATGTTCGGAAAGGCCTTCGGGCAACGCACAAAGCGCGTCAAAATGACCGTCTTGGAGGCCTACAAACCGCTGCTGGCGGACGAGAGCGAAAAGCTGTTGGACCAAGACCAGGTGGTGCAAGAGGCGCTTCGGCTTACGGCGGAAGACGGGATCGTGTTCCTGGACGAAATCGACAAGATTGCTTCACGGGGCGAACGCGCTGGGGCCGATGTTAGTCGAGAAGGGGTGCAGCGGGACCTTTTGCCCCTGATAGAGGGTGCCACGATCACCACCAAGCATGGCCCGGTGAAAACGGACCACATCTTGTTCATCGCTTCCGGCGCGTTTCACGTGTCGAAACCGTCTGACCTTTTGCCGGAGCTGCAAGGGCGCTTGCCGATCCGGGTTGAGCTTAAGGCCCTGACGCGGGAGGACTTCCGACGCATTCTGACCGAACCGGAGGCCAGCCTGATCAAGCAGTACACCGCGCTCTTGGCCACCGAGGGCGTGAAGCTGACGTTCGATGATGCGGCGATTGCTGCCATCGCTGGGCTTGCGGCAGATGTGAACAGCGCCGTTGAAAACATTGGCGCGCGACGGCTTGCGACTGTGCTTGAGCGCCTGCTGGATGAAATCAGCTTCACCGCGCCCGATCGCCATGGCGAGGCCATTCAAATAACGTCAGAGATGGTCCACGAGAAGGTTGCGGGGTTGGCGGCGAACGCGGACCTCAGCCGGTTTATCCTCTAAGTGATGTTTGCGTGTCTGGTCAGGACCAGATCTGCCAGCCCTGCCAAACAGATAGGCCCACCACCAACAGCCCAACCGCGACGGTCAGGGCCTTGGGCGGGGCCACTTTGACCACTAGACCCGCGAGGGGTGCGGCAATCACACCACCAAAGACCAGACCGGCAACGGCTGGGATGTGGTCGGTGATGTCGCCGGCGTCCTGCCAGTGGCCGGTCACAAGGGCGAAGACAAAGGCCGCTGAGATGGCGACGGTCACAAAGAACTCGGCGGTATTGACCGTGCCGATCACCTGGCGTGGCGCGCCGCCAGAGCCGATCAGGTTGGCCGTGACCGTGGGGCCCCAGCCGCCGCCGCCAACAGCGTCCAAAAAGCCGCCGGCCAATCCGAGCGGGGGGGTGAGCCAAATCTTGATCGGTGCCGGCTTAAAGGCGCGAAAGGCTCGGACCAAAATGAAAACGCCCAACAACCCCAAATAGACGATTATAAAGGGCCGGATGAAATCGCCAGAGATCGAGGTGAGCAAGAAAGCTCCCGTCACGCCACCGACGATGCCCGCCGGTGCCAGAAGCGCCAGCGCTTTCCAGTCCACGTTTTTGTGGCTGATATGGGAGATGCCCGACGCACCGGTGGTGAATACCTCGGCCGCGTGGACGCTGGCAGAAGCCGCGGCCGGCGGAACCCCGAACGCCAGCAGCACCGTCGTGGAGATGACGCCATAGGCCATGCCCAGCGCTCCATCGACGATTTGTGCGATGAAGCCCACTGCAGCAAACAGGGCAAAAGCGGCCAAGACCTGAGGATCAATTTCGGGCACGAGAAAACTTCAGTTGTCCGCGAGATGGACAGTTTGAGCGGAAACAGTCGCGGTTGAAAGCGATTTGCGTGCAGTAGGGTGCTCGCACACAGGTTTCAGCTTTGGCAATGTGCAGGTGGCATGACCATAAAGCACCCTTCGGCTTCCATACGCCCCTTGCGCAGTTTTGGGCGTATCAAGGCGCGGGCGTTGAAGCCCAGACAACAGGACTTGGTAGACGCGCTGTTGCCGCACCTTGCGGTGGATGTCGGCGCGCCGCTGGCGCTGCGAGACATGTTTCCCGCCGCGGAGCGGTTCGTTTTGGAGATTGGGTTTGGGGCAGGTGAACATCTTGCCGCCCAGGCCAGCGCCCATCCGACGTGGGGACTGATCGGTGTTGAGCCGTTCTTGAACGGTATGGGGAGTTGCCTGCGTCATATTGAAGAGCAGGGGATCACCAATGTGAGGCTGCATCTAGGCGACGCGCGGGATGTGATCAGTCACTTGCCGCCGGCAAGCCTCGCTCGGGTCTATATCCTATTTCCAGACCCTTGGCCGAAAGCGCGGCACTGGAAGCGACGGCTGGTCCAGGCTGAGTTTGTGGCGGACTTGGCGCGGGTGGTGAAGCCTGCGGGCGAGGTGCGGTTCGCGACCGACTGGGCGCATTATGCTGCTTGGACGCTGGAGACGTTCTTGAAAAATGAAGCCTTTGCTTGGACCGCCGGCGAAGCTGCCGATTGGCGCATGCCGTGGGTGGACCACGTGACAACGCGCTACGAGAGCAAGAATATGGGTGACTGTAAGCCTGTGTTCTTGCAGTTTAGGCGTGTTGACGCTAAATGAGCCTAACACATCGCTGGTCGCTCCTGGAAGGGAGCTTCAGCGGCGGTCCCGAGAGGGGCCGCCGTTTTTGGTTTTCTGGAGTGCTTGTTTGAAAGCCCTTAGCCCAGTTGAAGACAAGGTCGTGGCGCTGATTGATCCGGTCGCGGAAGCGATGGGCTATCGGATCGTGCGTGTGCGGCTTTCCGGGCTGCGGCGCAAAACACTGCAAATCATGGCCGAGCGCCTCTCCGACGGCGACATGGGCGTTGGCGATTGCGCCAAGCTGTCGCGCGCGCTTAACCCTGTTTTGGACGAAAGCGACCCTGTTCAAGGGGAATATAGCCTTGAGGTATCGTCTCCGGGGATTGATCGCCCGTTGGTGCGCGAGGACGACTTCACCCGGTTCGTTGGGCACGAAGCCAAGCTTGAAACGGCGGCCCTGGTTGATGGTCGCAAGCGGTTTCGGGGTGCGATTTTGGGTATGGCGGACGGGTACGTGCGCCTGCTGATGGCCGAAGGCGAAGCCAGCGTGCCGTTTGGCCAATTGTGCGACGCGCGCCTCGTTTTGACCGACAAGCTGATTGAAGAAGACCTGCGCCGCGCAAAAGCCGCTGAGGCAGATGAGCAACAGGGCCTTGAACTGGCGCAACCGACTGACACCAAAGTCAAGACTGACACCAAAGCCAAAAGGAAGAAGCCATCATGAGCAGCGTGGGCGTTTCGGCAAACCGGCTCGAAATCCTTCAGATCGCGGATGCGGTCGCGCGGGAAAAGAACATCGAGAAGGAATTGGTGATCGGCGCGATGGAGCACGCGCTGCAGAAGGCCGCGCGGTCGCGCTATGGGGCAGAACACGACATTCGCGCCAAGATCGATCCGAAAACCGGGGAAATGACCCTGACGCGATGCCTGACAGTGGTCGATGAAGGCCAGATCGAAGCTGAAGGGCGGGCGTTCAATTCCTCAACGGACCTGACGTTGGCGGCCGCGCTGAAAACCGACCCGGGGGCGTTCATTGGCAAGGTCTATGAAGAAACCTTGCCCCCCATGGAGTTTGGCCGTGTTGCGGCCCAGACTGCAAAGCAGGTGATCAATCACGAAGTGCGCGAAGCCGAGCGTGACCGGCAGCACTTGGAATACAAAGATCGCCAGGGCGAGATCGTTAACGGCGTGGTAAAGCGCGTCGAATACGGAAACACGATCGTGGATCTTGGCCGGGCGGAGGGCATCATCCGCCGCAATGAAAGCATTCCGCGGGAAAATCTGCAACAAGGCGATCGTGTTCGCGCCTACATCTATGATGTGCGGCGCGAAGCCAAAGGGCCGCAAATCTTTTTGTCTCGGGCCAAGCCAGACTTCATGGCGCGCTTGTTCGCGCAGGAAGTGCCCGAGGTTTATGAAGGCGTGATCGAGATCAAAGCGGCGGCGCGCGATCCTGGGTCACGGGCAAAGATCGCGGTACTGAGCCATGACAGCTCGATTGACCCGGTCGGTGCGTGCGTCGGTATGCGTGGCGCACGGGTGCAGGCGGTGGTTGGCGAGCTGCAGGGCGAGAAGATCGACATCATCCCGTGGAGCCCCGACTACGCAACGTTCATCGTGAACGCCCTGCAGCCGGCAGAGGTCACAAAGGTGGTGTTGGACCCCGATGAGGGCCGCGTTGAGGTGGTTGTGGCCGAAAGCCAATTGTCTTTGGCGATTGGGCGACGTGGCCAAAACGTGCGGCTGGCATCGCAGCTGACGGGCTGGCAGATCGACATTCTGACGGAAGCTCAAGAGAGCGAGCGCCGGCAAAAGGAGTTCAGCGAACGGTCCAAGTTGTTCATGAGCGCGCTGGATGCTGACGAGATGATGGCGCAGCTTTTGGCGTCCGAGGGCTTTGAGTCGATTGAGGAAATCGCCTACGTGGAGCTTCAGTCTCTGGCCTATATCGAGGGGCTGAACGAAGAAATCGCTGAAGAGCTGCAGGCGCGAGCGGTGGAGTTCCTAGAGCGGCAATCGGCCGAACAGGACCAAAAGCGGCGCGCTTTGGGTGTGGAAGATGCGCTCGTGCAGGTGCCAGGTCTGACGCTGCCAATGGCGATCGCCCTTGGGGAGGCCGGCCATACGACGCTTGAGGACTTGGCCGGGCTTATCGGCGACGACCTGCGCGGCTGGTATGAGACGAAGGACGGCGAACGTGTTCGCGAAGCGGGCGTTTTGGAGTCGTTTGGGCTGACCTCCGAACAAGCGGACGACTTGATCCTCAAGGCGCGGGTGGCTGCTGGCTGGATCGATGCGCCCGAAGTTTTGGCCGAAGAGACGTTTGGCGAGGACGATTTGGCGGAGGCTTATGCCGAAGAGACCGGTCTTGTGGATGACCCGGAGGCCTACGCCCAGATGGAAGCGTCTGCCGAGCCCAGCGAGGAGACCCGCTGACAAACCGCGACGAACCGCCCGGGCCGGGGCGCACGCGGCGGTGTGTTGCTTCTGGCGAGAGCTTTCAAGAAGCGCTGCTGGTGCGGTTCGTTTTGGCGCCGGACGGGCAGTTGGTGCCTGATGTCGCGGCGAAACTGCCGGGGCGGGGGGTCTGGGTGCGCGCCACCCGGGATGCCATCGGTTTGGCTGCTAAGAAAGGTAGCTTTGCGCGGGGGCTTAAAGCTCAGGTGCAGGTGCCGGCGACGCTTGCCGACACTACGGAAGCGGCCCTTTCGCGGCGCTGTCTTGAGCTTATCGGGCTTGCGCGCCGGGCTGGGGCGTTGGCGCTGGGGCATGAGACGGTTGAGGCAGACCTCAAGGCAGGCAAGGCGTTTTTGGTGATCGAGGCCAGCGACGCGGCGGCCGACGGGCGCGACAAGGTGTTGCGGATTGCGGCGGCTGCCGGTGTTGCCGCAACGGGATGTTTCACAGCAGCGGAATTGGGCGTGGCGTTGGGGCGGGATCGTGTGGTACATGCGTGTGTGCACCAGGAGAGAATGGCGCAGCGCCTCGCGACTGATTTCGGTCGCTTGGGGGGCTTTCGGCCGCTCTTTCCTGCCGCATGGCCTCATCCCGAACGGTTCACGACCCTTTTCGGGGCCCTGTTCGGGGGCGACCGGGGCGTTGCTTCGCTGGGCGCGGCGCCCGGTGCGACTGACGCGGCGGACGAAGGGGCAGAATTTTGATGGTGTCGCCGCTTTGTTTTGTCGTCCTGTGACGGCGAGTGTTTTGTCCAGACTGAGAGCCCGCGTTCCCACAGACAACTTGATCGCTATCATTCCCTGCCGCATTACCTGCAACGACGACTACGGAAATTTACCCCCCGCATGAGCGACGGAAACGAACAAAAAGACGCCCCGCCAGGCGGCCGCAAGCCGCTGACGCTGACGAAGACGACCTCCAGCGGTGTGGTGCGTCAGAGCTTTTCACATGGTCGCACCAAGTCTGTTGCCGTGGAAGTGCGCGAGAAACGGCCGATCAACCGGCCGGGCGCGCCAGCTACCGCAGGGGCTGCCCCGGCCGGCGTAACCGCGCGTACCGGCGGCGGACCAGCACCGGCTGCGCCAACCGCCCCCCAACCCGCGCCGCAGAAGCGGCCCGCACCGAGTGGGCATACGCCAACCGGCGGCCCCGCCCAGCCGGGGCCCGGATCAGCACGGCCGGCACCGGCTGCGCGCGGCTCCACCGACATCACCACGGACGAGGCTCGTCGGCGCCAGGAAGCTGTCCAACGGGCTATTGAAGAGCGCCAGGAACGCGAACAACGCCAACGCGCAGAGGAAGAGCAGCGGCGGGCGCTTGAAGATGCGCAGCGGCGCATGGTGGACGAAGAACGGGCGGCGTTAGAGGTCGTCGAAGCGCGCCGCCGCGCGGAGCAAGAAGACCTTGAACAGGATGCGCGGCGGGAAGCGGCGGCCAAGGCCGCTGAAGCCGCGAAGCGCGGGGCGCAAACTGCTGCGCCTTCAACTGCACCCGCTTCCGCGCCTTCAGAAGCACCAGAGACGGCGGAGCCCGGCAACGACATTCTGGCGGAACTGGGCGGCCGGCTGAAGTCCGCGCGGCGGCCCGTGCCCGCGCCGGTGGTCAAGCCCGCCAAAAAGGGCGAGCCGCGCCGTCGGGAAGGCAAGCTGACGCTTGAGATGGTCGAGCGCTTGAACGAAGGCGACGACGAGCGGGTTCGCTCGTTGGCGGCGTATCGTCGGGCGCAGATGAAGGAAAAAGAGCGCCGCAAGTCGATGGGCCAAAAGGAGGCCATTCAACGCGAGGTGGTCATCCCGGAAATCATCACGGTGCAAGAGCTTGCCAACCGCATGGCAACGCGGGCTGCGGACGTGATCAAGTTCCTGATGCGTCAAGGCCAAATGGCCAAACTGGCGGACGAGTTGGACGCCGATACCGCGGAGCTGATCGCCACCGAGTTTGGCCACGCCGTGAAGCGGGTTGCGGATTCGGACGTGTTGGAGGGCCTTTCGGGCGAAGACGACGACGATGCTGCCAAAGTGTCGCGTCCACCAGTGGTGACCGTGATGGGTCACGTGGACCATGGCAAAACGTCTTTGTTGGACGCCTTGCGCAAGGCCGACGTGGCGGCGGGCGAGGCGGGCGGCATCACTCAGCACATTGGGGCCTATCAGGTTCGGTTGCCTGACGGGCAGCGCGTGACTTTCCTGGACACGCCAGGCCACGCCGCGTTCTCGTCCATGCGCTCGCGCGGGGCGCAGGTGACGGACATTGTCATTCTGGTCGTGGCGGCCGACGACGGGGTGATGCCGCAAACGGTGGAGGCCATCAGCCACGCGAAGGCGGCGGGCGTGCCGATCATTGTTGCGGTCAACAAGGTCGATAAGCCCGGTGCTGATCCACAAAAAGTGCTGAATGAGCTGCTGCAGTACGAAGTCATCACGGAATCGGTTGGCGGCGACACGCTGGCGGTGGAAGTGTCTGCGCTCAAAAAGATTGGCCTCGAAAAGCTGATCGAAGCGGTGCTGCTGCAGTCCGAAGTGCTTGATTTGCGCGCAAACCCGGAGCGGCCCGGCGAAGGGGTTGTGATCGAATCCAAGCTGGACAAGGGCCGCGGCGCTGTCGCCACGGTTCTGGTCAGCCGGGGCACGTTAAAGCGCGGCGACATCGTGGTGGCTGGCGGTCAATGGGGCCGCGTGCGGGCGCTGATCAACGAGCATGGCCAGCAGACGCAGGCGGCTGGACCGTCTGAGCCGGTCGAAATCATGGGCCTCGATGGCGCGCCGGACCCAGGCGACCCCATCGTTGTCGTCGAAAACGAAACCCGGGCCCGCGAAGTGGCGGCCTATCGGGCGGAGAAGAAAAAGCGCGGCTCTGGCCCCGGCCAAAAGACGTCGCTTGAGCAGATGATGGCCAAAATCAAGGATTCCTCGGCGCGCGAGCTGCCCGTGGTGATCAAGGCCGATGTGCAGGGTTCCGCCGAAGCCATCGCTGGGGCGTTGGACAAGATCTCGACCGACGAAGTCCGGGCCAAAGTCTTGCAGGCCGCCGTGGGCGGTATCAGCGAGGCGGACGTAACCCTGGCCAAGGCCTCGGGGGCACCAATCCTTGGTTTCAATGTGCGGGCGTCGAAAGAAGCGCGTGACTTGGCCGAAAAGGAAGGCGTGGAGATTCGCTACTACGCGATCATCTACGACCTGATCGACGACATCAAAGGCGTTTTGTCTGGGATGTTGGCGCCGATCCAACGCGAAACGTTCTTGGGCAACGCGCAAGTGTTGGAAACGTTCCAGATTTCGCGGGTTGGACGCGTGGGCGGCTGCCGGGTTACGGAGGGCGTCGTGCGCAAAGGGGCGCGGGTGCGGATCCTGCGCGACAATGTCGTGATCCAAGAAATGGGCGTGCTGTCCACTTTGAAGCGCTTCAAGGATGAAGTGAACGAAGTGGCTGTCGGCCAGGAGTGTGGCATGAGTTTCGGCCAATTCCAGGATATCAAGCCTGGCGACACGATCGAGTGCTTCAATGTCGAAGTGGTTCAACGCTCGCTCTAAGCGAGGCGCGACCTTGGCAGCCGCGGTGCTTCTGGCATCGCTCGCTGCGGGTTGCGATCAAATTAGGTCGTTGCTTGACCGCAGCAGTGGCGCGGGCGCATCGAACACGACTGTGACCGGCGAAGCGCGGGTGCGGACTTCGCAAGTCGTGCTGGAGCCCGGGCGCGGCCGGACTTTGTGGCAAGCGGGAAGCGAAACCGCACAGGAAGTTACCGGGAACTTGCGGATCAGCGTGCGCGATACGCGCCCGGGAAGTGGGCGGCCGCTTGCGCTGGCGTTTAACAAGGGCGTTGTGGCGATGTTGGAGCTATACACCATCGTGCCTGCCGCTACTGCGTCTGGCGCGGGGGATGCGACGTTCGCCGGGCTTTTGGGGGCGGACCCTGACACCAATGTGTTTGTCTATACCGTGAGCCGGGAGCAGTTGTCAGAAAGTGCGCGGGGGCGGGGCTTATGCGGCGGCCTAACGGCCACCTATCTTGCCATCGCGGAGTTTAGTGACGCGCAAGGGGAGCCAACCCTGCGGATTGTTTCCTTCCATGGTGATTCCGCACCGGGCAGTTTGCAAGGTGAGGCAGGTTTCTGCCGCCTGTTGGGATATGTTGCTGGCTAATGAGTCATATTGATCAAGCTTCGCGTGACAAGCGCGATGGCGATGGCGTTGGCCATGCGCCTGTTACCGCCCAACTGACGCGCGACGACTACGCAAAGGTGAGTGGGCTGATCTTCGCGCATGCGATGGGGCCTTGGCGGTTTGCTGTTGGCGTTGCCCCAGTTGGTTTTGCGGCGCTGGCCATGCTCATCGGGTTGATGATCGGCCATGGCTTGGCGATGGGCGAAACCGGTCGTTTGGCGCTCGCATGCGCTTTCGGCCTGATGGCAGCGCAGGGGGCAAACGCCCTGGTGCAGCGGCTGACCAGGGGCAAGCATTTGGCGGCGCAAGGCGGTTTTTTGCGGCCCTTCGTGATCGAAGCGGACGCGGATGGGTTGACCGCGCGTTCTGAGGCGGCGGCGACGCGGCTGGTGTGGGACGGGGTTTTGGACATTGTTATGGGGGATGATTTCATCCTCGTTTACACCGACGCCACGAGTGCGTTGGCCATTCCAAAATCTGCCTTTCCTGACGCCATCCGGATGAACGCTTTTTGCGAGCAGCTGGCTTCGCATTGGCAAGCGGCCAAGGCCCGAACCCACGGCCAAGGGGGGCCACGATGAGCCGGTCAAAACACACCAAGCGAAGACCCTCCGGCCCCTCGCAGCGCCAGTTGCGGGCCGCCGAGCTTGTGCGCCATGCACTGGTGGAGATTTTGGCCCGGGAAGAATTGCGCGATCCGGCGTTGGCCGGCGTGCGCGTTACCCTTGGGGAGGTGCGCGCGTCGCCGGATCTGCAGCACATGATCTGTTTTGTGGCTCCTTTGGGGGGCGGGGATGCGGCAGCAATGGTGGGTGGCCTCAATCGGTGTGCGAGTTTTCTGCGCGGTCGTTTGGGGCGGGCGGTGATTTTGCGACACGTGCCAGACCTTAAGTTCATTGCTGATGGGTCTTATGAAGAAGCCAGCCACATTGACGCCTTGCTGCGCCGGCCGGAGGTGGCGCGCGACTTGGTGGCACCGGTTAGCGACCCTGAGGAGAGCTGAGGGATGGGCCGGCGCAAAAAGGGGTTGGATGTTGATGGTTGGGTGACTTTGGACAAGCCGGAGGACGTGACGTCCACTGACGCGGTGTCGATCGTGCGCCGCTTGTTCAATGCCAACAAAGGTGGGCATGCGGGGACGCTCGATCCGCTGGCGTCCGGGATATTGCCTATCGCCCTTGGGGAAGCGACCAAGACAGTGCCGTGGTTAATGGAAGCGGATAAGTCCTATCGCTTCGACATTGCGTGGGGTTCTTCCACGGACACGCTTGACCGGGAAGGCAAGGTGACCGCCAGAAGTTCGGTGCGCCCGGAGGCACGGGCTATCGCGCAGGCGTTAGAGTCCTTTTTGGGCGAAAACGCCCAGACGCCGCCTGCCTTTAGCGCCATCAAGGTGGACGGCGAGCGGGCCTACGATTTGGCGCGCGCGGGGGAAAAAGTGGAGCTTAAGGCCCGGCCGGTTGTGCTTTATGAGGGGCAGGTGGTTTCGACCGAAGCAGACCATTGCACGCTGGATATCCGGTGTGGAAAAGGTTTTTACGTTCGGGCGCTGGTGCGGGATCTGGTGGCGGCATTGGGTGCGGAGGGGCACGTGGGCCGGTTGCGCAGAACCGCGGTGGGGCCATTTACGCTTGAGTCTGCAATCGGGCTCGACGCGCTGAAGGATTTGAGCCATAAGGGGGGTGCGTACGAACGCCTTTCTCCCGTTGAGACCGCGCTGGCCGACATCCCGGCGCTGGCCATCAATGGCGAGGATGCGTTCAAGATCCGGCAAGGCCGCCCGATCGTCCTTCTGCCCCACGTGGTTGAAGGGCTTAAGCCTTTGTTCCGTCCCCGCACGATCGCAGGCCAAGACGCCTCGCGGGCTGCGTTGGCGTTGCACGAAGGCAAGGCGGTGGCGCTGGGCGACGTGCGGGCCGGCCAATTCCGACCTACCCGCGTTTTCCAATTGGCGCTCGCGCCATCTGAGTAAGGGGTAACCCGATGTCGATCACGACGGAGCGCAAAGCCGCGCTATCTGCCGAGTTCGGAAGTAAATCTGGCGACACTGGTTCGCCAGAAGTTCAAGTTGCGATCCTGTCTGAACGGATCTCCAACCTGACTGGTCACTTCAAAACCCACAAAAAAGACAATCACAGCCGTCGCGGACTCCTGAAGCTGGTTTCTCAACGGCGTCGGTTGTTGGACTATTTGAAGGACCGCGACCAAAATCGCTATGCCACGCTGATCGAACGTCTCGGTCTGCGCCGCTAGGCTCCAATTGAATACTGCGGGCGCGGCCTACTGCCTTCCTGGGGGCCGCGCGCGCGTATCCGGGGCCAGTTTGCGTGACCGCATCCTGTCTGGACTCCGGCGTCGCGCAGACTTCACGGTCTGCGAAAACCGGGAAGGAGAGGACGCGGCGACCGGGCATTGGGGCTCGCTCGCCAGGAGAGAGCCATGTTCGATACACATTCCGTCAGCATCGACTGGGCGGGGCGCAAGCTCACGCTCGAAACCGGGCGTATGGCACGTCAGGCGGACGGGTCGGTTTATGCCAGCTATGGCGAAACGGCGTTGCTTGCCACCGTTGTGGGTGCACGCGAACCAAAGCCGGGGCAGGACTTCTTCCCGCTCACGGTGAACTACCAAGAAAAGACATTCGCATCCGGGCGCATCCCTGGGGGCTATTTCAAACGCGAAGGCCGTCCTACCGAGCGCGAGACGTTGATCTCCCGCTTGATCGACCGCCCGATCCGCCCCCTGTTCGTTGAGGGCTTCAAAAACGAAGTCCAGGTTATCATCACGGTGCTTTCGTGGGATAACGAAAACGATAGCGACATTCTCGCGTTGGTGGCGACGTCGGCGGCGTTGACGCTGTCGGGCGTTCCGTTCATGGGCCCGATCGGGGGCGCGCGGGTCGGCTGGATCGACGGTCAACCGGTGTTGAACCCAACGTTGCAGCAGATGGCTCAGAGCCGCTTGGATCTGGTCATTGCCGGCACCGCTGATGCGGTGATGATGGTGGAATCTGAAGCCAAGGAACTGAACGAAGCCGAAATGCTTTCGGCGGTGATGCACGGCCACCGGGGGTTCCAGCCCGTGATTGATGCGATCATCGATCTTGCGGAAAAGGCTGCCAAGCCACCGTGGGCCTTTGAACCCAAGGACATCAAGCCAGCCAAAGCTACGATTATGGCCTTGGTGGGCGACGACCTGCGGGCCGCCTACAAAATCGTGAAAAAGGAAGAGCGTCAGGACGCTGTTGGCGTTGCCCGGAAGAAGGCTGCGGAGGGACTGGTTAAGTCTGACGCGAAGCCAGACGGCATGGAAGCGAACGCTTTCAAGGAAGCCTTCAAGGACGTGGAAAGCGATATCGTTCGCTCGCGCGTTGTGAAGGAGAAGGGCCGGATCGATGGTCGCCCGGTGGACAAGGTGCGCCAGATCGTTTCGGAAGTGGGCTGCCTGCCGCGCACCCACGGTTCGGCGCTGTTTACCCGCGGTGAAACCCAAGCGCTCGTGGTGGCGACGCTGGGCACCGGGGAAGACGAACAGTATGTCGATGGCCTGATCGGCACCGTGAAAGAGCGGTTCATGCTGCACTACAATTTCCCTCCCTACTCGGTGGGGGAAACGGGGCGCATGGGCGGACCAGGACGGCGCGAAATCGGCCACGGCAAGCTCGCCTGGCGGGCTTTGCAAGCTGTGTTGCCACCGCAAGAACAGTTCCCTTACACCATCCGGCTGGTTTCGGAGATCACCGAAAGCAACGGCTCGTCGTCGATGGCTACGGTCTGCGGGGCTTCGCTTGCCCTGATGGACGCGGGCTGCCCACTGACCCGGCCGGTGGCCGGCGTGGCGATGGGTCTGATCCTGGAAGACTATGGCTTTGAAGTGTTGACCGACATCCTTGGTGATGAAGACCACCTGGGTGACATGGACTTCAAAGTGGCGGGCACTGAAACCGGTGTGACGGCGCTGCAGATGGACATCAAAGTGGCCGGCATCACGGAAGAAATCATGCGTGTGGCCCTGGACCGCGCGCACGGTGCCCGCATGCACATCCTGGCCGAAATGAACAAGGCTCTTGATGCGCCGCGGGGCCAGCTTGGTGCCACAGCACCCAAGGTGGTGCAGATCTCGATCCCGACCGACAAGATCCGTGAAGTGATCGGCTCGGGCGGAAAGACGATCCGCGAAATCACCGAAAAGACCGGCACCAAAGTGGACATCAATGACGATGGCACCATTCGCGTGGCGTCGCCGACCCAGGAAAACATCGATGCCGCGATCAAGTGGATCAAAAGCCTGACGACCGAAGCGGAAGTGGGCCAGATCTATGAAGGCACCGTGGTGAAAGTGATGGAGTTCGGCGCATTCGTGAACTTCTTTGGGGCGAAGGACGGGCTTGTGCACGTGTCGCAATTGGCGGCGGAGCGGGTGAACTCGCCTTCCGATGTTGTCAAAGAGGGCGACAAGGTAAAGGTGAAGCTGCTTGGGTTTGATGATCGCGGCAAGGTGCGGTTGTCGATGAAAGCGGTGAACCAGGAAACCGGCGAAGCCATCGAAGGCGTTGTGGATGACGGACCGCAGGGCGGTGGAGGTGGCGGTGGTCGGCGCGAAGGCGGTGATCGCCCACGCCGGGACCGTGGCGACCGGCCCCGCCGGCGCGACGACGCCTAACTGATCCGGTAGCGGATTATCTTAAGGCGGCGGGGAGCAATCCCCGCCGTTTTCTTTTGGGCGTTTTCATTTGTGTGTTTTCATTTGGCGGTGCGGGTATGATCCAGCCAGGCGGCAAGCCCGGCAAAAGCGGTATACGTGGCCAAGGCCATTGCCGCCAAGGCCTGAGGGGTTGCCGGTGGCGTGCCGTACAAATTTATCCCGTAGGCCATGATGGCGATCAAGAGCACGATCAAGGGCGCGCGTTCGCCGATCGGACCCTTGGGCTTCGTGGCGGAGACATAAAGCCAAAATCCCAAACTCAAGAGGCCGAGCTCCAAAGGTATCGCAAGCGCCGGGTGATCCCACAGGCCAAAGCCTGCGTTGGGGCCATTGGGCCAAAGCGGAAGATCATGGCCATGTACGATCAGGCCCAAGACCCAATGCGATATCACCGCCAGCGCAACCACGCCAAACGATCGCCAAGCGCCGGCGCGGCGCCAGACGAGGGCGGCCACGGTGCCGGCGATGGCAGCCCATCCCAGGCCTGCCGGCAGGCTGTGGGAATAGGGCATATAGTCCAGGATGATCGGCGATAGCGCCATGTGGCCCGGCACCATGCGCGCGTGTTCCACGCCAGTCAGGATCAGCAGAGCCCAAACAAGATCCAAGAGCTGCACGCTGATGAACAGCGCCCACAGCGGCACACCGGGGGCAGCGGGCTTGAGGGCAAATGCTGGAGCATAGTGGCCGACGAACATTCAGGGTGCCCCTTTTTACCAGGCACCATAGCGCGCTTTGCCTTTTCAACTACCAGCTGTGGGCAATCGTGAATGCAGCAAATTGCTGGGGTTCGGTTTGGGTTTGAAACTCCTCTGTTCGGCGCACAAATGTGTAGCTCAGCTGCAGCCCGTTGGCTTGGAAGACCGTGCCGACCTGCACCTCGCCGACCAGGGGGATCCGGTCGACGCGGGCGCTTTCGGTGTAGGTGTTGCCGTCCAGGAACAAATTGCGGGCGACAGCGCGGCCGTAATACCCGACGAAAAAGTAGCCGCGGATACCGGCGGGGTTATCGGTCATGCCGCCACCGGCCAAGGCGGGGCGGATGCGCGGTGGGCCGTAGTCGTTGCGAAGGCCGCCGCCCAAGCGGGCCATGACGCCGACGCGGGCTTCGGTGCGCAGCGTGCCAAGCGCGCCGCCGAAGCTTGGTACCAGATCGCACTGAACTGGCATTGTGGTCGAGCAGGCCGACAGGCGATAGCGGCGCTCGTAGTCCAAGGCGAAGGCCAGCTCGTTGGACAACTGCGCGTCCCAGCCGCGGGGTGTCACGCCCTTCAGGACCTCGTGCCACTCCCTTTGGAGCCAGCCACCGCCGACCGCTGGGCCGACCAAGCCCACCGTTAAATCCACCTGATCGAGGCGGCGGTCGGCGCGCTCTCCAAACGCCGAAATCGTGGCGTAGGCCCAAGCCGCGTAGGGGTGTTGGTCAGGTGGGGCGGTAGGATTTGCGATGTCTTCGGGGGTGAAGAGGGTGTGGCCGATGGTAATGCCAATGCTTTGCGGGGTCAGGCCGACGAGGTCTGCGGTGCGCTCGCCGAGGCCTTCGATCCAGTTTGGGGCGGTATCGAAGGGCACCAGAACACTGAGCTGGAGGCCGCTGGTGTAGTTGCGGTCGTTGCCATCGGCGAACATGTCGTTTTCGGCGACAAAGCTGATTGAGCCTTGGTCCGGCCAAAGGCCGGGGCTGGGGGGGCGCTCTTGGGCGTAGCTTGCGGGCGCAACGGCCATCACAGCGAGGAAAGCGAGTGTGGAACGCATAACTTGGCATGGCATAGGGGTGTGGCGGTGACATGGCAGGGATTAGCGCGAAGGAGATGACAAATTGCCGATCACCATTTATCGCCTCGTTTGGCCCCCTTTTGAATTGCTTCTGGCACTGGTGAGGCGGTTGGCCAGCTGTGAGGCCCCCATTTTTGGAGCAGATCCATGACGACCGGAACGTTGATCGGCATTGCCTGGAAAGACAAACCGCGCCAGCCGATGCTGACGGCAGATGCAGCGCAGATCTCTACCGAGGCGGGGTTGGCGGGGGATTTCCGGGGTGGGCCCGGCCAACGGCAGGTGACGGTGTTGTTTGAAGACGACTGGCTGGCGGCCTGTGCGGCGCTGGGATCTGACGGCGCGTGGACGATCCGGCGCGCGAACCTGTTGGTGCGCGGCCTTGCCAATCCGAAGGCGGCGGGGGGAACGCTGTTGATTGGTCCGGTAGCGTTGCGGGTGACCGGCGAAACCGAGCCCTGCAGCAATATGGATCGCCAGTGGCCAGGGCTAACGGCGGCATTAACCACCGATTGGCGGGGCGGGCTGACCACCCGGGTGGCCGCGGGGGGTGAGGTGCGGGTCGGCGATGCCGTGCGCTGGCAAGCCTGAGTGCCTTTGCCTGCCTTAACTCCAGGCAGCGTTACGCGCAGACCGCTTCTCGGTTTGCGAAGGGGGACGCGCGCCGCTAGGTTGGCCGCGTCGTCAAAGCCACGTCGCCAGGAACACCATGCCCAACTCAAAGTTGAAGGTCATCGTTACGCGCAAACTGCCGGATCCGGTCGAGACCCGGATGCGGGAGCTTTTTGATGCGCAGTTGAATCTGGACGACACGCCAATGACCGCCGAACAACTGGTGGATGCGGTGCAGAAGGCCGACGTGCTGGTGCCGACCGTGACGGACCGGATCGACAGCAAGGTGCTTTCGCGGGCGGGTGAGCGTTTGCGGTTGATCGCAAACTTCGGGGCTGGGGTGGATAACATCGATGTGGCCACCGCTGTCCAACGCGGGATTACTGTCACCAACACCCCCGGCGTGCTGACCGAAGACACCGCCGACATCACGATGGCCCTGATCCTGGCTGTTCCGCGCCGCATCGTGGAGGGGGTGAAAGTGGTGGAGGCCGACGGCTTTATGGGGTGGAGCCCCACGTGGATGCTGGGCCGGCGGGTTTCGGGCAAGCGGCTTGGGATCATTGGCATGGGCCGGATCGGCCAGGCCGTGGCGCGGCGGGCCAAAGCGTTTGGGATGCAGATCCACTATCACAACCGCCGCAAGGTCAGCGCCCATATCGAAGCGGAGCTTGAGGCAACGTATTGGGAAAGCTTGGACCAGATGCTGTCGCGGATGGACGTGATCAGCGTGAACTGCCCGCACACGCCAGGCACATACCATTTGCTGTCGGCGCGGCGGTTGGCGCTGCTGAAGCCGCATGCGTATTTGGTGAACACCGCCCGCGGCGAAGTGATCGACGAGGCGTCTTTGGCGCGGCTTTTGGAAAAGGGCCTGATCGCGGGGGCCGGGCTTGACGTGTTTGAGCATGAACCTTCAATCAATCCGAAACTCAAGAAGCTCGCGAACGTTGTGTTGCTGCCGCACATGGGCTCGGCCACGATGGAGGGGCGCATCGACATGGGCGAGAAGGTGATCATTAATATCAAGACTTTCGCCGACGGGCATAAGCCGCCCGATCGTGTGATCCCGGCCATGCTGTGAGAGGAGCCTGGTGCTGCGGGTTACCGGGGTTTTAGCCCGTCCCGCGTTCCCGAACGCGTGCAAATCACCTTATGCGTGGTGGTTGATCATGCGCGCCTTGGCCCTCCTGTCCTTTACAACGCTTGCGGTGTTGTCTTCTGTCGCGCCCGCGGCGGGACAGGAACGCTCGCCGGTGCAGGTCACCGGCGTGAACGAAGACCTCGCGGCGGCGATCTCGGCCACACTGGTGGCGCGGGCGGCTCCACAGTCTTTGTTTCAGGCGGAGCGGCTTTCGGTGGAGGCGGCGGAGCGGGCCGGCCTGTTTTTGCGCAGCGAGGGTTACTATCAGGCCGTTGTTACTGCTGACCCGCTGGAAGATCCGTTTGTGGCGCGGATTGTGGTGGAGGCGGGCCCGCAGTTTAAGTTCGCGCGGCCAAGCCTTGTTTATGAGGATGGGACGCCTGCTGACGACGCCAAAGCAGCGGTTGATGCGGCGCTGACGGGCCTTGCCGAAGGGGCACCGGCGCGGGCCGGGGATGTGCTGGCAGCGGAGGCCGCGGCTCTGAAAGCGCTGCAGGATTCGGGGTATGCAGACGCCGCCTTGCTGCCGCGGCGGGCCGTGGTGGATCACGCAACACAGACCATGGCCGTGACGCTGGCTTTGCACGCCGGGCCGCAGGTTCGGCTGGGGTCTGTTCGGGTGGAGCAGGCGGCGACCCTTTCTGCAGAGATGGCGGAGCGGTTCGCGCCCTTTGAGCGAGGGGACTTGTTTTCGCCGGATGCGCTGACGGAGCTGCGCCGGGGGGTCACGGGGTCGGGCGCTTTTTCCAGTGTGCAGACACGCTTGGCGGAAGCGCAGAACGCGGACGGATCGCGCGATGTTGTGTTGAGCGCGCAACCGGAGGAGCGGCGCTCGATTGATCTTGGGCTGTCTTGGTCGATAGGCGAGGGTGCCGGGGCGGAGGCGATCTGGACCCGGCGCAATATGTGGCGGCGGGCCGAAACAGTAACGTTCGAGATCGGGCTTGCCGAGCAACGCCAATCGATCGGTGCGGGCGCTTCGCTGCCACGGGCGGGGCCGCAGGGTCAAACGGCGCGGATCAATGCCAGCATCGCACGAGAGGACGAAGGCCCTTACAATCGCGACGCGTTGGAGGCTTCTATCGCGTTCGATGCGGAGGCGATCGGGCGGTTTCGTCCGAGCTATGGGGCGAGCATCGCGGCCGACACCTACAGTGAGACCGCCGGCGTTGGGAACGCCATTGTGTTGGCGTCGTTTGTAGAGACCCGGCTCGATGCCACGGATTCGGTGTTGGACGCGCGGCATGGCTACGACCTGCGCCTTCGGGCGGAGCCGTCGGTGTCTTTCGGGGACGGGTCGACCGGCTTCCTGCGGGTGACGGGGGATGCGCGGGTTTTTCATACCGCTGAGGGCCGCTCGTGGTTGACGCTGGCGGCGCGGACCCGGGTGGGTTGGATCGAGCCGATCGCCGGGTCCGACGATGATCTGCCTACAGATCGCCTGTTTTATGCCGGGGGCGGTGGTTCCGTGCGCGGCTATGCCTACAACGCGATTTTTGCGGACGCGCGGCAGCGGGCCGGGCTGTCGCCGGGAGGTCGGGGGTTGATCGAGGTTTCCGGGGAAGCGCGCACGCGGCTGTCGGAGCGGTGGGGCGTTGTTGCCTTTGTGGATGGCGGCAACGCGTTTGACGAGTTGGGCGATGCGGGGGACCTGCGGTTCGGGGCCGGGATCGGCGTGCGGTACGACCTTGGGTTTGCGCCGCTGCGGATCGACCTGGCCGCGCCGCTTGATCCGCGCGATACGGACGATCCGGTGGCGGTGTATATCAGCATTGGGCAAGCGTTTTGATCCGGCGCGGTTGGTTTTTTGCCGGGGGCGCGGCGGTTGTGGTGGCGCTGGGGGCTGGCTTCACCTTGGGGCCGGGTGCTGCCAGGATTGTTGATGCGCAGGCAGATGGGTTGCGCATTTGGCGCCTAGGTGTTTTGCGGGTGGACGGGGTACATGGACCTTGGATTGGGGATTTGCGGGCGGCCCGGATCAGTCTTTCAGACCGCGATGGGGAATGGACGCACGCGGAGGATGTGCGGCTTGATTGGGCACCGACGGCGCTGTTTGGTGGAACCGTCCGGGTACGGAGCCTTGACGCGCAATCACTTTCGATCGCCCGTCGCCCGATCTTGAGCGAAGACAAGCCGCAGCGCCGCTCGCGCCTGTCGATGCAAGTTGATTCATTCCAAGCGCGGCAGGTCAATTTGGCCGAAGGGGTCGCTGGTCCGGCGGGGCAGGCGCGCCTTGCGGGCGGATTGACCACGCGGACCGGGCGGTTGGATGCTCTGCAGCTCGACCTTGTTCGCTTGGATGCGGACACAGACCAGGCCCGGATCGTGATTGCGCCGGAATACGGCGTGCTCGGAGCCGACGTTGATGTGACAGGCAAGCCCGGCGGGCTGATCGCTGGTGGGCTTGGGTTGGCGGACGGTGTTACCGCGCGGGGCCGCATGGCTGGCACGGCGGCGGCTGGCCAAGGGCGGTTGAGCGCCGAGAGCGGCGGGCGCTCCCTGGTTTTGGGCGAGTTGTTTTGGGCGGAGGCGCGGTGGCGGTTTACCGGGCGGCTCGATCTGCCCGAAACGACGCCGTTTCGCACCGTGGCGCGGTTGGGCGGCCCGGTGATGGTGGAAGCCTCTGGCGCGCTAGCCAACGATGACCGGGCGTTTGTTGCGCACCTTTCGAGCCCCGCTTTGCTTGCACGGGTGACCGGAGCGTTGGGGTCGGATTTGCGGCCCCGCGGGCCGATGCAGATCAAGGCCAGCAGCGCGGCACCAAACACTTTGGCCCCGGAGGCACCGCTGGCGGCCGCGGGCGCTACCGCTGAAGGCGCGTTGACGCTGACCGAAGAAGGCTGGCGGTTTGATGGGGAAGCGGGGTTGCAGGGCGTGCGCGTTGGGGGGATGCGCGCAGCTTTGGAGGGGCCACTGGAGGTGGTCGATGATCGTGCTGGCGTGCGGTTTGCGGGTGATTTAGCGGTGGCCGCCGAAGGGCAGTTTGTTGATGGCTTAGCGCTCACGCCCACCGCGCTTAGCGCCGAGGGCCGGATTGACCGGTCAGATATGGCGTTGGAGGTGCGACGGGCGCGGCTTTCGGGGCCCGGCTTTGCTGTGGATGCGCGCGGGCGGGGCGACGTTTTTTCCGGGCAATTTGAGGTGGAGTCCTTGGCTTCCGCCCATGCTGGTTTGCGCGGGCACGCGCGGGGCGATTGGACGCTGCAGCGCGATCGACGCCTAGGGGTTTTGCGACTCAGCGCGGAGGGCCGCGGCGGTGAAGTTGTGGTTGAAGGGCCAATGGGCGAACTCTTGGGCCGCACCCCCCAGGGGAGCCTGGAAGCAGTGGTCCTTGAGGACGGTTTAGACATTACCACCGCGCGCCTGAACGGGGATAAGTTTCGCGGCGCGGTGCGGGGGCGGGCCGGCGCGCGGGGCCTTGCGCTGCAGGTTGAAGCCAGTGTGCGCGGGCCGCTAACGGTGGGTGGGGCTTTGCTGGATGGCAGCGCGGACATCACGGGGCGGGTGTTTGGGGCACCGGATCAACCGCGCGCTTTGCTTGAGGCCCGCCTGCCGCAATTTGATGTGGCGGGCGTTACCTTGACCGAAGCGACCGCGCGCCTGGCGTTGGCCGACGGGGAATACGCGTCGAGCCTTGAGGCGCTTTATGATGGGGTGGTTCTGCGGGCGGTGGGCAATGTGCGTGCCAGCGCCGACGCGCTGTCGGTGGAGGGGCTGGAGGCAAGCCTTGGGGATGTGCGGACAGCGGGGGCGTTGCGGGTTTCGCGCGGTCGGCTGTATGGCACGCTGCGCGGGGGCGGGCGGCTTGACGGCATCGCCGGGATGAGCGGGGCCGTGAACGTCGAGGCGTCGCTAAGTGGGACCCCGGAATTGCCGGTGATTGTGGCGCAGGCGGATCTTTCCGGCGCGCGGCTTGGCGAGATTGTTTTGTCGCGGGCGAGCGGGCGATTGAACGGCCCGTTGAGCCGAGCGGAGCTGTCGGTAACCGGAGAAGGACGGGTTGGCGGCCAGCCTGCGCAGTTTACTGGCGCGGGTGGGCTGCAAGTGACGCCGCAGGGATTCACTGGGACGCTCGCGGGCGGCGGGCGGTTGGCGGGTTTGGATTTTCAAACGCAGGGACCGATCACAATTACGCAGTCTGGCGGGGGCCGCGCGATCATTGGCGGGCTGCGCTTTGCGGATGGGGAGGCTGCTGTGGTTTGGCGCGATGCGGCCGCTGGCGTCCAGGCGACGCTGAGCGTGCGCAACGCGCCGGTTGGGCCATTGGCCGCCGTGTTTGGGGAGCGGGCCGAAGGATCGATGACTGGAACGGCGAGCCTTGCCTCAGCGCGCGGACGCTTGTCGGGGTCGGCAGAGATGGCGCTAAGCGGGCTGCGGGTGCGCGGACGGATGAGCAATCCGCTCGACGCTCGGGCCCAGCTTACCCTTGCCGACGAGGTGATCACGGGCCAGCTTACGGCCCAATCGGCGCAGGGCCTGGAGGCCACGATCTCGCTGGAAGCGCCGGTGCGAACCAGTACGATCCCTGTACGGATCGCTCAGGCCGATGGTGCGACGGGGCGTTTAGGGTGGCGGATCAAGGGGCCGGCGGATGCGCTTTGGGCGGTGACGGGGCTGCTTGATCAGAACCTGGATGGCCTTGTGGCGGGCGAGGGCGAGGCGCGATTTGGTCCGGGTACGTTGCAGGGCTCTGGCACATTGCGGCTCAGTGATGGAGCATTTGAGGATCGATTGACGGGCGTGCGGCTGAGCCAAGTTGCCGGAACCATGACGTTTACGGAAGATGAGCTGCGGATTGCGGATTTGTCTGCTGTGGATGCCGATGGCGGGCGGCTCAATGGCGAGGGTATCGTGCGGGGAACCCGGGACGGACGGGTCAGCCTGCGCCTGGACGGGCTGCGGTTTTTGGATCGCGACGCGATGCGGGCGAGTGCGGATGGTGACTTGGCGCTGACCTGGGACGGGACGGGGTCTGTGCTGTCTGGTGCCTTGCGGGTGCGTAACGCGAGCGTGGATCAGCCACCAGCCACAAGTTCAGACATTGCGATGATCGATGTGGTGGAGCTTAACGCGCCCGCGGTTCTGGAGAGCCCTAGAGGCCATCGGGGCGCGGCCACTTCCGGAAGCCGGCTTGATCTTGCGATCACCGCGCCGGGGCGGGTGTTTACCCGGTATCGTGGGGCAAATGCCGAATGGTCTTTGGATCTGCGGGTACGCGGAACAACGCAGGCGCCGACGGTGTTTGGCGAGGCGCAATTGCTGCGGGGCGGAGTGCAGGTGGCGCAGCGGCCGTTTGTGCTTACGCGGGGGCGGATCGGGTTTCGGGGGCTGGTGGACGATTCAAGCCTGGACATCGTGGCCGAGCGGGTGGGTGCGGATTTGACGGCGCGGTTGACGCTTGGGGGCACCCTGGGCAAGCCAACCTGGCAACTGACCAGCGACCCCGCCCTGCCGGAGGACGAAATTCTGCCGCAGGCGTTGTTTGGGGCCGCACAGGCGGAACTTTCAGCGCTGCAGGCCGCGCAGTTGGCGGCCAGCCTTTCGGCGCTGGCAGGTGGTTCGGCGTTTGATCTCGCCGACTTGACGCGGCGCGCTGTTGGGCTTGACACCTTTGATTTACGCCAGGACGCCAGCGGGATTTCGGTGGTGGGCGGACGATATCTGACGCAGGACGTGTTCCTGGAGCTGTCGCGGTCTGCGCTGGGGGAAACCAGCACGCGGGTGGAATGGCGCGTGCGGCCGCAGCTGACGATGGTGACCAGCTTTGGAGCCAGAGGGGAGCAGCGCGCCTCCATTCGTTGGCGGAGGGATTATTGAAAGCGGCGGCCGGCTTTGGCAACATCAATAGCCGCATCGGCCCAAGCCGTGCGGAGGAAATCGGGGAGCGGCGGTAGCCTGGCAATTCGGCGATGCCGTTTTTGTTTGTATCCGGATGGTGCTGGGTTCGAACTTCCCAACCACCGCAGCACGGTTTGCCTGCCTGGCGCGCGTTTTGGCAGACTCTTCAAAAACCCCTTTCGCACGGGGGCTTACCCTCGATGTGGTCTGCCTACGGACCGCTTCGTC
>JBMOEW010000003.1:0-124028 GCA_049314555.1 Caulobacterales bacterium
GATCTCCTAGCAAATTTCAGGAGGATCGCTCTCCACTTTTTCCGGGGAAGACCAGGCTTCCTTTGCGGCGCGTTCCGCCTCCGCCTGTGCTTCTGCCTGTGCCCGAGCTTGCGCGTCTGCGACGATGCCGTGGGCGCGTTCAATCTTGGTGTCGTCGGCGACGCAGGTTTCGACCCGAAGCGCGGCGCGCCGGCATAGGTCGATGCGCTCGGCCCATGCGTCCTCTGTGATCGTCGCTGGGCGGTCCGGCATCACCGGGGCCGGCGCGGCTGGCGCAAAAAATGGGCTGATCAGCGACACGACGAGTGCCGCCGCCAAGGCGCCCCCGCCGACCTTCAAAGCGGCCTTGCGTGACTTGAAGACCCAAAACGGCTTCACCAACGCGGCAAGGGAAACGAAGAACGTCACCGCCGCGAGTGAGCTCAGCAAACCGAAAACCGCGTCCATCTCCCAACTCCTGACTTCAGGGGATAGGCGTAGCGCATTTCACAGCCAGGGCAATACTGAAAGTATTGGTTCTGTGCCAATACAGGCCTCTGAGAGTTTGTGGCCATGGATAACCCGGGGGCAAAACGCAGCATGTCGGGAGGCTGCGTTGACGTCACTCAAAGTGCTGTTCGGGGATTGCGTTCGCACCCATCGCGTCGCGCTCGGCATGAGCCAGCCCGAGCTTGCGGACGCCGCCGGGATTTCAGAGGTCTGGCTGCGCAGGATTGAACGCGGCACGGCTTCACCTTCGTTCGAGATCATCGAAGCCTTAGCGAAGGCGCTGAAGGTGCAGCCGGCAGAGCTGTTTGGCGGGTTGCGACCGGCCGACGAGGCCAATACATCGGCGATTGCCGGGATCATGGCGCAGCTTGCGCGGATGAATGCAGCCGGCTTGAAGCGGGCGGCGGCCATGCTCTCCGTACTCGAGGACTAGCGATTTTGCAGTCAACTGCAACTTTTGAGCGGCATGTCGGAAGGGCGAATTTCACTTCCTTCTTCCACAGCCAGAAAAAGGCGTTTTCTCGCGGCAAGCCAAAAACACCGAAGCTTGAAAGGCTAAACATTTTCAACGAGATGACTCTTTAGGGGCCGGGTTTCCGAGCGGCTAAAGGCCTTCTCCCCCCTTTTCCTTGCTCTTTCCAAACCCTTCCGAAGTTCTTCTTTCTCTTCCGGCCTCCTTCCAGCTTTCCCATGCCTCGCTCGGTTCCCCCAAAGGGCCGCCTGCAGCTAGAGGCGGAACTCATCGTTCCGAGTTGCTGTCGCCTCTGCGCAGGCGCCTTAGATGAGGGCCGGCGCAGGGATCGGAGATGCTCCCTCAAGCCCGCCGTGAGAGGTTCAAGGATCGCCTCAGAAGACCGAGCGACGCAGCCGCTGGTAACCTCGAAGAAGCTCCAAAACCACCTCTGGAGGCGTTGCCTCACGCGCGCGAGGGGCATTTCAAGCGCCTTGGTTTTGGTGGGTAGGGAGAGGGGTAGAAAATCAGGAGTCCCGGGAAACCCTTGCGCCCCTTGATGAGCTGGCGGACAGAGAGGAGTATAAGCGCCCAGTGGCGGTCAGTCGTAAGAGTTTGTCCGCATCTTATGCGGTGATCTCTGGACGCCTGCGGGACGATTACTCGGATCGAAAAATGGGTATTAGTATTCCCATTCGGCGCGCACCCGATCAATGATTTCCTGCGCGACTTCACCCATGGCGCGGCAGGTAACCGCTCGCTGCTCCAGCGTCGCGTTGTCGTTGCGCTCGATAGCCGCCATCATTTCTGTGGCGGTCACTTCGGCAAGTGGTTCAATGAATTCATCCCAGGAGCCGTAAGCGCGGGGCGGCTCGTCCGGACGCTGAATGCGATGTCGCATGCTGAGCATGTAGCCCGCCGATATTCGGGCGCCATTCCCTATGTTGTGTGCATGCTGAGCCGACGCCGGGTTGCCGGTTGCCTGCTCAGCATGCGACATGAAATCCCAGAAGCCGGCGCAACGCGAGAACGACCTGGCCATCTCGAACGCGCCCTGCGCGCTGTCTTCTATTTCGGCTTCCGTTTGCGCCGCCGCAGGGCTCGCGAGAAGCACGCCAACCAGCGCCGCCATGACCATCGAGCGCATGCACCCCTCCATTCACATGCAAAATCATGTCCCAATACATCATCGCGATCAATCGCAGGAGCCGCGTGGTTTCGGGTTTTTGATGGTCTCCTCCAGCTTAGCTAGCGGGTTTCGTGCTTGCGATGGGGTTCCGCGCGCTTGCCAACAGCGAAACCGGCCCTGCCCTGGGCCGAACCCATCCGCCCCCTAGTTGCGCTTGCACCGGCCGGGTCCAACGGGTGTTGCAAAGCGGGACTGAAATGGGGGCAGCAACACGCCTTCCCTCTAGAACCTCGCCGCCCAAAACGGCCGCGAAATCCGTTCGCGTGGTACCTATTTGGTACCTAGGCCGACTTGGGCAGTGCGACCGGATCGCGAGAAAGCCCGAAAACCCTTGGGGCCCTTGGTGGTGGCGGGTGGAATTGAACCACCGACCTTGGGGTTATGAATCCCACGCTCTAACCAACTGAGCTACGCCACCAGGCCACAAGGTTTGCGAAGCGCGAACGTTTAGCGGTCTCATGCCAGCCGCGCAAGCGACCTCAGTACCTCGCCGCAGCGCATGTAGCCTGGCAAGGTCGAACCCGATCCAGCCTCGAAAAACTCACCGCGCCGGCGGTGGCTCGACCTCAACGGTCGCCTCTTCGAGCCCGTCCACGGGGCTTGGCTCCGATCGTGGCGCTGGGGTCGCGGGCAGGGCCAAAACCGAGCCCGCCCCAGAAGCCTGCACCCCGCGCTCGAGGCGTGGATGCACCAGCTGGCCGCCGTCGCCATAGACATAGACAAGCCGCGCCCAATCGGAATCGTCGTACATGAACGCCGGCCCGTCTGGATCGAGATCGCTCCAATCCGGTTCCCGCGGCGCCCCCGCAGCGGTCATCATCCATTGGCGCGCGCCCGCCTCGTCCCGCTTGCCGCGACATACCGCTGCAAACAGGGCCGCAATACGGGCCGACGGGTTTTCGCGGTAGGCGTCTTCCAGCGCGCTCCACGCCCGATCCCAGTCCCCGCGCACGATCGAGATTTCCGCGAGCACAATCCGGCTCTCCCGGTGATCCCGGCGCCGCTCCACCAAACCCATCATCCGCGCGGTACGTTCAGCCTCCGGCTCGGCCCCGCGCAGATCCCGGTAGGCGTGCGCCAGGGCAGGGTGAGGCGCGTTTTCCCATGCCTCTTCGAGAATAGCCGCCGCCCGCTCTTCCTTGCCAGCGTGGATCAGGAGCCGGGCCGCAACCGCCGCCGCTGGCGCAAAGCCGGGGGCCAGCCTGAAGGCCTTCTGGGCCATGTCCACGGCCTTATCGGCCCGCCGTTCAAGCTCCGCCTTCGATGCCGCCGCCGTCAGCAGAACCGCACGCCGCCGCTTGGCCGGCTTGTCGTCAATCAGCTTGCGCTTCTCGCCTTCATCGAGCGCGTCGATCGCCCCTTCCCAATCGCCGGCCTGGACCTTCAGTTCAAACAGGCTCTGGAACGGCCACATCGCCGTCTTTGAAACCTTAAGCGCGGCTTCCGCATGCGCCATGGCGGCTGTGCGATCGCCCCGCTTCAAAGCGGCGGTCAACAAGCCTTTGCGCCCAAGGATTTCGGTGTCTTCATGGCCCAGCATAGCCGAGTAGGCGCGCTCGGCCCCGGCATAATCGCCGCCCACTTCCGCCGCGCGGGCCTGCAGCAGGTTTGCAAGGCGCGGCTCTTCAATCGCGTCAGCCGCTTTGTCCGCTTGCTTGCGCGCCTCATCGAACTCGCCGGCTTCCGCAGCGATCAACCCGAGCGCCAACGCCTCTTGGCCCTTGCGCCGTTTGGCCCGCTCAGAGGCCCGGCCGATTCGCCCCGGCGCGTCCATCAAGAACATCAACAGGCGCAGCAACGGCAGGGACACCGCAACGATCGTGACCACCGCCAGCAAGGCAAACAGGGCAGTGGTATCGATCTGCCAGCCGCTCCACTCAATCTGCACCGTGCCCGGATCGCGCGACATTTCCCACGCCGTGAGCGCGGCGAGCACGGCAACAATCAGGAGAAAAGCTAGTCTCAACATGGCGCTCAGCCCCGCCGTGCCAACTCAGCCCGCACAGCGGCCAAGTGGTTTTCAATTTCCAACCGACGTCGAGCGTCGGCGAGCCACCCGGCCGAAGCCTGAGCCCCCGCACCGCGCAACCGACCTACTTCCGCCACTGCGCCTGCCAAATCATCTGCCACGAGCCGCGCATGGGCCCGCTCCAACACCCCAGCTGTGGTCTCGCCTTCACCCCGCCGGCGCACGGTTATCCAGTTCGCCGAAGCCGCTTGAACACGGCCCCAAAGCCCAGAGCCCGCTTGAGCTTGCCGAGCGGCGCGCACAATATCCAGCTCCATCGCCTCAAACCGATCGCGCAGCTCAATACGGCTGGGTGCGCCCTGCACGGCAAGCGGGGCAAGGGCAGTCACGTCCGGGTTTGTGGGCAAAAGCGCTGCAAGCGCCGCGTAAGACTCGCTGAACGCCCCAGAGGCCCTGGCGGCCTCATCCGCCGCGGCGACAGCAAACGCCGCCCCGGCTGCGAGCTCCGCATTGGCCAGCCGCTCCTGAAGGGCCGGCAACTGCGCACGCACTTGCTCGACTTCGCCTGTGAGGCCGGCAATTTGCTCGTTGCTGGGCAGGGCATCCAAACGGCCCTGGACCGCCGAAAGCGCCGCCTGAACGCCCATCACCTGGGCGACGATCGGCGCACCGTCCACACCGGCGGTCTCAGCCGTAGGGTTGGCCATATACGATTCTATCTTGGCCAAGCGCTGGCCCAGATCAGTCTGCGCCTGCGCAATCGTCATCTGGGCGGCTTGCGTTTGCCGCGCGGTGACGCCGTCGCCCGGAGCGATCTGATCAAGCGCTTGCGCAATCTGCGGCGAGCGTGGAGCAAGCGCCCCGCCAACGGCTCCAACGCCAGCCGCAAGCACAGCCAAGGCAGCAGCAGTCCCAAAGGAGACCCCACCGCGTCGTCCGCCCCCATACCGAGGGCGTCCCCGCCGTGCAGGTTCATATTCCACGTCGATTGGCTCGGCGTGGCCGCCTTCCGCCCGATCGCCAGCGCTCATCGGTGTCCCCGCGTTGTTCGCAGTGTGGCGCTTCTCGCCTACGACGAAGAGTCTTTAGTGCCCGTTTCGGTTCGGCTCAAGTGCATGCAGCTATTTGAGTGAGCGCTTTGGCAATCAGGGCCTTATCAGAAGGGTGTTCCGCGATCCCAACTGAGGCCCACGGAGCAGACGCGCCGGCCCGCGCTGCGGTCTCAGAAATGAAGGCGGCGTGGAGCCGCCCGGCATCGGCCCGAAGCAGGCTGGACCCCAATTCTGCGCCGCGCGGGCTGTGAAACAGCACAGCCAAGGGGCAGGGGGCACCGTCTTGCAAAGCAGCCACCGCGGCGGCCGGCAGCGTGCGTGCCGCCACCGACCGATAGGTAATGAGCAAATCTGTGGAAAACCCAAGGGTGCCGAGCTGCACGAACAGGTCGCCGGCCACATCCACCCCGCGCACCTGCAACAGTCGCCCGTCTGCAGGCAGCAATTGGGCACGCACAAGCGCCAAAAGTGCGTGGGAGTCCCCGTTTGAATGCGGGCAACGAACAAATCCCGCCGACTGCGCCGCCGCAGCCGTTGCAGCCCCCACGCAAAAAGCATTCTTGGCAAGCCACGCCGGACTGCCGCTAAAGCTGCGAACCGCGTTCGCGCTGGTAAACATCAGGGCCTGAAACGCCGCCGGATCGGGCGCCACCGCCCCCGTTTCCTCGATCCTAAAGAGCGGCGCCAGCACGGGATCTACCCCGCGCTTGGCCAGTTCCCCCGCAGTTAGGCCGGCCCCAGGCTCTGCCCGTGTGACGATAACTCTGGGTCTCATGCCCGCCAGGCGAGCAAATCACCCGCTTCCGCTTTAAGCGCCAAGCCAATCTCACGTCCGATTTCGGCTGCGTCGCTCGTAAGGCCCGACGTGCTGCGCCGCCAGCGGGCCGATCCATCTGGCCGCAGGACTTCGCCCAGAAACGAGATTTGGTCGCCCCCAAGGCACCGCGCGAGGGCAGCAATCGGTGTGCGACAGGAACCATCCAGCGCCGCCAGAAACGCCCGCTCCGACTGCGCCTCGCAGAACGCGTCCGGCTTTTGCAAGCGCAGCGCGGCCGCAATCGCGCGCGTATCATCTGCGCGGGCGGTAATGGCCAACGCCCCTTGGCAAGGCGCGGGAGGGCATTCGTCTGGGTCAACCACGCTGGCCACGTGTTTAAGCTTGTCCAGCCGCTGCAAACCGGAAACAGCCAAAAAAGTGGCCTGTGCCTGGCCGCTTGCGAGTTTCGCCAGTCGCGTATCCACGTTGCCCCGGAACGGAACGACAATCAGGTCCGGCCGCGCATAAAGCGTTTGCGCCTGCCGTCGCAAACTCGACGTGCCAACGACTGCGCCTAATGGCAGAGCGGCGAGCGATTGCGCCACAGAACTCACAAAAGCGTCGCGCGGGTCGGCCCGCTCCGGCACCGCCACCAAAGCCAAGCCAGCCGGCAATCGTGAAGGCAGATCCTTCAGGGAATGCACCGCCAGATCAATCCGGCCCTCCAGCAGGGCTTCATCCAATTCCTTGGTGAATAAGCCCTTGCCCCCCACATCCACTAGTCGACCGTCCTGCAGCCGGTCCCCCGTCGTGGTCATGCCAACGATAGGCAAGAGCGAGGCTGCATCGTCGGGACCAATCCCAAGCGCGGCCGCCAAAGCGGCGCGGACCTGGCCGGTTTGGGCCAAGGATAACGGTGAGGCGCGCGCGCCAATGCGGAATGGGTCTGTCATGGGTTCGAAACTATTCGCCGCCAAGCCTTTAAGCTATCAGAACCTATGCCGCACATGAACTCAAACATCACCAGACCGCTTACAGTCCTGGGAATCGAAACCAGTTGCGACGAAACCGCCGCTGCAGTCGTGCGCCTGGCGGAAGGGCGGCCAACGATCCTCAGCGACATCGTGCTCAGCCAGGCGGCGGAGCACGCCATATATCGGGGCGTCGTGCCAGAGATCGCGGCGCGCGCCCATGTGGAAGGCATCGATGGCGCAATCGCCGCGGCCATGGCGCAAGCTGGTGTTGGTTTTGGCGCACTCGACGGCGTGGCAGCAACCGCCGGCCCCGGCCTGGTTGGCGGGGTCATGGTCGGGCTTTCGGCTGCCAAAGCCATCGCCCTTGCGCACGACAAGCCCTTTATCGCGGTCAATCATCTCGAAGGTCATGCCCTATCGCCGCGGTTGGCGGCTCCAACCCCGTTTCCGTATCTGCTGTTGTTAGTGTCGGGGGGTCACTGCCAGTTCCTGGCGGTCAACGGGCTGAGCAGCTATCAGCGTCTTGGATCAACGGTCGACGATGCCCTCGGAGAGGCCTTCGACAAATGCGCGAAAGTCATGGGGCTTGGCTATCCGGGAGGGCCCTTGGTGGAGGCCCTGGCGCGCACCGGCGATGCAAAGCGAGTGGCGCTTCCGCGGCCCTTTATCGGCAAGCCGGGTGCTGATTTTTCCTTTGCCGGCTTGAAATCCGCCGTCGCCCGCACGTGGCATGGCTGGGAACAACCGACCGATCAAGACCGCGCGGACTTGGCTGCCTGTTTCCAAGCGGCGGTGGCCGACATTATCGAAGACAGGACCAAAAACGCTATCCGCGCCTATCTGGAAGGCGGTGCCCCTCGTCAAGACCTACGTTTGGTGGTCGCTGGCGGTGTTGCGGCAAACCAAGCGCTTCGTGAAGTGCTAGTTCGGGTGGCGGGGGAGGCGGGGTTCCAGTTCTCCGCCCCACCCCTGCAACACTGCACCGATAATGCGGCCATGATCGCGTTAGTGGGCGCTGAACGTTTGGCCGCGGGGTTCACTGACCCTTTCGACACACCGGCCCGTCCGCGATGGCCGTTGGACCCAGAGGCGGCCCGGGAGCGACCCACGCATGTCGCGGGTCGCAAGGGGGCCAAAGCCTAGGTCCACCGTGGTTAGGCCGCGACTTGGGCAGCCAACATCAGAACCGGCGTTGCGAGCGCAAAGACCACAGCTACAGCAACAGCGAAGCTCGCCAGACGCACAGTCGCGAAAGTCATACGGTTACTCATGGATCGTACTCCTGTTTTTGGCCCGGAAAATTGCTGCAACAGCGAAGGTCGGGCCTCACATAACTGGGCTGGATCGATCGCCATGGGAACGAACGCTTCCGCACGTCTGCCCTGCATAACTGCGGCCCGCGGTTAACCGCTGATTACGCAGTTGCAACATGCGCCTGAGGGCCGTCGATCAGGCAAGCATCGCAGCGGCCATACGCAGCAATGGGGCGCTGATCACCGCAACGGCGGTCAAAGCAAAAGCCAGCGCGAAGGCGTGGCGGACGAATTCAGAAACGGTCGTTTGGGTCATGGCTCGGCTCCTCAAAGCGGCGCGGACAGCGCCGCGCCTCATCACGATCCACATCTACCTAAACCAGAAACGATTGTCGATGAATAATATCCATATCATTCAGAATTTAAGGAGTCAGTCGGCTTTTGGTCTTTTCGCGCCACCGCGCAGAAGGCAAGGACCGGCCCCGCGAGGCCCGCGAATGCCCATGCATGGGCGCGCACCGGCGCAAGTTCCCTCGGTTGGAACCGCCAACGACACACCGATCGAGATCAAGGGGGAAGGGGAGCAGAAAGGGCTGGCAATCAGCCGATAAACAAGAGCGCGTCGGTCGCCAAATAACCCGCGGCACCTGAGGGCGTCTGAGCACTCGGAAAGCGTGGCTGACCTAAGCGAACGCCGATTGCGTCCCGTTTGCGGTGGCAGGCAGCACACGCGCCTGCACAGCGTCTGGAGTATACAGCCCCCAGAGAATAAGATCCAAAACACCGTTTAGCTCGCGCTCAAGTTTGGGCAGCGTGAGTTGAGAAAAAAGTTGAGGAAAAGAGAACTTTGACAGGGCGCTTTGGATCATCTCTGCAATATAGGGAGCGTCAATGTTCCGAAAAGTACCAATTGAAATGCCCTGTTCCAGAAGCTCCACAATGTAAACGCGTTCTTGCGCCAACTGTTCGTTTATAAAAAGCGGGCGCTCCTTCTTGAGCATTTCCGCAACCTCAAGAATTTTCGCGCTTTCATCGATCTTGCGGTAGTTGTTGCGCATCGTGGTGAAAAACATCTCACGCAGCCGCACGTCGGGGGCAATCTCGCGCCGACGAGAAAGAGCGGCCATCTCACCCTGCTCGTGGGCGTAGTGATGCCGCGCCATGGCCTCCGCAATGTCGGCCTTGGACTCGAAAAACCGATAGATGTTGCCGGCCGACATGCCACAGTCCGCAGCGATCTCCGCCATTGTGGTTTTGGCGAAGCCGTAGTGCATGATCCGTTCCATCGCGGCATGCAGAATACGTTCACGTACTTCGAGTTTCTCATCCATCGTCGAACCCTAATCGATATTCACTGAACGATCAACTAAGGATTCACCGCCATGTCGACAGCCACCGCCTCGATTCAGCGCATTGGCGTGATTGGTGCGGGCGCATGGGGCACAGCCTTGGCCCAGCTCTGCGCCACTGCCGGTCGTGACGTGCGCCTGTGGGCCTTTGAAGCCGAAGTGGCCAAGGCGATCGGCGAGACCCGGGAAAACGCGGCTTTTCTTCCGGGCGTCGCCCTTGCACCAACCATCGAACCGGTTTCAGACCTTGCGGCGATCGCAGAAATGGACGCCTACCTTGCGGTAACGCCCGCGCAGTTCGCCCGCGCCACCCTCAAACAGTTTGCCCCGATGATGAAGACAGGGAGCCCCTTGGTCATGTGCGCCAAGGGTGTTGAGCAAGGCAGCCTTGCCTTGATGTCGGAAGTCGCAGAGCAAATCGCCCCAGAATCACCTTTGGCGGTACTTTCGGGGCCAGGCTTTGCCAAAGATGTTGTGCGGGGCCTACCCACAGCCATCACGCTTGCCGCCCGCGACCGAGAGGCCGGCCAAGCCCTGGTTGCCGCTATCGGGCTGCCCACATTTCGCCCCTACCTGACCGATGATCTGATTGGCACAGAGATTGGCGGCGCAATCAAAAACGTGATCGCGATCGCCTGCGGCGTCTGTGAAGGGCGCAACCTTGGCGACAGCGCCCGCGCCGCGCTGATCACACGGGGCTTTGCAGAAATGTCTCGGCTGGGGCGAGCCATGGGAGCGCGCCAAGAAACCTTGAACGGCTTGTGCGGCTTGGGCGATCTGGTCCTCACCTGTTCCAGCCGTTCATCGCGCAACATGGCTCTGGGATGTGCATTGGGCGAGGGGCTTTCGTTGCCGGAGGCGATGGCCGGTCGCCTGTCCGTTGCCGAAGGGGCTGCGAGCGCGCCTGCTGTGGTTGCCTTGGCGCAGCGAGAACGCGTGGAAATGCCCATCTGCGCCGCTGTTGCCAGCCTATTGGCCGGTTCGCTCAACGTCGATCAAGCGATCATGGGCCTCTTGGCGCGTCCGTTCCGCGCGGAGGGCGAATGAGCGACGAAAACCGCGCGCGCCCAGCCTTGGGTGAAGCCCTGTGTCTGGTCCAAGACGTGCCAGTGCATGGCGCAATATGTGTTGATCGCGAAGCCGGAGAGCATCGTTGGTCAGTGATCATCACGCGTTCCGTCGACGCCGTTGCCGCCTTTGAAAACCTTTGCCCCCACGCGCGCATGCCGATGGAAAGACCAGACGGCAGTGTCGTGGTACAAGAGGGCAAATTCCTTGTTTGCACCGCCCATGGTGCAAGTTTCCATCTGGCCACCGGTGACTATGTCGCCGGACCAGGCATAGGCTGCGGTTTGACCCGCGTTCCGGTTCAACAAGAAGAAGGGCGGGTCGTACTGGCCGACCCGCCCCCAAACCAATCACCGCTTTAAGAGAGGTTCAATCGTCTTTCTTGGGCTGAATGTTCGGATCGTCTTCTGTGTAGATCCTATCGTCGTCGTCCCTGCGACCCCGATTGCCCAGTGCCAGCCAGCCCAATCCCCCCACCAGCGCCAAGCCACCGAGCAGCCAGGGCAAATAGTTGGTTTGCGCTGCCCCTGCTGGCGCAGACTTTGCGGACTGTGCCCCCGTGCCGCCCGCAACGCTTGCCACTTCCCCAACAGGAGAAGCTGTCGGCAGGTTCGTGACCAGGCCAGGCACTGTATACGAGGAAGCCGCATCGCTTGCTTGCACATAGTCGCCGTAGCGCTGACCAGGCGCGAACGACATCATTGACAACATTGAGGGCGCAGAAGCTTTGATTTCCCCGAGTTGGTCCTCCCGTGCCACAATCGATTGCGCAGCCACGCCATTGCGCCCCAGAAGCCGCTGTTCGTAGCGCACAGTTTGAGCGGTGCGGCTGGGGCGCGCCGAGCGCTCCACCCAAGACAGGGCCGTGGCGGCCGGCGTGTAAGTTGGATTGGACTCAAACCCTTCGAAGGCGCGCCCAGCAGCAGCCCGAGCATCCCGCACACTCCGCTCAAAACCGCCATCGGAGAGGCCGCTTGCCGTGTCCGCACTGACGTGTCCAATCGGCTGATAGCTCACCACAGAGCCCCAAAAACCAGGGCTATCAAGCGAGCTGCCCCGGGGCGCGAGCAAACCCAAAAGCTCCCCAGCAGGTAGTGGTGCACCTACGCGGGCCAAATGTGCGCGGGCCACATCCGGCCCAAAAAACGAAAAGCTGGTGGGCACGTTCAACGACAAATCGCCCGCCGGCAAAGCGATCACGCCGCTTCGACCATCGGGTCCGGCCGGTGTTGCGGTTGGCGTTGCAACTTGAGCTGCGGGCGTTGGCGCAGCCGGCGTGGTGGGCGCTGGCGTCGGCGCTGGAGTTGTTGTTGGCGCCGTAGCTGGCCGGGCTGTCGGGCTGGGTGGCGGCGTAACCGGTGCCGTAACGGCCGGTTGCGTACGGTTCAACTCGTCTGGCCCGTCCGCCTGGGCAGAAATTGGCGCAAACGCAAAAGCGCTCACGGCCAAAAGACAAATCCAAGTACCGCTCTTCCGCATAGACCCCTCCGACCGCGCATCCTGCGCGACACAATTCCAGATCGTGGCCTAGCACGCATTAACCATTTTTGTCATGTATTACGCGGGATTAACCCGAAACAGCGGCTTCGAGGTCACGTTTTGCCGCGTTCATCGCCGCGTCGATGGCAGATCGCCAATCCTGCAAAGTCGCAGCCGAAGCCGCGGCTGTGGGGTAAGAGACAGAACGCGAAGCATTCACGACCCCGCCAACCAAGCCCTTGGGCCCGGGGACGAAACCGGCAACAGCGTCGCCAGCGCTCGCCCCTTGCGCGCCATAGCCTGGAATAAGAAATAGCGCTTCAGGCAGCAGCTGCCGCAGAAGCCGCGCTTGCTCTGGATAGGTTGCCCCAGCCACGACCATCAGACTGGAAAACTCACCCTCCGCCTGCAAGCGCGCCTGCAAGGGAGCGATCATGGCCGCGGTTTTGGTCCAGAGCGGGCTGCCGTCCACCAAAAGGTCCTGCAGATCGCGCGCGCCAGGGTTCGAGGTTCGAACCAGCACAGCGACCCCTTTGCCGCGTGTTTCCGCGGCCTCGACGAACGGCAGGAGGGAATCAACACCCATGTACGGCGCCACGGTAACGCAATCGGCATCAAACCCGGGGCAGGGGCCAAGTGCTGCAGCCGCGTAGCCTTCCGCCGTCGAGCCAATATCGCCCCGCTTTGCATCAAGGATCGTCACCAATCCCAAACCCTGCGCAAACCGACAGGCCTCCCGCGCAGCCGCAACGCCCTCCGGCCCAAACGGTTCAAACAGACCGAGCTGAATCTTCACAACCCCGGTATTGGCCGCTGCCTGCGTCAACAGCGCTTCCGAAAAACGCCCCAGCGCCGCCACATCGCTGCGCGGATCACCAAACAAAGCGCTCGGAATTAGGTGCGCGAACGGATCGAGGCCCACACACAGGGGCGACCCGAAACGGTAAACACTGTCTATCACCCGATCGGCAAAGGCGGCCGGCATTAGCCGCGTCCGCCGGCGCGCTCTGGTGGCGAAGCGCGCGTGTCACAGATCACAGGCCGCACAGTCAGGGTGCGGCGCATCGCGTCTGCCCGCTGGCCATAGTTTCGCGCGGTGAGCGGGGCACCGGTAACCTCTTCGCTCTCCACCCGTGAAATCTCCATCCACCGCATAATTGTTGCCGGCGAAGCCGTGTAGATCCGCCCGCGGCGGGGGCTTTCGGCGATCGTCACGCCAATAACGCGTCCTTCACCGTCCAAGGTTGGACCGCCACTCATGCCGGCAAGCGAGCCATTCAACCCAAGCGTACGGCCCATTTCGCTCCACGCCAAAACGGGCTCCTCTAGCGAGTATCGACCGCGCGCGATCAATCGCTCCCGACCAATCAGGCGCGACGCGGCCTCCCCCGGCCGGCCTTGCGGAAAGCCCACGTGATACGCTTCCTGGCCAAGTTTGAGGTTGGCTTCATCAAGGTTCATCGGCAAAACGCTTGGCACGGGCTCTGTGCGCAAAAAGGCCAAGTCGGCAAACCGTGCGGGCAAAACCTCCGCCGGCAAAGCCCGCCCGCGCGACACCTGAACGCCCACCTTGGCGCAGCCATCCACCACATGCCGAGCGGTCAGCCACCAGCCTTCGCGGTTCACCGCGAACGCTGTACCAAGCCCCGGCGCAGAAGGGCCAACCTCCACCAACAGTTCGGGGTCAAACACGGAAGGGGGCGGCAACAACGCGCCCGCGCCGGCGATCTCAGCGTCGCGCCAGGCCGGCGCAGTGGCGCGCTGATCGACCCGAAACAGGGCCAACAGCACCGCGGCCGTAACGACCAGATAGACTAACCAATCAGGCAGCCAGCGCATCGCCTTACCGGCCTACCAGCTGCATCAACCCTGGGTCTGAAATCGCGCCGGCCAACACCAACGCGACGCCAAGCTTGACACTCATCAACATGATGGCTGCGGCAACGTCGCCTTCAGCAATGCGGCGCGGCAAGCCCCGCAGGATCATGTCAGTGAACCGGAACGTCAAAAGCTGCACCAGCAGGATCACGACGCCCCAAATCAATAGGTCCCATACCCCAAAGGCATGCGCCAAGCATTGCCCCAACGGGATGGCCAAGCCAACCACGATCCCACCGAAAGCAAGGGCAGCGCTGGGATTGCCTTCCCGGATGAGCGCCAGCTCTTTGTGCGGCGTCATGAGCACATAGACGACCAGCGAGCCGACGAATAAGGCTAATGCCACCGTCAACTGGATGAGGAAGTCAGGAAAGCCTGACACGAACGAGTTGATTGCGGAGAAATCCATAACGGCTCCTGCCAGCGCTGGAGCCGGGCCTAGCCCCTGGCGGAGTTGCACGCAAGGTGCCGCCCGCAGATCAGGTGAAATCATCCAATGAGGAGAGCGTCATGAACGAACGGAAATCAGCCCTGGTCACAGGATCCACAAGCGGAATTGGCCTGGCCATTGCGCGGTCATTCGCCAAGGCCGGCTACAATGTGATGCTCAACGGCATGGGCGACCCCGCTGAAAACGAAAAACTGCGCGCCGAGTTGGCGGGCGAAACCGGGGTGGACGTGCGTTTCGATGGCGCAGACCTGTTGAAGGCCGACGAAGTCACTCGCCTGGTAGAAGCCACACAAGCCGCGTTCGGACGGCTGGATGTCTTGGTTAACAACGCCGGCATCCAATTCGTCAGCCCAATTGAAGACTTCCCGATCGAAAAGTGGAACGCCATCCAGCAGCTGGACCTCGGTGCGCCATTCTTCGCCATTCGCGCCGCGATGCGCGGCATGAAGCAGCGAAAATTTGGGCGGATCATCAATATCGCTTCCGCCCACGGCTTGGTGGCGAGCCCGTTCAAAAGCGCCTACGTCGCCGCCAAGCACGGTCTTTTGGGCCTCACCAAAACCGTTGCCTTGGAAGGTGCCCGCGACGGGGTGCGCTGTAACGCGATCTGCCCTGGCTATGTCCATACCCCGCTCGTGGAGGCGCAAATTCCAGACACGATGAAGGCACGCAACATGACCCGCGAACAAGTCATCAACGACGTGCTTTTGGCAGCCCAGCCCACTAAAGAGTTCGTCCGAGCGGCCGATGTCGCGGCGTTTTGCCTGTTCTTGGCCTCCGAAGCGGCAGACCAAATCAACGGCGCAGCCTTGACCATGGACGGTGGCTGGACCGTTCAATAGAAAAGGTGACACCGGCATCGCGCCGGCGGAAAGTGTGGCTGTTGTGTCTTCAAGTCAGATTTCTCAGCAGGCGACAGTGCCGGTAAGGGCGTTTGCGGGCTGGATTGCGGTCTGCGCGTGGGCAGGGTTGGCCCTGCAAACGCATGTCACAATGACGGTTCGCTTGCCCGCCGGTGCAGGTCTGGTGGACGCAGCGGTCCACCTGTCCAGCTTCTTCACGATTTGGACAAACCTGGTCCTGGCCATCGCAATGACGGCTTCGGCTGCCTGCGCGAGGTTGGGAGCATCCCCCTATGGCGCACTAACGACATACATCGTCGCGGTGGGGCTGATTTATTGGTTGGTATTGAGCCGCCAATGGCAATTGTCTGGCTTGCCGTTGCTGGCAGATAGCCTGCTGCACTATATCGGGCCGAGCCTCACGGCCGTGTTTTGGGTGACGTGCGCGCCGAAGGCACCGTTACACTGGCGCGATCCTCTGGTCTGGATGGCTTTTCCTCTTACCTATGGCGTCGTAGCAATGGTGCGCGGCGCATTCACCGGCATCTATCCGTATCCGTTCCTCCAGGTGCCGGAAATCGGAATGGGGCAAGCCCTGATCAACTTGGTTCTGCTGGCATGTGTCTTTGGGTTGCTGGGCGCGCTACTCGTTGGGTGCGCGCGAATTCTAAACCGTAGCCGCACCGCGCCAGCCTAGAGCCGGCCTTGGCGTCACGCGCTCTGGGCCCCACTTAACCCCCATGACCAAAAAACCCATCGATCTGACCCTGGAAAGGCCTAAGGCCAAAAAGATCAACCTCGCTTTGCAAGGCGGGGGCAGCCATGGCGCCTTCACCTGGGGCGTGCTCGATCGCCTCTTGGAAGACGAACGCATAGCGATCTCTGCGGTTTCCGGTGCCTCCGCGGGTGCGATGAACGCAGTCGTCTTGGCCGAGGGTTTGGTCACCGAAGGCTATTCTGGGGCCCGCAAATGCCTGCGCCAGTTCTGGGAGGGGGTTGCCAACGCGGCGGTGGCAAGCCCACTAAGGCGCAGCCCGATCGAAGCCCTGATGGGCGGCTGGCGGCTGGACTCAAGCCCTTTCTTCATTTGGTTTGACATGCTCAGCCGTTTGGCCAGCCCCTACGATCTAAATCCGTTGAATTGGAATCCTCTTCGCGACCTGCTGGACGAATTGATCGACTTCGAGGCCGTGCGGTCCTGCGAGCAGGTCAAGATCTTTGTTGCCGCCACTGATGTGCAAACCGGCCGACCGAAAGTGTTTCGCCGCAACGAATTGACCGCAGACCACGTCATGGCGTCTGCCTGCCTACCCTTTATCTTTCAAGCAGTCGAAATCGAAGGCCGACCCTATTGGGACGGCGGATATATGGGCAATCCGCCCCTTTGGCCCCTGTTTGAGGAAAGCGATAGCCTGGACCTGCTGGTCGTTCAGATCAATCCGGTTGAGCGCCCAGGCACACCCCGCACCGCGCGCGAAATCCTTAGTCGGGTCAACGAGATCACGTTCAACGCAAGTCTGCTGCGAGAGTTTCGGGCGATAGACTTTGTCCGCCGCCTCAAGGATGGCGGCCGCTTGGAAGGCACGCAGTATCGCGACGTGCTGGTGCATATGATCGATTCCAGCCAGCTAATGGAGCTTGGGGCCTCCTCCAAACTCAACAGCGAAATGGCTTTTCTTGAAATGCTGTTTCAAGAGGGCAGGGCCAGCGCGTCCGCTTGGCTGGACGAGCACTTCGACAGCCTTGGGCATCGCTCGTCGGCAAATCTGCGCCGCCTTTTCGCGGGCGAAGAAGACGGCATGGATGGCAGCGCCCTCAAGCCCGCTAAGCCCACCAGCTAAGGTTTACCAAACCTTAGCTCGATGGCGCGACGATAGCGCCATGACAACGATCCTTCGCCGCTCGCTCTTCACCGGACTTGCCATTGGTGCTGGTGCCGCCCTTGCTGGCCAAGCTGCCGCGCAACCCAGCTCTGGCGGAGCCACCAGCGAAGATCTCTCCCGCTCACAGCAGCGATTGACCTCGGCCGCTTCCTTTGTGCCGCTGCCGCGAGCGACTGCCCCGGTCATGACCCGGTTTGGCCCCCGCGGCACCCTGGTTGCGGAAATGTGCCTGGACGTTCCAGAAGCGGCCCTCCGCGGTCGGATCACGGCGATCGGACCTCGGCTTCGCGATGCGATGCGCCAGGCGTTGGCCACCTATGCCAGCGTGCATCTGCGGCCTGGAGCGCCCCCTGACGCCGATCAACTTGCACGCATGATGCAACAATCAGTAGACCGCAGCCTCGGCCAAGCCGGCGCAAGGCTGCTGATCACCGACTTGATCCTGCAGCAGGCCTGACGGGCCCTCAGCCCTCCGAGCGCGCCAAGCAGGCGATCGGCTGCAATACAGCGGCCGCAGTGTTTGGCAGAACCGGCCTGAAGATCACCGGGTCGTAGAGCGTAGACCCCAGCACCACGTCGTCATTTCCGATAAAGCGCTGTTCTGTGATTGCAAATTCGCCACTGCCGCACTTGAAGCGGAAATGCATGCGCGCGATTTCGTACCGAACGATTTGCCGGGTGGTTTCGGTTTCTGCCTCATAGACTTCAGGTGTGCCGTAGCGGACCTGCGCCCAAATGGTGGCTTCTTGCCCCGGATAACGAACGAGCGAGCTCCGGTCCCAGAAGATCTGCCCGCCGCCACGCTGTCGCGCGACCGATAGCCATTGCGGCATGTCCGCAGACACTGGCACATTCACTTTCTGCTCGCCGGTGGTTGGAAAAGACTGGGCAGGCCCGCTCGTCCCAAGCGGGGCGTCACAAGCGGAAAGCATCAAGGCGAAAGCTGCGGCGACAAGGAAACGTACGCGCATGGGCACTGCTCCGATCAGACTGCCAGACACCGGATATAGGGCCGCAGAACCCGTTTCGCGAGGCCCCGCCAAGCGACATCACAGCGCGCTGATTCCGCCATCCACCTTGAACTCGGCACCAGTTACGAAGTTGCTTTCATCGCTCGCGAGGTAAAGCACGAGGAAAGCGACGTCGTCGGGCTCTCCCAGCCTTCCAAGGGGCACTTGCCGAGCCAGCTTGGCATGCGCCTCCTCTTGACCCAAAGCCCCCACCAAGCCGTCCAGAATGGGGGTTTTGATGAAGGTGGGATGCACCGAGTTGCAGCGAATTTGCGGTCTGGAGCGCGCCCCGTGCAAAGCAACCGACTTGGACAACATCCAAACGCCGGCCTTTGCCGCATTGTAGGCCGCATAATTGTGCGAGGCGATCAACGCCGAAATAGAACTGATATTGACGATTGAGCCAGCGACCCCGCTTTGTCGGATCAGCGGCATGGCGTATTTGCAGCCCAAAAAGACGCTGTCTAGGTCGACATCGAGCACAAGCTTCCATGTCTCAAACGGCAAGTCTTCAACCGAACCGACCGCCCCAATCCCGGCATTGTTAACCAGGATATTCAAGCCGCCCATGGACGTGGCGGCTTCGTTCAACACGGCTTCCCACCGCAAGGGGTCGCGCACATCTTGATGGGCAAAGTACGCCTGACCTGGAAAGTCAGCGTTGATCGCCGCGCACGCATCAGACACGCCATCGGCATTGACGTCCGTCAGAAAGACCTTGGCCCCCTCAGCCGCCAGCTTTCGCCCAATCGCAGCGCCTAAGCCCTGCGCTGCGCCGGTCACAAACGCCGTCTTGCCCTGTACGCGATTGCCCATAAAAGTGCACTCCATTGCCAGAGACTCCATCGCCGGAGCATGACTTTGCGCTTCGGCCCCCCGCCAGTGCAAGACACCGGCACAGAAGTCCGTCCCAAGGTTAAAGAAAAATTGGTGACGCGGGCGTCACTTTTTCATTGATTGCTCACGAATGGACGGGTATCTTGTCCTCCGATCATGACCGCAGACGTGCGTCTAGCGGCAAAAATACAGGGAGAGCATCATGGCTGCTGACGGGGCCGGAATTCGCCAAATCACCAAGGACGCGATGTACGATGCTGTCGCTCCAGACGATTTTGCCGCGATGCTCGATATCGATCGCCACATGACGCGCTCGACTGCCTTCGATCGGATTATTTCAGCCACCCACGATCACTTCTGGGATCCGCTGGACAAGCGCTACATCGACTTCACCGAACCATTCGATATGGAAAACATCCAGATCATGCCGGATTACAACGTTCCAGCACTGGAAACCGATTATGTCCGCGACTTCTTCGCAGATAAGCCAAAAGAGCGGATCGCGTTTGTCAATGAAATGGCCCGCTGGCAGCTGTCCGCCATTTTGCATGGCGAACAGGGGGCGTTGAGCCTGTCTGCATCTTTGTGCCACGTCCTCCGCGACCCGGGTGCGCAAGAATACGCCGCAAATCAATGCCGCGAAGAAGGCCGCCACGTCACCGCGTTCGCGATGTACATCAAGTCGCGCTGGGGCCGGCCGCTGCCCTGCGGCGACGTGCTTGCCACGCTCCTGAAGGACATCGTGAATTCGCCAGAGGTTTACAAGAAAATCGTCGGCATGCAGATGCTTGTGGAGGGCCTCGCGATGGGGGCTTTCGCGACCATTTTCCGCGAATGGAACGATCCGCTCGCGCGCAAGCTGACGCAGCTGGTCATGACGGACGAGGCCTTCCACCACAAGTTCGGGAAGATCTGGGCAGACCGCACGATCCCGCAATTGTCGAAAGAAGAGCATGAAATCGTAGAGAACTGGGCGGCGCATTGCTTCCAGACGCTGCTGTTTAACCTGGTTGCACCGCACCAGATGACAGAAATCTACGCCCGCTTTGGCCTCGACCCAGCCAAGGTCATGGAAGAGTTTCAAAAGGTGGCGACAGATGAAGAGCGTCGCGAGCGTATGAAAGAAGGCACCAACATTTTCCGCGTGCTGGTGAAAACCCTCTGGAATGCCGGGATCATTACCGAGCGCACCGCAGGCTTCTACGCCATGTACGTGGACTTTGAAGAGTTCAAAGCCGAAGGCGACCACATGATCGGCGATGAGATCGCCGAAGAAGGCATGGCCTTCCTCAAGACAATCAACTTCGGCGCGGATTCCAACGCTCTTTCGAAGGTCGCTGCAGAGTAACAAAGCGGCGATCGGGACAGAGCCACAAAAAGAACATGCTTAGAATTGATGTCCCCGCACCGAAAGGTTCGGGGACTTTTCTATGATCAATGTGTTGAAGCGCTTGTTTGCCGCCATAGGGTTTGTCGCAGCCTGTCTCCCGGCCTTGGCCCTGGCGCAACAACCAATTTCTGACCCAGACGAGATCATTGTCGATGCGCCAGGCCCGGCCCTATGGCGGATGTCAGACGCAGACAGCGACGTCCTCATCCTCGGATCGGTTGCGGTGTTGCCGCGCAACGTGCGCTGGAACTCGCGGCCCTTTGAAGCAGCTTTGGCGCGCGCCGACCGCCTCTACATCGAACGCCCAATGGGCGTGGGTGGTCTTCGCGCCATCCGTGTTCTCGCCAGCCAGCGCGACGTCTTCGAGAACCCAAATGGGGCAAGGCTTCGAGATTTTCTCCCGGCCCCCCTCTATGCCCGCACCCAAGCGGTCGCTGCAAGGCTTGATGTCCCCATGGACAGTCTGGAGCGCTTGCGCCCGCATACCGTAGGCTCGGGCTTGATCCGCGCGACAGTGCCTGCCCAAGGGCTCGCATTCGTCGACATGAACGACCAAACCAGCGGCCTAGCGCGCCGTGCCCGGGTTCGGGTGACTGAACTTGAAACAGTGCAGATGCCGGCTTTGCTTCGCGCAATGAACGATATGCCCCTTGGTGCAGACACGGCTTGTCTTGACAGCCAGTTGGACACCATCGAGCGCCAGGGCCCACTGCTTCGTGACCGGTCAACGGCCTGGGCGAGGGGCGACACCGCGGCGTTACGTCAGTTCGCCGCTTTGGTGGATCCAACGCGCTGCTTTGAAAGCATTGCAACAGGAGGCGTCAATTTCCGAGCCGTGATGAGGGGCCGTGTCATGATTTGGCGCGACACGCTGTTGCAATCCATGCAGCGCCAAGGGGTGCGTGTGGCGGTCATAGAGACTGGCCTTTTGCTGGAGCCCGGCGGTGTGCTCGACGCGCTACGGGAAAGTGGTGCCAACATAACCAATGAATAAGGCCGCTGGGCAACGTTGCTCGGCTGGTCTAGCCTGAAACTTGGCGCACCAATGCCTGAATTTCTTGGCTTAGCCCGCTCACAACCTCGATGATCGCCGCCGGTTGTGTGGCTGAGATGAAGGCGATAATGGCACCAACGGAAACGGCGGTCATCAGCAGCACGTCGCTCGCCCATTCGTTGAGACCAAACCTCAGCCCAACGTTGTCTTCAAAGTCGTCAGCCACCTGGAAGTCGCGCAGAGACACGCCAAAAGGATCCCCAAGGTCCTCAGCCCCCCGTCGGCTTGCAGCAGCAGCAGCGGCCGGAGTGCGCCGCGCAGCAAGTTCACGCTCGCGGTGGGCACGCTCCCGGCTCGCAGCTTCAGCAAGGGCACGTTCCTTTTCGGAGCGCTCGCGTTCCGCCGCATCCTCGACCTGACGGTGGATGGTCTCGCGTTCTTGCCGCTCCCGCTCCCGTTCGCGCAAAAGCGCTTCTTCAGAGTGGCGTTGGCGCTGTTCGAGGTTCCGCTCCGCCAGGGCCGCGGCCTCGTTCCAAACCGAACTTGCAGACTGAGGTGAAGGGGCGGGCCTTGGCACCTGCGGTGCAAGCTCCGGCTCACCGATCACAGGCCCCCGCATTTCCGAACGAAGCGTTTCGCCTGCGGCCCGGGCGCGGGCAATTCTGGCCACGTTTGCCCGGATCGCTTGCAGCGCGACCGCGTTTGGATCGCCGTTCCACTCGCACAAATCGTGCAACGCCAAACGGTTCAGCGGGGCTTGCAAATGGCAAAGACCCACAAAAACCGGCACAAGCTTGCCCTCCGCCTCGGCGGCGAGCGCCATCTCCATCAGCAGGGCAGAGCGCACCGCAGAGCCAGAAAACAGAGCTATAACAGCGTCATAGCCCTCCATGCCCTCATAGGCCGAAGCGCTCGCGCACACCGAGACGCCATGCCCTTCCAGAGCCCGCGCGAGCTTTTCAGCCACCACGCGATCATCTCGAACAAAAAGGAGGGAGGCTTCCGACATCGATACTGCTTTGCTCCCAGCGTCACAGGCAAAAACCTTAGCACGCGGACCATGGCGGTGCGAAGGCACGCTGCCTTTCGCTTGCATCGCCCACGTCCACCGGTCAAGCTTTCATGATGTCAGAAACGCGGTCAGATCGCCCAGAAACAACGGCGCGCGTTGCCCGTGGGGTATGCCGCGTGCTGCAGGCTCACGGTTGGATGCCGGTTTTGGAGGCACCGCTGGCAAACGGCCGTCGCGCCGATGTGCTGGCGATCGGGCCGCGCGGTGAAATTTGGATTGTCGAGACAAAATCGGGCCTCCCGGACTTTGTCGCAGACAGCAAATGGCCCGAGTATTTGGACTATTGCGACTGCTTTTTCTTCGGCGTCGACGAAAGCTTCCCAAGACACGTTCTGCCCCCCGACGCCGGCCAAATCGTCGCCGACAACTTTGGTGGAGAAATCATACACAGGCCCGTCCTGCGCGCGCTGCCACCCGCAAGGCGCAAGGCGTTGACTTTAATGGTCGCCCGCCTCGCTGCCAGCCGCTTGACGAAACTCGCGGATGGGTGAGGGGTAAGTGTCATTGTCGCGTCACGCGAGTCGGGTTTGGTCGTCTCGTTAGCCAGGGAGAGTGGAAAAATGTCGAAAAAGGGCTTCACGGAGAAGGTGATCCTCGTGACCAAGATCGATCGCGCGGCGATCGAGGCCCAGATAGCCGAGCACGGGGTTGCCGTGCTTGAGCCCCCTCAAGACGATGACTGTGAACTCGAAGCTATTTCGGGCGACCTTCTCTTCTGGGAAGCAGAGGTCGAAGTCGACGAGGGCGACGATGATGAGGACGAAGAAGACTAAGCTGATTGAAGCGGTTTAGTCTTGAGCCGCCCGCTGAGCCTTCAGCGGGCGGAACCTATTGGCTGCGCTTGCCTCTACTTTGGCGCGCGCTTGGCCAGAATGCGTTGCAGCGTGCGTCTATGCATATTGAGCCGCCGCGCTGTCTCTGAGACGTTGTGGCCGCACAGCTCGTAAACGCGCTGGATGTGCTCCCACCGCACGCGGTCTGCACTCATTGGGTTGTCCGGCGGGGCAGGCGAGCCCGTCGGCAGCGCGAGCAGCGCCTTCACAACATCATCCACGTCAGCCGGTTTCGGCAGATAGTCCACCGCCCCCGCCTTCACAGCGTGAACGGCGGTGGCGATATTGCCGTAGCCGGTGAGCATAATCACGCGGCAATCAGGCCGGCGACGATGCAGCTCTTCCACCACATCAAGCCCCGATCCGTCATCCAGGCGCAGGTCCAAAACGGCATATTGCGGCGGGTTCATTTGCGCGATTTCCATCGCTTCGGACACCGTGGCAACCGCCGAGACCATAAATCCACGACCAGACAGTGCACGACCCAGGCGTGTGCGAAACGGGGTGTCATCATCTAGAACGAGTAGGGTTTTTTCCCCTGGGATGTCGACGACCACATCTTCCATCGAAGATTTCTCCGCTCACCAGTATAGCAACGCAATAATTGCCCTACATTTAGCGACGTTCGGGCACATAAGCAAACACATGCAGCGACAATCAGCACTATGCGATGCTCTAAATCACGGGGGTGGCCTGTATTGCAGCCAGCCGCCACGTCGCACGGATCACAGCACCTCGATCCGGGGCCGCGCGATTACCGAACTCAACACGCGCTCCACTTCGCTCCAGAAGCGTTTTAGCAATAAAAAACCCGAGACCCATCCCGCCCGCGCGATCACTTGCGCCTCTTTCGCTGACATACGGCTCACCCAAGCGCGGCAAAACCTCTGGCGCAAACCCTGGGCCGTCGTCCTCGACCCGGACGCAAAGCTCCTGCAAGGTCCAAGTTGCTGTAACCATCACTTCTTGATCGGCATAACCCACCGCATTTTCGATCAGATTTGACACCCCTTGAATGATCTCTGGCGAGCGCATCAAAAGCGGTTGCGCATCGAAGGCATCGGCCGCGGGGCCTTTGGTATGCAGTGTCACGCGCGCACCGAGCCCTTGGTGCGGCGCCGAGGCTTCCTCCAGCAGCGCGCGAAGAGGCATTCGTTCATGAATGGCGTCGCCGCTGTCCCGCTTTGAAGACAATTGCCGCAGAATTTGCCGACACCGCTCGCTCTGCGACACAAGCAGCTGCGCGTCCTCTGCGATGGCGGAGTCGGCCGGCAAACCCCGCAGCATTTCTTTGGCCACAAGGTGAATGGTCGCAAGCGGGGTCCCAAGCTCATGCGCCGCCGCAGCCGCCAATCCCCCCAGCGCAGAAAACTTCTGTTCGCGGGCAAGCACGGTTTGCACCGCCGCCAGCGCCATATTCAGCCGCTCTTCCTCCGCCGCGACCCGCCACGCATAGACACTTGTGAATGCAAGACCGATCATCACCGCAACCGCCAGGCCAATCTGATAGATGATCGGCAGCGAGAACTCCTCTCCATGGTGCCACGGCAAAGGCGCATGCCAGATCGAAAGCACCCCGATGCCGGCGAAGGCCAGCGCAGCAAGCCCAGCGGTAACGGCTGGCCGCAAAACAGCCGCAGAAATCGCAACCGGAGCCACATAAAGGATCAAAAACGGGTTCTCGATCCCCCCGGTAAAGGCGAGCAGGGCGGTCAACTGCAGCACATCAAACCCAAGCTGTGCGGCGGCCTCCCATTCGCGCACCAGGCCTTGCGATGGTCGCGCGACAGTCAGGAAGATATTGACGTGCGCGCTGACCGCGATCACCGACAGGGCCGCCCCCAGCCAAACATCAAACCCAAGGCCAAATTGTACAAACAGAACGGTGGCCGTTTGCCCAAAGACGGCAAGCCAGCGAAGCAGGATCAGTGTCCGCAACCGCACGCGACCGGATGCGGTCCAGATTGTTTGCAATCCGCCCGCGCCGCTATCGAAGGCACTCATGGATCCTCCCTTCTTTGCGCGTCACGCAGCAAGCACGGCTGCAGCTATTTTGAGGTAACGACAAGGTATGCTCAAGCCGCCAGCCGGGACACCAAACAATTTCACCTCGGGGATGCGCCATTCGGTCCACTGTCCGCGCCAACAATATCGCTCTAATCCGCTGAAACTGACCCGAAGCTGGATAAACCTGCCCGATGACAAAAACCAATTCCCCCGGTGGTTTTCCAAAACCGATCCACCTGTGGCTGGCGCTCGCACTTTTGGCGGGTCTGATCGCCGTTGTGGGCTTTGTGTTTCTGAGAAATAGGCCAGCCCCCGAAGGCACTCAAACCGCTTCTGTCGCCCCCAAGGGCTGCATTGACGGCGACCTCAGCGCCTTCGGTGGGCCTTTGGACCTGGTCAACAAGGACAATGCCCGCGTCACGGAGGTATCCTTCAAAGGGCATCCATCGATCTTGTACTTTGGCTTCACCTATTGCCCGGATGTCTGCCCGCTTTCGATGTATGCTTTGGGCGACGCGATGCGCCAACTCGGCCCAGCCGGCAGCGACATCCAAACAGCGCTCATTTCCGTGGATCCCGTTCGCGACACGCCAAGCATTATGGGCCAATACGCAGCGACGCAGGACTTTCCCGCAGGCTTGATCGGCCTAACCGGCAGCGAAGAGCAAGTGGCCGCCGCCGCCCGTGCCTTCCGCGTTACAGCTGATCGGGTGCGCCAGCCGGATGGGGATCCACAAAACTACCTCGTTAATCATTCGTCTTTTGCCTACATCCTGGACGCGGATTGGAAGGTTCGTGGCATCATCAGCACCACAGAAAGCGACCCCTCCACCATCGCCGCATGCGTTCGCCACATCCTGCGGCGCTAGGGGCGGACGTTGGCGCAGGTGCACATGCCCCATTGCTCAATCGAGGAATAGGCGTATTTCCCCTCAAACACTAATTCGATAGAAACGCGAAAAAGCGCGTTCGATCATGGGGATGAGGCGCAACGAAGCTGGGGCGAGGCGGCTAGGAAAGCGCGTCTTAAGCGGTTTGCAACACTGGTTGATGTATAAGCATCAGGCTGCGCGAGGGCGCATGGCCGATAGTGAGGCGCGATGCTGTATTCGCTCTACGAACTGAACCATCTTGCTGTGTTACCCCTTCGCGCCGCAGCGATGCTTCAGAGTGCGGTCCTGCGCTCGCCCTTCAATCCGGCTTCTCAAACCTCGGTTGGTCGCACCTTGGCTGCCGCTTCAGACGTCTTTGAGACTGTCACCCGGCGCTATCGCAAGCCCGAATGGAACCTTCCAAGCACCGAGGTTGAAGGACAGACCGTGAAGGTCACGCCGCGCGCTGTCTGGACCAATCAGTGGGTGTCGCTTGTCCATTTTGAACGGGATGCCGCGCAGTTGATGGCTGCCCACGGCGGTCTGAAAGCAGACCCTAAGGTACTGATCGTTGCCCCTCTCTCGGGCCATTATGCGACGCTTCTCAGCGGAACAGTGGAAGCGTTTCTGCCAGACCACGACGTCTACATTACCGATTGGGCTGATGCGCGCATGGCCCCAATTGTGGCGGGTCGGTTCGACCTCAACGATTACATCGACCACGTCATGTACATGTTGCGCCAGCTCGGTCCAGGGACCCACGTGGTGTCTGTATGCCAGCCGGGGCCGGCAGTCCTCGCCGCCGTCGCGTTGATGAGCGAAGCGGGTGACCCATGCACGCCGGCCACCATGACCTATATGGGCAGCCCGATCGATGCCCGCCGGTCGCCAACCGTTCCCAACAAGCTGGCCACCGAACGTCCGTTCGAATGGTTCAAGAAGAACATGATCTACACAGTGCCCATGATGTACCCGGGCGCACTGCGGCAGGTCTATCCAGGCTTTCTTCAGCTCGCCAGCTTTATGGGCATGAATTTATCGCGCCACATGGATGCGCACTGGGAGTACTTCCAGAATTTGACAAAAGGGGATGGCGACAGCGCCGCCAAACACCGCGAGTTTTACGACGAGTACCTTTCCGTACTCGACTTGACGGAAGAGTTTTATCTCCAAACGATCGAACACGTCTTCCAAGAACACACTTTGGCGCGCGGCGTTTTTGAGCACCGAGGCCATGTGGTCAATCTTGGGGCCATTCGCTCCACCGCCTTGATGACCGTCGAAGGCGAAAACGACGATATCTCCGGCATCGGCCAAACCCAAGCCGCCCATGACCTTTGCACAGCGCTCCCGGATTCGATGCGCTTGGACTACGTGCAGCCGCAAGTCGGCCACTATGGCGTGTTCAACGGCAAACGCTTCCGTGCGGAAATTTATCCGCGCCAGCGCGACTTTATCCGTCGCTTCAATGCCGGCGGCTCGACTGCAAAAGCGAGCACGCGCAGGCCCGCGCGCTTAAGCGTGGTCAGTTAACCCTTCGACCAACGAATTGGTGCATGCCTTGCGCGTCGCGGGCGTGCAACGGAAACGCCCAAAGGGGAGATGGCCCGGTGGAAGGCCACCATCGCATTGTGAATCCACAAGGCGAATCGGCACTGGTGACGCTGGTGATCAATCGGCGGGCGCGGCGGATCTCGTTGCGGATAGACCCAACACGACGCGAAGCTACCGTCACGAGCCCCTCAAAGCGCGCCTGCAAAGAAGCGCTGCAGTTTGCCGAAGAGCGCATTCCTTGGATACTGGCGCAACTGGCGCGGCTTCCAACACCAACGGTCATTGAGCACAACGGCGTTATTCCCATTCGCGGAGCGCCACACCGTCTTCGCCATGAGGCCGGTCGTGGCAGCGCGACATATCTGGAACAGCCAGAGCGCGCACTCGTTGTGCATGCCCCAGATGCGAAGCTGTTTGCGGGTCGGGTAGTCAGATTTCTGAAAGCGGAGGCCACCCAAGCCCTGTGCGAAAGCGTCGACCGCCACGCAGTTACGCTGGGGGTAAAGCCGGGTCGCATCACCGTGAAGGACACCCGCAGCCGGTGGGGGTCATGCACGTCAGACGGCGCGCTTGCCTTTAGTTGGCGCGTCATCCTGGCGCCGCCCAGCATTTTGGACTACCTCGCCGCCCACGAGGTCGCTCACCTGCGCGAAATGAACCACTCGCCGCGGTTCTGGGCGCTGGTAAACCAGTGCATGCCAAACTACCGCGAAGCACGAAGCTGGTTGCGTCGCCATGGCGTTGCCCTGCACGCCGTGCAGCCCGCCAAACACTCCTCGCCAGCAGATGAGCTTTAGCCCCTAGCCCCTAGCCCTCTGGCCCAAAGTCCAGCGAACTATCCCCACCATCGGAGGAGGGGGGAGCAGCCGGTCCCCGCGCGTTGCCCAACGGTGCCCCCCGCACAACACTCCCCGCCACAGGGGAGGTCGCTTCAGGCGCAACAGCGACCGTAGGGCCTTCCGCGTAATCGCCCGGCCCAGGCAAAGCCAACGGCCGCGTCGGCAAATCCCGCAACGCTACGTCCATGTACCCGCGCCAAATGTCCGCCGGCATGGAGCCGCCGGTCACGCGCCGTGTGGTGGTGTAGTTGTCATTGCCAACCCAAACACCCGTCACAAGCCCGGGCGTGTAACCAATGAACCAGGCATCACGATAGTCGTTCGTTGTGCCGGTTTTGCCGCCGATCATGCGTCCTGGCACGCGAGCCCGCGTCCCGGTGCCGCCCTCAACGGCGCGGGTCATCAACAGGTTCATGTAGCGTTGCGTCTGCGGTTCAATCACCACAGGCGCGGGGGTCGCGTCATGCTCCCAAACCAGTTCTCGGGTGTTGCTTTCACCGCCGGTGCGTCGATAGATGCGCACAACGCCAAAGGCTGAAACCCTGCGCCCATCGGCAGCCATGGCCCCATAAGCTTCGGTGAGTTCCAACAGCGTCATCTCCTGCGACCCGAGCGCAAGCGAACGATAGTTTCGCAGCGGGGAGTCCACGCCCAAACGACGGGCCGCCGCAATCACTTCGCCGCCGCCGATCTCATTGGCGATTTGGATCGCCACAGTGTTAATCGATCGTGCATAGGCCGCCGTCAGCGAAACAGGGCCGGCAAACTCTCCATCATAGTTCCCAGGAGTCCAATCCCCATAAGTCACCGGCGTGTCCACGCGCACCGTCCAGGGCGTGTAGCCGCGCTCGAAAGCGGCGAGATAGATAAAGTATTTGAACGACGACCCGGGTTGCCGCCGCGCTTGGGTGGCGCGATTGAATTGGCTGCCGCCATACGAACGGCCGCCAACCATCGCTTGAACGCCGCCCTGCGCATCAAGCGAAAGCAACGCCGCTTGGCTCACCCCGCGCTCTTCGCCCTCGGCATCCAACCGCGCATTTGCAACCCGCTGTGCCGCGCGTTGAGCCTCGATATCGATGGTCGTTTCGACAATATAGTCACCGCGATTGGTGCCGATGACATCGTTGAGCAGGGGATCGATCCAGTCCCGGAAATAGCCAAGGTCATCGTTCGGAGCGGCCCGCGCCACACGCAGGGCCGTTCCCTTGGCTTCTGCCATTTCAGCGGTCGTAATCATTCCCAACCGGGCCATTTCGGCCAACACCACATCCGCACGCTCCCTGGCACCGGCTTCCTGCTGCGCTGGGTTCAACCGCGACGGCGCTTTCACCAGGCCCGCAAGCATCGCCGCCTGCGAGAGGGTTAGCCGCGAGGCCGGCACGTCAAAGTAACGCTCGCTCGCCGCCTCAATGCCCCACGCACCGGCACCGAAATAGACGCGCGACAAATACAGCGCCATCAGCTGTTCTTTGCTGAACTGCCCCTCAAGCCACAGCGCCAAAACAAATTCCTGGGCTTTGCGCCGAAATGTCCGCTCGTTTGTGAGGAAGAGGTTCTTGGCGAGCTGCTGTGTGATCGTCGATCCGCCCTGCACAACCCGCCCGGTTCTCAGGTTTTCCACCGCGGCCCGGGCCAAGCCCGCAAAATCGATCCCCAAATGGCTGTAAAAGCGACGATCTTCGATCGCCACGAACGCCTCCGGAACGTAGCCGGGCAGGCTCGCGAGATCGACGGGCGGAGCGTCTTGAGCCCCTTCGCGGCGGATCACCACGCCGTTGCGATCCACAAAGGTGATGCTGGGGTTGTCGGAGGCCTGCCACAGGTCCGCTGTCGAGGGCATATCGCGCGTCACAAAGAACGCGAAGATAGCAATCAGGGCAATAATGCCGCCAGCGCCCCAACCCGCATAAACCGTGGCGCGCCGCCAAATCGGTAGGGGAGGCGCATTCGGATCGCGCCGCTTGAAAATTTTTCTCCAGCCTGCCCCAACCAAAGCCTTGGCGCGAACGGCGAAGGGAGCAAGGGGTGCGAGCACCGGCTTTGCTTTTTCAACGAGCGGTTGCGCTCGAGCTTTGACAGCGCGCCAAGCGTCTCCGGCCTTTCCCTTGCCAAGACGAACAGCCTCCCCAAACTTCGCGCGGCAATCCTGCCAAAGAGCTGCAGCCTTTGCGCGCCAACCGTCAAAACGGCTCGGCTGTTCGTCGTTCTGCGGCGAATTGCCGTCGTGTGGAGGTTCTATCATTGCCCATTAGCCCAATCTGCCCGGGTTTGGTGCTAGCCCGATTCGGCGAATTTCCGGCACGGCGCGCCATGATAGGCCCTGCCCAACCCAAACCGCCGGGCACGCCTCGCGGAGGAAGCGACCTTGCGCCAGGGTAAACGCGCTCTAACTCTGGTTTAGCACAGTTTGGCTTTGGTGCTTTGGGGCCTGGCGCGGATCTGGTCAAGCTTCCGTGATCGACTTGTATGTCGTAAAAACCCACTACATATATCAGGCATACGCCGCCAGTCCGTCTGGAACGGCTATGGAGGAATTATATGAACGACGTTTTCGGTCAGACCCGCTCGATCCCGACGGGCCGCGCGGATATGGCGGTCGACGCCGGCCTGCGCAGCTTCATGTTGGGCGTATATAACAAAATGGCGCTCGGACTTGTGCTGTCTGCCGCGCTGGCCTTTGTGGTTGGAACAAATGCCCAGTTGAGCGCGCTAGTGTTTGGCACACCGCTGCGTTGGGTTGTCATGTTCGGCCCCATCGGCCTGTTGCTGATTTCAGCTTTTGTCATGCGCAACCCAAGCCCGATGGCGGCCAACGCGATCTATTGGTCAGTGGTGTCGCTGATCGGCGTCGGCATGGGTGCCATCGTTATCGTCTATGGCAATCAGCCAGGTGGCATGCTGTCGGTGGCAAAAGCTTTCTTCACCACCGCGGCCGCGTTCGGCGCTCTCAGCCTCTGGGGATACACCACCAAGCGTGATCTCTCTGGCTTGGGCGTGTTTTTGATCATGGGCGTGGTCGGGCTGATCATCGCCTCGGTCGTCAACATGTTCCTGAACTCAGGCCCGCTCGGCTTTGCCATCAGCGTCATCGGCGTCGCGGTTTTCGGTCTCTTGACCGCCTTCGACACCCAACGCCTGAAGTACAGCTACTATGAACTTGTCGGCAACGAGCGGATGCTCGCTGTGGCAACCACGTTCGGCGCGTTGAGCCTCTACATCAACTTCGTCAACATGTTCCAGTTCATCTTGAGCATCATGGCACCACGCGACTAACGCGCCCGGTTCTATGGTCAGAGATTGAGGTGCCCCGGGCCGCAAGGCTCGGGGCATTTTACTTGGTCTTTGGCCGATAAGGGATCAATCAGGAGCGATCTTGAGGAGCTGGCGGTCAAACACCCTCAAAACCGCTTCCAACTCTCTTCCGCGCCGCAGGATCAGCCCGCCGCTCGCCACCACGCTAAACGCCCCCTGTCGTTGCGCCAAAGCCGGGCGCTTTTCGATTCGGTACAGCGGGACCTCGCTTGTGCGCCGGAAAACACTGAAAATTGAATGGTCTGGCAGCGAGTCCATCGCGTAATCGCGCCACTCGCCAGCGGCGACCATCCGCCCATAGACGCGCAAAATGAGGGTGAGTTCCCCCCGCGTGAAGAAAACCCCGCGCGAAGGTCGCAGCGGCAAACTTGGATCTGCATCTCCCAAGTCATTGAATTTCAAAGGCCTGCTCCCGTCTGTCTATGAAAAAGCGTCCACGTCTGGTTTTAGCCCGATTTTGCGCTTGCTTCCGCCCCATCGCGGGGCGAGTTTAGCATCGTGGTCAGGCGGAGATAGTCGCGTCTCTCAGAATCCATCAGCCCCCCCAGCCCCCTGGGAGGCGTGTGCTCCGCCTGACCCGCCTGATTTCTGGGCATCCCAGCAAACCGTCTGCCTCCTTATCCGGGGCAGGCGGTTTTGCTTTGGCGGGGGTCGCGCGCAGGTCAAAGCGTTGCATGCCTTCAATGTGCTCTTCCGTTTCGGCAAAGGGTACCGTACAAGCGGCCCGCCCTTCGACAACGGAAATCCAAATCCAATGATCCTGCAGGTTGAAAGCTTGCGAAAAACATTCGCGCGCCGCGTCGCTGTGGACGAAGTGTCGTTCACTGTCGACGCCGGCGAAGTCGTTGGAGTCCTCGGCCCGAACGGGGCCGGCAAGACGACCACCATGCGCATGATCGCCGGGTATCTTGAGCCCGACGGTGGCACCGCGCGCGTGTTCAACATCGATGTGACAAAGGACCGTCGCCGCGCTCAAGAACGCATCGGCTATCTGCCGGAAGGTGCCCCGCTGTATGATGAAATGACGCCGCTGGGTTTCCTGACCTTCCTTGCCGAAGCGCGCGGGCTCAAAAAGGACGTGGCGCGCAACGCTGTGCGCCGCGCCGCGCAAGATGCCCAGTTGGGGGATTCGATCGATCGTCCGATCGCGGCGCTTTCCAAAGGCTATCGCCGCCGGGTCGGCATCGCTTCAACGCTGCTCCATGACCCCATGCTGCTGATCCTTGATGAACCCACCGACGGGCTGGACCCCAATCAGCGCCAATATGTCCGCGACCTGATCCGGCGCTTGGGCACAGAGCGGGCCGTCCTACTGTCCACGCACAGCCTTGAGGAAGTTGCCGCCGTGTGCACGCGCGCGATCATCATCAACAAGGGTCGCATCGTTGCCGACGCCACGCCACAGGCACTCGCCGAAGGCCATAGCGACGGACTGGAAGGCGCATTCCGCAGCCTCACCACCTTAGAGGAGGCCGTATCGTGAAGGGCCTCTCCGCTGTGTTTCGACGCGAGATCATGAGTTATCTCAACACCCCCGCAGCCTACGTTTTCGTCGGGGTGTTTTTGTTTGCAATCAACCTGTTTGCCTTCCAGGTGGGCGGCCTTTGGGCCACCCGTCAGGCAGATTTGACGCCGTTCTTCGTCTTCCATCCCTGGATCTTTATGGTGTTTTTGCCGGCCGTGGCGATGCGCTTGTGGGCAGAAGATGCCAGAGCCGGCACGATGGAAGTGCTGCTGACGCTTCCAGCCACCACCGCAGCACTCGTCGTTGGCAAGTTCCTGGCGGCTTGGGCCTTGGCAGGGGCAGCACTTGCGCTCACCACCCCAATTTGGATCACGATGAATGTTCTGGGCCAGCCAGACAATGCCGCGATCTTCACGGCCTATCTCGCAAGCATGCTGATGGCCGGGGCCTATCTCGCGATTGGGTCTGCGATGTCGGCTTTGGTCAACTCACAAGTCACCGCATTTGTGCTGGCGGTTCTGGCGAGCTTTTTGATAACCGCGATGGGCCTTCCGTTCACCCAAGGCGCGATCGCTTCCGTTTTTGGCAGCGGTATCGCAAGCGGCATCGCCTCGCTTTCCATCATCCACCACTTCGAAGCCGCCCAACGCGGCGTGATCGAGTTAAGAGCAATGGTCTACTTCCTCACGATGATCGGCCTGTTCCTGGCATGGACGGCCCTGGCCGTTGATGCACGACGGGGAGGGTGACCAGATGTCCGGTCGCAGATTTGCCCTTGTTGTCGGCGCAGCGCTCCTCCTGCTCGTTATCGCCATCAATTTGGTCGGCGGGGTCTGGCTGCGCAACGCGCGCTTAGACCTCACCGAACGCCAGCTCTATTCCTTAAGCGCGGGCTCAAAGCAGGTTCTGGCCAACCTCGCCGAGCCGCTGGAACTGCGCTTCTATTTCTCCCGCGAGGCCGCATCGGGCGATCCACAGATCACCGCCTACGCCGCGCGCGTGCGCGAACTGCTTCAGAGTTTCGTCGCCCATGCGAACGGGCGTTTGCGCCTGGTTGAAATAGACCCAGAACCCTTCTCCGAAGAAGAACAGCAGGCGCGGTTGGCCGGCCTTCAGCCGTTCCAACCTCCAGGTGCGGATCCGATCTTCTTGGGCTTGTCCGGTGCCAATGCGGTGGACGATCGCCGACAAATCCCGGGCTTGGATCCGTCCCGCGAGACGTTCCTCGAATACGATATCACCCGCTTGATCTACGATTTGGATAATCCAGATCCGGTCAAAGTGGCTTTGATCACAAGCCTCCCAATCGATCCCCAGGGCACCGGCGGCTTCATGGACCAAGGCCGGCCGCAGGTCTTTGCCGAACAGCTCGGCAGCCTGATGCAGGTGGAAACACTGACGCCAGACTTTACCGCAATCCCCGCAGACACCGACGTTCTGGTGATCATCCATCCCTGGCCAATGAACCCGGCGCAGGAATATGCGGTCGATCAGTTCGTACTCCGTAAGGGCAGGGCATTCTTCGCGTTGGATCCGGCAAGCGTCATGTCCTTGACCGGGCCAGATCCAAACAACCCCTTTGGACCACCACCACCGCCGCGCGCCTCAAATCTCGCCGGTCTTTTGGGCGCGTGGGGCGTGGAGATGTCGGCCGATGTCGTCTTGGACCGCGAAGGCGGCTTCCGCTTGGGCGCGCCAGATCCGTCCGGGCAATCCTCAGCGATGACCTATCCGCTCTTTTTGCAGATCACCCCAGACCGCATGGACCGCGACAACATGATCACCGGCCAACTAGGCCGCGACGTGGTGTTTGGCTTGGCCGGGGCGCTGTCGGTTAGTGAGCGCCAAGGCCGCACCGCGACCACGTTAGCCCGCACCGCCGGCGACACGATGCGGCTTCCCCCGGAAATGGCGTTGCAGCAGCCAGATCCGATGCAACTCGAACAAATGTGGCAGGGCATCGCCAAAGCTGAAATCGTGGGCCTGCAATTGTCGGGCACCTTGGCAACCGCCTACCCAAATGGTCCCCCGGCAGAGGCTGGCTTGCCAACAGACGCAGAGCGGCTCACCCAGTCTGCCACGCCTGCAGAAGTGGTGATTTTCTCCGATGCTGACTGGGTGATGGACCAGTTTTACATCAACCCAACTGATGGCAGCTTTGTCTTTGACAACCTGTTTTTGGCGCTCAATGCGATTGATCGCCTTGGCGGGTCCGATGCCCTGATCAGCTTGCGGTCACGGGCCCCTGCGTCCCGCCGCATGACACAGGTTGATCAGATGGAAGCGGACGCCCGCGAAGCTTACCAGCTCCGTCTGGAGTCCGCCGAAGCCGAGCAGCGTGCAACCGAAGAGCGCCTGGCTACACTCCAGTCCCGTGGCCAGGGGTCAGGGTTCTTCAACGGCGACATGAACGCCGAACTGACACCGGAGGAGCAGTCAGAAATGAACCGCTTCCTCTCCCGCGCCGAACAACTTGGCGACGAAGTGCGCCAAATTCGCCGAGACTTGCGCCGCAACGTGGATCGCCTCCAGGCTTGGGTCGTGGGCCTAAACGTTTGGCTCGGCCCCCTGCTGGTTGGCCTCCTTGGTGTTTTTGTGTTTACCCGTCGCGCCCGCCGCGCCCGCGCCTCAGAGGCCAAAGCATGACCACCGAACTGCGCACCCGTCGCGCCCGCATCGCTGGCCAATTTGTGGTTGCTGCCCTGGCGATGGCTGTCCTGGCGTTTGTGACCCTGTCGATCAATGCGCGCTCCCTGCGCGATGAGCCAGCCGGCGGCCTCGTCGCACCGGAGCTTTCAGAACGCATCGACGCGGTCCGCACCGTCCGGATCACAACCGCGCAAGGGGTCATGACGATGGCCCGCACCGATGGCGGCTGGGTCATGCGTGAGCGCGGGGATTTCCCCGTCCGCGCAGACAGATTGGGCCAGCTGGCCGATGGCCTGCGCGAAATGGCATTTCAGCGCCGCATGACCAGCGACCCCGACAAGTTTGATCGGATTGGCCTCGACGATCCAACGCAAGGCGGAAGGGGCGTGCTCTTGCAAATGGAAGACGCAGACGGTGCCTTGGTGGTTGATTTGATCGTTGGCGTCGAGACCGACGCAGGCGGACTGTACGCCCGCCGCGCAACCCAGAATCAGGCATGGGCTGTTTCCGGGGATCTTCCACAACTGCGCGATGTGGCAAGTTGGCTGGCAATCGCACCGATCCCGGTGGACTCCTTGAAGGTCAACCGAGTGGATATCACCCCGGCGTCCGGCAGAGCCTACAGCCTGCTGCCGCTCGTGCTTGGCGAGTCCACCGGCTTTAGTTTCGCGCCGCCCCTGCGCGGTATCGCGGCCCGTTCAAATCTCGAACTCCAAGAGTTGGCTGGCCGCCTGGGCAAGCTGGAACCCATCGATGTGTCCCCGGCGGTTGCCGTTCAAGGCGCACCGAAGGCGCGGATCAGCTTGTCCACCACAGACGATATCGTGATCGATGCGCAGATCATCGCGGTGCCGGATGGCGGCGATTGGCTGAAGGTGTCTGCGCGAAATGCGGTGGACACACCGGAGGCTCAAGCCGCCGCCGCCGCCATCAATCAAGGAGCCGGGCAGTGGGCCTACAAACTGAGCCAAACCGAAGCAGATAGCCTCGCGCCGGTGTTTGAGACGTTGCTTCCACAGGCTCTTCAACCAATGCCAGCAACGCTGCCGCTCGCACCACGCTAACTCAGGCGCGAAGGTCAGCGTCCAGACAAAAAGGGCCCCCGCTTGCAATAGCGGGGGCCCTCTCATTTCTGGCGAAGCGCCGAACTTAGGCGGCCCGCGCAAGGCTCCGCAAAACGTAGTGCAAGATTCCGCCATTGGCGAAATAGGCCACCTCGTTTTCGGTATCGATCCGGCAGAGCGCCTTGATCACCCGCGTGTGCCCGTCCGCCCCCGTGACCTTGAGGTCAACGATTTGGCGCGGCGCGAGCGTAGCGACCCCCTCAAGCGTAACGGTCTCAGCCCCCGTCAAGCCCAAGCTGGCCCAGCTTTCGCCGTTCGTAAACTGCAGCGGGATAACGCCCATGCCGATCAGATTGGAGCGGTGGATGCGCTCAAAGCTCTCCGCCACGACAGCCCGAACGCCAAGCAGATTGGTGCCCTTTGCGGCCCAATCCCGCGACGAGCCCGTGCCGTACTCTTTCCCGGCAAACACCACGAGCCCAACGCCCTCCTTTTGGTAGCGCATCGCGGCGTCATAGATCGAAAGCTTGGCACCAGACGGGTGGTGAATGGTGTCACCGCCTTCGACCACATTGCCATTGGCGTCCTTGACCATGGCATTCTTGATCCGGATGTTGGCAAACGTGCCGCGCATCATCACTTCGTGATGGCCCCGCCGCGCCCCATACGAATTGAAATCCATGGCATCAACGCCGCGGCCCACCAGATAGCTGCCCGCCGGGCCGCTCTTCTTGATGTTGCCCGCGGGACTGATGTGGTCCGTCGTGATGCTGTCCCCAAACAGGCCCAAAACCCGCGCACCGATCACATCCGTCAAAGGCCGCGGCGTCATGCTCATGCCCACAAAGTAGGGCGGGTTTGCCACGTACGTGGAGGTCTCGTCCCAAGGGTAGGTTTCCCCACCACTGACCTGAATCGCCTGCCAATGCCGATCGCCCTTGAATACGTTCGCATAGCGCTTCGCGAACATGTCTGGCGTCACCGCGGCGCGAACCACGGCTTCAATTTCTGCGTTGGACGGCCAAATGTCCTTCAAGAACACCGGTTGCCCATCGGAGCCCATCCCGAGCGGCTCGGTCTCCAGGTTCAGATAAACGGTGCCAGCGAGCGCGTAAGCGACAACCAAGGGCGGCGACGCCAAATAGTTCGCCCGCACGTCCGGCGACACGCGCCCCTCAAAGTTGCGGTTTCCCGACAACACCGAAGCCACCACCAGCTCGTTTTCATTCACAGACTTGGAGATCGCAGGCGGCAGGGGGCCAGAGTTGCCAATGCACGTCGTGCAACCATAGCCAACCAGATTGAACCCCAACGCGTCGAGGTCGTCGTTCAAGCCAGCCTTCAACAGATAGTCCGTCACGACCTGCGAGCCGGGCGCAAGCGACGTCTTCACCCAGGGCTTCACGGTGAGGCCCTTGGCCCGGGCATTCCGCGCCACAAGCCCCGCCGCCAGCATCACGCTGGGGTTGGACGTGTTGGTGCAGCTGGTGATGGCCGCAATCACAACATCGCCGTGCCCCACATCAAAGCTGGCGTCATCGACACTGGCGCGCTTCTTGAGTTGGTCGCCCTTGCGAAACTCGCCATTCATCGCGTCGGTGAACACCTTAGCCATATCGCCGAGCAGCACGCGATCCTGTGGGCGCTTGGGGCCGGCCAAAGACGGGCGCACATCAGAAAGATCGAGCGCCAGCGTGTCCGAGTAGGTCAGCTCCTCTTCAGACCGCCAGAGGCCTTGCGCCTTGCAATAGGCCTCCACCAACGCCACACGATGCGCTTCCCGGCCAGTGGCGGCGAGATAAGCTGTGGTCTTCTCGTCCACCGGGAAGAAGCCGCAGGTCGCGCCATATTCCGGGGCCATGTTTGCGATCGTTGCCCGGTCTTCCACACTCATGGTGGCAAGGCCGGGCCCATAGAACTCGACAAACTTGCCCACCACGCCCTTCTTGCGCAGCATTTGCGTGACCGTCAGCACAAGATCGGTTGCGGTTGAACCTTCGGGCAGCCGCCCCGTCAGCTTGAAGCCAATCACTTCGGGAATGAGCATAGAGATGGGCTGGCCCAACATCGCAGCTTCCGCTTCGATGCCGCCAACACCCCACCCCAAAACACCGATGCCGTTGATCATGGTGGTGTGGCTGTCGGTGCCCACAACCGTGTCCGGGTAGGCATCCCCCGCCTCATTGATCCAAACCGACTGGCCAAGGTGTTCCAGGTTCACCTGGTGGCAAATCCCGGTTCCCGGCGGCACAACGCGAAAGTTCTTGAACGCCCCCTGGCCCCAGCGCAGGAAGGTGTAGCGCTCTTTGTTCCGCTCATATTCGATGTCCACGTTCTTCGCGAAACTGTCTGCGTGGCCAAAATGGTCCACCATAACCGAGTGGTCGATCACGAGATCGACCGGCACCAGCGGGTTCACCTTTTGCGCGTCCGCACCGAGCGCCTTTGCGGCATCGCGCATGGCCGCAAGGTCCACCACCGCCGGCACGCCGGTGAAGTCCTGCATCAAAACCCGGGCAGGGGAGAAGGCGATTTCAACTTCGTCTTTGCCCTTGTTCACGAGCCAGCCGGCCATCGCCTGAATGTCGGCCTTCTTGACCGCGACGCCATCTTCCGTCCGCAGAAGGTTTTCCAAAAGCACCTTCAGCGAGAGGGGTAACTTCGAGACGTCTCCGAGGCCATTTTTCGAGGCCTCATGCAGATCATAATAGGTGTAGGTTTTTCCGCCGGCCGTAAGCGTGCGCCGACATTGAAAGCTGTCCAAAGACGACATGATTTGCTCCTGGAGTGTTCGGTTCGAACAAGTCGCAGGCGCGGTGGGGAGCGCCCCATCCGGAATCGAACCGGCGCGCGTGTCTTCTTCGTTATACGCCGCGTCGCCCAAATCGCAATCCACCGCAAAAGCTGTGCTGTAACGAAGCGGATGGCGCGAGCGAACTCCTTTCCATAACGCATTCATTCAGGAGCCGAACGTGACCAAACTCAGATCCATTCTCGCTGCCCTTGCTTTAGCGGTTTCAGCCGCGGCCGTTGCCACGCCAGCGTTTGCAACGGAAGCACCGGTCTATGTGGCGCGCGCCAGCCAATTTGCCGTATCCGGTTATGATCCGGTGGCGTACTTCACTGTGGGTCGTCCAACGCCTGGCCTGGATCAGTTCACCGCCACCTATCAAGGCGTGCGCTACCGTTTCGCCAGCGCCGCTAACCGCGACACCTTCGTGGCAAGCCCCGCCCGCTACACCCCCCAGTACGGCGGATATTGCGCCTGGGCTGTGAGCCAAGGCTACGTGGCGCGCGGAAATCCACAAAACTGGCGCATCGTGGACGGCCGCCTCTACCTGAACTTTGACACCGGCGTGCAACGCCGCTGGGAGCGCGACATCCCAGGGTTTGTGGCCTCTGCCAACCGCAATTGGCCAACGTCCCTGGAGCGGTACCAAGGCCCCCGGTAACGCGCCTTAAGTCTCCCCGCCGGACCTGGGCGGGGAGGCGGTTGCGGCGCTAGACGATTGCCGCTTCCCCCACGGCCACGTCCAGCGCCGCCACCACCCAAGCCAGCGTCCCAAAAACCAAACCAGACCAGCCAAAACAGCCCAAGGAAGCACGGCCGCAAGCAACGTGATGATCACCGAAACGCTGGTCGCCAGGATCGCAAGGAACTCAGATCCGGCCCGCGCGATTGGCTCAAAGGTTCGCGGAGTGACGGCGCGGTCCGCCATGCTGTACGCCAAAGTCAATTCACTCATGTCCACCCGTTGACGCAAAACCGCTAAGCCAGACATGGTGGCTTCGAGCTCGCCCTGAACCCGCGCAAGCTCCCGCTCCACCTCCAACAAATCGGATAGCCGCCCCGGCCTCGAAGCCAACAGCGCCTGCAGGCGATCCCGCAGGGTCCGAAGCGCGGTCAAGCGCGCCTGCGTGTCCACGATTTGGCGGGTCAAGTCTTCGGCCTGCGTGCCCCGCGCCCTTACGCTACCTCCAGCAGCGCCCGTGCTGGTCTCCACGTTGCCCATAAAGGTTTTCAGCCATGCCGGCTGCGCCCGCAGCACGATTCCTCCAGAGATATAGGCATCGGGGTCGCCCTCGCGATTGGCGCTAATCAGCTGGCACACGTTGGGTCCAGCGGCGCGGCAAGCTTCGGCGTGGCCATCCATGACCTCGGCCAATCGGTTTCCCGGCAGCTGCAAACCAAGCGAGTATTGATAGGCCAGATAAAAGCCAGGCGCCTCTGTCGGTGCTTGTGGCGCGACCTCTGGGCTTGCCGCTTGATCCGCTGCGCCGGACATCGCGTCTTGGGCCACAACGCTCGCCGCCGTTGCTTGCGCCTCATAGGTCGCAGACTCAACCGCGCCACTTGGCGACGACGACCGATCCGGCGAGCATCCCCAAAGAACCAAGACAAGGCCCATCGCCGCAAACGCTTGACGCATAAGCTCTCCTTCACTCGTCAAAACCCGTCCCGATTAAGCGCCCGCATGTCCGCTCCAGCAAGTCGCTTGGCGCAGGGGACACAGGCGCGTATGCATAGCCGCCATGATAAAGCTGTATTACGCCCCGGGGGCCTGTTCGCTCGCCTCCCACATCGTTCTGGAAGAGTTGAGTTCGCCTTACGAGATCGTTCGCCTTGACCTCACCTCCGGTGAACAGCGCAAGCCGGAATACCTCGCGATCAACCCAAAAGGTCGCGTGCCGCTCCTCGTGACGGCGCAAGGCACACTCACAGAAAGCGTGGCCATTCTCTCGTATTTGGCAGACAGCAAACCCGAAATCGGCCTGTTGCCAGCCGATCCTTGGGAACGGGCCCAGGCACTGTCGTTTGTGGCCTGGTGCTCCGGCGCTGTCCATGGCGTGGCCTTCGCCAGTGTTTTCAGGGCGGCTAGGTTCGCAGACGATGAAACCGCTCAAGGTGCAGTCCGCGAAAAAGGGCAGCGCGACGTCAGACTCAATCTGGCAGAGATCGAAAAGCGACTGGCAGGCCGCGAGTGGGTCATGAACCACTTCGGCATAGCGGATCTTTATCCCTTGATCTTTCGCCGCTGGGCCGCCCGGCTTGGCGTGGAGATGGCGGATTTCCCTGAGTTGGTTGCCCATGCTACGCGCGTGGCCAAGAGGCCAAGCGTTGCGCGCGTATTGGCCACCGAAGGCATCCGGATCGACGCGTGAGTTCCAACGTCGTGCGCATCGAGCTTCAGGGGCTAACCTTTGCGCGCGGCGATCGTGTGTTGGCCCAAGACCTGTCCGCGACCATCGAAGCAGGCAGCCTGTGCGAAGTGCAGGGGCCCAACGGTTCCGGCAAGACGACGCTGCTGCGAGCGATTGCAGGCTTTTTCCAATGCCAGGCGGGGCAAATCCGCTTCTTGAGCGCAAGCGGCGAAGCGGACGATCCAGCGTCGCAGCTGCACTACCTTGGCCATCGCGACAGCCTAAAGCCCCCCTTGAGCGTCCGCGCGCACGCCGCGTTCTGGGCAAACCTGCTGGATGGCAATACCGACAGAATTGACCACGCCTTTGAACAGGTGGGCATCACGCAACTGGCTCAATTACCCGCCCGCGTGTTGTCGCAGGGCCAAGCGCGCAGGCTCGCCCTGACCCGCCTCTTGATTGCAGAAAGACCGGTCTGGCTCCTCGATGAACCGGCCGCGGGCCTCGACTCCGCCGGCAAAGCGATTTTGGCCGCGCTGGTCGCAGACCAGCTGGCGGGAGGGGGAATCGTTTTTGCTGCCACCCACGAACCGCTTGGCCCCGCCAGCCAAGTGCTTGAAATCGGGCAAGCGCGCTCATGCTAACGATCGCGGCTTCTCAGTTCCGACGTGATCTGGTGCTGGCTTGGGCCTCCGGCGGCGGCGCTGCGGCCCCCATCGGGTTTTTTATTGGGACCGTCGTGCTGCTTCCGCTGGCCGTGGGGCCAGAGCGCCTTTTGATATCGGCCGTTGGCCCGCCGTTATTGTGGGTCGCTGGGGCGTTGGCGGTTCTCATGACTCTGGAACGCCTCTTTCAGGCAGACCTGGAAGACGGCGGCTTGGATCAGATGCTTTTGGCGTCTGCACCGCTGGAACTTTTGGTCGCCGCCAAGGGGCTTGCCCTTTGGGTGGCCATTGGCGTGCCGATGGCAATCGCGAGCGTGCCGCTTGCCCTAACGCTGCAAACGCCGCCGACCGCCGCCCCCATCGTTGCTATCGGCTTGGGCGTCGGCATGGCAGGCTTCATTGGCGCTGGCCTGGTCGGCGCAGCGCTGACCGCTGGCGTACGTCGCGGCGGGGTTCTCATTGCCATCCTGGTGTTGCCGCTGTTCTCGCCCCCAATCATTTTCGGGGCTGCCGCTGCCGCCGCCGCTGCAAACGGCGAGGGGCTTTTGACCTCACCATTTCAGCTCTTGTCGGCAACCGCACTGTTCTACAGCGTCCTTGGCCCCATTGCCGCGGCTGCAGCGCTGCGCCTCCAGGCTGATTGACCGCATTGAAACACCGCGCGCCCATGGATAGGCAAAGAGGGATGATTTCCCGGTTCGCCAATCCTGCCCGCTTTATGCAGTTTTCCGCTTGGCTCACGCCGGCGTTGGCCGTTGCCGCCTGCGCCTTGTTTGGCATCGGCTTGCCATGGGCGCTGATCATGTCGCCCCAAGACTACCAGATGGGCGAGACGGTGCGAATTATGTATGTCCACGTCCCCGCAGCCTGGTGGGCTTTGGGGCTGTATGCCGCGATGGGCGTGGCAAGCTTTGTGAGCCTGGTTTGGCGCCACGCCCTTGCCGATGTCGCCGCCCGCGCGATGGCACCGGTGGGCGCGGTGATGGCGGCTGTCTGCTTGATCACGGGATCGATCTGGGGCCACCCCACCTGGGGCACGTGGTGGGAGTGGGACGCACGCCTCACCTCCATGCTGGTCTTGTTCCTCACCTATCTCGGTTACCTGGCCCTGTGGGCGTCCATCGACGACGAGGTCCGCGCCGGAAAACTGGCGGCCGTCTTGTGCCTGGTTGGGCTGATCAACCTGCCGATTGTGCGATTTTCCGTAGACTGGTGGTACACCCTGCATCAGCCCGCCAGCGTGCTGCGCATGGGCGGCTCCGCGATCGACCCTACAATGCTAAACCCATTGCTGGTCATGGCTGCAGCCTTTGCCGCCGCCGCTGGGGCCCTGTCGCTGCTCGGCATGCGCACGCACATCCATCGCAGGCAGGCCGAAGCCGCAGAACAGCGCATTGCGAGGACGTCTTGACAAAAGCCCCGTCGCCGCTCCCTGGCGTCATCACAGACGCGCTCTGGTCCTATGTTCTTGCAAGTTATGCGATAGCTGGCCTAGCCCTCCTGGCCTTGACGATTGCGCTATGGCTGAACGCGAGGCAATGGGCCTTGAGGGCGAAAAAAGCCGCACAAGCTGAAGCGGCCAGCCGCCGATGAGCGAAGGGCCATCTGCACCCAAGGCGCGCCCCAGGGTCTGGGCCTATTTGCCGCTTTTCGCGCTGCTCGCTGTGGTTTTGGCCGCGGTGTTCGTTTTGTCGAACGGTCAAGAGCGCGAAAAACTGGCAGATCCCGCCGGCCGTGCCGCACCCCCAATGGCGCTCGCCCAGCTGAACACCACTGGCAAAGTGAACACCGCAAGCTTTCGCGGCAGGCCCTACCTGATCAACGCTTTTGCCTCTTGGTGCGTGCCGTGCCGCGCCGAACACCCGGTCTTGATGCAGCTGCAAGCACAAGGCGTGGCCATCCTGGGCCTCGCCTACAAAGACGAACCTGCCCAAACCACGCAGTTCCTCAATGATTTAGGCAACCCATTTCAGGCGGTTGGCATCGATGGAGATGGCCAATACAGCCTGGACCTTGGCACCACGGGGGTGCCGGAAACCTTTGTGGTCGATGCAAACGGCACAATCGTCCTGGCGTTTCGCCAACCCCTCACGATTGAAGCCATGAATACAGTGATCCTCCCGGCGCTTCGGGAGGCGGGCTTTACACCGCCTCCCGAACAGCCCGGTTAAGCCTTCCCGCCTTTTTTGGGCTTGCCCTTGATTGGCTTTTTGGACTTCACAATCGGCTTCACCGCCACCTTGGTGGCCTTTTCCGCCTTTTCCGCCTTTTCCGCCTTTGCAGGCTTTGCAGGCTTTGCAGGCTTGGCAGGCTTGGCAGGCTTGGCAGCCTTGGCCGGCTTTGCCGCGGGCGCCGCCTTGGTGGCAGGGGCGGCCGCAGCCTCATCAACCGCTGCCGCGAGTTGCTCAAGCGTTTTCAAGAAGGCGTCGCGCTTTGTGACCGCGATTGACGTCATCACGGCCTCATCAGCACCGCGCGCCATCGGCAGCGCAGCGTTCAACACCTTTTTACCGGCCGCCGAAAGCGACACCGCTTTGGCGCGAGCGTCGTTCGTAGCGGTCTTGCGCGAAACCCAGCCACGCTTTTCCATGCGCGCGATCATGTCAGCCAACGTCGAGCGATCCACACCCGTTGCTCGCACCAAATCAGTCTGGTTCTGACCGGGCTTTTCCGAGATCGCGGCAAGCACAGCAAACTGGCGCAGCGTCACGCCGTCGTCCGCTGTATTCTTCGTAAACCAGTCCGCTGCCAGTTGTTGCGCACGGTGCAGCAGGTGACTGACCGATTGGCTCAGCGCAAAGCCGCCGCCGGCACTCTTGTCGTCGCTCATCAGAAAACAACCTTCTTTGGAAGGAGCTCCGCCGCTTCCAGCGTCGCTCAATCGATAGTGTTGTGTACTGAATAAACACGCAATCGCCACAAAGCAACAGCTTGCCCCGCAGGATTGTCCGAACGCCCACAGTACGGACTCAGACGATTGTCGCGCGATGGACTTCAAGGCCAAGGTTCGCCGGTCGAACCGGTCCAGGCCTTGGTCAGCCACGAGTGTGAAAGGGCGGAGCTAAAGAAGAAAAACCCTTAAACCTTCTGCTTTCCCGCAACGCCATTGGGTCCAGAAATTACACCCATATCGGACGGTGTAAGGTCGCAAACGAGGGTTGTTGGCGCTGGAGTTGCCAGCCATCAAACGCCGTCCTTCGGATTGGTCTCAGGGCCATCGGCGCTCGGATCGATCTGGTCTTGACCCGCATACTTCATCGTCAGAGGCAGGTTAATGAGTGCAAAGACGATCACCAGCGGGAAGGTGATGAACAGCCGTGAGTTCACCCAAAACTCGGTTGTTTGGGTCCGCCAAATGGCCTCGTTGATCACCGCCATAAGGATGAAGAACAGCCCCCAACGCACCGCCAGGGTCTTCCAAACGCGATCCGGCAACGTGAAGGCATGCCGGAACAACAGCTTCCAGACGTTGTGCCCAAAGAGCATCGATCCAAATATCGCTATGGCATAGAACAGGTTCACGACAGTCGGCTTGATCTTGACGAATCCTTCGTCGTGAAGCGCCAGGGTCAATCCGCCAAATCCAACAACGAGCACTGCTGTGACAATCAGGACCGGCGGAACCGAGCGCGTCTTGAACCAAGCGTAGACCACCGCAAAAAGAGTTGCCGCAATAAACACCCCCGTCGCGATGAAGATCGAGTCGGATGGGGTGGAGCCCAAAAGGCGATGGACCGGGTGATCGGCAGGTAACCGCTGCAGCACATTGAAGCTCAGCACGAAGGCGATGATCGGGCCGAGGTCAATCAGCAGCTGGCCTGCGCCGCGCGCGGTTTCATTCTTGCTCATGCGCTAAGATACGCCAACTGACCGCCCCTGGACCACACCAATTCTCGTCACGCCTGCTGAAATCCACCGATCTTCACGCGCCTTGCTTAAAGCGGGCCTCTCGGCGTCGCGGCACACCGAGCGGCCGAACATGGTTCATTTAGGTATTGATTACGGGAAAACAATTCGCTTAGACTGGCCGATGGACCTGGGGGGTGGGAGTGGCCTGATTGAAGGCCGATTGGTCTATGTCGCACGCGAACATCGACCGCAACAAGGGAGAGCCGCCCGTGGCGCGCCTTTGCATAGCTTTGTCCACTTCGCACGCCTCAAACAAACGGCGTGACTTGGCAACTTTGGTAATGCGCGCCGCGCTTTAGCGGGCCATCTCGAACCATTGCCGCGCGCACTGGCGCGCTCAAAACGAGCCGCCTCGGGGGACGGGGTTCAGGGCGGCCTTCCGGAAGAGAATCAAGCGAGCCAAGCAGCTCACGCTTTCGCGTGTCTGTTTGCCAAACAGCTGAGGTGCACCTGTGCCGATCGACAACCTACCGCCGCGCCGCCATTACGTGCGCACAATTCGCCGCCAACACCGGCGCCGGTTCGCAAGCCAACCGACGGTGCCTTCGACATCCCTTCGCGAAGCCTCGCCGGATTTCGCCCACACGCTGGCGAAAATGTACCCGCGAAATCACTGGCAATATTTTGCGCTGCCCTTGGCGCGCCGGCACTTGGCGCAGGTGATCTTGTCAGAGTTCACGCCTGAAAATCGCCCCGGCCTGCGGACGTTGGCCGACGCCCTGGAAACCATGAGCGCCAGCCGGCTGATCGAGCTTTACGTGCCAACCGCGCCGCCACACCTCGCCCGCATCCTCACTCGCCTCGATGACGGCCCCTGGAAAAAGCAAGACTACCAACGCTTGAGGGATCTGCTGGCCACCGACGATGCCGCCCCAGAGATCCTGCGCCATCTGCGACCGATCATTCCGGCCCATCTCGAAACGCTCAAGGCGATTCCGTCGGTCTTTCGGTCGATTGGCCTTGTTCAAATTGCCACCCGCGCGGGCATCGCCCAACCGCTCGCAGAAACACTCCAAGCCCTGCTGGCGTCCGCATGGGTTGACCGCGCGATTCTGGCCGAGCGTCTTCGGCGGGTTTCAGACCCGCAAAGAATACTTGTCGCGCTGCGCCTGACCCTCGATGCCGAACCCCTCGAAGTGGATTTCTCCTTAGATCCGCGTTTTGAGCGCCCGGCCACAATCCTCGATTTGGCACGCCTTTCGGTTGCTTTGAAAAACTGCATGGCAGGCACCACATATAAAGAGCAGCTGCGCAAAGGCACCCACGTTTATTTGAAGTGGACCGGCATCGAAACTGCCGCCGTCGAAGTGTTCCGCGACAATCCAAGCGGCTGGCGCATGGGGCTGGTGGCAGGGGTGGGCAACACGGGCCTGAGCCCCCCTGCTTGGCGCCAGCTTGCGACGGCGCTCATGCATCTTGGAGTACGGATTGCAGGCCCCCATCCCCAAACGTGCTTCGCCACGTTGGAGGCCGCACTCAATCGGTATTTGCGATTTGAAGACAGGGACGACGACTTCCCCTGAGACGCTCTGACGCGCAAAGAATTGCTGCGCCGGCACCCAAAAGCCAACCAATCCGTTGGCTGAAGAGTTTGGGTCCTGCGCGGCTGAACTTCTCTTGCCGGCCTGTTCACAACGGGCGGGCAGGGGACCGGGCGGCGGCGAGGTGGTGGGCTTCGCCGTCGCCCCGCGTGACTTAAGCGTCATTCGCGCCGGTCAATGCCCGCGCAAACCGCACTGCATCAAACACCTGCAGATCTTCCGCCGTTTCGCCAACGCCAACGAAGTGGATCGGCAGTGCGTGTTTTTCCGCAATCGCCACAAGCACGCCGCCCTTGGCCGTGCCGTCCAACTTCGTCATGATCAGTCCACTGATGTCTGCAGTGGCTCTAAACGCCTCCACCTGCGAAAGCGCATTTTGACCCACCGTCGCGTCCAACACCAACAGCGTTTCGTGCGGCGCATCGGGCACAATTTTGCGGATCACGCGGACGATCTTGGCAAGTTCCGCCATCAGCTCAGTTTTGTTTTGCAGCCGCCCAGCGGTGTCGATCAAAACAACGTCCGCATCCAGAGCGATTGCCTGCGCAACGGTATCGTAGGCAACCCCCGCAGCGTCCGCGCCCGCTCCCTTGGATACAAGCGTCGCCCCGGATCGCTGCGCCCAAACCCCAAGCTGCTCCACCGCCGCCGCCCGAAACGTATCGCCCGCTCCAACCACCACCTTCGCGCCGTGTTGACTGAGCAAAGCGCACAGCTTGCCGATCGTGGTGGTCTTACCCGAGCCGTTCACCCCGACCATCAATACGATCCGCGGCCGCGGCCCGTTGGTCAGATCAAGTGCAGCCCCCCGCGGCTTTAGGATATCTGCGATCTCGTCTGCCAGGGCCGCCCGAACCTCAGGGGCCGAAATCTCTTTGTCAAACCGATCCTTTGCAAGGCCAGCCGTGATCTTGTGGGCAGCGGCCGCACCCATGTCGGAGCGAATGAGCAACTCTTCGAGCTCATCCAGCGTTTCTTGATCGAGCTTCTTGCGCGTGAAAACCCCGGCAACGCCATCGGCAAGCTTCGCGGAAGACTTTTTGAGCCCATCAAATAGCCGCCCAAACAGCCCCACATTTTTCTGCGCATCCGTTTCAGGCGCGGTGACCACGTCTGGCACTTCGGGCGCAACGCTGTCGGTGCCCACGCTGGCAACAGGCTCGACCGCACTCTCACTGACCACGCTGTCAGACTTTTTCTTGAACAGTCCCCAGATCATGCCGCGGTCCCTTGCAGCCTGTGGCCATCATGAGAGGTGAAGCGAAGGCAGCACAGGTCTCCGGCCGTTCCGCCGTCGATCCGCACCGGGGAAAAGTCCGGCAGGCGCGCGTTGCCATCCTCTTCCACAAGCGCGTGCGCCGTTCTCCCAACCCACCCCTCCAAGTGTCGCGTAAGCGCCGAAGCCGCGGCATCGCGAAGCACACTTGCGCGGCGCTTGACTTCCGCCCGCGCCAGCTGCGGCATCCGCGCCGCCGGCGTATTTGGCCGCGCGGAGTAGGGGAAAACATGCACGAAAGAGAGCTGAGCCTCCTGGATCAAGGACACCGAAGAAGCAAGGTGAGCTTCCGTCTCTGTAGGAAAGCCAGCAATCAAATCAGCCCCAAGCGCGATGCCTGGACGAGCGGCCTTCAAGCGCAATGCAAGCGCCACCGCATCTGCCCGCGAATGCCGCCGCTTCATCCGCTTAAGGATCAAATCGTCCCCATGCTGAAGAGACAGGTGAAGGTAGGGCGCGACCCGCTCATGCCCGGTTACCAACTCAAACAACAGGTCGTCCATTTCGATCGCATCGATCGAAGACAGCCGCAGCAGGGGAAGGTCTGGCACCAACTTCAAAATCCGCGCGACAAGATTGCCCAGCTGCGGTTGGCCCGGCAAATCGGCCCCCCAACTGGTCAAGTCCACGCCCGTCAAAACCACTTCTGGCGTGCCAAGCTCCACCAATCGGCGCACCTCGTCCACCACCCCGCCGGCAGGCATGGAGCGCGCATTACCCCGCCCGTAGGGGATCACACAAAACGTGCAGCGATGATCGCACCCATTTTGCACAGCCACAAAAGCGCGCGTCCGAGACCCCGCCACACCTGCCATATGCGGGGCCATCTCCCGCACGGTCATGATGTCGTCTGCAGCGACACGGGGCAACGTTTGGGCAACCAGGGCTGCAAACGTGCCCGGCAGCTCCTTTTCGCCGTTGCCGATCACGTGCGTGACCTCCGGCATGTTCGAAAAGCGCTCAGGCTCGATCGTCGCAGCGCACCCGGTCACGATAATCGCCGCATCGGGCCGTTCGCGCCGCAGCCGTCGGATCGCTTGGCTGGCTTGGCGCACCGCTTCAGCGGTCACCGCGCACGTGTTGACGATCACAGTGTTTGCAAGACCGGCTGCCTGCGCCTGCGCCGCCATTACGTCGCTCTCATAGGCGTTGAGCCGACACCCGAGCGTAATCACATCTACCCCAGGCGCCTCAGGGGCCTGGGCAGACGGTTCAAGGGATGGAATGGGTGCACGCATGGCTATGCCATCAGGTGCGCGCGGTGGCCGTCTACGTCAAGCGCTACACAACTGTGCTTACGCTTTATCGTTCTCGCCCTTGCGCACGCTGGTGCGCTCCGCGATCCGTGCAGACTTTCCGCGACGCTCCCGCAAATAATAGAGTTTCGCGCGCCGCACTTTACCGCGCCGCACAACCTCAATCGACTCAAGCGACGGGGAATACAGCGGGAAAACCCGCTCCACGCCTTCGCCAAAGCTGATTTTACGCACAGTGAAATTTGCGTTCAAACCGGCCCCGGCCCGCGCGATGCACACGCCTTCGTAGGCCTGAACGCGCTCGCGCTCGCCTTCTTTGATCTTAACGTTGACCCGCAGGTTGTCCCCCGGTTGAAACACAGGAAGCACCTTGCCGCCGCTCACGCGGGCAACTTCTTCTTTTTCGAGCGTTTGGATCAGATTCATAACCGCACTCAACACACGTTCGGGTCGAAGAGACCCCGCGGCCCAAAACAAAAGGCCGCCGTCCCCTCAGGAAACCGCGAAAGAAGGGGCGTCTACAGGATCAGCCCGCCCTTGTCGAGGGGTGCCGGACAGGCTTTTTTCGCGAACGCGCCTGCATTAAGCGTGTGCATGTGAATTGGACCAGAATCTTTAACGGCCCAGAGCCGGTGCGCATCAACAAATGGCTGGCGCAGGAAGGGGTGTGTTCGCGCCGCGAGGCCGAAGCCCTGATTGCCGCCGGTCACGTGAGGGTCAACGGCGAACCGGTCAAGGACCTGGGCCACAAGATCAGTACTGGCCAAACCATAACCCTCGCCAAGGCCGCTGGAGCCGCCCTGGAGGCTCAGGTCACGCTGGTGGTCCACAAGCCGGTCGGCCTGGTGTCTGCGCAGCCTGAGCCCGGCCAAATACCCGCAGCCCGGCTTCTCACCCGCGAGCGTCAGTGGGGCCCGGTTCGGATTGCCCCTGACCCCGCCTGGCGGGTGGCACCCCTTGGCCGCTTGGACATGGACAGCCGCGGCCTGCTGCTGCTGTCGCAAGATGGCGTGCTCACAAAAGCGATCATCGGCCCGCTCTCCAAGCTTGAGAAGGAATATCACGTAACCCTGGCCGGGCAGCTTGCGCCGCAAAAGATCAAGCTCCTCCGCCATGGCTTGAGCCTCGACGGTCGCGCGCTCAAGCCGGCCAAGGTCGAAGAAATTGGCCAAGGCCGGCTGCGCTTTGTGTTGACCGAGGGCCGCAATCGCCAGATCCGCCGGATGGCAGAAGCGGTTGGTTTGCAAGTCAAAGACTTGATCCGCGTGCGCATTGGCCCGCTGCAGCTAGGCGAATTGCCAGAGGGGCGCTGGCGGCCCTTGACCGACAGCGAACGCGCCAACTTGATCGCTCAATCCAAATAGCCCTGAATTGACGCAGCCCCAGCGCTCGTCTTGGATGCCCGCATGAAGTTGTCCACCGAAGACCCTCAAGCCGTTTTGTCTGCAACGGCCAGCGCGCTCCTACGCAACCCGCGAGACCCCCAGGCGTTGGCGAGCCGTGCGCTTGCCCTTGCCGATCTGGGCCGTTTAGGGGAGGCCTCGACCACCTACCGCGAGGCCGTGCGCGAAGCCCAAGCCGCACCCCTAACCCGCGAGCTGCAAGCGCTGCTGCAACGAGGTCAGGCCATCGCGGGCCTGGTGGGGCAGGCGTTTGAGGCCACGGCAAAGTCGCGCCTGGCAGCCCACGCAGCAGGCCAACCCATCCCGCCGCGGGTGTCCCAAGCGCTGGAAATTCAACTGGGCCACAGGCAGATTTTTGTCCAACAACCCCTCAAGTTCTACTTTCCCGGGCTGCCGCAGATCGAGTTTTACGACCGCTCAGACTTCGCCTGGGCCAAGGACCTGGAAGCCCAAACCGCGGCCATCCGCGCAGAGCTCCAAGCGGTCCTTCAGCGCCAAGCAGCCTTTGCGCCCTATGTCGAAGCGCCGAAGTCCGGCCGAAGCGATCCCTCCGGCATGGCCGGCAACGCCGATTGGAGCGCCTGCTTCCTCGTCAAGAATGGCAAACCGAACCCAGGCTGGATCGATGCCTGTCCGCTTACGATGGCGGCCCTTGCCAACGTGCCGGTATCCGCCATGCCCGCCCGCGGGCCTTCGATCCTGTTTTCGGCCCTAAAGCCCGGCGCGCGCATTCCGCCCCACCACGGCTTCGTCAACACGCGCCTGATCTGCCACTTGCCGCTGATCGCTCCTCCGGGATGCTTCTTGCGGGTCGGATCTCAAACCCGCGAATGGCGGGAAGGGGAGCTCGTGGTGTTTGACGACAGCATCGAACACGAGGCCTGGAACGCCTCCAACGCCCTGCGGGTGGTTTTGTTGTTTGATATCTGGCGCCCCGAGTTGTCTGAAATCGAGCGAAACCTGGTGAATGAGATTTTCGCAGCAGTAGATGAAACAAGCGGCCAGGCCGCAGCCTGGGACGTCTAACCCTCGGTCGAACGCCGGCGCAGCGCGTTTTGCGCGCGCCATCGCGCCACCGCCGCATGATCGCCAGAGACCAACACTGGCGGAATCTCAAGCCCCTCCCAAACGCGTGGCTTGGTGTAGTGCGGGTGCTCAATGGTGTCGCCGCAGAAGCTTTCCTTTTCAAGGCTTTCCGCGTTTCCGATCACGCCGGGCAACAGCCGCACGCAGGCCTCCAGCATCACAATGGCGGCCGCTTCGCCCCCCATTAACACAGCCTCTCCAACACAAACTTCCACCATCCCCCGCGCCGAAATCACCCGTTGATCCAGGCCCTCAAACCGACCGCAAAAAATCCGAAGCCCCGGCCCTGCAGCCCAATCCCGCGCCATCGATTGGCAATAGGGCGCGCCCCTCGGGGAAGGGTAGATCAAAGGCCGCCCGTCAGCGGCGATGCAGTCGATGGCAGCCGCCGCAGTGTCAGGACGCATGACCAAGCCAGGCCCCCCGCCGGCTGGCGCATCGTCCAACTTCTTGTGCGGCCCATCGCCAAAGTCGCGCAACTGCACCGTCTGCAAAGACCAGATGCCCTCAGCCTTTGCTTTGCCAATCAGCGAAACGCCAAGCGGCCCTGGGAACGCCTCAGGAAACAGGGTGAACACGGTGGCAGAGAAGCTCAATCGTCCGCCTCCGGTTGATCGTCTTTGCTCACCCGCGGCTCTTTCTGCGTGCTGACAAGGCGCCTTGCCGGCAGATCAACCACAGGCACAGCCTCTTTGGTGAAGGCCAAGAACCAGTTGCCGCCTTCAGGCTTAGCGATTTCCAAAAGGTCGCCCGCACCGAAGTCCTGGACCGCCTTCACAACCCCAAGCACCTCGCCGGTCAGGCTCTCCACCTGACAGCCCAGCAAGTCGACGTAATAGAACTCATCGTCATCCACTGGCGGCAAAGCAGACCGCGGCACATAAAGTCCGCTGCCTTTTAGTGCTTCTGCAGCGTCGCGGTCTTTGATCTCCGGACCGGTAATCGCCAACCCGTCCTTGATGGCGCGGCTGCGCTTTGGGGTGATCACCACTGCGCCGGACTGGTCCAAAAGCGGGCCATAGGCCGTCAACGCGTCTGGCACCGCCGTGAAGGCGCGCACCCGCACCTCGCCGCGCACCCCAAACGCCCCAAGCACAGCACCCACAAACACCAGGTCCGGGCGGGCCGGCCGGTCACGGTTTGTCATGGCGAAACCGATCCCGAATCATCTCGAAGAGCTTGGCGCGGTTCTTCAAGAGCGCCGGCGCAACCAACGCCGCGCCCGCGAAAAACAGCGCCTCCGCCGCCAGCAGCAACACAATGACCGCCAGCGCCCCTTCGCCAAGATTGACGCCGACGAAGGGCAACGCAAAAAGCGCGATCCAAGGAAGTGGCGAAAGGGCGATCATAACCCATCCAAGGAGGGTGATCGCCCGTTGCATCGGCCTTAGCCCTCCGCCCTGTCGGCGGCAGGTTGTGCAGACTTCGCGGCCTTCTCAGCGGCGCGCTCTTGCATTTTTTTGCCCGGCTCCGCCTTTTGCGGGTTGTGGCGTTCCTTGCGGGTTTTCATGCCGGCCTTGTCCAAAAAGCGCAGCACACGATCCGTGGGCTGAGCGCCCTTGACCAGCCATTCTTGAATGCGTTCCGCGTTCAGCACCACGCGCTTTTCGTCGTCAGACTTCAAGATCGGGTTGTAGGTGCCGACTTTCTCGATGAACCGGCCATCGCGCGGGGCCCGCGCATCGGCGATCACGATCGAATAGAACGGCTTTTTCTTGGAGCCGCCACGGGCCAGTCGGATTTTCAAAGACACGTTAGTTTCCTTTTGCTGATCAAGAGTGTGTTGAGAGGAGAGGTGGTTTCAGGTCTTCTTTTTGTCACTTCCAGGCAAGCCAGGCAGGCCGGGTAAACCCGGTAAACCCCCGCCGCTTGCCGAACCAGGCAGGCCCGGTAAACCGGGCAGGCCGCCGCTGCCAGCTTTGCCAGCCATGGCTTGCATTTGCTGCGGGCTGGGCATTCGCCGACCGCCTGAGCCCACGCCCATGGCACTGCCAAGGCCAGCCGGCATTTTGCCCTTGCCCATGGACTTCGCCATGTCCGCCATCGCTCGGTGCATTTTCAAAAGGCGGTTCACTTCTGCCACCTCAACGCCCGAACCCTTGGCGATGCGCCGACGACGCTTGCCGTCGATCAGGTCAGGCTTCGCCCGCTCTGCCTTCGTCATGGAACGGATAATGCCAATTTGCCGCCGGATTTGTTTGTCGTCCAGGCTGGCTTCGCTGATCTGGCTCTTCACCTTTTGCACGCCCGGAAGCATGCCCATGATGCCCTTCAGGCCACCGATCGACAAAACCTGTGCCAGCTGTTTTTCCATATCATCAAGGTCAAACACGCCCTTTTGCAGCTTGCGGGCGAGCTTTTCAGCTTCCGCGTGATCGACGCTCGCAGACGCCTTTTCCACCAGCGAAACGATATCGCCTTGCCCAAGGATCCGCCCCGCCACCCGGCGTGCATCGAACACCTCAAGCCCATCCGGGCGTTCCCCAACCCCAAGGAACTTGAGCGGCAAGCCGGTCACCGCCCGCATCGACAACGCCGCACCGCCCCGCCCATCGCCATCGGCTCGGGTCAACACCAAGCCGGTCAGCTTCAAGCGCTCGTTAAACCGCCGCGCGGTCTCCACCGCGTCCTGGCCGGTAAGGCTGTCGGCCACCAGCAAAATCTCGCCAGGGGAGGCGATGGCAGCGATCGACGCCGCCTCCGACATCATGTCCTCATCGAGCGTCGTGCGCCCGGCCGTGTCGAGGATCAAAACATCATGCCCGCCAAGGCGTGCGGCCTGCAAGGCGCGCCGAGCGATGTCCTGCGGCGCTTGACCGGCCACGATCGGCAGGCAGTCCACGCCTACACTTTTGGCAAGGGTGGCGAGCTGTTCCATCGCCGCTGGGCGCCGCACGTCCAGCGAGGCCACCAACACTTTTTTCTTGTCAGTCTTGGAAAGCCGAAGCGCCAACTTGCCCGTGGTCGTGGTTTTGCCAGAACCCTGCAGACCCGCCATCATGATGACGTTTGGCGGCTCCCCGTCGATCCGCAGGCCCTCGGGCGGTCCGTCGCCGCCGAGCATTTGCACGAGCGCATCGTGCACGATTTTAACAATCTGCTGGCCCGGCTTAACCGAGCGGATCACCGCCTCGCCGACCGCCTCCTGACGCACGCTGGCGATGAAATCCTTGACGACGGGCAGCGCCACGTCCGCTTCCAGAAGCGCCACACGAATTTCGCGTAGGCCCGCATCGACGTCCTTTTCAGACAACGCGCCTCGGCCGGTGAGGCGTTCAAAGGCCCCCGTCAACCGTTCCGTCAGCGCGTCAAACATCAGCGTCTCCATGCATCGCGGATCCAGCATAACGCAAAAGGCCCCGCTGGACGATCACGTCGAGCGGGGGACCTCGCCAGTCTCCCGGGGATCGTCCCCCGCTACAGGGGCCCCATGGACAGGTCAAATCGCGCATCTGGAAGGGCGCGAAGGCACGCTTGATGGCGCCGCACCCCTTAAATGTCAATCCAGGCCCCGAGCCGGCCCGTCAGGCAGCGGCAAAGCGTCCCTTTTGAAAATAAGCCAAGTAAATACCTGTGCCCCGCGATATAGCTGGTGGCTATGACTAATCCAACGATACCAGCGTCTCATTTACCCACGCTGCGCCAGCTTCAGTTTCTTGCAGCGCTTGCGGCCCATGGTGGTTTTGTCAAAGCGGCGGAGGCGGTTGGCGTCGCTCAGCCCAGTCTGTCGGCGGGCATCAAGGAGCTTGAGGCGGTCCTCGGCGTCTCCCTGGTAGACCGCACCCGCGCCGGTGCGGTCCTCACACCGGCAGGGCAGGAGGCCGCCGCTCGCGCTGCCTCGATCCTCACCGATGTGGAAGAGCTCGCCCGCGCCCTGCGGGGAGCCGGCGCGCCCCTTACGGGTCCGTTCCGCCTTGGGGCCATCCCCACGATCGCCCCTTTTCTCCTGCCCCGGGCACTGCCCTTGCTACGCGCCAACTGCCCCGAACTCCAATTGCAATTGCGCGAAGAGACCACGGCCCGGCTTGTCGAAGCCCTGCGCGCCCGCACCCTCGATGCGGCCGTCATCGCGCTGCCCTACGAAGCGTCCGGTATCGAAACGCTCGCCTTCGCCGAGGACGAGTTCCTCCTGGCCTGCCCAACGCGCCATCCCCTCGCAGGCCGCAACGACCTGATGCCAGACCAGATATCGCCTGATGAATTGCTGCTCCTGGAGGACGGCCATTGCCTGCGCGACCAGGCTTTGAGCGTTTGCCGAGCTCCTGCGCCGGGTCGGCGTCTCGCTGAAATCGGTGCCACCAGCCTGCACACCGTCGTTCAAATGGTCGCCGGCGGCATGGGAGTGACGCTGCTTCCAAAACTGGCCGCCAGCGCCGGCATCGCCCGCGGGACCGATGTGGTCGTTCAAGCGTTCAACGAGCCGGTCATCGGGCGGTCCTTGGGCATCGCCTGGCGCGCCAACGGACCCCGCACCCAAGACGCCAAACTCCTCGCCGTGATCCTCGCGCAAGCGGTGGCTATGACGTCGGCCAGTCTGGCCGGCTGAGCTGCTTTGCCAGATGCGGCAACCGTACAAGCAGCCAGACCGCGGCCCACACGTTGCCCAAGAACGGCAGCGGCGCGATCCAAAGCGCGGCAACCAGCCAGCTCTTCTCCGCCACGAAAATGATCACCGCGAACAGCACAAACCCGATGTACAGGTCCAGCATCGTCACTTTGCCCCAGGGCAGGGTAAGAATGGCAGACCCTTGCTCAAACAGGTTGCCGTGCAGCCCGCCGTTCGCATAGCTGCCAGACTGGGTGGCCGCCCACAGGATGGCCCCGCCCAGGATCAGGCCCGAAAGGGCGACGATAATGCGCACGATGGTCATGGTGCCTCCAAGACCGCCTTATTGGCGCGATAAGCGGGGATGTCCAGTTCCCCTTCCCATTTTGCCACCGCAACAGCGGCCACAGCATCGCCGATCACGTTCAAAACCGTTCGCGCCATGTCCATCAATCGGTCAGCCCCGAGCACAATGGCGATCACCTCCAAAGGCACCCCAACCGCGCCAAACACCACCGGCATAAAGATGATCGATCCACCAGGAATGCCAGCCGCCCCGATCGCCCCGAGCGAGGCGGTCACTGCGATCGCCACGTACTGCGGTGTAGAGAGCTCAACGCCAAACATCTGGGCCCCGAAAACCGTCAGCAGCGCCAAATACATGGCCGTGCCATCCATGTTCACGGTGGCCCCAAGCGAAGACACAAACGCGCTCATCCGCGGCGAAATGCCGAGCTTTTCGATCATCGCTCGCATGGTGACAGGCAAAGTGGCATTAGACGACGAGGTCGCATAGGCCACAGCCATCGGTTCCAGCATCCCGCGATAGAACGGGATCACCGGCAAATTCACGCCAAATCGCAAGAACCCGCCGTAAACGACGATCGCATAAATGAAGCATCCCAAGTAGACGCACCCGATCAAGGCCGCCAAGCGCAGCAACGCGTCGGCCCCCATCTGCGCGACAACCCAGGTCATCAGCGCAAACGCCCCAAGCGGCGCAAGCTCCATGATATAGCCCGTAAGCTTGATGAACGCGTGCGCGGCCCCGTCGATCGCCTGTGCCGCCGCCTCAGACGCCTTGCCAGCCCCCAACAGGCCAATCCCAAATAGCAGCGCAAACAAAATTACGGACAGCATGTCGCCGTTAGCAAGGGCCTGCACCGGGTTTGCCGGAATGATCTGTTCCACGATTTGGCGCAGCGTTAGGGGATCGGCCGGTGCCGGCGGTGTTCCGCTCGCGATGATGGCCGGGCCAACGCCTGGCTGCAAGAACACCCCAAGCGCAATTCCGAGCCCCGCCGCCATCACCCCCGACGGCAGGTAAAGTGCGGCAACTTTGGCCCCGCTTTTCCCAAGCTTGCCAAGATCCCCGATCGACACGACCGCCGCCGTGACCGACACAAAAATCAGCGGCACGGCCAACATGCGGATCAGGCGCACAAACGCGTCACCCACCAGCTTCAAGCTATCAGTGACCGCCTTTGCATCCACCCCTAGCTGAATTCCGCTGTCTGGACGCAGCGCAAACCCAAGCGCCACGCCCAAAATCATCGCCAATAGAATGCGAACCCAAAGCGGAATCTTGAACCACCAGCTCATCAGATCAATCCATCAGCCGGCGCGTCAGATAGGTATATTCAAGAGCTCGCCGCCGCGCAGCCTCCTGCAGATTGGCCGCCGCCGAATGACCGCCATCGATGTTTTCATAGTAGTAGAACGGCACCCGGGCAGCCTGCAGTCGTGCCGCTGTCTTGCGGGCGTGAGCAGGGTGCACCCGGTCATCCTTTGTGCTTGTCACAAAGAACGGCTCCACCCCGGCCACCGCCTGCGGATTGATGTTTTGATAGGGCGAAAGCTGCGCCAAGAACGCCCGCTCCGCCGGGTGGGTCGGTTGGCCATCTGCCCCGAGCCGCGGATCACCGTACTCATCCACCCAGGAAGCGCCAGCCAGCATGTTCTCGTTCGCAAAGGCCAGCATGTCCAACAACGGCACCTGCACCACGGCGGCCCGGAACAGCTCTGGCCGCTGCGCGAGCATCACGCCCATCAACAGCCCGCCATTGGAGCCCCCCATGATCCCCAGCCGTCGCGGCGAACTGATCCCGCGCCGCTCCACATCCTCCGCCACGGCGATGAAGTCGTCATAGACCACCTGACGATTGGTCTTCAGGCCGGCCTGGTGCCAGGCCGGCCCAAACTCGCCCCCGCCACGGATGTTGGCCAACACATAAGCACCGCCCCGCGCCAACCAGAGCCGCCCAACGTTCGCCGAATAGGCCGGCGTCATCGACACTTGGAACCCGCCATATCCGTAAAGCAGGGTGGGGGTTGAGCCATCCATCGGCATGTCGCGCCGGTGGATCACGAAGTAGGGCACCCGGTTGCCATCGCGGCTGACCGCTTCGAACTGCTCACTCACAAGCCCACTGGCATCAAACATCGCCGGCAAGGACCGCACGGGCGTTGCCTGTCCGGACCGCGCATTGATCGCATACAGTGTCGAGGGGCGCAGGAAATCTTCAAACACGGCAAAAGCCGTGCTCTCATAAGGGCTTGCCGCCGTGATGGACACCGCGCCGTTGGGCGGTAGCGGCACGTCGTTCTCGAGCCACGCCCGCCCGTCAAACGTGAACCGGATCACCCGGCCACGCACGTTGGAATAACCGGCCACCAGAACCGCGTCGCGCGTGATCGAAATCCCTTCGATCGAATCCCGTGGCCCTGGCCCATAAACCAGAGTTACCGGCGGGGCGGCCGCATCAGCCTGATCCACAGGAATCGCCACCAATGCGCCTTGCGGCAAGGCAGCAGCCGCGCCCGGCGGCGTCCACGTCTCCTGCAGCGTCACCAGAACCTGACCCTTGTGCAGGCCCACGACCGACGACATCGGCGGCAACGTCATTTGCGCCGGCTGCGCCCGGTCAAGCCGCCAAGTGGTGGAAGTGAAGAACGTGTCCGCCTCAACCGCCATCGGCACACGGGTGCCATCTTCGCCTTCGATCGAGCCGACAAACACACCCACATCGCCAGACTGGCCACGTATGACCTCGCTGGCACTTGCAAGCGGCGTCCCGCGGCTCCAGCGCTTGATCACCATCGCATAGCCGCTGTCGGTCAGCGTGCCTGGCCCCCAATCGGTGCCCACCAACAGCGTGTCATTGTCCAGCCATTCCACGCTGGACTTCGCGGCCGGCACAACAAAGCCGCCCTCAACGAAAGTTCGGGTTGCAAGGTCAAACTCCCGCCACGTGCTGGCGTCCAGCCCGCCATCGGACAAAGACACCATGCACCGCGTGCCCCCATGCGGCTGACAGTTCCACCCCTTATAGACCCAATTGGCATTTTCCGTGCGGGCCAGCGCGTCGAAATCCAGCACCGTTTCCCAAGCCGGCTGGTTGGCCCCATAGCTGGCCAAGCTTGCACGACGCAAAATGCCGCGCACGTTGGTTTCATCTTGCCAGAAGTTGTAAAGGTAACCGTCTTGGATCGAGCCCAGCGGCAGGCGGTCCCTGTTGTTCACGATTGCTTGCGCATCGGCCAGCAGGCCTGGGTAGCGGGCGTCGGCCTCCAAAACGGCCAGCGAACGGGTGTTTTCCGTCCGCACCCAGGTCAAAGCGCGCTCGCCTTCAACCTCTTCCATCCAGGCATAGCGGTCCTGCGACCCACTCATTGTTCCACCCATCAAGCTTGCACATCCACTCACGCCCAGGAGGCAAAGGCTGGCCAAAACAAACGGCAATCGCATAGCAATCTCCCCAAGAGGCGCGCACCCAAGCAGATCGTAGCCCGCCCGCCAAGCCATTGGCCAAAGAATTGCTCAGTTCGTTAATCCCCCTAAATTAGCCTATGGGGCAACCTCAAGAACCGTTGGCACCGGTCAGGAATTCGGTCGATGCGATATTTCAAGATGAACGGCTGCGGCAACGACTTCGTTGTGTTGGATGCCCGCGACGCAGGCAGCCTCAGCCTCACCCCCGCCCAGGCCCGCGCCATTTCGGATCGGGGGTCCGGGGCCGGCTGTGACCAGGTGATCGCGATCGAACGGTCGATCCGCGCCGACGCCTATATGCGCATCTGGAACGCCAGCGGCGAGGAAGTGTTCGCCTGCGGTAACGCCACGCGCTGCGTCGGCTGGATCCTGTTTGAAGAAAACGGCGACGCGCCGGTCAAGATTGAAACCGGGGCAGGGCTGCTGCGTGTCGAACGCCAAGGCCCTGAATTGATTACTGTGGACATGGGCTCGCCGCTCCTCAAATGGGAGGAAGTCCCCCTCTCGCGCCCCATGGATACAACCCGCCTGGACTTTGAATTCGAAGCCGGCCTCCAACTGCTCAGCGGCCCAGGGGCAGCCAACATGGGCAACCCGCACGTCGTGTTCTTTGTCGAAACGCTGCTTGGCCTGCCAGTCGGCGTGATCGGCCCGCAGGTACAAAAAGACGCTTTGTTTCCAGAGGGCGTGAACGTCGGCTTTGCCGAAATCCGCAGCCCAGACCGCATGCGCCTGCGGGTCTATGAACGCGGTGCCGGACTCACCAAAGCCTGCGGCACGGGGGCCTGCGCGGCGGTAGTGGCGGCCCATCGCCAGGGCAGGGGCGTGCGCCAAATGGAGGTGGAGGTCGATGGCGGCACCTTGCACATCGACTGGAACGCCCAGGACGACCGCGTCCGCATGACCGGCCCCATCGAACTCGAAAGCACCGGCGAGCTCGCCCCCTTCACCTAAGCCGCAAAGCAAATACCGCATCCAGCACCGGGCGCGCCGAAGCGTAGGCCCCAGGGCTGCCGCTCTCCCGCGGCCCCGCCACATTCAGCGCAGCAGGGCAGAGCGCCGCCCACCAAGCACCAATCGCTTCCACCACGCCAAGGTCGTCTGAATTGGCAACCAGATGCGGGCGGTTCTCCATCACACAATAGCGCTGCGTGGCCGCAGTTCCGCCACTCAAGCGACCCACCCCCCGCCACAGGATCAAAGTGGCGTCGCTGTCGCGCACATTCAGGCGGGTGCGATAAGCGGGGTTGGCTGAGGTCGCTTCCTGTAACAGGGGGTACTCATAAAGCAGCCCAGGCGGGCGGGATAATCTTGCGCCCAACCGCCCCGGGGCACCCAGCCGCGGTGGGCAAGGCCCGCAGCGATGGCACCATCAAGCGCCGCCCGGTCCACCCTGCTTTGTCCGCCAGAAACAACGATCATTTCGCTCGCCTGCACCCAATCGCTGAAAGAGCTGCTAGGACCGACGCTATGAACCGCTCCATTTCTGCTAGCTGCGCGGCCCTATTGGTAGGCCTGCTGGCTGCCTGTGCCACCGCGCCGCAACCGTCCCCAGACCTGAGCTTCGTGCGCGGCTGTTGGATCACCCAAGACCATCGCCAAACCATGCGTTGGCTGCCGCCACACCCAGCCAGTCGGGCGATCTTAGGAGTTCTGCGGGAGGAAGGCTCAGGTCTCAAGGAGCCCGAACGTCTCCTCCTGGAACCTTCGCAAATCGGTCTCATCCTGGTGCGTACCCCAGCCGGATCGGGAGCTGCAATGGAAACCTTCGCCCTGGTCGGCGGTGGCCCGTTCGAAGCCGAATTCGCCGGGGCCAACAACACGCGGCTGTTTTTGCAAGGCGGCCCGGAGGCGCTGCAAGTCACATATGCGGCCGCCGGGGCGCAAGCCGTCTTGTTCCGCGGCGTTCGCGACGGTTGCGACTGACCCGCACGACCCGCTACACACAACCCATGGCGAAAACACTCTACGACAAAATCTGGGACTCCCACGTCGTTGCCCAAGAGCAGGACGGCTCGGCCCTCCTGTATATCGATTTGCATCTGATCCACGAGGTCACGACCCCGCAGGCCTTTGCCGGCTTGAAGGCTACGGGGCGTAAAGTCAGGCGCCCCGATCTGACCTTGGCCGTAGCCGATCACAACACCCCCACCGAAAACCAGCACCTTGGCCTGGCAGGTGTCAAAGACACCCAAGCTCGCATTCAATTGGAAACGCTCACCCGCAACGTGCAGGAGCACGGCATCGAGTATTTCCCGATGGGCGATGTGCGAAACGGGATCGTTCATGTGGTGGGCCCAGAGCAGGGCCGCACCCAACCAGGCATCACCATCGTCTGCGGCGACAGCCACACTTCCACCCACGGCGCGTTCGGCGCATTGGCCTTTGGCATTGGCACCAGCGAAGTCGAGCACGTCCTGGCCACCCAAACCCTGCGTACCCGCAAGGCCAAGAACATGCGCATCACGATAGACGGGGAACTGGCCCCCGGCGTGGAAGCCAAAGACCTGATCTTATACACGATCTCCGAAATTGGTGCCTCTGGCGGCGCGGGCTTTGTGATTGAATATGCGGGCAACGCCATTCGCGCCTTGTCGATGGAAGGCCGGATGACGGTCTGCAATATGTCCATCGAAGCCGGTGCCCGCGCGGGCCTGATCGCCCCCGACGAAAGCACATACAAATACCTGATGGGGCGACCCGCGGTGCCAAAGGGCGGCGGCTGGCAAGAGGCGCTTTTGTTGTGGCGCACCTTGCGGTCTGATCCAGACGCCCGCTTCGATCGCGAGGTTGTGATCAACGCCGCCACTATTGCCCCAACCGTCACCTGGGGCACAAGCCCAGACCAAACCGCCCCCATCACCGGCCACACCCCCGACCTGGCAGCGCTTGCCGATCCGATCAAGGCCGAAACCGCCCGCCGCGCGCTGGAGTATATGGGCCTAAACCCCGGCCAACCGCTGCTTGGCTTGCCGATCGACCGCGTCTTCATCGGCTCCTGCACCAATGCCAGATTAGAAGACCTCCGCGCCGTTGCAGGCTTTGTGGCGGGCAAGTCGGTCGCGCCAGATGTGCGGGCGATGATCGTGCCGGGCTCGGGCCTTGTGCGTGAACTGGCTGAACAGGAAGGCCTGGACACGGTATTCACCGCGGCCGGATTTGAATGGCGCGAGCCCGGCTGTTCGATGTGCCTGGGCATGAACCCAGACGTTGCCGGCCCCGGCGAGCGCGTGGCCTCCACTTCAAACCGCAACTTTGAGGGCAGGCAAGGCCGCGGCGCGCGCACGCATCTGGTCAGTCCGCTGGTCGCAGCTGCGTCTGCAATTGCCGGCAAATTGGCAGATCCCCGTGCCGGGTGACGAACGCCCATTCCCCTGCTAAGCAAGCCAAAGTCGCGGTTGCAGGTTCGCCACCGGGCCCTTTTTGTGAAGCGGGGACACACACCATGAAGCGCGTTCTCACGGCTGCAGCGTTCAGCACGGCCTGCCTTTTTGCTTTCAACCCGGCTGCCCCGGCTGCGGCGCAACAGGTTTCGGCGTTCCCCTCCACCGGCAACAGCGCGCGCAACGGCGAAGTTGCCATTCCGCTGCGCGTCGAAGCCGGTCAACACTATCTGATGCAAGGGCGCATCGACACAAATATCGATGGTCCCGGCGAGACCGAAGACATGTCCGCCGTCTTCACCTACACCTTGGCTTTGGATGTCGAACAGTTCGGCCGGGACGGCGGCGTTTGGCGTTGGTCGATTGAAAACATTGGCATCGAGTCGCTCGAAAGCGGCCAAGACACAACGAACCTGCCGTGGCCCGCCATGGGAACGATGTTGTCGGCCGCCACACGGCTGATGACAGATATTGATTTTGTCTGCCGGGTCGATGCCAGCGGTGCCTGTGTTGAACTCTTGAACTGGCCAGACTGGCGCGAGCGCGCCGAGAACCTCGCGCTCATCGCCTCGGGTGCGGTAATGATCGCAGCAGGCCAGCCGCAGGTTTCCGTGAGCCCAGACGGCACGCCCAAGCCCCAGCCGGGTGGCGCGCCGGCAGCGTCGCCCAGTCCCGCAGCCATTGCCGCGGTGATCAACAACGTCACAGGGCTTGTCCTGGATGGGTTCGACAATCGCATCGCCGCCGGCATGATGGCCATGCCGATGATCAGCGGCCTGCAGGGTCAATCCCTCCGGGCAGGCGTGGAAACGCCCACAGAGTCTTTGATCGCGCTGCCGTTCGGCGCGGCCCCGATCCGCTATGCCGGTTCGATCACCCTGGAGAGTGTGGATCGCCAAGCCAACGAAGCGACCTTCACCCGCAGGGTCACCTTGGATCAAACCGCGCTGAAAACCAGCCTCAACGCCATGGCAGCAAACCTGATGCCGCAGATCTTGGCAGCCGCAGCGCCGGTGATGCCTGCGGTGCCGGAAGGCACTGATCCCGCAACCACTGGCCAGGCTATGGCCGGCATGGTCGCCGCAGCCCTCGCAACGATCGAACTCGACTACACCGAAAACACCCGCGGCGCGGTCGATATGCGCACAGGCCTCGTCAAGAATGCCACCACCACGATCAATTACACGGTCGGTGCCTCCGGCAACGAGAATCTCATGTCCGCAACCTCCACCTTGACGTTCGGCTTCGTGCCAGGCACGCCGCCGCGGCCACGGCTGGGGGCCAATGCCCCTCGCTAACGCCACCCCATGCTGACCGGCCTTGATCATGTGGTGGTGGCCGTTGCCGCCATCGAGCCCGCCATAGCCTCCTATCGCCTCCTGTTGGGGCGACGGCCGTGCTGGCGCGCCGCCGGCGAGGGCGGTGTCATTGTGGCGCTGTTCAAGGTCGGCGACATCGCGATTGAGCTGATGGCCCCAGACGGTGACGGCCCCGTTGCCGATCGGCTGCGCGCCGTGTTGGACGCAAGCGGGGAGGGCCTCGCCAGCCTCGCGTTTGCCACAGACGACATGGATGCGACCCACGCGCTGATGCAGCGGCGCGGCCTTGAGCCAGAACCGATCATCAGCGCCAGCAGCTTTGACGCACAGTCGGGCCATTCCAGGGCCTGGCGACGCACCCGTGTGGGCGCTGCCGCCTCCGGTGGCACCCGCCTATTCGTGCTGGAGCGCGATAGGCCCCTGCCAGACTCAAGCCTCGAAGCGCCGAGCGAAGCCAGCGCCACCGCCCTCGACCACGCCGTGATCCGCACCCAGAATCCAGATCGCACCGCGGCCCTATACGGTGCCCGCCTGGGCCTTGATCTGCGCCTGGACCGCGCCACGCCAGCCTGGGGCGCCCGCTTCCAGTTCTTCCGCTGCGGCCAGACCATCCTGGAAATCGTGCAGGACCTGAAAACCCCCGATCCGCAAGCGCCAGACCATCTCTGGGGCCTGACCTGGAAAACCCCCAACGCCGCCGCCACGCGTGCCCGCCTCGCGGCCGCCGGCGTGGAGGTAAGCCCGCTCCGGCCGGGCCGCAAACCGGCCACCGAGGTCTTCACCGTGAAGTCGCAAACCTGTAGCGTCCCCACCTTGTTCCTCCAAGCAGCGGCGAAAGAGCCCACCTGATGCAACCCTTCACCCGCTTGACCGCGGTGGCCGCGCCCCTGGCGATCGCCAACATCGACACCGACCAGATCATCCCCAAACAATTCCTCTCCACAGTAGAGCGCACCGGCCTCGGGGCCGGCCTGTTTTACGACATGCGCTTCACTCCAGAGGGCAACCCGGTCGAAGACTTCGTGCTCAATCAGCCAGGCTACGCAGACGCCGGCATTTTGATCACCGGGCCCAATTTCGGCTGTGGCTCCTCCCGCGAGCACGCCCCCTGGGCCCTCCAGGACTTTGGCATTCGCTGCGTGATCTCGGAAAGCTTCGCCGACATTTTCTTCAACAACTGCTTCAACAACGGCATCCTGCCCATCGCCTTGCCGGCCGATGCCGTGGCGGTGTTGCTGGAAGAGGCGCGCGGCGCCAATCACCAAGTGGCCGTGGACTTGATCGCCCAAACCGTCACATCCCCCACCGGCCAGGTGTTCAGCTTCGCGTTGGACCCTGGGCGCAAACAGAAACTAGTGGAGGGCCTGGACGATATCGGCCTCACCCTAAAGCGCGCAGACGCGATCGACGCGTTTGAGGCGCGCCGTCGGATGGCCGCGCCATGGCTGAAGTGATCGTTCTAGCCGGCACTATCCGCATCGCGCCGGGCCACAAACCCCAAGCCTTGCCCCACATCGAAGCGATCGTCGCCGCCTCCAGGGCAGAACCAGGCTGCATCGCCTATGCCTTTGCCTTTGATGTCCTGGATGACCATCTGGTGCGCATCTTCGAGGTGTTTGAAAACGCCCAGGCCTTAGCTGATCATCGCGCAAGCCCACACATGACGGCGTGGCGGGCGGCCTGGCCAGATGCAGGCATTGGCGAGCGCCAAATGGCGCAATACGACGTCAGCCATTGGCAGCCAATCTAACGCGCGCTTTGCCGCCAACACCAAGGGCCGCATCGGCCCGAGCGCCGTGCGAAGGAAATCGGGGAGCGACGGTGGCCGGAGCAATCCGGCGGTGCCGTTTTAGTTTGTATCCGGATGGTTTCGGGTTCGACCACCCCAACCACCGCCGCACGGTTTGCCTGCCTGGCGCGCGTTTCGGCAGACTCTTCAACGACCCCTTTCGCACGGGGGCTTACCCTCGATGTGTTCCGCCCACGGATCGCTTCGCCCACGGATCGCTTCGCCCAGGGATCGTTTCGCCCCGGGGCTTTCCACCAAACCGTTCCACACCTTGAAGGGAAAGCGCTTCATCCCCGATACCGGTGTGGATGAGCAAAGCCTAACTCAAGGCAGGGGGGAGGGGGATAAGTCTGGCCGGTCCACCCACCTCAGCGCTTGACCTTCGCCCCGCGTCGCGCTTGATCGCCGCCCATGACCAAAACCCTCCTGCTTTTGCCCGGCGACGGGATCGGCCCCGAAGTGACCGCCCAAGCCAGCCGCGTGGCGCATGCCGTTTGGCCAGAGCTGCAACAGGTTGAAGCTCCGTTTGGTGGCGCAGCGCTGGACCTTACCGGCACCCCGATTGCCGACGAAACAGTGGCGCTGGCCAAGCGCGCCGATGCTGTGCTGATGGGCGCGGTCGGCGGCCCGCAATGGGCCAACGCCGCGCGGGCGGTGCGCCCGGAGGCGGGCCTTTTGCGCCTGCGCAAGGAAATGGCGGTGTTTGCCAACCTGCGTCCGGCGTTGTGTTTTGCAGCCCTGGCCGACGCCTCGCCCCTCAAGCCAGAGCTGGTCTCAGGCTTAGATATTTTGATCGTCCGTGAGCTGACGGGCGGCGTCTATTTTGGCCAACCCCGCGGCATCGAAACCCTCCCCGATGGCAGCCGTCGCGGCGTCGATACCCAGGTTTACACCACCGCAGAAATCCATCGCATCGCCCGCGTGGCCTTTGAGATCGCCCGCACCCGCCGCGGCTTGGTCCACTCGGCGGAAAAGTCCAACGTCATGGAAACCGGCCTGCTCTGGAAACAAGAGGTGACAGCCCTCCACAAGGCCGAGTTCGAAGACGTGGAGCTCGAACACATCCTGGCGGATAACTGCGCCATGCAGCTGGTAAAGGCCCCAAAACAGTTTGACGTGATCGTCACCGACAACCTGTTCGGCGACATCCTGTCGGATGAGGCCGCCATGCTCACTGGCTCGATCGGGCTGTTGCCGTCAGCTGCACTGGGCGAACCAGGCACCCCCGGCCTCTATGAACCGGTCCATGGCTCCGCCCCAGATATCGCTGGCCTTGGCCTTGCCAATCCCTTGGCGGCTATTCTGTCCTTGGCAATGGCGATGCGCCTGTCGCTTGGCCGCCAAGACCTGGCCGACAGGATCGAAACGGCCGTGCGTCAAAGCCTGGAAGCAGGCGTGCGCACCCGCGACCTGGGCGGCACCAGCACCACGATCGAAATGGGCGATGCGGTGCTGGCGAAACTCTAGCCCCTCAAGCCGGCGATCCAGGTCATCAGCCGCTGCGGCGCGCCAAAAAACAGGTCAGAGAAGTCCGCCCACGTCATCGCGTAGGCCAAGAACACCAGATACCCCAACACGAACAACACCGGCATCATCTTTTCGAGCGAAAAGAACTTGAACCAGCGCCGGTCTCCCAGGCCGTTGTACTCATCGCGGATCGGGTTTTGGCCAATCCGGTCCTCATAGGCATAGATCACGGCGTACTTCGCGTTCAAAAGCCGCGTGTAATAGGCGTTGGACGTCCACCAGATCACGCAGGTCAGGCTCAAGGCCACCACCAGCCAGATCAGCAGGGCAGGGTGCGCCTCCTGCCCAGACCCCACCAACAAAAAGCCAAGCCCACCGACCCCGGCAAGATTTAGGCTTGTGAACGTGTTGGAAAGCTCCCGCCGCGCCCGGCGCGCCTCGCGCACCTCTTCCACCAGCAGCTTGTAGATCTCGAAGTCCCGTGCGGCGTCCATCGGCCCCTCCCGCGGTCACACCCAACCCTCCAGGCATCCCGACCTGTGGCTAACGCGCCGCTGCGCCAACAGCAAGACCCTATTGTCCTGAGGGTTTCTTCGATCTATCGAGCATCGATAAATTTTCAGGAGGGCAACCCCATGCACATTGATCGCCGCAGCTTACTGTTGGGCACCGCCGCCACCGGTTTGGCCCTGAGCCTGCCCGGGTGCGCCTCAAAGGTCACGCCCCCGAATTTGACGGCAATCCTGGACACTGCCGCCACCAACCTGCTGCGCGAACAGCCAGAAACCGCCACTAGCCTCGCGGTGGATGAAGCCCGCGCCGGCGGCCCCTTCAAGGCCCGCTTGAGCGATATATCCCGCGAAGGTATTGCCCGCGTGCGCGCCGTTTATAATGGCGTGTTGACCGAGTTTGAAGCCATCGACCCCGCAACGCTGAGCGCACAAGACGTTGTCAGTCTGCAAGTGGTCAAAACCTCATTCCAAAACGATGCCGATAGCCTGAGCATCCCCCATGGCGGCGGGGCCAATGCGCCTTACGTCGTCAACCAGATCAGTGGTGCCTACACTTGGGTGCCGGATTTCCTCGATAGCCGCCATCCGATCACCGACCGCACCGACGCAGATGCTTACCTCGCCCGGCTGGAAGCCTATGCCGGCATGTTGGATCAAGAATCCGCGATCATTGCCGCCGATGCCGCCGCAAACTGGATCGCGCCCACCTTCTCGATTGACGGTGCCATCGCCCAGCTCACCAAATTCGCAGCGCTCGCCCCGGCCGATACGGTGCTGGTCAAATCCTTGGCCCGCCGCGCCGCCGAAACCCCAGCCATCGCCGGCGACGCCGCCGCCTTGACCGCCGCCGCCGAAACCCTGGTCCGCGACAAAATCCTCCCCGCCTATCGCCGCCAAATCGAAGCCTTGCAGGCGGTGCGCCCGCAAGCCACCCAAGACGCCGGCGTTTGGAAGCTGCAGGACGGCGAAGCCCTTTATGCCACCGCCCTGCGCAGCCAGACCACCACCTCCATGACCCCAGACGAAATCCACCAAATGGGGCTGGATGTGCTGGCTGAACTGCAAGGCGAAATGGAAGCCATCCTGCAGGCAGAGGGCCTCACCCGCGGCACCATCGCCGAGCGTGTTCAGTCCATCTCGCGCCGCCCAAATCAGCTCTATCCCAACACCGATGCCGGGCGTGCCCAGCTCCTGGCCGACCTCAACACCCAAACCGCCGCCATCACCGCGCGCATGCCCGAAGTGTGCGGCACGCTCGCCCGCGCCCAGGTGGAGATCAAGCGCGTGCCAGACTACATCGAGGCCGGCGCGCCTGGCGGTTATTACCAGTCCGCAGCGCTCGATGGGTCTCGCCCCGGTGCCTACTACATCAACCTGCGCGACACCTCAGAATGGCCCAAATACACCCTGCCAACCCTGACGTATCATGAGGCCGTGCCCGGCCACCATTGGCAGATCTCGATCCAGCAGGAAGCGCAGGGCCTGCCGTTCATCCGCACGGCCATGCTGGGCTTCAACGCCTATGCCGAAGGCTGGGCGCTCTATGCCGAACAATTGGCAGACGAGCTCGGTGCCTATGCCAACGACCGCTTGGGCCGCCTGGGCTATCTCCAGTCCGCCGCGTTCCGTGCCTCGCGCCTCGTGGTGGACACCGGCCTGCACGCCAAGCGCTGGACCAGGGAACAAGCCATCGAAAGCATGCTCACCGCCACCGGCGACCAGCGCTCTTCGATCGTCACGGAGGTCGAACGCTACTGCGTGTGGCCGGGCCAAGCCTGCGGCTACATGGTGGGGCGCCAAACCCTGCTGCGCCTGCGCGAGGAATCCCGCACGGCGATGGGCGATCGCTTTGACCTCAAGGGCTTCCACGACACGGTCCTGGTCAATGGCTCAACCCCGCTGTCGGTGACCGAACAGCTGGTCCGCGCCTGGGCCAAACCCGCTTAAAAATCGTACCAACGGTGCCGTTGCTTGACCCAACGGCACCGTTGCCGTGCGCGCACAATCGCCTATCATCGCTGTCAAACGCGAGGATCCGTCGATGGACTTTCATGACAGCCCTGAAGAAGCCGCCTTCCGTGCCAAGGCCCGCGCCTTTCTCGAAGGGGCCGTGAAACTCAAAGGGCAGGAAAAGGAAAACCTGCAAAAGCGCCTCAGCGAGAAGCAATACGTTGCCGCCGCCAAGGCCTACCAAAAGGCCAAGGCCGAAGCCGGTTTCGCCGGCATCACCTGGGCCAAGGATCAAGGCGGGCAAGGCTTGCCGCCGATCTACTCTGTGATCTTCGGCCAGGAAGAATCGAAGTTTGACGCCCCCGCAGGCCCCTTCGCCATTGGCCTTGGCATGTGCGTGCCCACGGTGATTGCGTTCGCCACAGAGGCCCAAAAGCAGCGCCATGTGCCCCCAGCGCTGCAGGGCGAAGAGATCTGGTGCCAGCTCTTTTCCGAACCCTCCGCCGGCTCCGATGTGGCAAGCCTCAAAACCAAAGCTGTCCGCACCGGCGATACCTGGGTGGTCAATGGCCAAAAGGTCTGGACATCAGGGGCCCAATTCTCCGATTGGGGCATCCTTTTGGTGCGCACCAACCCCGACGTGCCCAAGCACAAGGGCCTGTCGATGTTCTTCGTGGACATGAAGTCCCCCGGCATCGAGGTTCGCCCGATCCACCAGATGTCTGGCGGCTCCACCTTCAACGAAGTCTATTTTACAGACGTCGCCATCCCGCACGCGCAATTGCTGGGCGGGGAGGGCAACGGCTGGAACGTGGCGCTGGTCACCTTGATGAACGAACGCCTCGCCGTCGGCGGTGGCTACGGCCCAGACTATAAAGAGCTGATGGATTTCGCCCGCAATGCGTCAGGCCCCACCGGCGGCACGCTTTTGCAAGACGGTGCCTTCCGCCAAACCTTGGCTGATTGGGTGGTGAAAGCTGAAGGCTACCGCCTCGGCAAGTTCCGCACCATGACCGCCCTGTCCAAGGGCCAAACGCCAGGCCCCGAAAGCTCGATCGGCAAGTTGATCACCGCCAATCAGCTGCAGGAAATCTCCAACGCCGGGATTGAGGCGCAAGACCATTACGGCATCATTGCCGACAATGATTTGTCGCCACAGGAAGGCTTGTTCCAGCAAAGCTTCATGTGGGCCCCCGGCCTGCGGATTGCGGGCGGTACGGACGAAATTTTGAAAAACATCATTGCCGAGCGCGTCTTGGGCCTGCCCGGCGATGTCCGGGTGGACAAGGACGTGGCGTTTAAGGATCTGCCCACCGGGCGCTGAGGGCGCAGCCGCTTTCGCGCAATCACAGCGTCAGCCAACAAAACTGTAATCAAGCCGGCCTTGTTTGAAGCGCACGCTTCAGGCAGGCCGTTGCGCATGCAAACTGCCGATCAAAGCGCCGAACCATCACCCGCTGCGAACGACACACGGGAATGGGTCGTCTTGGCGCGGGCGGCAGCGCATGAACTAGCCCCGCCGATCTCCGCCGCCATCGCCTTCATAGCGGGGCTGGTGTTGCTCAACTCGGCAGCCCAGCCAGCGCTTCCTGGCCGCCTGGAAGCGCTGATGCAGGCGTGGCCTTTGGTGGTGGTGGAGCTGTCCCACTTCATGGCCTCGGTTGTGGGCGTGTTTTTGATCCTGGTCTCTGGCGGCCTCTGGCGACGGCTAGACGGCGCTTATTGGCTAGCGCTCACATTGCTGGTCGTGGGCGCCTTGTTTTCCTTGTCCAAGGCTTTGGACTACGAAGAAGCCATCGGCCTTGCCGCAGGCGCGCTGATCCTTGCGCCGTGCCACAGCGCGTTTTTCCGCCGCTCTGAACTGGCGCAGGTCGTGGCTCGTGGGCCGTGGGCACTGGGCCTTGTCTTCGCGTTGGCCGCGATGGTCTGGATCTTCCTGATGTCTTACGACCGCACGCCCTATCAGGACGAACTCTGGTGGACATTTCTGCGTGACGCCGAAGCCTCCCGCTCGATCCGCGCGGTCGCCGCAGCCATCGTTGCCGGGCTTCTGGCGTTAGGACTTGCTGCGATCGCTCCATCAAGAGCCCGCGTATCGCCCGAAGCCTTGGCCACGATGCACAAACAGGCCGAACAGGCCTTCGCCAATGCCGAACAAGCGCGCGGCGAAGCAAACCTGATCTATTTGGGCGAACACGATGCCGTGTTCACCGCCAGCGGCGAAACACTGGTGCTGTTCAGGGCCCGCGGCAGCCATTTGATTGCGATGGGCGATCCCATCGGCAAGACCACCGAACGCGCCGAAGCTTTGCTTCAGTTTCACGCGCTCGCCGATCGCAAGGCCGCAAACCCGGTCCTGTACAGCGTGTCCGGCGCGCTCCTCGAAACGGTCGTGGATCTGGGCTATGCGATCCGCAAGATCGGCGAGAGCGCTGTGGTTGATCTCGCCACTTTCAGCCTGGACGGGGCAGCCCGCGCCAAACTCCGCAACGTGCGCAATAAGCTTAGTCGAGAAGGGTATGTGGTAACGGTTGCAGCCCCCAGCGATCCCATCGATTGGCCGGCGCTCAAGCGCGTTTCCGATGCCTGGTTGGAAGCCCAAGCCGGACGCGAAAAGGCGTTTTCGCTGGGCCGTTTCCATGAGGCCTATCTCGCCAGGTTCCCGATCGTCACCGTAGCTCGCGCCGGCGAAGCGCCCATCGCCTTTGCCAATTTGTGGCCAACCCCAGACCATGGCGACATCGCCGTCGATTTAATGCGCCACGCCCCAGATGCCCCAAAGGGCGTGATGGACTTCCTGTTTGTGGAAGCCATCCTGTGGGCAAAGAACGCGGGCTTTAAGGCCTTCGACTTAGGCATGGCCCCGCTCTCTGGCTTAAGCGCCTCGCGCTACGCCCCGCTGATGTCCAAACTGGGTGCCGCGATCTTTGAACGCGCTGAATACGTCTATGGCTTCCAAGGCCTGCGCGCCTACAAGCAAAAGTTTGGCCCCCAATGGCGCCCGCTGTTCATCGCGGCCCCTGCGCATGTGTCTTTGCCCTTGGCGCTGTTGGACGTGGGCCTGTTGACCGCCGGCGGCTGGCTTGGCCCCCTCAAGTCGTAACGCGCCAATCGCCCCTTGCGGCCCACAACGCACGCTGATTAAAGTCGAACCCTGATCGGCCAAGTTCTCACAACGCCAAGTTCGCACAACGCAGCGGCGGAACAATATTTCAAAGCCTTTGATGACGGACAGCCCAATCCAAAAACACCGCCAGCGACTTTGGGACAGATTATGAGCACTGCAGACAATGAGCTCGGGCACCGCGAGCGCGGGTTTCTAGGACTTTTAGAACGCCTGGGCAACAAGTTGCCGGATCCAGTAATAATCTTTGTTTGGCTCATCGGTTTTCTGATGATTTTGTCAGCGGTTGGGGCCGCCTTGGGGTGGAGCGCGTCGTTGGCCTATAGCGGTGAAACACCGCCCGCCTTCGGCGATCTCAAAGACGGGATCCTAACCTTCACCGCACAAAGTTTGTTCTCCGAGGAAAACATCTCGCGCCTGCTCGTCGATATGCCGCGCACCTTGACTGGTTTTGCGCCCTTGGGGCTGGTGGTGGTCGTCATGTACGGGGCGGCCGTTGCAGAGCGGGCGGGCCTTTTCAGCGCTTTGATCCGCGCGAGCCTGCGCGACGTGCCGAAAATCATCCTGACCCCCCTCGTGTCGGTCATCGGCATGACCTCGCACCACGCTTCAGACGCCGCCTATGTGGTCTTTATTCCGCTTTGCGCATTGCTTTATGCTGCGGTGGGGCGTCATCCGCTGGTTGGCCTAGCAGCGGCGTTTGCGGCGGTGTCGGGCGGTTTCGCCGGCAACGTGACGCCGGGCCAGCTCGATGTACTCCTCTTTGGGTTCACACAGGAAGCAGCGCGCATCGTAGATCCAACCTGGACGATGAATCCCCTCGGCAACTGGTGGTTCATCCTCGCGATTGTGGTTGTGTTCACGCCAATCATTTGGTTCGTGACGGACGTCATCGTTGAGCCGCGTTTGGGCAAATGGGGCGGATCGCAGGATGAAGCGATCAAGGCCGAACTTGCTAAATCCGCGCTGACCGACGCCGAAAAGCGCGGTTTGGCCTCGGCGGGCTGGGTTGCGTTGCTTGTCTTCGCTCTATTTGCGGCACTGACCTTGGCACCCGGCTACACCCCGTTGATCGACGAGACCAAGACCGGCCCCGCCCAACTGCAGCCGTTTTACAGCGCGCTGATTGCAGGATTTGCACTTCTGTTCCTGTCGACTGGCGTGGCTTTCGGCTTTGTGTCCGGCGTCTTGAAGTCGGACAAAGACGTTGTCGAGATGATGATAGACGGCATCAAAAGCCTCGCCCCTTATATCGTGTTCGCGTTTTTCGCCGCTCACTTCGTGGCGATGTTCAACTGGTCACGGCTTGGGCCCATTGCGGCCATCAATGGCGCAGAAGCCCTGAAAGCGCTGGATTTGCCGCCGGGAACGCTTCTGGTGAGCGTTCTCGGCTTTTCGTCTTTCCTCGACTTGTTTATCGGATCGGCGAGCGCCAAATGGAGTGCGCTGGCACCTGTGGTTGTCCCGATGTTTATGCTGCTGGGCATCTCACCGGAAATGACCACAGCGGCCTATCGCATGGGCGATAGCTTCACCAACATCATGACCCCGCTGATGTCGTACTTTCCCCTTGTGCTGGCCTTTTCGCGCCGGTGGGACCCCAACATGGGCATCGGCTCACTTTTGGCGTTGATGCTGCCTTATGCCCTGATGTTCATGGTGTTTGGTATTGCCATGACGGCGGCATGGGCGACGTTCGGTTGGCCCCTCGGCCCTGGAGCAGGGGTCCACTATACCCCGCCCGCAACCCTCGCGCCTTGACCCTTGCAGGTGCCTCGCTGCGCCATCGATCGGGCAATTCCCATAGAAGCAACACCCACCGCCGCCCACACGCACTTTCGCCAGATCTATTCCGTTGTTGGACGGCGGCTGGATAGGCACCATCGAACGATAAAGCGCCAACCGCCTTGCCCGCAGCATCCGCGCGTTGTAGCTGCTCACTGCACACGTGAACCAAGGACCAAAACCATGTCCAACGACACCAACGCGGCCACCAAAGTCACCCCCCTGAAAGACGGCCCTGTGAAGGTGGAAGGCCCGCTGCAAATGTGCGCGATGGATGGCTCGGTGGTTGAGACCAAAGACGTCGTGTTCCTGTGCCGCTGCGGGGCCTCCAACAACAAGCCGTTCTGCGACGGCGCCCACAAAGCGGCAGGCTTCCAGGCCCCCTAATCAAAGCCCGGTCCAGGTTCAAACGCCCGCAACGCATTAACCTGTTTTGACGCGGGCCCGCATCGCGCTATGACAGGGGCGTGTGCACCTGCGAAGGTGCCGTATCCGGAGATGTTATCCCATGGGTTTGCGCGTCGCTGTGGTCGGCGCGACCGGCAATGTCGGGCGCGAAATGCTCTCAATCTTGGACGAACGCCTGTTCCCGGCGGACGAAGTGGCGGCGGTCGCGTCCTCGCGCTCGATTGGCACCGAGGTCAGCTACGGCGACAAAACCCTGAAATGCAAAGACCTCGAAAACTTCGACTTCTCCGGCTACGACCTGTGCTTGATGTCGGCCGGTGGCGCGGTCTCCAAGGAATGGTCCCAGCGCATCGGCGCGCAGGGCTGTGTGGTGATCGATAACTCCAGCGCCTGGCGCATGGACCCCCGCGTGCCCCTGATCGTGCCAGAGGTGAACGCAGACGCAATCGAAGGCTTCCGAAAGCTCAACATTATCGCCAATCCGAATTGCTCCACGGCCCAATTAGTGGTGGTGCTGAAGCCGCTGCATGATGCCGCCAAGATCACCCGCGTGGTTGTGTCCACCTATCAATCGGTGTCTGGCACCGGCAAAGAGGCGATGGAAGAACTCTGGACGCAAACCCGCGCCATCTATGTCAATGATGCCCTGGTCAGCGAAGTCTATCCAAAGCAGATAGCCTTCAACGTGATCCCCCACGGCGGCGACTTCATGGACGATGGCTACACCACCGAAGAGTGGAAGATGATGGTGGAAACCAAGAAAATCTTGGACCCAAAAATCAAGCTCACCGCCACTTCGGTGCGCGTGCCAGTGTTTGTCGGCCACTCAGAAGCTGTCCACATCGAGTTTGAAAACCCGATCTCGGCAGTTGAGGCCCGCAAACTCCTGCGCGAGGCCCCGGGCTGCATGGTGGTCGATAAGCGCGAAGACGGCGGTTACATGACCCCGGTGGAAGCGGCGGGGGAGTGGGCCACCTACGTCTCACGCATTCGCGACGACCCCACCGTAGACAACGGCCTGGCCCTCTGGATCGTCGCGGATAACTTGCGCAAAGGGGCGGCCCTGAACGCCGTCCAGATTGGCGAGCTGATGCTGAACCGTGGCATGTTTAAGAGCAAGGCGTCTTGAAACGCCAAGCCCGCGCCCGCTAAGCTAACCCCGCGGGGGCAACATAAAGCGCAGCAAGCGTAGCGAACTGGCCAGCTGCCCCCGCCTGGTCTTGAAGCCCGGGTTTACGCCCACCTCAAGGGTCCCACGTGCCCCACCGCGCAAGCGGATCTGTCCGATCGGTCCTGCGGGCTTAAGCGCCCCCACCGCCCGGCGGGGGGCGCGTGGGGCTCCAAGGTGTCGCAACCCAAGCGAAAGCACGCCGCCATGGAAACGTTGGGCAGTTTGGTTCTTGCGATCGCCGGCGTGGCGCTCGGATGGGTGGTGGTGCAGGCGCTGATGATCGCAGCCGCCCGCCACCGCAACGGCCTTGTGACCGTGTACGAGCACGAAACCGGCCTCAAAATCGTGCGCGGCGTTGTCACAGAAGAGCTTGGCCCCGGCCGCTACGCCACTTGGCCGCACGCCGTGGAAATAGAACGCCATGACCTGCGCGAACGCTCCCTCACCGTGCAGAGCCAAGAAGTGCTCACGGCAGACAAATTGCCGGTCCGGCTTTCGCTTCTGGTCGGCTGGAAAATCCAAAACGCCAAGAGCTTCAGGGCGGCCCACGAATCTGCCTACAGCCGGCTCTATGAAGCCGCCCAAGTGGCACTTCGGGAGCGCGCGGCGCAAAAGCCCCTGGACGACATCGCCGCCGATCGCGGCACCCTCCAGGACGGTCTTGCCGAAGTCGTCGCGGCCAAACTGACCAATGTGTCGATCGAGATCGTCTCGGTTCAGATCAAGGACATCACCTTGGTCGGTGCCAGCAAACAGGCCTATGCCGATCTTTGGAAGGCGCAAAAGGAAGGCGTAGCAGCCCTCGAGCGCGCCCGCGGCGAACAGGCAAGCCTGCGGGCCTTGGCCAACGCCGCGCGCCTGTTGAAGGGCAACCCAGAGCTCATGAACCTGCGCGTGCTTCAGGCCCTCCAGGCCAAACCCGGCCAAGCCCCGCCCAGCGTCATCTTGGGCAACGCGCCGGGCCTGATGCCGGTTTCCACAGCACCCGCGCCGATGGAGGGCACCGATCCCCCATCGTGACAGATCAATCCACCCCCGATCGCCGCCTTGCCTTCACCGCAGCTTTAGGGGCCTACACTTTTTGGGGTCTTCTTCCGCTTTATCTGAAGCAGGTGAGCTTTGCTTCGCCTTGGGAGGTGCTGGCCCAACGCGTGCTATGGAGCGTGCCGGCTGCGATCCTGGCGGTGGCGTTTTTCGGCGGCTTTCCCGCCACCCTCAAAGCGCTGCGCACCAAAGGCGTGCTGCCGGCCTTGATGCTGTCGGCGGTGTTGATCGCGGCAAACTGGACCATCTTTGTCTGGGCCGTCGCCAACGCCCGCGTGATTGAAGGCAGCCTCGCCTACTTCATTACGCCGCTTCTAGGCGTAGCCATCGGCGTCGCGTTCTTCGAGGAACGCCTACAGGGCCTGCAGGCGGCGGCCCTTGGTGTTGGCGCGATTGGCGTGATCGTCCAGGGCGTGGCCCTTGGCTATATCCCGTGGGTGTCCTTGGCTCTGGCCGCGACCTGGTCGGCCTACGGCGTGGTGCGCAAGCAGGCACCAGTCCCCGCCGCGGGCGGCTTGCTGGTCGAAACCCTGCTTTTGGCCCCGGCGGCCGGCGTGCTGATGGTGATCTTGCTGGGGCAGGGGCCCTTGGCCTTCCAGCAAAGCTCGGCGCACGCGGCGATGCTGGTGGCCCTTGGTCCGTTCACGGCGGTGCCGCTGATCCTGTTTGCAATCGCTGCGCGCCGATTATCCTTCATCGCGCTCTCGCTTTTGCAGTATATTGGCCCGAGCCTCCAATTGCTGACCGGCCTTGCCTTCGGCGAGCCCTTCACGCCGTTGCGTGGCTTGAGTTTTTCCCTGATCTGGGTCGGCCTGGCGCTGTTTACCTGGGCCAGTGCGCGCGCAAGGAAAACCGCGTGAGCGATGTCGTCTACTACGCAATCGGCGATGTGCATGGCGAGGCCAAGCGCCTGCAGAACCTCCATGATGCCATCATGGAAGATATCGCAGCCCACGCCACGCCAGCCACCATCGTCCATCTGGGCGATCTGATCGATCGCGGCCCCAACTCGCGCGAGGTGGTGGAGATGATTGTCCGCCTGCATGCGGCCGCCGAAGCGCTGGACACCATCAAGATCGTAACCCTGCGCGGCAACCACGAACAAATGCTGCTCGACGCGGTGGACGACCCCGACCCCGCCACCTTCCACCACTGGACGCGCAACGGCGGTGAAGCGGCCTTGGCCAGTTACGAAGCGCACAACGGCATGTTCCCCGACGATTGGCGCAAGGCGATCGATGAAGAGCACAGGGCCTTCCTCGCCGCCACCCCAACGATGGCCTATGACGAAGATCGCAAGATCGCCTTCGTCCATGCCGGCATTGATCCGAACGTCTTTCCAAGCTGCCCCGATCCGATCCGCCTCTGGACGCGCTCAGCCCGTTTTTTCCGCAGCGAAGCCTGGCCAAAGCGTGTGGAGCTAAAGGATCTTCTGGTGGTCCATGGCCACACCCCAACTCGCTCCTTTGAGCCAGACGTTAGCCCCCGCCGGATCAATGTGGATACTGGGGCTGTGTTTGGGGGCTCGCTCACGGCTGTGGTGTTGGCACCGGGGCAGGGGCCTCGATTCCTGAAGTCCTAAAGTTGCCAGACCGCCGCATCGCAATCCACAACAGCAGCCAGCACGAAACCGCACCGATCGGGGCAGACACCACATTGCCCACCAGCAGCGTGAGGCCGGGCGCAGCCCAAGCCAACACCACAGCCAGCTTTTCCCATGTGGTTAGCCCGTCCCAGCCCACCGCCCGCACCAGAAACGCGCCCGCCACCAAGAGCAGCGTCAAATCATAGAAAAACAGATACGGCGAAATCAGCAGGCTGCCCGCCACCAGCCCCACCATCGCAAAATCGCCATCGCCCCGCCGCCATAGGCGCCAAACATAGCCCGTAGCCGCTCCCGCGCTGCCCCAGTGCAAGCAACTTGCAAGCAGCTCCGGTGCCCCAAGCCCAATCAGATTGCCATACAACGACACATAGGTTTGCGCCGAAACGCGCTGATCCGTCACCACCGCCTCCGCCGCGCGAAGGTTGTGCAGGAACGCCATGAAGCTGCCGGGCCCAAACGCGATGTAGGCCGCCCCGCAAACAGCCAACACGCACACCGCCGCCATCCAAAACGTGCGCCAACGCCCGCTCGTCGCCAATGCTACCGGAAACAAAACCGCCAAGTGCGGCTTCAGCACAAACAGCCCGATCATGGCCCCGGCGGCCAGCGGGCGTCGGTCCAGCCACATCAGGGCAAACCCGCAAATCGCAGCAAACAACAGGCCGGTTTGCGCATTCCCCAGGTGCATCACCACCCCCGGCGCGGCGAACGCAATCAGCAGCACGCGCGGATCGGGCGTGAACGCGCGCACGGCCATGGCCCACAACAGCCCGGTCGACAAAAGCCACACCGCCATCGCCACCAGATAGGGCAGGGATGCCAAGGCTACAGCCACCAAAAGGAACGTCGGCGGATGGTGCCAGAGATAAACAACCTCCAACCCCGGTGCCACTTGGTGGTGGATCTGCAACAGCGCTTGGGCGGCATGAACCTCCGCAATTCGCCCCTCAAGCACCAAACGCCCAGCACTCCAAAACGCCAGGAAGTCCCCGCCCACGATCCGCTTGTTTGGCAAGATCAGCCCGTGCGACAGCAAAACCATGACCAGCACGCCAGCCACCGTCAGCCCGCAGCAAAGAGCCGCCACCCAGGCCAGCCGCCGCGGCTGCAGCCAGAGCTCAACAAGCCTCATAGACAGCCGTAGGTGGCAGCGATCAGCCGGCCCGGCCGCGGATCATTCATCAGCGCATTGGACTGCTGGTTCATCACATACGCCCCAGACAGCCGCTGCGCCGGATCGGCAAAACCGCAACTGCCCCCCCAACCCGAATGGCCAAGCGCTTCTGGATTGGGTCCATAAAACAGGTTAGAATTACCCATGATCCCAGCCCGAAGCGAAAGGTCAAACGGTAGCACCAGATCGGGCCCCCGCGCGCGCTCCTGGGTCAAGGCATCATAGGTCTTGGGCCCAAACAGCTGCAACGGCCCGATCCGCCCCCCTGACGCGAACGCTTGAAACAACATCGCGGTTGCCAGCGCGGTGCCATGCCCATTGACGCCAGGCATCTCCGCCTCCCGCCACGCAGCGCCGCCGCGCGTGGCAGAGGCCCACTTCGTCAAGAACGCAGCGCGGGTCTCCCGGTTTAGTTCGCCAAAATCCGTCATCTGCCGTGGCTTGAGAATTTCCGCACACCGCGCATGTTCGCTGGCCGGTGTACCGATCCAAAAATCGATCCCAAGCGGCGCGCACACCTCTTGCCGCAACAGCCCCCCAAGCGAGCGCCCCGACGCCCGCCGCGCGATTTCCCCAACGATGGCCCCGTAGGTTTGCGGGTGGTAGCCGTGCTTTGTGCCGGGCTCCCAGAGCGGTTCAAGCGCTGCAACGGCTGCTGCGAGCCGCGGCGGATCGAGCCAAAGATCAGGATCGATCGGCTCCACAAATCCCGGCACGCCGGCCTTGTGCGCCATCGCGTCGGCAATGCTCACCTTGTCTTTGCCGTGCGCCCCGAATTCGGGCCAGATATCGGCCACCGGCGCTTCCAAATCGATCGCGCCTTGATCCGCCAACATACCAACAACCAAAGCCGCAATCGGCTTGGTTGTGGAATACACCGGCGTCAGCGTGGTGCGCGCAAACGGTTGGGTTCGGCCGCGATCAGCAAACCCGCCCCACAATTCTGCCACCGGTTCCCCGTCGATCACCAGCGCAAAGCTCGCCCCAAGTTCCAGCCCGTCGGCGAAAAGCGAGGCAAATGCCGCCTTCACCGCGCCAAACTGAGGCGTCGTCCACCCCTCGATTGCCCCATCGACCTGCATCACAGCACCCCCAGCGAACGCGCGTTCACCCATGTCATCGGATCCACCAACAAGTCCTGTGCAGCGGGCAAGGGCAGGTCGTCGCTCTCGCTCGCCAGCGCGCGCACGATCACGTCATGCACGCTGGCAACGGCCGCCTCCAGCGCCACAGCCGGCGCTTGCCCGCTTAACCGCCGCCCCAGGAACAGTGCCGCCAGCAAGTCGCCCGTGCCCTTCGGCGCCCGTGGCAGCCGCGCGGTTTCCACCAGCCAATCACCCGTAGGCGCCCCATAGAGCACGCCAATCCCATCCGGCGTGTCGATCGAACTCACGAGCGCCGGCTTGCCAAGCTTGCGACACGCCTGGCGCATTGCGGTCAGGGAGGTGTCTGCCACGCCGGCGATCAGCGCCATTTCCCAGGCGTTCGGCATGATCACGTCCGCCGCCGGTGCCAGCGTGGCGACGATCCCGTCCACCACATCCTGCGGCACATAGCGCCCGGTTTCGGTATCCCCCATGATCGGATCGACCACAAACACCGCTTCCCGGTTCACCGCGCGCACCTTGTCGGCGGCTTCGACGATGATGGCGATTTGCTCGGGGACCGCCACATAGCCCGAAAAAACAGCATCGACGCTGGCAAGCCGCCCATCGTCGCGCAGGCCCTCCAGCATCGAGCCCAGCAGGCTGGCCGGCATCGGCCCCCCGCCAGGCCGCCCGCGATCGGGCCTGCGCCCATACAGCACCGTGGGCATTGCCAACACCTGCACCCCCAGCCGCTCTAAGGCGAAAGCCGCGACGGAGTTACCCACCCGAGCACCAGCGACTTGCGAATGGAATGAGAGCACGGTTTTCATGCGCGCTAACTGAACTGGTTTGGGCACCGCCCGCAAGCGAAGGGAAAACACTTATGTCGATCAATCCGCCCACCGGCCGCCCCCGTCGCTCGTGCCTGTACATGCCGGGCGCAAACCCCAAGGCGCTGGAAAAGGCAAAGAGCCTCCCAGCAGACGTCGTGATCTTGGATCTGGAAGACAGCGTAGCCCCCGAAGCCAAGGCGCAGGCCCGTGAAACAGTGTGCGCAGCGATTGCCGCTGGCGGCTATGGCGCTAGGGAAGTGGTGGTGCGGGTCAATGCCTTGAGCACGCCATGGGGCTTTGCCGATATCGAGGCCGCCGCCGCCGCAGGCCCAGATGCGATCCTGGTGCCCAAGGTGGATGAGGCCACAGACATCGCCAAAGCCCATGACGCCATCACTGCCGCCCACCATCACCGCATCGGTCTTTGGGCGATGATCGAAACCCCGCTCTCGATCCTCAACTTGAAAGAGATCGCCGCCTCCGCGCGCAGTACCGCACTGGAGGTGTTTGTGATGGGCACCAACGACCTCGCCAAGGACATGCGCTGCGCCCAAACGCCCGATCGCCTGCCATTCCTGGCTGCCCTTTCGCTCAGCGTTGCCGCCGCCCGCGCCTATGGCATCACCCCGATCGACGGCGTCCACAACGACATCCAAAACGAGCAGGGCTTCCAAGACATCTGCCGCCAGGGCCTCTCGCTCGGCTTCGATGGCAAGACTTTGATCCACCCCAGCCAGATCGACCCCTGCAACGCGATCTTTGCCCCAACAGCACAAGAAGAGGCATGGGCCGCAGGCGTCGTGGCCGCGTTCGCCGATCCCGAAAATGCAGGCAAAGGCGTGCTGAAGGTGGACGGCAAAATGACGGAGCTGCTGCACCTGGAACAGGCCAAGCGGATCTTAGCCATCGCCGCTGCGATCAGGGCGCGCGCTTAAACGGCGCGCCCATCGAACGCCGCATTGACCGCGCCAACGAACATCCTAGTGTGCGCGCGATTTCTCTTGCGGGACGTGCGCCGCTGGGTGGCCCGTCCCATATCCTGTGTGTGGAAGATCCGGAGGCGCAAGCCATGAGCACGTATGATCTTGTCATCATTGGGGGCGGCCCAGGCGGCTACAATTGCGCGATCCGCGCGGGCCAGTTGGGCTTGAAGACAGCGATCGTCGAAAAGCGCGGCCTGCTGGGCGGCACTTGCCTCAACGTCGGCTGCATTCCCTCCAAAGCCCTGCTGCACGCCTCAGAGCTTTACGCCGCCGCCGGCACAACCTTCAAATCGTTGGGCATTGAAGTGGACGGCGTGCGTCTCAACCTGCCAGCGATGCTCAAGCAAAAGGAAGAAGCGGTTGACGGGCTCACCAAGGGTGTTGAGTTCTTGATGAAGAAAAACAAGGTCGATTACATCAAGGGCACAGGCCGCATCGCCAGCGCCGGCGCTGTGGAAGTGGCCGGCCTTGATGGCGGCAAGTCCACCCTGCAAACCAAGAATATCGTGATTGGCACGGGCTCGGTTCCCGCCGATCTGCCAGGCGTTGCGGTGGATGAAGAGCGGGTCGTATCGTCTACCGGGGCGTTAAATCTCACAGCAGTGCCCAAGCATATGATAGTCATCGGCGGTGGCTATATTGGTCTTGAACTTGGCTCTGTTTGGAAACGTCTTGGTGCCGAAGTCACGGTTGTAGAGTTCCTGGACCGCATCACCCCCACCATGGACGGTGAAATAGCCAAACAATTCCAGCGCATACTGGCAAAACAAGGCCTCAAGTTCGAACTCGGCCACAAAGTCACAGGCGTTAACAAAACCGCTGACGGCTTGGCTGTGTCCATCGAACCGGCCGCTGGTGGCACCCCCCGAACCCTTTCCGCAGACGTGGTTTTGGTGGCCATCGGTAGGAAACCCTTCACCACCGGCTTGGGCCTGGAGGCCGCCGGCGTGCGCTTCGACCAGCGCGGCTTCATTGAAACCGATCACTTCAAGACCAGCGTCCCCGGCATCTACGCCATGGGCGACTGCACCCACGGCCCGATGTTGGCCCACAAAGCCGAGGAAGAGGGCGCAGCCATCGCCCAAATCATCGCCGGCCAATGGGGCCATGTGAACTACGATGTAATTCCCGGTGTTGTGTACACCAACCCAGAAGTGGCCGGCGTCGGCAAAACCGAAGAAGAGCTTAAAGCCGCCGGCACCGCCTATAAGGTCGGCAAGTTCCCCTTCATGGCCAACAGCCGCGCCCGCACCAACCACGAAACCGACGGCATGGTGAAAATCCTGGAAGACAGCAACACCCGTCGCATCGTCGGGGCCCATATGATCGGGGTCGGCGTTGGTGAAATGATCGGCGAAGTCTGCGTGGCCATGGAGTTTGGTGCCAGCGCCGAAGACCTCGCCCGCACTTGCCACGCCCACCCCACCATGACCGAAGCCATCCGCGAGGCGGCCAAGGGCGTGGATGGCTGGACCATGCAGTCCTAAGTCGGGTCCGATTGTGAAAGGCGCTTAACCATAAAGCGCCAAAATCAGCCCCCCGCTGACAGAAGCTTAAGTTGGCGAGTCGCTCCGAAACCGTCTGGATAGGCAGCGGTCCTGGAGGGAATCCCGATGCTGACGTTGAAAACCAAACGCCTGACGCTTTTAGCCTTGGACGCCAATCTCGCGCGCCTCCAGGCCGAAGATATCGGTGCTTTCCTCGCCCATCTGGGCGTTGCCCCTTTGGGCAACTGGCCGCCGGAGCCATTTGACGACGAAGTCGCGTTTTGGTCCCGCGATGGCCTTAAACAGGACCCCCAAGCCGTTGGCTGGTATGGGTGGCTGCTGATGGAAGACGTGGGGGAGGCAACACCCCCGCGCTTGATCGGCGCGGCGGCTTTGATTGGTCGCCCCGATCTGGACGGCGAGGTGGAGCTGGGGTTTGGCGTGCTGGTCGCCCATCAGGGCAGGGGCTTTGCCAGCGAAACCGTGGCCGCGTTGAGCGCCTGGGCCTTTGACAGTGGCGCAGCCCGGGTTGTGGCGCATGTGGCTGAGGGCCACGAAAGTGGCGAGCGCGCCCTGCGCAGCAACGGCTTTAGCCAGGAACTGGAAATGCCTTACCCCGGCGTAGCGCTTTTCGCGCGCGACGCCGGGGCAGCAAGCTAGAGCAAGCCCAAAAGGCTTAAGTTTAGAACTGTGTGGCCCAGGTCAGGTTGATCTTGCCAACCGTGTCCAGGGATTCCTCGTTCAGACCGAACAACACGCCCGCTTCAATACCCAGCGCGCTGTTGGCCACCGGCACCGGCAGCGAGGCATAGATCGTCGGGCCAAGATACTGCCCGATTGAGCCAAGGTCGCCAAACTCCTCATCCGTGCCAAGCTGGCCGGAGTAGGTGATCGCGGCAATGAACTGCTCGCTGATCGGCAGGCGGCCTTCCAGCAACAGGTCAAAGTGCGTGTCTTCGCCGGCACCGCCGCCCACTTCGCGAATAAGGTTCAGGTTGCTCACGATATCGACCGGGCCGATGTCGGTGGTGGCCAGGAAGCGCAGCTCCATGGCGTCGTTCACGCCTTCCGGGCCGCCACCAAGATAAGTGGCCTGCAGGCCCCACTCGAACGGCATCCAGGAGGGGCGGGGCCCCTCAAAGCGCACTTCCGCCAGATACTGGTCCACCGTTGGGCCTTGACCCACCAGATCGTTGGCCACAGCCCCGACCGCAAACCGCAGGTTCTCATAAGGCGCGTAGGCGACGGTCAAACGGTGGGCGAAAACGTCGTCATCGCCCACCGCTTCCCGCAGATAGGTGTTGTCGGCCTCAATTTCGAAGCGCCCCTTCAACACGTCTGGGGTTTCGATGGTCAAGGACTGCGCGAAAGCAGGCGTGGCAGACAGGGCAAGGCCCGCGGCCAGGAATGCGAGGTATTTGGACACGGGTTCCCCCTGGATCAATGTGTTCCCGGGGGATTGGTTACCGAAAATGTATTGTTAAAGCCTAAACGGCACTTGACGAATCAGGTGCGAATCATTCCGCGGCGGGCGTTGCGAGCATGGCGCGCATCTGGTCCAGATAAGCGATCCAGGCAGATCGCCCAGCCTCGGTGAGGTGCACCTCCGTGTTAGGCTTCTTCCCCACAAAACGCTTTTCAATCAACACGTAGCCCGCCTCTTCAAGCTTGCTAAGCTGGGCCGAAAGATTGCCGTCGCTGGCTTCGACCTTGCCCTTGATGTCGGTGAAAGACGCAGATCCCGCGGTCGATAAGTAAGCCATGATCCCTAACCGAAGGCGACCATGGATCACTTCATCGATCCCTTGAGTGCTAAACCGGCTCATCCGCGCCCCCCTTATACCGTGGTTGCAGGTTCGCGCCGCACCAGCAGCAGGCCGGGCAGAGCCAGCGTTAACAGCGCGCCGACCGCCGCCGCATAGTAGGCCCAGGGCGCATCGGCAAAGATCGCGATCACCAAGCCAAACCCTGCCGCCAAAATGGCAAAGGGCCGCAACAGTTTTTCCCCAGAAAACAGAGACGAAGCCAACATCGCCCCGCCATAAACGCCAAACGCCGCCGCCGAGATCGCGTTGGGCGCGTCCGTGTCACCGGTAACGGCCATATGGCCAATCATCCCGAGCGCGAACACGGTCAACACCAGGCTGGCACCGCTCCATATGGCCCGCTCCGCCCGGTTAGAGGCAGCAGCAGCGCCAGGGCGGTTGCGGGTCCAGCGGCCCAAGACCGCGCTCATCAGCCCGCCCAGGACGCCGAATCCGCCCCACAGGGACCCCAGCAAAATGCCCCACTGGCCTGACGGGGGCACGGTATTGATGATGTAGCCATGGCCAGCCCAAGCGGCGGCCACCAAAACACCCCATCCGATCAATTGCGGCCCGCTCAACAGCGGGGCGTGGCGACCCTCTTCGGCAAGGGTCCGCACATAGTCCAAATCCTTCAAGGCCTCTGCGTTGGTCATGGTGTCGCCTCCTCTTTGGTGCTTTCAAGGTCATACATAAAGAACTTTAAAAGAGAAAGAACTTTTATGTAATGGATGCGTAATCCCATTGGCCAGAAGCGTCACTTGCGCATAATTGGGCGTGCCGGCGGCTTTGGATAAGCGCCAGAAACCCCAAGGAGGACAAGGCATGTCTGAAATTCAGATGATCCGAGACATGCTCGCCGGTCCCGATGCCCCAAAGCAGGGGCCTTTGGAAAACTGGGTGGCCCGCCGGCAAATGATGGACCAGAACGGCTTGCTAAACCCGCTCCCGGAAGGCTGGTCCGCCGCCCCAACAATGCTTGGCGGCCTCAAGGCGGAACACCACACCAGCCAAGCAGCCCGGCAAGATGGCGCGATGCTATACTTGCACGGCGGCGGCTATACTCTGGGCTCGCCGGTCAGCTATCGCGGCGTGGTCAGCCAAATCGCCGCCGCAGCCAACGTCCAGACCTACGCGCCAGACTACCGCTTAGCCCCAGAACACCCTTTTCCCGCAGCGATTGACGATGCCCACGAGGCGTTCCTGGCGCTGCTGGCGACGGGCATCGAGGCGGAGCGGATTGTGGTGGCTGGCGATTCCGCTGGCGGCGGGCTGGCGCTCGCCCTGGCCGTGCGCCTGCGGGACGAGGGCAGGGCCCTTCCAAGCGCGCTGTTTCTGATATCGCCCTGGGGAGATCTCACGCTGTCGGGACGCAGCTACATCCACCGCGCTGAGGCTGATCCGCTCTTGTCGAAGCCGCATATGCAGGCCTTCCAGGCGGCCTACCTTGCCGGCCAATCGCCCACCCATCCCTATGCGTCCCCCGCACTAGCGGACCTGTCCGGCCTGCCGCCGATCCTGATCCAGGTGGGCACAGACGATATCCTGTTGAGCGATTCAGAGATGATCCAAGAGCGGGCGCAGGCGGCTGGAACCTTTGCGTCCCTTGAGGTGTGGCCCAACATGATCCACACGTTTCACGTCTTCTACCCGTTTTTGACGCCCGCTCGGGATGCGATCGAAGACGCCGGCGGCTGGCTCAAACGCCGATGGGCGCAGGGCTGACTGAACAGACCCTGCGCGCCGAGGGGCGGAAAGGCGCGTCAAACGACAGACGCGCCTTCCTGGCATTCCAACTTAGCGCGCGAGGGCCGCCTTCTTTGCAACGCGTGGGGTGCGCGCGGCAGTGGCTTTCGCGGTCTTTTTGCCAGCAGCTGGCTTTGCAGCCTTCGCTGTCTTGGTCGCCTTCACGGTCTTCTTGGCCGCAACTGGCTTGGCAGCCTTCGGGGCCTTCGTGACGGTCTTCACGGCCTTCGCAGCCTTCGCAACGGTCTTCACGGCCTTCACAGCCTTCACAACGGTCTTCGCGGCCTTCATGGCGGGCTTTGCAGCCTTCACGGTCTTCTTGGCCGCAACGGGCTTGGCAGCCTTCGGGGCAACGGCCTTCACGGCCTTTTTCGCGGGCTTCGCGGCCTTGGGGGCAGCGGCCTTCGCGACGGTCTTGGTGGCAACAACCGGCTTCGCAGCCTTCGGAGCCTTCGCGGCTTTCACCGGGGTTTTCGAGTTGGTCATAATAGTTTCCTCGTCTTTACTTAGGTTTCTTTTGAATTAGCAAAGACCAAAGCCGGTCTCGCTGATAGTTTTTCTAGAGGTGTTTGGTGAGCAAGTGGTAAACACCACAGCGAGGACTGTATTTTTCTGAGAAAAGGCGATTTTTGTCTTTGAGGCTACTCAAGAACGTGGGTGCGCCTTGGTGTAAACGGCCAAGAGTCCGGCTGGATCGACCCCTGCGTAGCGTTGCGTCGTAGACAGCGACGCGTGCCCTAAAAGATCTTGGATGGCACGCAAATCTCCGCCCGCAGCAAGGAGATGCGTGGCACAGGCATGGCGCAGCGCGTGCGGCGTTGCGCTGTCGGGAAGGCCCAAAACCGCGCGCAATCGCGCCATCAGACGCTGCGCCGCGCGCGGTCCCATTGGCCCACCCTTTGCGCCAAAAAAAAGTGGTCCATCGCGCGAAAAAGCGAACGGAACCAGCGCGCCATACGCAGAAATCGCGTCGCGAACCACCGGCAAGGTCGGAACGATTCGCTGTTTTCCGCCCTTGCCGGTAATGCGAAGCGCCTCGGGCAGGGGGTGATTCGCGCCCGTCAAGCCGAGCGCTTCGGAAATCCGCAAGCCGTCCGCATACAAAAGCCCGATCAACGCCGCATCCCGCGCCCCGATCCAGGCCTCTTGTGCGTCGTCGTCGGCGGCCTCGATCAGCGCGTCGGCGGCTTCCACAGAAACCGGCCGCGGCAGCGTCGCTTTCAGGCGCGGTCCCCGCACCACCACCAGCTTGGCATTGGCCACTCCGTAGCGGCGCTCCAGAAAACGAAAATACGCCCGAATCGCCGCCAAGGCGCGCGCGCGGGATCGATCCGCCAGCGGTTCAGGTCCCTGCCGGCGAAAGGCAAGGTAGGCCCGCAGATCGCCAGGCCGCAGCTCAGCGAGGCTTGCAAGCAAAACCACCTCCCCAAGATGGTCCTGCAGGAAGCCCAGGAACGCAGCGACGTCCCGCCCGTAGGCCTCGGCGGTGCGCGGGCTGAAACGTCTTTCGCCGGTCAGTGAAGCAATCCAGTCTTGGCGCGCCGTTTCAGCTAGGATGTGCGAATCGCGTGTTGGATTTTGGTCGCTCATGAAATCGCTCGCTCGCGGCAATGGCCCCAAAGCCAAACACGCCGCGCCCGACATCAATGCACACTTGCCGGGATTCGAGGAGGCGCAAGACGAAGCGCCCGCTCGATTGACCCGCCGCGCATCGGTTCTGTTTCCGCTGCCGCTGCCAGAGCCGTTCGACTATCGCATCCCAGACGGCATGAACGTGCGCGAAGGCGATCACGTCATTGCCCCGATCGGCAACCGCCAGGCCCGCGGCGTAATCTGGGAGATCAGCGAAAGGCCGGGCGGAGACAATCTAAAGACCCTGAGCGAGCGCCTTTCAGGCCCAACCCTGCCAGAGATTTCCCGCCGCTTCATTGCCTGGACAGCCAAGTTTGTGGTGGCAAATCCCGGTCGCATCCTTGCCATGGTGGTGCGATCGCCAGAGGCCCTGCGCGAAGGCCCCACCATCACCGTCTATGCCCCCTCCGGCAACATCGGCAGTAAGATCACCGAGGCCAGAGCCGCCGTGCTCGCCGAAGCCACCCGCGCCCCCGGCACCGCCGCAGACTTGGCACGGCGCGCCGACGTCAGCGCCGGGGTGGTCAAGGGCCTGGTTGAAAGCGGCGCGCTGATCGCCTTCGCCAAGGAAGAAGACCCGCCCTTCACCGATCCAGACCCAGACCGCATCGGCCGCGCCCTGTCGCACGATCAATCCGCCGCCGCCGATGTCTTGATCGAGGCCGTCCACGCCAACACGTTTTCCCCGGTGCTGCTGGACGGCGTGACCGGCTCCGGCAAAACCGAAGTGTATTTGGAGGCAGCAGCCGCAGCACTCCGCCAAAGCCCGGACGCCCAGGTCCTGGTGCTGCTGCCAGAAATCGCCTTGACACAGGCGGTCTTGGCAAGGTTCGAAGAACGCTTCGGCGCACCGCCCGTGGAATGGCACTCCGCCATCACCCAAAAGCAACGCCGCCGCGCCTGGCGCGAAGTGGCCAGCGGTCGCGCCCGGCTGGTTGCCGGTGCCCGCTCCGCCTTGTTTTTGCCGTTCCCCAATTTGCGCTTGATTGTCATCGATGAAGAGCATGACGGCTCCTACAAGCAGGACGAGGGCGTGGCCTACCATGCCCGCGACTTGGCCGTGGCGCGCGCCAAGCTGGGCGGCTGCGCGATCGTGATGGCCTCGGCCACCCCGTCGCTGGAAACCCTGATCAACGCCCAGTCCGGGCGCTATCGCCACGTGGTGCTCACCGCCCGCCACGGCGTCGCCGTGCTGCCGGATATCGAGCTTATCGATCTCAAACAGGACCCGCCGGAAAAGGGCAAGTGGCTGTCGCCCAAGCTGATCATCGCCGCTGCGGAAGCGCTCAGCCGGGGCGAACAGGCGCTCTTCTACATGAACCGCCGCGGTTATGCCCCGCTCACCTTGTGCCGCGCCTGCGGCCACCGCATGACCAGCCCAGACACCCAAAGCTGGCTGGTGGAGCACAAGTATTCCGGCCGCCTAGTTTGCCACGTGACCGGCTATTCGATCCCTAAACCGCGCGAGTGCCCCAACTGCCTGACGGTCGATAGCTTCGTGGCGATTGGCCCCGGGGTGGAGCGGGTGGCAGAAGAGGTGCGCGAGCTGTTCCCACAGGCCCGGGTCGAGATCTTCTCGTCGGACACCGCCCCCACCGGCGTTGAAGTGCGCGCTCTGGTCGAACGCATGGCGCAGGGCGAAATCGACATTCTGATCGGCACCCAGATCGTCGCAAAGGGCCACAACTTTCCACTTCTGACGATGGTAGGCGTTGTCGACGCAGACTTGGGCCTCAAGGGCGGCGACCTGCGGGCAGGGGAGCGCACCTATCAACTTCTCTCCCAGGTCGCAGGCCGCGCCGGCCGCGCAGACCGCCCCGGCCGCGCCCTGATCCAAACCTACGCCCCAGAGCACGAAGCCATGATTGCCCTGGCGGCCCAAGATCGCGATGGCTTCCTCGCTGCCGAAGGCGCTGCCCGCGAAGCCGCGGGCATGCCGCCTTATGGCCGCCTGGCCGCCGTGATCGTTGCAGCCCCCACCGAACAGGGCGCGCTGTTGGCCGCAGCAGCGATTGCCGAAAAAGCCCCCCTGGCCGAAGGCGTGGACGTCTGGGGCCCCGCCCCTGCGCCGCTGGCAGTTATTCGCGGCCAACACCGCCGCCGCTTCCTGGTTCGCGCAGAAAGAGGCGTCGATCTTTCGGCCTTCATGGCGGCGTGGCTCAGCCGCGTGAAGGTTGCGTCCAATGTCCGCGTTCAAGTGGACATTGAACCATATTCATTCCTCTAGGCGTTACGGTGCCGGTTGATAAACCGCGCGCCCACACACGACCGTCGCCGGTAGAGGCGCAAGCGTGATTTCGCCTTCACCGCCGGCGTCCTCCAACGAAAAGTCATTGAGCCCAGTGATCACCAGCGCCCCGACCTCATCTTCATAGAGCACAACGTTGGCCGGCCCGTTTGGCCCGCAAACCAACGGCGCACCGACACTTTGCGTGACCTGATACAACACCTGCACCACGTCCGCCGGCGCGCCAATGGCCGTGGCCAGAACGCCGCCCGCACTTTGCGCCATGGTGTCGTAAGGCGTGTGATTGCGCTCCTGCAGCACCACAAACTGGGTTGCGGACGCCTCAAGCCGCACGGTCACGACCGCGTCTTGACCTTCGGCTTCGCCAGACGTGACCGCCCCAAGTGTGAGCGTCAGCGCCGGACCACCCGCCGGCTCCACCGCCGCAAGGGCCGTGGAACCGACACTGGCCAGCAACCCGCTCGCTGGAGTTTCCGCCGTGGCTCCCAGATCCGGAGCCGCGGTGGTTTCGGGAACCGGCTGTGGCGGCGCACAGCCGATCGCCACCGCACACAGAGCCGCGGCAAGAATCGCAAAGCGCATGTCAAAATCCCCTCATTACGGAGAGGTAACTCAACCACACAATCGCAAGCGCGAAAAGCTCAATCTCTCGCGCGTTATTTCGCGGTGACGGTCAATTCGATCCGCCGATTGCGCGCCCGACCTTCCTCCGTTGCGTTATCAGCCACCGGATCGGCCGGCCCGTGGCCCGTGGCGCTGATCCGGTCTGCGCCAATGCCGGCGTCGGTCATCATGGTCGCAACCGTTTGCGCGCGCGCCTGCGAGATCCGTTGATTGGCACCAAGCCCGCCGGTGTTATCGGTGTAGCCGTCCAACGTGGCGCGCGCGTTTGGAAACGCCCGCAGGATGGCCGTGATGGCGCTAACCGTCGCCCCGGACTCTGCCGTCAACGTCGAGCCGCCGGATTGGAAGTTCAGATTGTCAAAAGTGAAAGTGCGGGGGGCGGCTTCGGTGCTGCTCAAATAGGTGAACAGCTGCTCGCCAATAGACCCCGGCGGCACGGTGATCGTTTCACCGCCCGGCAAAGCAAGCGTTCCAGGGGCAGGGGCCTCAACCACCGGCGTCCCAGACTGCGCTGTGCGCTGCGAACACATCGACGGCCCAAACAAGGCCCCAAGCAGCGCGAGCGCCAACAGGCCCAACATCAACAACAAATTGCGCGGGCTTCCCGGTTCAGAGTGCAGCACGGGGGCAGGCGCTGGCGCGGCCGGCGGGCTCGACGGCGTATAGGCCGGCGCGGGCGGCGTCAGGTCCAGCCCCAACATCCCACCCAGCGGCGCAAGGCCCGGCGGCAACATCCGCGCCAAATGCTCCTTTTGGCCCCCCAACAGACCCATCAGCCCGGCAGGCGAAAACCCTCCCGCCGGCGCTTGTTTCATAAGACCACCCATCACCAACGGTGCCGCAAGCCCCAAAAGCGTAGGGATGGAGGCACTCTTCAGCCCAGCGAACTGCTCCAGCAGAGCCCCGATCCCGCCGGCTTTGTCGCCCAGCAATTGCTGCGCGATCGCCCCGCCGCTTTCGGCCATTTGCGTGGTGGCAGCGCCCCCGCCCAGCAAATCGTCGAGCTTGTCCAGCATCCCGCCATCCAAATTGGCTTTCGAGATCATCCCAATCAGGCCTTCCGCTCCCTGTGCGTTCCCGCCCTTGGCGATCATGGCGCCGAGCAGGGCAGGCAAGGCACCGGCCAACCCTTTTTGCGTCGCCTCGCTTGATTCCCCCAACATGCCGGAGAGTTTGCCCACGATAGCGGGCGTTATCGCGCTCATCAGCATCTGCAAAATGTTCGTCGACATGGGTTTGTCCTCCGTGGCCAACCGAATTCGTTGAACGCGGTTCTTACATGACAAGCGCCTGTGGGCGTAGAGGAATAGACGAGATTGACCGGCGAAAGACCCCGCACACAGCGAAATCATGGTGCCTCAGCGACTTAAGAACGCGCAAAGCGACCGCGCATCCCAATTGTCAACGCCAAAGAACGCGTGCTATGCCCGCGCCGCGTGGTTCGGGCGGGGGCTTCACAGCTCCCGTCCCTGTGCGCATAACCTCATCCGCCGTCCCAGGGTCACGGCGCAGGCGGCCTCATGGCCGCAGGCAGACCCCACGAACAGCGAACCGGAAAGACAAACGTGTCCGAACACATCGACAGGGAAAGTTCGCAGGCCGCCGGTCGCTATGCGCAGGCGGCGTTTGAGCTGGGCTTGGAGCAAAACGCGCTGGACGCCTTGGCAAAGGACTTCACCGTTCTGGCGCAGGCGTTTGCCGAAAGCGCAGATTTGCGCGCCGCCGCAGCCTCGCCATTGATCGAGCCCGCCGAAAAGGCCCGGGCCTTGGTGGCCGTTGCCAAAAAGCTTGGTGTTTCGGCTTTGGGCGTCAACCTTGTGGGCGTCGTCACGCAAAACCGGCGCGCCGCCGAATTGCCAGGCATCGCCCAGGCGTTCGCAAAGCTGCTCACCCGCCACCGCGGCGAAAGCCAAGTGGAGATCATTTCCGCCAAGCCGCTCACCGCGGCTGAAGAATCAGAAATCACCACCGCCGTGGGCAAAGCTCTCGGCAGCACCATTTCCGCGACCAAGCGTGTCGATGAAAGCCTCATTGGCGGCTTCATCGTGCGCGCCGGGTCGCGCCAGTTCGATGCTTCAATCCGCGCCAAATTGGACGGCCTGAAGCTCGCTCTGAAATCCGCCTGAACTGAAACCTAACGAATTCGCCTCGAGGGAGTGCTGATCCCATGGACGTCCGCGCCGCAGAAATTTCCGCCATTCTGAAAGAACAAATCAAAGGCTTTGGCGGTGAAGCCCAAGTCGCCGATGTCGGCCGCATCCTGTCGGTGGGCGACGGGATCGCCCGCGTCTATGGCCTGGATACGGTTCAGGCCGGCGAAATGGTGGAGTTTCCCGGCGGCGTGAAGGGCATGGCCCTGAACCTGGAGCGGGACTCAGTCGGCGTCGTGATCTTCGGCGAAGACCGCGGCCTGAAGGAAGGCGATACCGTTAAGCGCCTCGGCGAAATCGTGGACGTGCCGGTTGGCAAAGGCCTGCTCGGCCGGGTGGTCAATCCGCTCGGCGAACCGATCGACGGCAAAGGCCCAATCGTGGCCACCGAACGCCGCCGCGTCGACGTGAAGGCCCCTGGCATTATCCCGCGCCAGTCCGTCAACGAGCCGATGCAAACCGGCATCAAGTCGATCGACACCCTGATCCCGATCGGCCGCGGCCAGCGCGAACTGATTATCGGCGACCGCCAAACCGGCAAGACCGCCATCGCCGTGGACACGATCTTGTATCAGCGCGATGCCCACGAAAAGAACCTGTCGGAGAGCGAAAAGCTCTACTGCATCTACGTCGTCATCGGCCAGAAGCGCTCAACCGTGGCCCAGATCGTCAAGATTTTGGAAGACCGCGGCGCGCTGCAGTATTCCATCATCGTCGCCGCCACCGCCTCAGAGCCCGCCCCGCTGCAGTTCTTGGCCCCGTTCGCCGGCTGCGCCATGGGCGAATGGTTCCGCGACAACGGCATGCACGCCCTGATCATCTATGACGATCTGTCCAAGCAGGCCGTGGCCTATCGCCAAATGTCGCTGCTCTTGCGCCGCCCGCCGGGCCGCGAAGCCTATCCAGGCGACGTGTTCTATCTGCACTCCCGCCTCCTGGAGCGCGCCGCCAAGTTGAACAAAGACAACGGCAGCGGCTCTTTGACGGCGCTGCCCGTGATCGAAACCCAGGCCAACGACGTGTCGGCCTACATCCCAACCAACGTGATCTCGATCACCGATGGCCAGATCTTCTTGGAAACAGACCTGTTCTACCAAGGCATCCGCCCCGCAGTGAACGTGGGTATTTCGGTGTCTCGGGTCGGATCCTCGGCCCAGATCAAGGCGATGAAGCAGGTTGCCGGCGCGATTAAGGGCGAACTCGCCCAGTACCGCGAAATGGCGGCCTTCGCGAAGTTCGGCTCCGATCTGGACGCCTCCACCCAGCGCCTGCTCAACCGCGGCGCCCGCCTCACCGAACTCCTGAAGCAAGACCAGTACGCCCCCGTGCCGGTCGAAGAGCAAGTGGTGCTGATCTACGCCGGCACCCGCGGCTACCTGGATAAAGTGCCGGTCAACCAGATTCGCCGCTTTGAAGCCGATCTCGTCGAATGGCTGCGGGCGAAAAAGGCAGACCTGCTCACCGCCATCCGCGACAAAAAAGACATCAAGGCAGACAACATCGAAGAGCGCATCAAGGCGTCCCTGGATGAGTTCTCCGCCTCCTTCGCGGCGTAAGGCAAAGGGGCGCGCCGACGACCTCGCCGGCTTCATCAACACCTTCATTTTCCGCCAAAACCCGCAGAGCGCCTGATGCCCTCACTTAAAGAGTTCCGCAACCGCATCACCAGCGTGAAGTCCACGCAAAAGATCACCAAGGCGATGCAGATGGTGGCCGCAGCCAAGCTGAAGCGCGCCCAAAGCGCCGCCGAAGCTGCGCGCCCCTATGCTGAACGCATGGCGGCCGTGATGGCCAACCTGGCCGCCAACGTGAAAGGCGATAGCGCGCCTTTGCTGCTGCGCGGCACCGGCAAGGACGATGTGCACCTGCTGGTAGTCGCAAGCTCCGAGCGCGGCCTGTGCGGCGGCTTCAACACTCAGATCGCCCGGCTTGCGCGGGAAAAAATCTCCGAACTGGTCAACGCCGGCAAAACGGTGAAAATCCTGGCCGTTGGCAAAAAGGGCAGGGACCAGCTGAAGCGCCTGCACGGCGATAAGATCATCGACTATATTGACTTGTCTCACTACAAGCAGATCGACGCCAGCGCCGCTCTGATCATCGGCGATAAGGTGCGCGAGCTTTACGCCGCCGGTCAGTTCGACGTCTGCACGTTGTTCTTCTCCACCTTCAAGTCGGTGATCTCGCAGGTGCCAACCGCCCAGCAGCTGATCCCGGCGGTTCCGCCGGTCGGCGCCAAGGCCCCAGACCTGAAGGGCGCGATCTACACCTACGAACCCAACGAAGCAGCCATCCTGGAAAACCTTCTGCCGCGCTATTTGAACGGCCAAATCTTCAAGGCGCTCTTGGAGAACGCGGCTGGCGAACAGGGTGCCCGGATGTCGGCCATGGACAGCGCCACCCGCAACGCCGGCGACCTGATCAAGAAGCTGACCCTCCGCTACAACCGTCAGCGTCAAGCCAACATCACCAAGGAGTTGATCGAAATCATCTCCGGTGCCGAAGCGCTTTAAGGAGTGGCAGTCATGAGTGGTCCCACCTCAGTTCTTGCCTGGACATCCGCGATGGCCGAAGGCGGCCGCGCCAACGGTAAAGTCACGATCTGCGAATACGGCCCCCCCGGCGGTGCCTGGTTCCATATGGAGCACGCCAAGGGCTTTGGCGGCTCCGGCGAAGGCATGACGCCCGAGCAGTTCTTCGCCCTGGGTTACGCCTCCTGCTTCAACAGCGCCCTTCTGTTCGTGGCCGCACAACAGAAAGTCGACGTCACCAAAGCCCGCGTGAACTGCAAAGTCGGCATCGGCCCCAACGACGCCGGCGGCTTTGCCCTGAGCGTCAAACTGGCCGTTCAAATTCCTGGCATGGACCCCACGGCCGCCCGCGCCCTGGTCGAAGCCGCCCACCAAGTTTGCCCTTATTCCAACGCAACGCGCGGCAACGTGCCGGTTGAGTTGGAGATCATGTAACTGAAGCGAGAGACGAAGATGACGAAACCCATCAAAGGCCGTGTGGCGCAGGTAATCGGCGCCGTTGTTGACGTCGAGTTCGATGGCGAACTGCCCGATATCTACAACGCGCTGGAAACCTTAAACCAAGGCAACCGCCTCGTCCTCGAAGTGGCCCAGCACTTGGGCGAAGGCGCCGTCCGCACCATCGCGATGGATTCCACCGACGGCCTCGTGCGCGGTCAGGAAGTCACCAACACCGGCTCGCCGATCCGCGTGCCCGTGGGCGAGGGTACGCTTGGCCGCATCATGAACGTGATTGGCGAGCCGATCGACGAAGCAGGCCCAGTCACCGGCGAAGCGATGCGCGCCATCCACCAGCTGGCCCCGTCCTTTGAAGATCAAAAGCCGGTTCCCGAAATCCTCGTCACCGGCATCAAGGTCGTGGACCTGCTCTGCCCCTATTCCAAGGGCGGCAAGATCGGCCTGTTCGGCGGCGCGGGCGTCGGCAAAACCGTTCTTATTCAAGAGCTTATTAACAACATCGCAAAGGCCTACGGCGGCTATTCGGTGTTTGCCGGCGTGGGCGAACGCACCCGCGAAGGCAACGATCTGTTCCACGAAATGATCGAATCCGGCGTGAACCAACACGGCGGTGGCCAGGGCAGCCGCTGCGCGCTGGTGTTCGGTCAGATGAACGAACCCCCAGGCGCCCGCGCCCGCGTCGCGCTCACTGGCCTCACGATCGCCGAACACTTCCGCGACCAGGGCAAGGACATCCTGTTCTTCGTGGACAACATCTTCCGCTTCACGCAGGCCGGCTCTGAAGTGTCCGCGCTGCTCGGCCGGATCCCCTCGGCGGTGGGTTATCAGCCAACTCTCGCCACCGAGATGGGCCAGATGCAAGAACGCATCACCTCCACGGTGAAGGGCTCGATCACCTCGGTGCAGGCCATCTACGTGCCGGCAGACGACCTGACCGACCCCGCGCCCGCCACCTCGTTCGCCCACTTGGACGCCACTACCGTGCTGTCGCGCTCCATCGCGGAAAAGGGCATTTATCCGGCGGTGGACCCGCTCGACTCCACCTCGCGGATTCTCGATCCCCTGGTTCTGGGCCAAGAGCACTACGAAACCGCCCGGCGCGTGCAGGAAATCCTGCAGCGTTATAAGGCCCTGCAAGACATCATCGCCATCCTTGGCATGGATGAATTGAGCGAAGACGACAAACTCGCCGTCGCCCGCGCCCGCAAGGTAGAGCGCTTCCTGTCCCAGCCTTTCCACGTGGCTGAAGTGTTCACCGGCTCGCCTGGCGTGCTGGTGCCTTTGGAAGACACCATCCGCGGCTTCAAAGGCTTGGTCGAAGGCGACTATGACCACCTGCCAGAACCCGCGTTCTACATGGTCGGCACCATCGACGACGCCGTGAAGAAGGCCCAGAAAATGGCCGCCGAAGCAGCCGGCTAAGCGCGCTGCACTTTTGCAAACACGGCCCAACACATCAGAGCCCGCCGGTAAATCCGGCGGGCTTCGTTTTTGGATTTCGTCCAGTTTGTGCTACACTCAAGCCATGATCACGGTCTCATTGAACGACGCGCGCGATAAGCTTCCGGAGCTCATCGAAAAGCTTGGGCGCGGCGAAGATGTGGTTGTCACGGACAAGGGTCAGGCGGTGGCGCGAGTTACGGCCGCCGCCGTATTTGAGGTGCCAGCAACGAATGAGGACTTGGCAGCCTTCATCAAGCGGCGGCGCGCGGCGTTGGGCCTGGCTGCTTCGCCGCCTGCCATTCCGGACGATTTTGATTTGCCAACCCACGAAGACGACTGGCTCGATAATCCCCGCGACCCTTTGAATGAAGGCCGGCTGGGCGCGTGAAACTCCTTCTCAATACACACATTTTCCTCTGGCTGTCACAACAGCCAGAGCGAATTCCCGCGCCGCTCGCCATTGCGCTTCAAGCAAACTTCCTTGAGTTACACTTGAGCGTGGTTTCGATCTGGGAAATCCGTACCAAGATGCGCAAAGGCAAGCTTGCCCTTGCCGACCCTTTGGAGGCGCTGGTTCGGCTCGTCGTCGAACCCGACGCGCGCATGCTGCCGCTGACCTACAGCCACGTGCTGCACGAGCTGCCCGATCCACCCGTCACGATCGATCCGTACGACCGGTTGCTGCTGGGCCAGTGCGATGTCGAGGGCTTGGCGCTGATCACCGTTGATAGCGAGCTGATGGATCATAGGCTTGCGTACAAGCCCTAACCCGCACTGAGCGCCTTTAGGCTCCAGTCGGCAGCGAGGATGAGGCCGGCTGCCACGAAGCCGCCGAGGATGGTGAGGCCTATCCGGGTAAACAGACGCTCTCTGGTGGATAGACCCGCGGCGACAACAAGTGCCCCCCACAATGCAATTGCCCCTCCAAGGGCCAACACGCCGCTGCAGCTGGCCAAGCCGGGCACGAATGAAAGCCCGGCGCCAAGTACAAAAAAGAGTGCGGAAAATTGAGAAAACAACAAAAGGCCTATCCGCGCTTCGTTAAATTGGCCCCTGGCAAACACAATAGCAGCACCCGTCGCTCCCATAAGCAATAAGGGTGCGCCAGCAACCGCACCCTGTGAGGCCCAGCCAGTACCAGCGGCAAAAAGCCCGACAACAAGTGCAGCAATAAAGACAGCTGCTGTACTGAACGGTCCGGCCAGTAGCGCGTTACGCAGCTCCCCGCCTCGAATTGCTGTGCGCGCTGAAGCCACCACAACCACCATCCCCAGCGCAAACACCGGCCGCCACACCGGATCCAACACCAAGCCCCACCCAAACCGCGCATTCACCCACTCAATCGCAGGCTGCACCAGCGGCTCCACCGCCGCCCCCAGCACCGCCATGATCCGGTTGTAGCCATCCACGATCCACTGCAGGGCAGGGACCAGCTGGTGGTCCACCAACACGCTCTCGATGATCGATAGGATCGAAGGCCCGCCAACGGCCACCGCAAAAAGGATCGGAAACTACCCCAAATCCTTCAGCGCTTCGCAGAGTGTTAGCTTGTCGGGTTTCGCCGCGTCCGCTATCCGCCCCTCCCGCGTTGGATGGCAACCTTACCAAAGCGCCGATGCGACGTCCAATGCGGGCCTGAAGGCCCGCGGTCCACTTAAGGCATATCCCAACCGCAAACCCTCACCGCGCCGGCAAAGCCTCGATCCAATCCGCCAGCACCCGCGCCACCTCTGGGTTAAACGGCGCCCCCGTGGCCTGACCACCGGCCGCCCGGTTCGCCGCCTGCGCCTCCGCCCGCGTACCCTCCAGCCCAAACCCATGCCCCGTACGCGGCAAGAATGTGTATTGCGCCGTGCCCGGACGATAGTGATTGACGATATCCACGATCAGCTGATGGTCGCGCGCGTCGATCGCAGCGAAATCGCTCTCGCCGTACATCGCAAGCACCGGCGCATCCCCGCCGCGCCACGCGCGCGCCAGCCGCAGCCCGCCAATTTGGCGCCAATAGCTTACATCGCGGAACAAGATCTGCTCCCCGCCATCCCAATTCAGCAGACCGTTCAACATCCCCGCATACAGGGCGTTCTCTTCAGCGATCGTGGACAAGGCCGTTCTCTCGTTAAAGATCCGGTCGAGCAGCGGGCGCATGTTTTCGCTCAGCTCTTCGCCGTCGGCAGGGTCCATGCCGTTAGAGAAAAAGCTCTGCACGCGCATCAACTCGATCATGTAATCGTGCCAACTGCGCACCACGGTTCCCATTACCGCCACGCCCCGCAGGCCGTCGGTTTCCGCCGCCAGCAAGGGGGCCTGCAATCCACCCATCGAATGCCCAAACAGCACGATCCGGGAAGCGTCCACCCCGTAGGTTTCCGTCAACCTCGTAAGACCCGCCCGGAACGCCGCAAGCTCGGTGGTGAAGTCGTTGGTCAGGCATTGCGGCCCACCAAGACTGTCACCCATCCCAGGCTTTTCAACGCGGTAGGTTGCAATGCCCCGCGCTGCGAGACCCTGCACCAGTGCCCGATACGGATTGTCTGGCGTCGCCCCTTCGATGGTCGCGCAGTAATAGCCTTGAATAAAATACAAGACCGGCCCGTTTGCCGGTGCCCCGTCCGGGGTCACAAGGATATCGCGCAAGAGCCCGCCCTGGAACGGCACAGCCCCATACCTGGCCTGCGCCCCGGAATAGGTTTCCAGCGGCCGCGCGACCGCACGCGTCTGGGCTTGGCGCACCTCAGTGCCGCGCCGATAGGCAAGTTGCACCCGGTCTCCGGCCCGCAGGCCGTTGGCAACAGCAACTGCCTCCGGCGTAGTGGGCGTGGGTACACCATTCACCGCGGTCAAGACATCATCGGCCCGCAAGCCCGCCCGGTCCGCGGTGGAGGAGGGCGTCACCGCCACCACCCGCACGCCGCCTTCGCCCGGCGCCAATTGCACCCCGAGCGCCCCCCGCCGGGTCAGCTCCTGCTGTGGCTGCGCCTGCGCCGTTACAACACCCGCAGCCACCAAGCAGAAGGCCGCTACAACGAGACTGCTCAAAGATTTGCCCATGGTTGCCCCCAAAGCTGCGCAGCGCGCGCTATATCGAATATCGATGCAGGTTAGGCGAAATTTATCGTTTTTCAATGCAGAAAACGCGATTTTCCGACACCCCGCACCGACACCACACACTCGGCTTGCCCCAACCGCGAGAGTCGTTCATTCAGATAACCGCTTTGAGGGCTTCGCCCGTGGGGGCAATCCAACCATGAAATCCGCCGCAGAACTTGCCGCCTACCTTGTAACAGAAGGCCTGTTGCCAACGATTGCCGGCCAAGCGCCGCTGGCACCGCCGCCGGCGGGGACCACGCAATTGTCGCAGGAAGATCGTGTGGCCGCAGGCTTTCCCGGCTTCGGCATGACGGTGCGCTATCCCGCAGCCGACGGATTTGTCTTGGGCGACATGGGCCATCAAACCGCAACCCTGCGCCTGAATGCCGCCAACCACGCCGATGCCTTGGCCACTTTGAAGGCACACCTGGTCAACGGCATGCGCGATATCCAAACCGGCGGTGCAGCCCTGGTGAGCGCCAGTCGCGCGCAGGAAATCTTCATGATCCGGGTCGCGGAAAAGCGCTACGCCCGCGTCACCGTGATTTATTCCACCAGCGCCGGCACCGAAGCCCCCTTCGATATCGCTGTCACCGGCATGGAAGCCGTGGGCCACCGATCGGGCGGCGCAATGGGCCCAGCGCCCGGCCTGCGCGGCCCTTTGGCTGCACCGCAGGCTGCGCCTTGAGTTTTCCCGCCAATCGGGCTTAAAGCAGGCGCATGGCAGATAAGCTTCACTTTTCCCTCGTCTCGCCCGCGCGCGAACTGTTCGCCGGCGAAGTTGATCACGTTGTAGTGCCGGGCGCTGAAGGCGAATTCGGCGTCCTGGCCCGTCATGCGCCGTTGATGGCCACCATCCGTCCGGGGGCCCTGCGCATCCTCAACGATGGCCAAGAACGCCGCATCTTCGTCAACGGCGGCTTTGCCGATGTCACCCCGGATGGCCTGACGGTCCTTGCGGAAGACGCGGTGGACCTCGAAAGCTTCGATGTCGCCGGCCTCGAAGTGGATCTGAAAAACGCCCGTGATGACCTCACGGACGCCAAGGACGAAGGGCAAAAAAACCTGGCTCAGTCAAAGCTTGCGCGCCTCGAAGCGCTGCGCGCAGCCTTGCGCTGAGGGGGGAGCCCGATGGGCGGTCTGCACCCCGCCCTGATCCCTCCCATTGCCGGAGCCTCTATCGGCGCGGTGCTCTTGACGCTGGCGTTCGCATGGGCGCTGGAAAAGGGCCGCACGGCAAGCGCGCGCCGATGGGCGCTGTTCCTGTCCGGGATCGCAAGCCTGGTGTACGTGCTCAACGTCTATGCTTGGCTGATTGAACCGCGCCAGCTGGTGGTCCGCCGCGACGTGGTTCAGTCCGCCGCGTGGAGCGGCCCACCGCTCACGATTGCTGTGATCGGGGACACGCATGTGTCTGGTGCCCATGTCGACTCGCCACGCATAGCAGCGTTGGTGTCGCGGGTGAATGCCTTGCGCCCAGACGTGGTCATTCTGCTCGGCGATTACGTGGGCGGACACCTCCCGGAGGAAAGCAGGTCCAACAGCGAGCGGCTGGATATCATGCTGGGCTTGGCCGCCTTCGCCCGCTTGACCGCGCCATTGGGGGTGGTCGCCGTGCTGGGCAACCACGACAGCTGGTACAGCCGATCCGATATCCAACAGGCCCTGGAAGAGGCCGGTGTGGCTGTTCTTTGGAACCGCAGCGTGGTGGTTGAAAGGGAAGGGGCACCGTTTGCGGTGGCGGGTTTGGCAGACAAAGACACCGGCACCCCAGACCTCGCCCTCGCCCTCGAAAGCGTGCCAGAGGGCTTGCCGGTGATCGTGGCAACCCATTCCCCCGATCCGTTTGCAACCTTTCAGCGGCCGATCGCTTTGACCTTGGCCGCCCATACCCACTGCGGTCAGGTGACGATCCCCCTCTTGGGCCGGCCGATCGTCCCGTCAGACTTCGGCCAGCGCTATGCCTGCGGGCGGATCACCGAGAACGCCAACACCATGATCGTGACGGCTGGTGTTGGCGTCAGCATTTTGCCGGTGCGGTTCTTGAACCCGCCGGAAGTGCGCCTGATCACGCTCCAGGCGGCAGCCCCCAACTGAACAGGCGCAACGGCTTTTGCACCGCCGCACCTGGCTCGCTGTCTGCCTGCAAACCCCGCTCCTGCAGCCAGCCTAAAGCCCGTTCCGCCACGTGCGGCCACTCCGGTTCCCCGATCAGCCAATGGCTCATGTCCTTGAAGATCGTCATGTCGGCCTGGCCCGCCGGGAAGCGGTTCACCATCCGCCGGACAGTGGACGCAGGGTTCACCCGGTCCTGGCCCCCCGCAAGCGCCAAAACCGGCGCTGAAATCTTGTACACTGGGGCGGCTGAGGCCATCGCGTGGTCCAACCACCACTGCAAGGTCTCCATCACCGCGCGCCCACTTTCCGGTGCAAACCGCGCAAACATGGCGCGCGCATCCTCCCGCGACAGGCGATCAAGCGTGGTCTGCCGCGCGATTCCATAGTCCGGCACCACCGGTCGGCGCCAATAATCACCCAAGAGCGTCAGGCCAAAATTGCTGCCATGCTCGTCCAGCGTGGTGGGCATTACCCCCCACGGGGCAGAAGGGGCAAGCAACACCAGCGCTTTGCACGGCCCCCGCGTCGCCGCCACTTGCGCCACCAACCCGCCCAGCGAATGGCCAACCAGGATCGGCGGCCGAGGCAAACTCTTTGCGTAGCGGACGATGGCATCGGCATAGGCGCGCACACCGCACTGTGCCAAAAGCTCAAGGCTTCCCCCGCGCTCGTGGTGCGGCAAATCGGGCGTGTGGGTGTCATAGCCGGCGGCTTCAAACGGCTTTCGGAACTGGTCAAACGCCCAGCCCCCACAAAACGCGCCGTGCACGAAGATAATTGGTATGCTCATGCGCGAACGTCCCCTTTGGCCAAGGCCTCCGCTATCCCCAAGCAGCACTTTGACAGCGCCACTATAGTGTCCAACGCGTCATAATGGCCATTCCCCTTGGGCAGGCGCGCAAAGCCATCGCCCAGCCCGCCCTAGGGGGCCTCCCCAAATCGCGCGAACCGCCGCGCCACTTCCTCGTAAACCGCGCGCTTAAACGGCACGATTAACGCCGGCGTCGAAGACAGCTTCGCCCAGCGCCATTCGGTGAATTCAGGGGTGTGCAGGTCCAGGCGGATGTCGCTGTCTTGGCCCAAAAACCGGAACGCGAACCATTTTTGCCGTTGTCCCAGATAGCGGCCCTTGGAAAGAGACTCCCTCACCCCCCCCGGGAACTCGTAGTAGAGCCAATCAGGGGTCTCCTCCAGCAGCGACACATGCTGCTCGCCCACCCCAACTTCCTCTTCAAGCTCCCGCAACGCCGCGTCCAGCAAGCCCTCGCCCGGATCCACCCCGCCCTGCGGCATTTGCCACATGTACGGCGGTGGCGACCCGATGCGCTTGGCCATCAGCACGTGGCCGGTCTGGTGAAAAAGCGCGAGCCCCACATTCGGGCGATAGCGATCTGGGTCTCTGGCAGCGGGCATGCGTTCTGCCTCTGTGAACCAAGGGAAAGCCTCAACGCCTACTGACCGCGAGCCCGCGCCGCCAGCGTCGCCGAGACCGGAGCAAGCACATAGCCGCGTGCCTCAAGCTCCTGCGCCCAACTCCCAACTTGCCAGATAGTTACAGGGTAGGCGAAACCAGCCCCGATCGCGCTGCCATTTTGCAGTGCCAAGGCCTCTAGGTTCAGCAGTTGGTCGTCAATGGCGGCAGCCTCTTGCTGGGCATCGATAATCCGATCCGCTGCCCCCACCGATAACCCAGCCCGCCGCGCTTCCACCGTCATCGCCGTGCGCTGGCCCAATCCGGTGGTCAGCAACAGCAACCCGCGCTCGCGCAGCGCCTGCATCACAGGCCCAGCCGCTTGCCCGTTCGCCGCAAATCGGCCGCCCTGGTAATTGGTCACCCCGAAATAGCCGGCCCCGCGTGACAAGAGATTGTTCAGCCGCTCAATGTTTTCAGCCGGCGTCAAACCGGTTTCCAGCGTCTGGGGACCTGTGTCCTCCGTGTCGGGATCGAACGGCTCCATCGGCAGTTCCAGCAACACTTCGTGGCCATCGGCCCGCGCCGCATCAATCCACCCTTGCAATCCCTGCACATATGGCACGAACGACAAGGTGACCTCCGCCGGCAGCTCTTCGATCGCCTGGGTGCTCGCACGGCGATTGAAGCCTAAGCCGCCGATGATGATCGAAATCTTTGGCTTGCTGCCATCGGATGTAAACGGGCGGGCGTAGGCCGAAGACGGCGTGCGCCCGTTTGTGCCGATAATCGGAAGGGGCCCCATCGGCCCAGGCGCGGTTAGTCCAGCAATTGGAGCGCGGGGAAGGGGGCTTGCCGTGTGATGCTGCCCGCCAGCTTCCACCACAGAGATACGAAGCGTTCCTGCGGGCCCAGATTCAGCCCCGGCTTGCGGTGGCCCGTTCGCCTGCGGCAGCTCAGACAGCGGCGTTTCTTCCCCGCCCAGTTCGCTCCAGGCCGGCAAATCCTCCAACGCCGCTTCGCTAAACGTCACCCGGTCAGCGCTACCCGCCGCGGCCGGCGCAGGGCTGAGCGACACCACAGCCCGCGGCGAAGCAGACCTTGGATCGCCCAGCGCCTGGATCGCCAAAACGACGCCGCCACCGATCACAAGGAACAGCGCCAGCGCCATGCCGATCTGTCGACCGGGTTGCGGCCCTGAGCCCCGCGAAGGCCCGCGATGAAAGGGAAATTGGATCGCCATATCCGCCGTTGCACCCCACAGGGCCCCAGACCAGCGTGAAACGCCCTGGAGCCCTTACAAGTTCAACGGGAATCTTCCCAGGATTCGCCCATCAGGTCACGCGATTGACGCAAATCGCGCTCAGCCGTCCCGATCAGCCAAGGCTTGAGCCACCAATCCAGTGCGCAGGAACTGCATGGCGCGGATCAATTGATAGTCTTGATCAGAGTCCCAGCCTTCCGGCGGTTGATCATCCGGCACGTGCGGCCCCCGGCGGCGCGCGCCATCTTCGTTGGACAACGCGTTGGGAAGGTCAGCTTCGGTGAACCGCGTCGCGCGCTCCACCCGCTCCATGTCCACCCGAACCTGCGCCACTTCACGGTCCGGCTCAATGCCGGCCCCTTGGATAGAGCGTCCGCTTGGGGTGTAGTACCGCGCAGTGGTTAGCTTCAGCGCGCCGTCCCGGCCGTTTTCCAGCGGCAGCACGGTCTGCACAGAGCCTTTGCCAAACGAGGTCGTGCCCACGATCAGGGCCCGGTTGTGATCCTTCAGGGCCCCCGCGACAATCTCGGACGCGGAAGCAGAGCCGCCGTTGATCAGCACCACCATCGGCACGCCAGCCATCAACTCCCCAGGCCGCGCCGTGAACAGCTGCATGTCGCTCGCCCGGCGGCCCCGCGTGTGCACGATCTCGCCGCGCTCCAGGAACATGTCTGAAACTTCGATCGCCGTATCCAACAGCCCGCCGGGGTTATTGCGCAGGTCCAGCACGATCCCCGCCGGACGCCCGCCAGTCTCGCGCTGCACGTCGCGGATCGCCTGTTGCAGGGCGGGGGTGGTTTGCTCGTTGAAAGTAGACACCCGCAGAATGGCGACGCCGTCTTCGACCCGCGACGTGACGGCCCGTACGGTGATCACTTCCCGCCGCAAGGTCACGTCGAACGGCTCAGCCTGGTCGCGGTGCACCCGCACCGTCACGTCAGACCCCACATCCCCGCGCATCCGCCGCACGGCATCGTTCAACGACAGACCGATAATGCTTTCGCCGTTGATGGCGGTCAGATAGTCGCCGGATTGGATCCCCGCGCGCGAAGCTGGAGTGTTGTCGATTGGCGAAATCACCTTCACCGCGCCGTCCTCAGACGTCACTTCGATTCCCAGACCACCGTATTCCCCGCGAGTTTGCTCATGCAGGTTCAAGAGCTCCTCAGGCGCAAGGTAAGTGGAGTGCGGGTCCAAAGACAGCAACATTCCATTGATCGCCGCCCGGATTGCCTCGGACTCGTCGATTTCTTCGACGTAACGATCCTCAACCTCCGCCAGAACCGCGCTGAACAGCTCGATCTGCTCATACATGCCGCCACCATGCGCGTCCGCGCGTTGCGAGGCCCACACCAGGGCCCCCGCGCCAACGGCCAGACCGATGATCGGAGCTGCGATCAATGCCTTACGCATGCTGGTCTTCCTCCCGGGCGCAAAATGGCCCGCCAAACTCTCACATTACCAAGCGCCTCAAACGACCAAACGTCTCAGACTCATCTTCCAAAACCGATACGTCTCCCCCAAGACGCGCTTTCCACGCCTCCCTGGGGAAATTCAACCTCAACCAGGCACGCGCCCGGCGCTGGCTCCACTCTGTGAGGTGCGCCGCACGGCCGCACCCCAACTTCTCGCCGCCGCCTCCGGGTCCACCGGCCGCGTTGCCCGACGAACTTCCACATACAGCTCTGGCGCAATTGGGGCAGCGCTGCGCATCGTCCCGATTGCGTCTCCAGCGCGCACCCGCGCGCCAACTTCCAGATCGGATTCTCCCAATCCGACAAAAACGATAGCGTACCCCGAGTCTAACTCAAGGATCAAAACATCGCCGAACCGCTGAAACGGACCGGCAAACCCGATTCTGCCCGCGGAAGGCGCATGCACAACTTGGCCCGGTGCCGCGCCCAGCACTACGCCGTCCCGATCCGCGCCATAGCCAAGCAAGGTCTGCCCCACGCCAGGCCCAAACAACGCCCGCGCCAAACGCGGCGCTGGTCGGCCCGCCGATCCCGGATTGGCGCGTAACGCTACGGCCCGTGCCCGCGCCACATCGGCCGCGGCGGCAAACGCTTCCGCCTCCTGCGTGGATTGGGCGATCTGCGCCTCAAGCTGCTGGGCTTGCATTTGGGCGTGGTCAGCTTGGGTGGCCAAGCGATCAAACGACGCCTGACGGCGCGTGGCGATCGTTTGCGACTCTTCGACGGCAGCGGCCAGCCGCCGCACCTTGTCCAGCATCGCCTGTAAATAAAGCCGCTGAGCCGTTGCCGTCGTGCTTTGCGATCCGCGCGCAAACCATGCAGAGACCGCGATATCCTCCAGCGCGCTGCGTGCCGCAGCCAGCTCGCCTTCGGCCTGGCGTGCTTCGTGCGCCGCTTCCAAAGCGCCCTGCAGCGCCAACAGCGACGCCGCATCGCGCAAATCGGCCGCCCGTTGATAAAGGGCCGCCTGGCTGGTCAGCGCGCCCCGCTGTGCTTGCGCCTCCAGCGCCAATCTTCTGTTAACCACGCCTTGGGTCCAAAACGCGTCGGCGCTGGGCATTGCAGAGGGGGACGAAACGGTAGGCTGCGCTTCGCCCGCGCCCGTTGCGCACAAAAGCGCCAACAGAGCCCCAGCGCCAACGCCAGCGATGGCGCGGTGAGCGCCGATCCGTCGCTTTGCAGCCATACCCAACCACCACGTCTTCTGTCAGGTGGCGACGCCTTTTCTGCGCGCCTTCAATCCCGATGATAGGGATTAGCGCCCAAAATAGTGACGGCTCGGTAAAGCTGCTCGGCCAACATCACCCGAACCAGCCGATGTGGCCAGGTTTGGCGGCCAAAGGCGAGCTTTTCGCCGGCCTGGTCCTTTAAGGTTTGCGCAACTCCATCAGCCCCGCCGATCCAAAAGCAGGCGGTGCCATCCCCCCGGTCGCGCCAATCGGCCAGCTTTTGCGCCAACTGCCGCGACGCCCACTCCGCCCCGCGTTCATCCAACAGCACGGTGCGCGCGTCGTCCGGCGTGGCTTTCAGCACCTGGACGGCCTCCGCCCGGGGTTCAGACGCCCCCTTGGCCTCCACCTCAATCAGATCAAACGCGGAAAAGCCCATGCTCCGGCCCAGATTGGTCGCCCGCGCCAGATAGTCCTTGGTGAGTTCCGCCTCGGGCCCAGACTTCAACCGCCCAACCGCCACGATCAGCAGGCGCATAACCCCCTCAGGAGGCCATTTGCGTGGCCGGGGAGGGCATCCAAATCCGCTCGATACCGTAAAAAGAGCGCACCTCCGGCCGGAACAGGTGCACGATCACGTCGCCCGCGTCCAACAGCACCCAATCGCAATGCGGCATGCCTTCGACGCGCAAATCCTTGGCCCCGGCCTCTTTCAGCTTGCGCATCAGATGGTCTGCAAGGGCACCCACGTGGCGCGCGGATCGCCCGTTGGCGATAATCAGCCGATCGGCGATCGAGGACTTCCCCGTCACATCAATGCTGATGATCTCTTCCGCCTTGTCGTCCTCCAGGGAGGAGAGGATCAGCGTTGTAGCAGCGGCTGCGTCAAGCGAGCCATGAGTTTCAGCGGACAGGGACGGCGCTCCTATGTGCCAGACCAAAAACCAGTCTTAACACATTTGCCCCGCGCGGCAAACCGCCACGTTTGCCTTCAATCCTTCCGCGCCCGCAGGTCGCTGGAGCTTAAGGGGTTAAAGCGCGCCGCCACAAACGCCCACGCCGGCACCCGCGCCCGCAGCAACCCTCGGTCAGCGCCCCGCAACCTGGCAGGTGCAAACGGCTTGGCCCGTCGCTCCCGCACACCCGCCCCAGGCCGCGACACCACAAAGATCGGAACCAGCCTCAAAATCACAGGCCAACGCCGCCAACGCTGGAAGCTGGCCATGCCGTCCGCCCCCATCAGGAACACAAACCGCACCCCGGGATAGTGCCGCCGCAGCGCCCGCAGCGTATCGATGGTAAAGCGCGTACCCACTCGTGTTTCCAGATCGCTCACCACGTGCCGGCGGCCTCGCGCGATCCGCCGCGCACTTGCAAGCCGCGCTGCCAACGGCCCGCTTTGCGGCTTGAGCGGGTTTTGTGGTGTCGCCAACCACCAAACCGCATCCAGCCCCAAGCGCGCCAGCGCAGTCTTTGCGACGTGGTCATGGCCCGAATGGGCGGGATCAAAACTCCCCCCCAAAAGCCCAATCCGCATCCCCGCAAACGCCAGCGGCCAACCCCGTCTCATGGACGCGTCTGCCCCGTGCCGCGCACCACATACTTGAAGATCGTCAGCTGTTCGGCCCCAACGGGCCCGCGCGCATGCATCCGCCCGGTGGCAATTCCAATCTCGCCGCCAAACCCAAACTCGCCGCCGTCGGCAAACTGGGTTGACGCATTGACCATGACGATCGCGGAATCGACCTCCTGCAGGAAAGTTTCCGCCGCATACGGATCTTCGGTAATGATGGCCTCGGTGTGGCTGGAGCCATAGGTGGCGATATGCGCCACAGCTTCAGCGACCCCCGCCACCACCCGCACTGAAACCCGCGCGGCGGAATACTCCGTAGACCAATCGTCTTCCCGCGCGATCTCCATCGGCACAATCGCCCGCGCTTCTGCATCGCCCACCAGCGCGCAGCCCTTATCCGTCAAAGCGCGCGCCACTTTCGGCAAAAGCGAAGACGCCACCGCGCGATCAATCAGGATCGTCTCGGTCGCCCCGCACACCGAAACCCGCCGCATCTTCGCGTTGACGCTGATAGCAACCGCTTTTTCCGGATCGGCGCCCGCATGGATATAGGTGTGGCAAATACCTTCCAGGTGCGCAAACACCGGCACCCGCGCCTCCGCCTGCACCCGCGCCACCAGCGATTTGCCCCCCCGCGGCACGATCACGTCAATCGCGCCCTCAAGGCCAGCCAACATCATACCAACGGCGGCGCGGTCACGGCTGGCCACCGCCTGGATCGCGTCTTCAGGCAACCCAGCCCGCGCCAAACCCGCCCGGCACGCCCCCACCAAGGCCCCCACAGAACGCACACTTTCAGAGCCCCCGCGCAGGATTGCCGCATTGCCACTGCGCACACACAGCGCCCCCGCGTCCGCCGCCACGTTGGGCCGGCTCTCAAAGATCAAGCCGATCACGCCAAGCGGGGTCCGCACCCGTTGGATCCGCAAACCGTTGGGCCGGGTCCAGTCCGCGATCACTGTCCCGAGCGGATCGGGCAGGGCGGCGGCCTCTCGCACCCCAGCCACCACCGCAGATAGCCGCGCCGGGTTAAGGGCCAATCGATCCAAGAAACTATCTGGCTGGCCGTTCCTGCGCGCCTCTTCCACGTCTTGGGCGTTGGCGGCCAAAATCGCGTCTGCGTCCGCAGCGATGGCATCGGCCATGAAGCTCAGGCCGGCGGTGCGCGAAGCACCACTTGCCGTCCGCAGCGCGTGCGCCGCCACCCGCGCCTTGGCCCCCACCGCCAGCAGGTCGTCATGCAGCACTTTGTCTTCCTGATGGGGTCGTAATCCGGGCGTATTCATGCTTCCACACTAGCAACATTACGCTTTTGCGCCAACGCCAGGGCCACACCCATGACCAGCGAACCGAAGTTTAGGCCAAGCCGCCGATTTGTCGTCGCCACCGCCGCCGCCAGCCTGGTCTGCAGCGCCGCCAGCGCCCAAACCCAAACGCCGTCCTTCGCCCCCGGCGCGCCTTGGCTCACGCGTAACGCGGGCCAACCGTTTCCGGTGGATGCAGCCCTCCAAAGCGCCACAGGCCCGGTCACCTTGGCCCAAGCCCTTAATGGCCGCCCGGGTGTGGTCAATCTGTGGGCCACCTGGTGCACGCCCTGCGTCGTGGAAAAGCCGGCCCTCAACGCCTTTGCCCGCTCGCAACAGGCGCAAGGCGATCGTTTCGCGGTGCTGGCGATCTTGGCCTTCGACACCGGCCCACGCGATTGGCAGGCGGTAGAGAAAGCCTATCAGCGCCATGGCAATGCGTTGCGCCCCTTGCGTGCCATCGCGGCGGCCGAGCGCGCGTTTGTCGAGGTGTTTGGCGCTGGTGCCCAACGCAACCGCACCAGCCTGCCCGCGACGGTCTTGATCGATCGCAACGGCGTTGAAATGGGCCGCATCGAAGGCGCGGCTTTCCTCAACAACAACCGCGTGTATTGGCGCGACGTGACCGCCGAAGACATGGCCGCCAGGCTGTTGCGCGTGTAATCAGACCCGCGTTGTCATGTCGTCCTGGTGCACCAGCACGGGCCCGTCGGTAAAGCCTAGCGCAAGCTCGATCTGATCGCTTTTCAGGCCCTTGATGGTGCTGGCGTCGGCTGCGTCATAGCGCGCCAAGCCGCGGGCAATTTCAGCGCCATCAGGACCCACCACCCGCACCGCGTCGCCCTTGTCAAACCCGCCAGACACGTCCACTACCCCGGCCACCAGCAAACTCTTCCCGGCACGGATGGCAGCCGCCGCCCCCGCATCCACGCGCACCGCGCCGCCTGTGCTCAAGCTGCCAGCGATCCAAGCTTTGTAGGCTTGGCGCGCGCCGCCCTGCGCCACAAACCAGGTGCACCGTGCGCCCGCGTTGAGGCGGGTGAGGGGAGCATCCATTGCCCCCTCGAAGATCACGGTGGAGCACCCCGCCGCCTGCGCGATCCGGGCAGCCTCCAGTTTGGTGCGCATGCCGCCGGTGCCAACGCCCGCCTGACTGTTGGCACCCCCCGCCATCGCTTCGATGGCAGGAGTGATCGCCCGCACTTCGCCAATGTGCTGCGCGCCCTTGTCCGTACGCGGATCGCGATCGTACAGCCCGTCCACATCCGACAACAGCGCCAGCACATCCGCACTCAACATTTGCGCCACCCGCGCAGCGAGGCGGTCGTTGTCGCCGTAGCGCAGCTCTTGGGTGGCTACCGTGTCGTTCTCGTTGATGATCGGCACCGCGCCCCGATCCAACAACGTTTCCAGCGTGGCCCGCGCATTCAACCAGCGCTGCCGGCGTTCGGTATCGTCTGGCGTCAGCAGCGCTTGAGCGACCGGAATCCCCTGCGCGCGAAAGGCTTCTTCCCAGGCCCGCATCAAACGCGCCTGGCCAGCCGCGGCCGCAGCCTGCTTTTCCGCCAGCCGCAAAGGGCCAGAAAGCGAAAGCACCGCCCGCCCCAACGCCACCGCCCCAGACGACACGATCACCACCTGTTGCCCGCGCGCGCGCCCTTCAGCGATATCGCTGGCAAGGCTGGCCATCCATCCCGCGCGGGCCACCCCTTCGCAGGCAATCAACGAAGACCCAACCTTCACAATCAGCCGCTTGGCGTGCTTGAGATCCAAAGCCACCTTACTTGCCATCCTCGAAGGTCTTGCGCCCAAAGCCCTTGAACAGGCCGATCACGATCGAAAACAGCGCCGTGATCGGGAACAGAAGGCCGATCGCCAAAAGCGCTGTATACGCATTGTCCCAGGTCATTCCGCTGGCTGCCACAGTGGCCGCAGCAATCAGCCCGCTAATGCCAAGACAGATCACGGTCGGCTGATCGAAGTACTGCACCGACTTCCGCTTGGACAAGCGCCGTCCGACCACGATCATGAACCGGCCCAGCGACAGGAAGATCGCCATCCAAAAAAAGCCCATCACCAGATTGAAGATGACCCCCTCGTCTGCATTCGCTGAGGTCAGTGGCGACATTGCCCCAACTCCCACCGATGCAATCGCGGAAATCACAAAACTGGTGATCCAGAAGGTCTGCAGAAAGCTACGCTGGCGCTTCTCGCCGCGCAGGATGTCTGACATCGACTTGTTGTTCGGCGCAACGGTGACGCCTGCCACAATCGGCGCTCTTCGACCGCGCCCAACATCGACATCGCCGCCACCCCCACCAGCGCGCCCCATAAGCCCGGATAAACTGCTCCAAAGCGCCTTCAACGCAGCGCCGTCCTTGCCATCCCAGCCGCTCAGCGAGGGCGTATGCAACTGGCGAAATCCCAGCGGCGGCATGGCATCGTCCAGCGCCAATGGGATCAGCCGGTTGCGATCTCGCCCCACCGCCGCTTCGTCACGCACCCAGTAAGACTTGCGTGAATGCTCCGACCACAGAACAATAATCGCGTCCGCGCTGTCCAGCTTAGCTTCGATCACTTCAGCAAACGTGTTGCCGGCCACCAGCTCGCGGTCCCACCACACGTCATACCCTGAGGCCTCCACAACCCCCGCCAGTTGCCGCGCGGTCTCGCGGTCCTCTGGGGCATAGGAGATGAACACGCCTGCCATCAGGGAAGCCTCCACATAGATGCGAGGTGCTCAAGGCACCCAGTCGTCCGACACCACCGCAGACTTATCAGGCTGACGTGACGCGCGCACGAAGTTTGCGATCTCCTGCAGCGCATCGCGCACGCCCGTCCCAGAGACCCCAGACACCAGCAACACAGGCTTGCCAATCGCCCGCGACAGCGCCGAGCGCTTGCGGTTGGCCTCCGTTGGCGTCAGCGCGTCCACCTTGTTCAGGGCCACGATCTCTGGCTTGTCGGTCAAGCCCTCGCCGTAGGCCTCCAATTCCCCGCGCACGGTCCTGTAGGCTTTGGTCGGGCTTTCATGGGTGGCATCAATCAGATGCAACAGCGCCGCGCACCGCTCCACGTGGCCAAGAAAGCGGGTCCCAAGGCCCGCCCCATCGGACGCGCCCTCAATCAGGCCTGGAATATCAGCGATCACAAACCGCTGGGTTTCATTCAGCGTGACCACGCCCAAGTGGGGATAGAGCGTTGTGAACGGATAGTCGGCAACCTTCGGGGTCGCCGCCGAAACCGCCCTCAAGAACGTGCTTTTGCCCGCATTGGGAAGCCCGATCAGCCCCGCATCCGCGATCAATTTAAGCCGCAGCCACAGCCAGCGCTCGCTGCCCTCAAGGCCCGGATTGGCCCGCCGCGGGGCCTGGTTCACGGAACTCTTGAAGTACGCATTGCCAAAGCCCCCATTGCCGCCGCGCGCGAGCAACACCCGCTGGCCCGCCTCGGTCAGGTCGGCCAGCAAGGTCTCTTGATCTTCATCGAGGATCTGCGTGCCCACCGGCGCTTTCAAAACGATGTCGTCACCGTCGGCTCCGTGGCGGTTCTGCCCCATGCCGTGCCCGCCGGTTTTGGCCTTGAAGTGTTGCTGGTAGCGAAAGTCGATCAGCGTATTCAGGCCCTCCGCGGCCTCCACCCACACATCGCCGCCGCGCCCGCCGTCACCGCCATCCGGGCCGCCATACTCGATGAACTTCTCCCGCCGGAACGAAACGCACCCCGCGCCCCCGTCACCAGAGCGGACGAAGATTTTGCATTGATCTAGGAACTTCATGGTAGGTCTCGTTGCGAACAGGGGAGGGTTATATGGCGTCTGGTGTCATCAAGGAATGGGATCGGCTCGCGGATTTCCAACGCCAAGACATTACACTGCTTGAGCGATCCAAAACCGTGTTCACTGCAGGAACGGGGCCCGCGGTGATCGTCATGAGCGAAATGCCGGGCATTACCCCGGAAGTCGCAAGGTTTGCCCGCTATGTCCGCGATGCCGGGTTTACGGTCTACCTCCCCCAGATGTTCGGCGAGGCCGGCCGCCCGTTTTCCTCAGCCTATGTCCTCACCGGCGCACTCAAAGTGTGTATCAGCCGGGAATTTGCCCTGTTTGGCTCGGCCGACCGTACCAGCCCGATCGTCGAGTGGCTGAAGGCGCTGGCGGCCAAGGCCCACAAGGACTGCGGCGGCAAAGGCGTCGGTGCGATCGGCATGTGCCTTACCGGCAATTTTGCCCTTTCCATGCTGCTGGAACCCGCCGTGCGCGCGCCTGTGATGTGCCAGCCGTCCCTGCCGGTGAACCAGCCAGACGGCATGCACATCAGCCCCAAGGACCTTGCCACAGTCCAAGCCCGCATCGAACGCGAAGACATCACCGTGCTCGCCTACCGCTTCGCCAGCGATCGCCTGTGCCCGGCCGCCCGCTTTGAAGCACTGGAAGAAGCGCTTGGCCCCCGCTTCCGCGGCCGCACGTTGCCCGATCAGGCCGCCAAGAAGGGCACCCCCACCGCGCCCCATAGCGTGGTCACAACCCACCTGATCGACCAGGCAGGCCAGCCCACAAGGGACGCGGTGGACGAAATCCTCGCCTTTTTCAGCGCGCGCCTGAAGCTGTCTTGAGGAAAGAAGCTTCACGCCGCTTGGCGTCGATCCCCGCGAGGCACCTGCATCATCACGCACCGCACTTGCGCCCGCCGGGCCAGCGAATAGCGCGTTTCAATTGCGCCCGTCGCCACAAACCCCACCTTCTCCAGCACCCGTGCGGACGCGGGGTTGTCGTCGGCATAGCACGCAAAGACAGGCCCAACCTCAAGCGCCCGCGCGAAGTCACGGATGGCCGCAGCCACTTCTTGACCATAGCCTCGGCCCCAGTAGGGACGCCCGAGCCAATAGCCAATCTCGATGCCTTCGCTGCCCCGCAAGAAAGCCGCAGCGCCCCCGATCAGCCCTTGGCCAGGCTGGTCAACCGCAAACATGTGCTCGAGCCCCAGCGGTGCCCGCGCCTGGTTGATCAAGATCCGCCCCTCCACAGAGGCCGCAAAGTTCGGAAAGCTCTGCCCGCCAATCATTTGCGCCACCGCATAGTCGCCCGTGAAGTGGGCGATCCGCGCGGCATCTGAGATCTCTTCCGGACGCAGCATCAGCCGGTCGGTTTTCAGGAAAGGGCTCATGGCTCCCTCCCGCGATCGGGCGGCAAGACCGCGCCAAGCGGCAGGGCCGTGGGGTTCCAAGAAGGGGTCGCAACCAAGGATGGCCATGGCGAAGTCTCCCTTGCCGCTGGCCCGTTCACAGCGGGCTCTCCTGCGGCGTTGATCCCCTCTGCATGAGGGGCGATCTGGCCGGAACTGAGGCGCTGGGCATGAACCTTTTTCCACGCCCGATGGCAATGAAATACGCGCGCCAATCGGCAATCGTTACCGGTCGCGGCCGCAAGGCCGTCGTCGCCGCGATTGATCACAATGCCCATGGTGCACCTCCGGTTTCGCCCGCGCGGACGAACACAAAGCTGCCCCAAAAGCAAACGGGGGAGCCGGCGTTCCGGCTCCCCCGCGCGGGTGATGTGGTGACCGGATCGCCTGATTGAGGGGCGATCCGAGCGGTTATGCACGATCGCCTATTCTGCCGCTGCCTGCGGAAGAATGGATACGAAGCACTTCCCGTCTCGCTTGGTTTTGAAGGCCACAGCGCCGGTGATCAGCGCAAACAGCGTATGGTCTTTGCCGATGCCCACATTGGAGCCCGGATGGAACTTCGTGCCGCGTTGACGCACCAGGATGTTCCCGGCCGCCACGACTTGTCCGCCAAAGCGCTTCACGCCCAGCCGTTGGCCCGGAGAATCCCGGCCGTTGCGAGAGGAACCGCCAGCTTTTTTATGTGCCATGGGAAAATCCCCGAAGTCCTGGTCTTGAGAAAGTTAACAAAACGCCCGAGTGCCTTAGGCGCTCACGCCCGTGATCTTCACCACGGTCTCGATCTGACGATGACCTTTGTTGCGGCGGTAGGTGTTCCGGCGACGCTTTTTGAACACGTTCACCTTTTCACCTTTGCGGGTCGCAACGAGCTCGCCGGTCACCTTGGCGCCGGCGACGCGCGGCGCACCAACGGTCACGGCATTCCCAGTAGAAACCAGCAACACGTCGTCAAACGCGATCGTGGCCCCTGGCTCGCCTTCGAGCTTTTCAACGATAATCTCGTCGCCCTCGGCAACCCGATACTGCTTACCGCCGGTTTTGATCACCGCGAACATCGCAAAAACCTTGAATCTGAAGGCCCAACGAAAGAACCGAGGGACCAAAAAATAGCATACGCCCGCGGGTCAGCGCGGGCGAGAGCGAGGCTTATAAGCGCACGTCCGCCCCCGCGTCAACGCCTCATTGGCGTGTTGGTGCGGCTCTGTAGCGCGCGTCCAGGCAGGCCGTCTGTCCCGCCGAATCCAGCGTCAAGCAGGTTCCCGCTCGGTATTCGCCCAACCGCGCCAGGAAACCCATGGCCATGATCCGCCGCTGCGCGAACGTCCGGTTCACCCGCGCCCGCCCCAAGGCCCGCCAGAACGCCGATGAACTCTCCGCGTCGCTCGCCTCGCCCCCTCGCCAAGCCCAGTCCGCCAACTCCTCCCGGCGGAAGTCTGGCAGCCGCTCGAAAATCTCGTCAACCGCATCAGGTTCGCCCTCCAGCGCGGCCAGCTCCCCCTTGGCCTGATTGACCTGCGCCCGAAAAGCCAGGCCCGCCACCGCCAGCCGATGCATCTTGTCGGTGGCGTCCGCCAGACCACAACTGGCCATCACCTCAGGTGTGAGCGCGGCGGCAATGTCGTGCGATCGGCTTTGCAGCCGGACCGTCATCCCATCGGTGAGGGGGCTTTGCCCAAGCCCGTCGTCCAACCGCCGCACCGAACCGTTAACTGAGCTTTGCTCGGCATCGCCCAACCCGTCCCAAAGACAGTTCAGCTCAGACGACGCAAGCGCCGGTTGCGCGCCTGCGTGCGCCGAAAACAGTCCGCAGGCCGCAAACACGACGGCAAGGCAAAGCGAACGACGTCTGGACAAGATTGCGCGCACAGGACCCCCCACTAACTGCCACACTTTGGGCGAGCGCCAAGCGCCAGGCAAGCCGGATTCCGTTCCTTCAAGAATCGTCCGCGCGTCTTAAGTCCCAAGGCCCATAGCCGCCGCGAACGCTGCCGCAGGCGCGCCTTCAGGCCAACTGGGCACATCGGCAGGAATTTGGATCCATGGCTGCTTGCGGCTCACCCAAATGTGCGCACCAACATAAAGCGCATCGCTCGCGTCCAGCGTGCCCGCGCGCAGCACATCAAGGCCGGGCCGCGCGGTATTTATATTGAATATCCGCGTGTGGCAGTGCGCGCAAAAGCGCTGCCGCGATATTCGGTCCGCGGTTGCGAGTTCAAACACGGCGATCGGCCCGGTCACCTGGAGCGACTGCTCAGGCAGCAGCGCCTGCTGGCTAAAGGCGCCGCCCGGCCAAGTCTGGCAATCGCGGCAATGGCACGCATAAGTCCGAGGTAAGTCCGTCGCGGTTACAGTGTACCGCACAGCGCCGCATCGACACCCGCCTGAAATCCGCTGCTGCATAGCAAAAAGTATCTCAGAGACGGCCGGTAAGCGCCAGTGGTGCTTTTCGCCACCCGGCTGACGCACCATTTGACACACGCCCCGGTCCTGCTATCTCAGCCCCCCGCGCGCCCCTGTCTATGACAGGAGTGCCTTGGAGAGGTGGCGGAGTGGTCGAACGCACCGCACTCGAAATGCGGCATACTCGCAAGGGTATCGAGGGTTCGAATCCCTCCCTCTCCGCCAGACGGGCAGACCAAAACGCTTGAAAATCAAGCGGATGAAATCTGACTAACTTCCGAACCCTGACAAATCACCCCGTCTTGTTGTGTGCAAACATCGGCAGGACGGGGCAGCTTTTTGGAACAGTTTTTGGAACAGTCAGGAGAGATGCACCATGCGCGAGCGCTCAGACGTCTTGCAGCAAAAGTATGAGAACATCTGGTTCGATTACTACGAGGAGTGGGCCGACCGGCCCCAGCTCTGCAAAAAATACAACATGACAACGGCCGGGATGAACAAGGTTATTGCGTTCGGCAGGCAAACGTACCCAGACCGGGTGCGCAAACCCAGCCGGCGGGTTGACCCGCGCCGCACAGAGAACCGGAAGCCACTCTCGCCTGTCCATCTCACGATTGGGCTGCGGGTCACGCGCTACATGCGTGAGCACGGGCTGAACTGCACCGAGTTCGGAGTCCGGGTCAATCTGACCCGCGTGCGCGTCTCAGAACTCCAATCCGGATACTATGATCCCAGGATCACGGATCTGAATGCGATCGCCGCGGTGCTCGAAATTCCGGTGTTCGAGTTGATGAGCCCCCCACCTCAGGTTGTCCGTGAACATGCCCGCTAAAGTCATCCATCTGGCACCCTGCTTTAGACTGATCCAAGAAACGGTCATGAGGGGGGGACACCGCGACCCCAAGCGGTTGCACTTTGCGGCGCATACCGCCCAGCTGTCTCTCGATAGTTACAACACTTACATATTCCAAGTGTGGAGCTATCGACAGGCCATGAAGCTCGAGACCGGGGTCTCAGTTAAATGAGTTGGGCCACACACTACGGCGTTTGGGACGGGGGAGGACGAGTGCAGTTCCTCCTCCAGAAGAACGGCTGGAGTAACGCGTTGGGGCTGACAGACCTGCAGCCACCACTCGAACCCCGGTTACGAAACGTTGGCCACTGTCCTCATGCGATCGACCTGACCCGCCCCCCTTTGAAGGAGCTGCCGGACTGGGCCGATCACCCGTTTGTTAAAGCCTTTGCCCCTACGCCCCGTGAGGGAAAAGTCCATGCGGTGCTGAACCGAGGGGGAGAACACGACACGCTGATCTACAGGTTGACCAACCTATCTTCACCTGTCGAACCCCTGATTTTTCCGATCTGGTCGGTAAACCCCAGGGTGCTGGTTGAACAGCTGAACACCACCAATGTCAGCCCTCTGATCCTTTGCGGGGTGGAGGTGCAACATCTGAATTGGGTGATCCGCCTGTTGAGCACACCCTCACAACGTCGGCTCATCCTCATATGCTCGGCGCGATTACCGGCCGAGCGTGATGTGATCAACATTGACCCTGATGGTTTGAGTGTACCTGAACACGCCCCGATGGCCCTGATCGGAGCCACTTTACTGACCCGCTGGATGCGCGGCCATGCTTCGCCTTGATTGAACCACCCCGAAAATCTCGGAGGCTAATGTTCGTTAGTCACGCGGCCATAG
>JBMOEW010000004.1:0-120734 GCA_049314555.1 Caulobacterales bacterium
TGCCCCAACCCGTACACTCAGCGACCTCCCCTTCCCGACCCTGAAACCGGACATTTGGGAGGTTGAGCAAACAGCGCTGGGAAATGTGGGAAATCGCCCAAGGCCGACACTCGCCGCGACTGACAAGACTGAAGCCGCACAGGTAACGCTTGCCACCCGGGCCACGAAGAAAGCATCTCGTTGGAAGCGGGCTCTAGCCCTCACCGGCGCGAGGGTCTTTGAACTTCGTCAGCCCGCAGTTTTGGCACATGCGCCGGGTTCGATCGGGATAGGAAAACAGCTCGCCACATCGTGGGCATTTCCAATTGACGAGGTTCAAGGTTGGAACCCACAGCAAAAGCATGATCAGCAGAAGCACGATCAAGGAAACCGCAACGTGTGCGTTGATCCATCCGCCAACGACAGAGCGCAATTCCTGCGGCAGCAGCTGGGTCCCAAGGAACAAGACCATTAAAGCGTAGCCGATGACCTGCGCCACTCTGTTAGCTCTGTATGCCCACCATGAGCGCATTGTAACCCTCTATCCGACGATAGCCGATCTTGAATGCCAATCAATGTCTGGCTCGCGGAACCCCGAAAGGCTTCGGGTTCGTTCAGGCCTTGCGCTTCTTCTTCGCTGGCGGCTTTGCAAGGGCCACCGCCAGCGCCGCGCTGCCCCACATGGCAGCCTCTTCCGGATCGTCCAGCGCCGTATCCGGCAGGCGCCAGTACCCCATTTCGACGGCCACGCCGGCCTTTGGGCCGCTCTCTGGCCTCCAGGTGAAGGGGCCAGACCCTGCCTCTTTCAGGCGGGCTTTGAGGGCGTCGTCCACTTTGAGGTAGATCGTTTCGTCTGCCAGCAGGGCAAACATCCGGCCGCGGGCATAAACCCCGGCACCGCCAAACATGCTGCGGATCGTCACGCTATCCACGGCCGCGAAGAGCTCTGTCACAAACGCATGAAACCGATCCTGGCCGGCCATCGGCGTTAGGCGTCCAGGGCGGCCGGCACAATCGTGACGCTTTCGCCGCAGCCGCAGGCGTCGGTTTGGTTGGGGTTTTTGAAGGTGAAGCGGGAGGCCAGTTGGCTGGTCTCGTAGTCGATCGTGGCCCCGATCAGGAACAGGACCGCCTTGGCATCCACCAGGATTTCAACGCCCTGGTCTTGCACGCGCTCGTCATAGGGCGAGGGCTCTTGGGCGTAATCCATCGTGTATTCCATCCCCGCGCAGCCGCCGTTCTTCACGCCCACCCGCAGGAAGGGCTTGTCAGACCCGGCCATGATCGCGCGCACGCGTTCTGCGGCAGATTGCGTTAGGGTAACCAGCTTGGGGCGGGGACGCGGCATCGCTCAAAACCCATACGTGACAAGGACAACCATCAAAATCAGGACGCCAATCGCAACCACATGCCAGATCCAGTTGTTCTTTTTAGGTTCATTCGTTTCAGTCATGGGGCACCCACTTTCTGGCTATAGCATGTTCAGTTCAAGTTTGGCTTCGTCGCTCATGCGGGCGGGGGTCCAGGGGGGCTCGAACACCAGGCTCACCTTGGCGGTTTTAACGCCCTCCACCTTCAGACAGGCGGCCTCGACCCAGCCGGGCATCTCGCCTGCGACGGGGCAACCAGGGGCCGTCAGCGTCATATCGACGTCCACGTGGCCGGCGTTGAAGTCCACCTTGTAGATCAGCCCCAGTTCGTACACATCGACCGGGATTTCGGGGTCATAGACCTTCTTGAACTCCGCAATCAGGGCATCCGTGATCTTGTCCAGCTCGTCCTGGGGGAGTTCGGTTTCGGGGGCGGGGGCGGGGGCGGGGGCGGGGGCAGCGTCGGTCATCGGTACCTACGTGAGCAATGCGCGGGTGCGGGTCAAGGCCTCGACAAACGCATCCACTTCTTCATGGGTGTTATAGAGCGCGAGGGAGGCGCGGGCGGTGGCTGTGACCCCAAGGCGCGCCATCAGGGGCTGCGCGCAGTGATGGCCTGCCCGCACAGCAATCCCGTAGCGGTCCAGGATCTGGGCGACGTCGTGGGGGTGGGCACCGTCGACATTAAAGGTGACGATGGAGCGCGGCGCTGACCCGCCAAACAGCGTGATGTCGTTCATGCCGCGCAGGCGTTCGATCAGATAGCCACCGAGGGCTGTTTCGTGGGCGCTGATGGCTTTACGGTCGAGGCTCATGAACCAGGTCAAGGCGGCCCCAAAGCCGATCGCCTCCAGGATGGGTGGGGTGCCGGCCTCAAAGCGGTGGGGGGGATCGGCGTAGGTGATGCGGTCCTGCGTGACGATGTCGATCATCTCGCCGCCGCCCTGGTATGGCGGGAGGGCGGCCAAGCGCTCTGCCTTGCCATAAAGCGCGCCGATGCCGGTTGGCCCGTAGAGCTTGTGGGCGGAAATGACGGCGAAATCCACGTCCAGCGCCTGCACATCAAACCCTGCGTGCACCGCCGCTTGGCAGGCATCGAGCAGCACGGGCACGCCCTTGGCGTGGGCGCAGGCGATGATCTCTTCCAGCGGCAGCATCGCGCCAAAGACGTTGGACATGGCGGTGAGGGTGAGCAGGCGCGTGTTGGGCCCGATCAGCTGATCGAGGGCATCGAGGCTAATCTCGCCATCCGGGCCGACATCCAACCAGCGCAGCACCGCGCCGTGCTTTTCCCGCAGGAAGTGCCAAGGCACGATATTGGCGTGATGTTCCATCACCGACAGGATGATCTCGTCTCCCGGCTTGATGGACTGGCCAATGCCGGCTGCCACCAGGTTGATGGCTTCTGTAGCGCCCTTGGTAAACACGATTTGGTCTGGTGTTGGGGCATTGAGGAAGCGGGCGACGGTGGCGCGGGCGTTTTCGAAGGCGTCGGTGGTTTCGTTGGCCATGGTGTGCAGGCCGCGGTGGACGTTGGCATAGGAGCCTTCCATCGCGGCGCGCATGGCGTTTATCACGGCGGTCGGCTTTTGGGCACTGGCCGCGTTATCGAAGTAAATCAATGGCTTGTTGTTGACGGTTCGCGCCAGGATGGGGAACTCTTGGCGGGCCGCGGTGGGCGAAAAGGTCATGTTGATTGGCCAAGCCAAGTGGTGATGGTGCCCTGCAGCTCTTGGGTGAGGGCCTCATCGAGGCCGTCTGGCAGGGCCTCCAAAAGAAACGCCTCAATCAGCAGACGGCGGGCATCAAGAAGCGGGATGGCCCGCGAGCGCAGGTAGAAAAGCGCCTCTTCGTCCAGGCTGCCGGTGGTGTTGCCGTGGGCGCAGGCGACATCATCGGCGTAAATTTCCAGTTCCGGTTTGGCGTAGACCTCGGCCCCCTCCTCCAGCAGCAAAGCGTGGTGATGCTGTTGGGCGTCGGTCTTTTGGGCGGCGCGGGCGACGTAGAGTTTGCCTTGAAACACGCCGCGCCCACCGGCCCGGACTGCCCCTTTGATCAGCTGGCGGGTTTGGATGCCTTCGGCATTGTGGAGCACTTGGCTTGTCAGGTCTGCGTGGCGACCGGGACCACACAGATACACCCCGTTCAGCTCGACGTTCGCCAATGCGCCTTCCGCCTCGACGTGCGTTTCGATCCGCGCGAGCTTTGAGCCAAGCGCCAGAACGAACTGGCGAAAACTGGCCCCTGCGCCGAGCTTAACCCGAGCCAGGTTCAAGGCAACGGCCGGGCCGTCCTGGATGACGATGCGGGTTAAGTTTGCGCCATCGGCCAGATCAATCTGAACGGCCTTCGCTTCCATCACGCTCGCCTGCATCCGCTCGATGCGCAGCGCACTTTCTCCGGAGGCCACGGCGACGTGCTCCAGGCAATCGGCGGCGGCGGCCAGTTGCACGATCACCGGATGGGCGGCGCGCTCCTGGTTCAGCGCCGGCACCGGCGCATTGCCATAGGCTGCCTTCAGGTCAGACCATTTCCAGGCCTCATCCCTTCGGGTGGGGAGCGCGATCTTTGTGCTCATCAGGCGGCCCGCATATAGCGGTCGTAGCCTTCCGCCTCCAGGTGCAGGGCCAGTTCAGGGCCGCCGCTATCTACTATTTTGCCGCCAGCCAGAACGTGGACGCGGTCTGGGCGGATATGGTCCAACAGGCGCTGGTAATGGGTGATCACCAGCATTGAGCGTTCTTTGTTGCGCAGCGCGTTGACGCCTTCGGCCACCACTTTCAGGGCGTCGATGTCGAGGCCGGAGTCGGTTTCATCGAGGATGGCAAAGCGCGGCTCAAAGACCAGCATTTGCAGGATTTCCATGCGCTTTTTCTCGCCGCCGGAGAAGCCGACGTTCAAGGGGCGCTTCAGGAAATCGGGTGCCACCTTGAGCTCTTCGGCCTTGGCACGGGCCAAGCGGAGAAAATCACCGGCGGACACCTCTTCTTCGCCGCGGGCCTTGCGCAGGGCATTGAGGGCCGTGCGCAGGAACGTCAATGTGGGCACGCCGGGGATTTCCAGCGGATACTGGAAGGAGAGAAAAACCCCCTGCACTGCCCGCGCTTCGGGCGAGAGGGATAAAAGGTCCATCCCGTCCAGGCGCGCAGACCCTGCGGTGACCTCATACCCCTCGCGACCAGTGAGCGCGTAGGACAGCGTGGATTTGCCCGCCCCGTTTGGCCCCATGATCGCGTGCACCTCGCCCTTGGGCACGTGCAGCGTCAGGCCGTTCAGGATGGTGCGCCCGCCAACGCTCACCGTCAGATCGCGGATGTCGAGCATTATTGGAAGACCCCCGCGGCCATCGGCTCGGCGCAGAATTTGGTTTGCGCCAGTTCTTGGGTGAGGTTCATGGCGGCGATCCCTGGGCTATCGGTCAGCACGCAAATGGTTTCGATTGGGGCGTTCTCGTCGCTTTGTTGGCCCTCCACGGTGACGCTGGCCACATCGGTCAATGCAGTTGGGGTGGCGCGATAAAAGCTGACTTCCCAGCTGCTTGCGCTGGACCGTGCGGCCACGGCAAACAAGCCGTCGGCGGTCAGCTCATGGTTGACGCCGCTAATTTCGCCAACCCGGGCGTAGGTGTTGGTGGGCGTTCCCGCCAGCCACACCGCTTCCACGGTGTTGACGTTGCCGGTTTCCTTGGGGATCAGCAGATCCAGGTTACCGTCTGCGTTCACGTCAAACAGTGAGGGGCGGCCCAGTTGCATGGGGTCTGCAGGTTCTTCGAACACCTGGCCGGCTTGGCCATCCTGGACCACCTGCAAGGTCCAGCCCTTCTCGTCCTTGGTGGCGAGGATCATGTGGCCCACGCCCTCTGCGCCCAGGACGCACCCGTCCTGGCCAACCGCCGGTTCGCCGCCTTGCGTATCGCAGGCGGGATACAGCGAAAGATCAAAAGTGGTGGGTGGTGTTGATGTTTGCTGCGCACAGGCAACAAGGCTCGAAGCTGCAAATGCCAACAAAAACAGCGTTCTCATCCCACACTCCCCTCAAGACTAACTTCCAATAATTTTTGCGCTTCGACCGCGAACTCCATGGGTAGCTGCTGAAGCACTTCGCGCACAAACCCATTCACCAGTAGGGCCACGGCTTGTTCTTCAGGAATGCCGCGCTGGCGCAGATAGAACAGCTGATCCTCTGACAGCCTCGTGGTTGTGGCTTCGTGCTCAAATTGCGCGTGAGGCGTTTTGGTTTCCACGTACGGCACGGTGTGGGCGCCGCTGTTTTGGCCGATCAGCAGGCTGTCGCACTGAGTGAAGTTGCGCGCGCCTTTGGCTTTGGCGTGGGCCGTTACCAGCCCGCGATAGGTGTTGTTGGAGCGCCCGGCGGAGATGCCTTTGGAGATGATCCGGGACTTCGTGTTCTTGCCCAAATGGATCATCTTTGTGCCGGTATCGGCTTGCTGGCGCCCGTTGGTGACGGCGATCGAGTAAAACTCGCCGACGCTTTCGTCCCCGCGCAGGACACAGGACGGATACTTCCAGGTGATGGCGGAACCGGTTTCCACTTGCGTCCAGCTGATCTTGGAGCGCGCGCCCCGGCAATCCCCGCGCTTGGTGACAAAGTTATAGATGCCGCCTTTGCCTTCGGCGTCTCCTGGCCACCAGTTCTGGACCGTCGAATACTTGATCTGGGCATCGTCAAGGGCGATCAGCTCAACCACGGCGGCATGGAGCTGGTTCTCGTCGCGCATGGGGGCGGTGCAGCCCTCCAGATACGACACGTAGGAGCCCTTGTCGGCGATGATCAGGGTGCGCTCAAACTGGCCGGTGCCAGAGGCGTTCATCCGAAAATAGGTGCTCAGCTCCATCGGGCACGTGACGCCCGGGGGGATATAGACAAACGAGCCATCAGAGAACACGGCCGCATTCAAGGTGGCAAAGAAGTTGTCGCTGGTGGGGACCACGCTGCCCAGATACTGGCGCACCAGCTCTGGGTGTTCGCGCAGGGCTTCAGAGATCGAGCAAAAGATCACGCCGGCCTTGGCCAGCTCATCCTTGAAGGTCGTGATCACGGAGACGCTGTCAAACACCGCATCGACGGCGACGCGTGGTGCCCCTTCCACGCCCAGGAGGGTCTTTGCCTCGTTCAGCGGGATGCCCAGCTTTTTGTAGGTTTCGAGGATTTCGGGCTCCACCTCGTCCAGGCTTTTGTATTTCGCCGCATTTTTGGGGGCGGCGTAATAAAAGGCGTCCTGATAGTCGATGGCTGGATAGTTCACCATCGCCCAGGTTGGTTCTTGCATGGTTTGCCAGCGGGCAAAGGCTTCAAGGCGCCAAGCGAGCATCCATTCTGGCTCGCCCTTCTTGGCGGAGATGAAGCGCACGGTTTCTTCGCTGAGGCCCTTGGGGGCGAACTCCTGTTCGACCTCTGTGATAAAGCCCGCGTCATACTTGTCTGCCTCAAAGGCGCGCACCGCATCGACGGTGCCTGCATCGATGCCGTCTTTTATCGTGTCTTTTGTGGTCGCGACATTTGCCATGGCTATTCCACTTTCGCCGCAGCGCGGGCCCGGGCTTTGGTGCCTTCGGCGATGACGGTTGTTGTCAGGTGTTCTAGGACGGTTGGGGGGGTTGCCCAGCCCAGGCTTATGCGGATCGCACACGCGGCCAGGGGATCTGGAACGCCCATCGCGGCCAAAACCCGGCTTTTGCGCACCTTGCCAGACGAGCACGCAGCCCCGGAAGAGGCCGCAACCCCCGACAGGTCAAGCGCGATGAGAGCGGTTTCGGCGCGCCAGCCAGGGATGGCAAACAGGCTGGTGTTGGGCAGGCGCGGGGCGCTTGCGGCAAACACAACCGCGTCTGGAAAGGCGGTCTTGAGGGCCGCTTCGAAGGTGTCGCGCAGATCTGCGAGGCGGGCCGCTTCGTGGGAGAGATCGTCATCGGCTTCCTCAAGCGCTGCGCTGAACCCGGCGATGGCTGGCACGTTTGGGGTGCCTGGCCTGCGGCCACGCTCTTGGCCACCGCCGGCGCGGACCTGCCCCAACGGTGCACCGGGGGCCAGGGCGACGACGCCAGCACCGGGGGGCCCGCCCAGCTTGTGACTGGAAAGCACCACATAGCTTGCGTCCCAGGCTTGCATATCAAGAACGATGCGGCCTGGGGCTTGGGCTGCGTCCACCAGCAGGAAACCGCCGTGGCGGCGCACAATGGGGGCGATCGCTCGCAGGGGTTGAATGGCACCGGTTTCGTTATTGGCGGCCATCACCGCGACCAATGCAGGCGCTGGTGATGCACTCAAAATTGCGTCCAGGGCCAGCGGATCGACCAGCCCGCCGGCGCTGACGGGCAGTGTAAAGGTTTCGGCAAACGACAGGTTTGCCTGTTCGGCAAGCGCGTCGTGTTCGATCGCGGAAAGCACCAGGGAGCGAGCGCCACCTTCGCGGGCAGCTTCCAACACCCAATGAAGCCCTTCGGTGGCACCGCTGGTGAAAACAAGGTTCCCGGCTTGGGCCCCGATGCGCGCGGCGATCGCTTCTCTTGAGGCCTCCAGCACCGCCTGCATCGCGCGGCCACTGGCGTGGATTGACGATGGGTTGCCGGCTTGACGCGCCACCCGTGCCAAGGCCTCAAACGCCACTGGCCGCAGGGGTGCGCCGGCGTTGTAGTCGCAATAGGCGGCCTGGGCTTTAAGCATCTCGCGGCTCCTTACTCAGCCGCGTGGTGGGCGGACAGCGCGTCCGACGGCGCATTGGCCCGGCCCAGAACCCGCTTCGACACCACATCGTCTAGGGTCACGCCGGACAAAAACACGTGGATCTGGCGGCCAAGTTCGTCCCACAGATCGTGGGCGATGCAGCGGCCGGCTTTGCCTTGGCAGCTCTTTAAGGACCCATCCTGGCAGCGGGTGGCCTTGATTGGCTCGTTGACCGCCTGGATGATCTCTGCCACCCAAATCTCCCCAGAATTGCGGGCCAAACGGTAGCCGCCGCCCGGGCCGCGCACGCCCGCCACCAGGCCAGCGCGGCGCAGGCGGGCGAACAATTGTTCCAGATACGACAGGGAAATGTCTTGGCGCTGGGCGACTTCCTGCAACGGAACGGCACGTTCAGACCCGCCACTCGCGGCGAGGTCAGCCATCGCCATCACGGCATAGCGGCCTTTGGAAGTCAGACGCATGGGCTCCCCTTCAATTATGTGTCACGCGAGGATGTGGCGCAGGCCGACGTTTGTGATACATGCCGACATCTGATCACGGCGCGGGTGCGGCGTTGATCCGAAGACCAGAGGTAGGAAACCCTACTGATTTGGTCAAGAATTCGATCAGGCAAATGCGGCCCCAAATGGTCGCAGTTGCGGGTTTGGCACGGCCGCATCGCGGCGGGACGAAAGTGAAGTCTATGGCGGAATTGATTTTTCCGGGCCCAGCCGGGCGCGTTGAGAGTCGTTATCACGAACCGGTGAAGGAGGGGGCTCCGATCGCCTTGATCCTGCATGGCCACCCCAAGGCCGGGGGCTCGATGCAGGATCGGGTGAGCGTGTTGATGTTCAAGATCTTCACCGAGTACGGCTTTGCGGTGATGCGCTTCAACTTCCGCGGCATCGGGCGCAGCCAAGGCGTGTTCGACAACGGCATGGGCGAGCTTTCGGACGCGGCTTCGGCGCTGGACTATTTGCAGGCGCTGAACCCCAACGCAGCGCAATGCTGGGTGGCGGGGTATTCGTTTGGGTCTTGGATTGGGTTGCAGTTGCTGATGCGCCGGCCGGAAGTGGATGGTTTTATTGCAGTTTCTCCGCCGGCCAACCATTATGATTTGTCGTTTTTGGCGCCCTGCCCGGCTTCCGGCATCGTGCTTTACGGCACGCGCGACAGCGTTGCGCCAGCAAGCGACGTGGAACGCACCGTTAGCCGCATCCGTACGCAAAAGAACATCAAAGTGGACCATGCGCCGATCGAAGGCGCGGACCATTTCTATTATGATCCTGTGCAGCGGGGCACGGACTATCTGCCGGCCCTGGAGAAGCTCACCCGCGCCTATCTGATGAAGCGGATCGGCAAAGAGGTCGCGGCCTGGCAGGCCAAGTCCTGATCGCCCCCGCCTGACGAGACACCCTCATGACCGCTTCAGCGTTTGCTTCCCCGTTCCTGCAGGCCCTGCAGGAACGGGGATTTATTCACCAGATCACCGATGCGGCTGGCCTTGACGCGGCGGCGGCGTCTGGGTTGACTGGCTATATCGGCTTCGACATGACGGCCCCTAGCCTGCACGTGGGCAGTCTGGTGCAGATCATGCTGCTGCGGCGTTTGCAGCAGGCGGGCGGCAAGCCGATCGTGCTGTTGGGGGGCGGCACCACACGGGTGGGTGATCCGTCTGGCAAGGACGAGAGCCGCAGAATGCTCTCGGACGACGATATCGCGACCAATCTGGCCGGCATCCGCAGCGTGTTTGAGCGGTTTTTGACGTTCGGCGACGGCCCCCAAGACGCAGTGATGGTGAACAACGCGGACTGGCTCTTGGGCCTCAACTACGTCGATTTTCTGCGCGACGTGGGCCGGCACTTTTCGGTCAACCGGATGCTGACCATGGATTCGGTGCGGCTGCGGCTGGAGCGGGAGCAGCCGCTTTCGTTCATCGAATTCAACTACATGATCCTACAAGCCTATGACTTTGCAGAACTCTTTCAACGTCTAGGCTGCCGCCTCCAGATGGGCGGATCGGACCAGTGGGGCAATATCGTTAATGGCACGGACCTCACGCGCCGGATGCACGGGGCGGAGGTGTTTGGGTTGACCACGCCACTGTTGACCACCGCCTCCGGGGCGAAAATGGGCAAGACCGCCGCCGGGGCGGTGTGGCTCAATGCGGACCTGTTGAGCCCATACGACTACTGGCAGTTTTGGCGCAATGTGGAAGACGCGGACGTTGGCCGGTTTTTGCGGCTCTTCACGGATTTGCGGCTGGACGAGATAGCGCGTCTTTCGGCGCTGCAGGGTAGCGAGGTCAACGCGGCCAAGACGGCCCTGGCCAATGAAGCGACTGCCATGCTGCACGGGCGCGACGCCGCAGCGCAGGCGCAAGCAACTGCCGCTGCCACGTTTGCGGGCGGTGGCTCTGGGGATGCGTTGCCTACTGTGACCAAGCCGCTGGAGGCGTTTATCGGCATGCGGATCGCGGAGGCGCTGCGCGAAGCGGGCTTGGTGGAGAGTAACGGCGAGGCCAAGCGCCACATTAAGGCCGGGGCGGTCTCGCTGAACAATACGCCGGTGACAGATGAGACAGCGGCGTTGCGTGCGGAGGACTTTGTTGCCGGCCAAGCCAAGGTGAGCGTGGGCAAAAAGAAGCACGCGCTGTTGAAGGCTTCGGCGGCCTGAGGGTTAGGGGTTTCCAGCGCTCGCGGGCGTGCGGCTTGCGGGCAGCGGCTCAAAGATCCGACGGAAGATCCCCGGTGCCAGGACCGACAGCGGATTGACGCCGACCTGCGCCTTTTCGACCGGGCCGTTCATCGAGAAGGTGATTCCCACGATCCCTTCTCCGCGGCGTGACACCAGCAGATCGCCCACGATCGGCACGTGGCCCCACATCGAGTTGAGGCCATAGGACGGGACGACCACACCGTCGATGTCGAGGTCATTGCCGCTCATGTCGAAGGAGCCGTTGGCGGTGAAGCCCAATGCGGGGCCAGCGGCGCGGCTGTCGCCCACCAACAGGCGCGTGCCGCGCATCTGAAGCGGGGCTTCCAGTTCGGTGAAGGCAATCCCCTCCCCGCCCAAGGTATCGGCAATGCCCCGCAAAGACGCGAAAGTGGAAAGCAGCTGCGCCATCGCCGGGGCGCGGGCGACGCGGAAATTTTCAATGCGCACATTGAAATCGGCATTGGCGACCCGGCCTGGGCGCCAAACGCCTGTGGCCACGGCTTGGCCGCCGTCGATGGTGTCTGCGCCCGTCAAGGCCCGCAATGCAAGGCCTGCATCGGCGGCAGCAAAATCGATCCCGCCGGTGGGGTCAGCTGCGCGCGGTCCCATGGCCAATCGCACCGGGGCGCCACCGTCGGTCTTGGCGGTCGCGGTCATGGCCACCAGCACGTCATCGCGCAGGGCTGCGGTCACGGCCACTTCGTTGAGGTCTTGGTTGCCCTGCATGCGCAGGCGATCGGTGTGCACAGTGAGGGCGTAGCGCTGAACGGGGGCGGTGCGCGCGGCACCGGCTTGGCTTGCTGTGGCGTCGTCCGAGGCGCTGGCGGCGGCGTTGAGGTAAGGCCGTGCATCGAACGACCGGCCGGTGACCGCAATCGCCATCACCTGATCGGGGCGGCGCTCGGTGGTGATCATGGCGTCCACATGATCACCGACACTGAGGCGCGGGAATTGCGCGCGCATCAAGTCGCCAGCGACGTTCATTTGCGCGGTGCCGCCAGCAAGGCGCACGCCTTCGCCGGTCAAGCCGATCTCGCTCAACATCACGCCGCCTTCGGTGACGCGGTCGATCTGGAACGAGGCGCTGGCGGCCTGGCCTGTGGGTTTGGTCCAGATTTCGCCGGGCAGCCGGAACTGAGCTTGGCGCAAATCAATGGCCACCGTGCCGGTATCGACATCAAAGCCGCGGCCAAGGGCGCGGACATCCAGGCCCAAAATGCCATCGGCAAAAAAGGTGGCGGGATAGCCCAGGCGATCAAGGTCCTGGGCCTCAAAATCTCCGGTCAGGCGGATCCGCGAGGGGGTGGCTTCACCGGGGCGCAGGGATTCTGTCCAGTCGAGGTTCACGCGGCTGGCATTGACCAACATCGGGCCGTTGAGACGGATCGCGTTTTGGTCGCCGCTGACTGCCATGTCCCAGTCGGTGATCTCCACTTCGCGGTCAGGCGAGCGACCACCAACATCGGCGAACGCGCCTGATACCGAAAACCGGAGATCCTCATAGGGCACGTGCGACAGCATCGGGCGGCGCAGCTCTACCCGGACGGCCCCAGTGCCGGTGATGCTGTCGAAAATGACCGGCAGGCGATCGCCCACGCCGATGGGTTCTTGCTGCAAGAGGCCCACAAGCTCGCGGGCTTGGCCGCGGGCATCGAGCGCGATGGTTGCTGGTGCCCCCTTGGGATGCAGGCGGGGGATCAAGACCGAGCCATTGGTCACGGCGAGCTGGCCGATCGCGCCGCCCTCGACCGTCAAAGAGAAGGCATTGCCCTGCAACCGGCCCTGGCCGCGGGCGGCGGTTAGGGGGGTCATGGTGGGCACGTAGCGCATGGCGACGTCGGCATAGCCGAAGGTGAGGTCGATGGCGTCGTTGGGAAGGGCGCGGCCAAACATCTCTGGGGTGATGCGCGCCTTGAAGTTTGCGCCCTGGAGGGTGCCGGCCTGGAGGCCTTCATCCAGATAGGTGCGGGCACCTTGGCCAAGACCTATGGGCCAAAAGCTGACGATCGAGCGGGCCTGCAAAGCGCCTTCGATGGTGCCGGTGACGTCCAGGCCGGGGCGCAGAACGCCCGCAGCATCGCGGTGCCAAATCACGTTGCCTTGGAGATTGACGGTGGCTTCATCCACGCCAAAGCGCAGCCGTTGGAGGCTTAACTCATTGCGGGCCAACGATAGCGTGCCAACCGCTGCGACCTGACGTGCGGTGACGGGGGCCGCAAACACGCCCGGCACTTCCAAAGACACCATCGGCAAGTCGAGGTCGAAGTTCGCGGCCTCTTGGCCGTTGGTGCTGAACAGGCGCGAGGCGTTGCGCAGGTGCATACCACCTTGAATCACTGTGCGCGTGCCATTGATGGCGAGGTCTTCCAGCACCAACACATCACTATCGTCATCGTAGCGGCCCGCGATCCGGGCCCCGCTGATCGCGAAATTGCCGCCGGCAAACGTGGCCGAGCCCGCGCCCAAGCTGATGTCGCCGTTGAGGGAGGTGAGGCCCGCGGCGCGGTCCAGGCCTGCGCGGATTGTGGCGGTGGTGGGCGCGTCCAAACTTGAAAGTGCCCCCATTGTGCCCGGTGGCAACAGCATGCGGGGGCGCGCGTCCTGCACGGAGAAGTCGATCTCGGCAGCGCTGAACTGAGGGTCAGTGGTGACGGTGAGGGCAAAGGGTGCCGGGCCGCGGGGCCCTTCCAGGCGCGCGGCGAAACTCAAGGCCATTGTGGCCCCGTCGCGGCTGATGGCGAGGCTTGCGCCATCAGCGGTAAAACGGGCGTCGTGGCGTTCGTCCACCACCGTCAGATCCGCATTGCTGATCGAAAGTTGGCGCAGACGCCCGCCCGGCCCCACCGGGCGCAGTGCCGCCGACAGGCCATCCAGCACGCGATTGACCCGCTGGCGCATGGTTTCGTCTGGCGGGGGGGCTGGCAAGATGAAGTCCGGCGTCGAACCTGGAGGCCCAAGTGCCAGACGGGCAGTGCCGTCTTCGGCGAGCACAATGCTAAGTTCGCCCCCATCAAAGGCGGCGCGCGACACCGACACCCGGCCGATCAACAGATGCAGCGGATCGATGGCGATGGCGACATCGGTGGGGGCACCGAGGGCCTGGCCGTTCACATCTTTCAATGACACGTCGCGGGCGCGCAGTTCGAAGGTGTGGCTATCTTGGCCCCACACGAGTTCGACCCGGTCGATTTCGACGGGGCGGCCATCCCTTGCCCCGCTCAAGGCGCGTTCGATGCGCGGCTCCAGCGCCGACAGCTCGATCGGGCCCTGCGCCAACCGCCACACCAAAACGCCGCCCGCCACCAGCATGGCGGCGCTGAGGCCCAAGCCAATCTCAATTGCGTAGACTGCCGATCGCCGGATCATGGCACCCTCGCCAAACCATGGCAGATGTGTACATCCGCTGGCATGATCGTGCCATGAACGCACACACCCCTGCGCCCGGCGATCAAGCGGCCGGTGCTGAGGGGTTCACTTCCAGGTAAACAGGGGAAGAACCAGACGATGTCAGGCGCTGCGCTCAAGGTAGGCGATCTCGCTCCCGCTTTTTCGTTACCGACAACAGGCGGCGGGCGCGTGGCGCTGGCGGACCTGCAGGGGCAAACTGTGGTTTTGTACTTCTATCCGAAGGACGATACGCCAGGTTGTACTCAACAGGCGATAAGCTTCGGTGAAAAAGCCGACGAATTCGCGGCAGTTGGTGCCATTGTCATAGGCGTGTCACGCGATAGCCTCGCCAGCCATGAAAAGTTCGTCACGAAACATGGCCTACAGGTCACTTTGGCTTCGGATGTCGAGGGGGAGGCCTGCGAGGCGTATGGGGTGTGGAAAGAGAAGTCGCTTTATGGGCGGAAATTCATGGGAATCGAGCGCTCAACCTTCGTGATCGATGCGCAGGGCCGACTCGCCGGCGTCTTTCGGAAAGTCAAAGCGGCGCATTACGTTTCGGCCCCCTTGGAGGCGGCTCAGAAATGTGCTTTGCAGATGCGATAGGTGCCTTGACGGGGACCAATTGTTCACTTTGTGCGCGTGTAATGGCGCGTTTCTGGCATTGATGACTTTAACGATGTTGAAATTCCTGTAAAAGGCAGCCAAGCGTGTTGCAAATTGGCGCCGGTTCGGGTGCAATGCGTTGGGGTCAGGGCCATCTGGCAGAAGGCGGCAGAAGCGGACATGAGCGAGTTCGGGCTTCGAGCGCGTGCGATTTTCGACCGCGTTTTTCCAGAACGACAGATTTATCACCGCAGCGGTGGCACCGTTCGGTATATCTCTCTGTCGCCATCGAAACAGGCGCTACTGGCGCTGGGCGCCGTTGGCGTTGCGGGGTGGTGCGTTTACGCGACCGGCTCGATCATGCTGGAGGGGGCCGCAAGCGGCGGACCGACCGGTGAGGTCGAACGGGTTAAAGCGTATTACGAGCGCTCCTTGACCGAAGCCCAGGCGCAGACCTCGGCTGCGTTGGCACAGCTTGACGAGCGCACCCGCGCTTTCGAGCGCACCCAAGTCGAAATCGAACAACGCCACGAAGTGCTGGCAAGCCTGTTGGAGCTGGCCACCGGCTCCACCCTGACGCTTGCTGCGCAGCCGCTGGATTCCAGCGACGGGCGGATGATCAATCAGGCTTCGATCGAAGAAGCGGACGCGCGTCAATCCCGGGCGCTGGCCGGTGACGGGGCGCGGGTTCAGTCCGTTGGCTTCCGGGCGCGGGCGGACGACATGCGCTCTGAGCAGGAAATGGCGCTGGCACAGCTTGAAAATGCTGTGGTTGAGCAGTCTGAACAAATGCGCGGCGTGCTGCGGATGACGGGGGTGAGCCTCACCAGCCTGACGCCAGAACCCACCATGGACGGCACCGGCGGCCCGTTGGTGCCTCAGGGCCTTGTGGACTATCTGCGGGACAGCAATTTTGATGGCGCGTTTGCGCGGCGGGTTGAGCAGGTTGCCGCCCGGGTGGCGGAGGCGCGCGGTCTTCGGCAGGTGGTGGAATCCACCCCGCTGGCAGCACCCGTCAACGTTGAACACCGCGAAACCAGCGGTTACGGCCCCCGGATTGACCCCTTCACTGGCGGTCCGGCGTTCCACTCCGGGTTGGACGTGGCCGCTTTCCACCGTGCGCCGGTGGTGGCGACCGCGGGGGGGCAAGTGTCTTATGCCGGCTGGATGGGTGGCTATGGTAACGTGGTTGAGATCGACCACGGCGAAAACTTCCGCACCCGCTACGCGCATTTGGACTCTATCGATGTGCGCAAGGGCGACTCGGTCATCATCGGTCAGCCGGTTGGGCTGATGGGATCGACCGGTCGCAGCACTGCTACACATTTGCACTATGAAGTTTGGTATCGCGGGCGCCATTCCGATCCCGCGAACTTTCTGAGGGCAGGTCGACATGTTCACGAACAAGGGTAAGACACCGGACGCTGTTCCAGCATTGCCGGAGTCGCCCTCACGCCGCCCGACCGGTGGCCCGGTGATGGCTTCTATCATTGCAAATGGCGTCAAGATTATTGGCTCTATCATTGCGGACGGTGCAGAAGTTCAGGTCAACGGTGAAGTTGAAGGCAATGTCCACGGTGGATCGCTGACGATCGGCGACACGGGCATGGTCAAGGGCGACATCGTGGCGGAGAGCGTCAAGGTGATCGGGCGGGTCGAGGGATCTGTCCGCGCCCGCAAGGTTGAACTTGCGCGCAACGCTCATGTTCTCGGCGATATCATCCATCAGAGCCTTGCGGTGGAGATGGGAGCCGTGTTCGAGGGCCAGTGCCGGTATTTGCAGGATCCGCTTCGCCCTGATGCGGCGACGGCGGTGGCCCAGCAGTTGCCAGCGCCTTCAGCGTCCGCAAGCCTTGCGCCGGAAAGCGATGAGCAGCGGCTTGGCCAAGGCGTTATCGTGACTGGCGCTTCCAGCTAAAGCTGGCGCAGCGCGGCTGATCGCGCTTTTTGAGATTGGTACTTGTTGGTGCCCCGCGGCTGTCCGCGGGGCACTCCTTGCTTGTGGGATAGGCCTGGTCGTGAGGGGCGCTTGCTCCTGAGGGGATGGGTTGGTGCTTCGCCGCAGCCTCGCATCGTGCCGCTTTTGAAACCCTAATCCAGCCTCGTTCCTGCCCGGAAGTGGCTAATCTGTTTCACCCTGCCCTGCCCCACACGCCAGCTCCCTAGAGCCTGATTGCGCGGCAACTCGGGAACTCTGTTGGCGTGGTTCGCGCTAAGGGTTAAGGCATTGGGCACGTCCGGGCGGTTCTGGAATAGACAGAGCCAAGCCTGCGTTTGACGGTTGGGGATTTGCATGAGGGAATGGCGCGCGGCGGTCGTGCTTGCGTCGGTCGTGCTCGGCCTGGCCATGCTGGGCTTGGCGACCGGCGTGCCGGCGCGGGCGTCGGTCGCGCTGGACCCGGCCCTGACCGACCGGGCCGTGTTTGTGATGCCGTCGTGCGGGGGCGGCACTCTGTCGCCAGCAGTGCGGGGGGCACCGGTGCGCGCGGCGCTCGACGCCAACCTCGACCATACCTTTGTTTTGGAACCGGTGGTGTCTGGGGGCGTGCGGCTGCGGGGCTTTAGTTCGCGGCTGTATGTGGTGGCCGCCGGGGCCGGATTGCGCCGGCAACTTGGGGTTTCGGCGCGGGCGGACGAAGCGGCGATCTGGCACCCTACCCCGCTGGCCGATGGGCAGTTTGGGTTGCTGCTCAGCGACGGTTTGCACCTTGGTGTGGCGGAGGGTGCCAACCGGGCGGCCCTTTCGGCAGGCACGATCGATTGCGCGGGCAGCTTTACGGTGGACCAGTTCCCAGTTTTTGCGCCCTGGGATGAGACGTTGTTTGTGGACGCGCGGGCGGCTGCCGGCGGGGATGGCACGTTGGCTGCTCCCTTTCGCACCATTCAAGAGGCCATTGACCGGGCCGAACCGGGCAGCCGCATCCGGGTTTCTGCCGGGGTGTATAGGGGCAACGTGATGTTTGGCCGGCGGCAAAGCGGAAGGGCCGACGCCTGGATTGTCCTGGAATCCGCCGTGACGCACGGGGCCCAGATTGTGGGGACGGGCGGAGATCCGCCGGCGATTGGCATCGAAGGCAACTTCATAGAAGTGCACGGGTTTCAGGTGACCAACCCCGCCACTGAGCCGTGCATCGGCGGCCAAGGCAGCGATGTGCGGATCGTGCAGAACTATGTGCACGACTGCGGCGGCGGTGGCATCGCGATGCATCGCGGGGGGCGCTATTACATCGAGGGCAACGTGGTGGCGCGGACGTCGTTCGTGAACCGCTGGCAAATGAGCGGAATCAGCATGTTCCAGGCGCGCGGGCATGCGCGCTGCCCTTCCGGGTTTTGCAACGTGGTGCGCCGCAACATTACCTACGGCAACGATAACCATGTGCTGAACTGGCAAGAGGAAGGGCCGACCGACGGTAACGGGATCATCATCGACGATTTTGCCAACACCCAGTTGCAGTCGCGCTCTGGCGCGTTCGCTGGCTGGACGCTGGTGGAGCAGAATTTGACGTTTGGGAACGGGGGCTCGGGTGTCCGGGTTTATTTCTCTGACCGGGTGATCGTGCGCAATAATACCAGCTACCGCAACATGTTGCGGCGCGATGGGGCATCCTGGCGCGGCGAGCTGATGAACGCCTTTGGCAGCCAAAACCGGTTGGAAAACAATATTGCGATTGCGGATGCGGCGGCGGAAGCGCGCAACGTGGCGCTGTTTGATAGCGGTCGGCGCGTGATGCTCGGTCGGCGGTCGCAGGCGGAGTGGCGCAACAATGTGGTGTCGTCTTTTCCGAACTTGAACGGGACGCGGATGCGCGTGATTGAGGGGGGGCCGGTTGGCACCCCGTTTCTGGTCGATGAGGAGCCGGTTTTGGCGGCCCCCGGTCTTGATGCCAGCGCGGACTTTAGGCTGTTGGGTCTGCGGGGCGCGGACGGGGTGTTGCGCGCGCCTGGCACCCTGCCCGGCGCCAACCCGGAACTGTTGCCGCCATTACGGTGACTCCCGTGTTCTGACGGGAAACCGGCTTCCAGTTTCCCGGAAATCGGTCCGGCATTAGTCGATATCGGCCACTGCCCCGCCTGGTGCGCCGGAAATCTTGGCGGCCAGCGATGCGCCCATGAAGGCATCCAGATCGCCGTCCAGCACGCCGGACGTGTCGCTGGTTTCGACACCGGTGCGCAGGTCCTTCACCATCTGATAGGGCTGCAGGACATAGGAACGGATCTGGCGGCCCCAGCCGATTTCGGTCTTTTCGGCTTCGATTTGCTGGGCGGCGGCTTCGCGCCTTTGCAATTCGGCCTCGTAAAGGCGGGCCCTCAGCATATCCCAGGCCTTGGCGCGGTTTTGGTGTTGGGAGCGCTCGGACTGGCAGGCGACGGCGATGCCGGTGGGAATGTGGGTCAGGCGCACGGCGCTGTCGGTTTTGTTGACGTGCTGACCGCCGGAGCCTGAGGCGCGGTAGGTGTCGGTGCGGACGTCTTTATCCAAGATATCGATGACAATGGAGTCGTCGATCACCGGATAGACCCAGACGCTGGCAAAGCTGGTGTGGCGGCGGGCGTTGGAATCGAACGGGGAAATCCGCACCAACCGGTGCACGCCGGCCTCGGTCTTGAGCCAGCCGTAGGCGTTGGTGCCCTTGACCAGCATGGTGGCGGATTTGATGCCCGCCGTGTCGCCATCTTGATATTCGAGTTCATCGACCTGCATGGCGTGGGCATTGGCCCAGCGCGCATACATCCGGTAAAGGATCGCTGCCCAGTCTTGGCTTTCAGTGCCGCCGGCCCCGGAGTTGATTTCCACATAGCAGTCGTTGCCGTCCGCTTCGCCCGACAACAGCGCTTCCAGTTCAGCGCGGCCGGCGCGCTCTTGGGCCGATTTCAGGGCGGCGGTGGCCTCAGCCAGGGTGCCCGCGTCGCCGTCTTCTTCGGCCAGATCAGCAAGTTCGACGTTGTCGTTGAGTTCGCGTTCGATGAGCCGGACGCTCTCGATCGAGGCCGCCAGCTTGTTGCGTTCGCGCATCAGCTTTTGGGCGCGCTCGGCGTTGTTCCAGAGGGAGGGATCTTCGGCGAGCGCGTTCAGCTCGTCCAGGCGGACCAGGGCTTGATCCCAGTCAAAGACGCCTCCGGAGCAAGGCGATCGAACTTGCGATGGCTTCAGACAGGGCCCGGACTTCGGCGCTCATGGTGGTTCTCCTAGGGCCCGCGCCGGTCAGGGCTGCGGGCAATATGGTGTGCTGCTTTACCTAAGCTAAGTTGCCGATGGTGCCACTTAATACAGCTGTCCGAGGTCGTCATCGGTGCTGGTGCGGGGCGTAACGGGGGCACCCGTGTTGGCCGGTCCTGCGGCATTGGCCCCCACTTCGACCCCGTCTGGCGGCCCAAGGCTATAGGACGCCGCGTCAGGATCGCCGGTGGTGGTGCCGGCTGCGCCCAGGGTTTCGCCCAACGCTTCCAGCACTTCGGGGTCAGCCGGTTCCCCGGCACCAAAGACAAAGGGCGGCCCAACGGCGTCGAGGCTTGGCTCTGTGCCTGGGCGGAACACCTCCAGGATCATGGCGGTGGTTTCTGGGGTGGGAATGCCGCCGGTTTGGGCATCGACCCGCACGAGGGCCACGCCACGGGGAATCCGGAACGGCACGGCGGTGACTTCGCGAGCCCCATCTGGGCGCAGGGCGCGCTGCATAAAGTCCCGGAAGATCGGGGCGGAGATCCGACCGCCCGACTCGCCCTCGCCCATGTTGCGGGGTTCGTCAAAGCCTGCCCATACCCCCACCACAAGGTCTGGCGCATAGCCCACAAACCAGGCGTCGTGATAATCGTTGGTGGTGCCAGTCTTGCCGGCCAACGGGGCACCGACCGACCGAATGACGGTGCCGGTGCCGCGCTGCACGACCCCTTCCAGCATCGAGGTGATTTGATAGGCGGTGATCGGATCGATCACCTGCTCGCGCTCGTCCATCAGAACCGGCGGACGCATGCCTAAGCGCCATGGGACGTTGCAGTCTGAGCAGGCCCTGGTATCGGCCACTTCTTGGGTGCGCCCGTAGCGATCTTGCACGCGGTCGATGAAGATCGGGGTGATGCGGCGTCCGCCGTTGGCAAAAATGGCGTAGGCGGTGGTCAGGCGCAACAGCGTGGTTTCGCCCGCACCCAGGGCGAGCGAGAACACGGGCTGGACGTTTTGGTCATAGACGCCAAACCGTTGGCCATATTGCACGACCCGCTCAATGCCCATTTCATAGGCCATCCGCGCGGTCATGGCGTTGCGGGACTGTTCCAGGCCGCGGCGCATGGTGGTGGGGCCGTTGAAGGTGCGGTTGTAGTTTTCTGGCCGCCAGATCGAGCCATCGCCGGCCGCCACCGCAAACGGATCGTCGGGGATCAGGGTGGCGGGGGTGATCGGGTGGGCCTGTCCGGTGATGGGGTCCACTGCGCCGGTGTATTCGAGGGCGGCGGCGTAGACGATCGGCTTGATCGAAGAGCCTGGTTGGCGTTCGGCCTGGGTGGCGCGGTTATAGCCGCGACCGGCCACGTCGTAGCCCCCAATCATGGCCAGCACGCGCCCGGTGTTGGGGTCCATTGCCACAAGCGCGCCTTGCAGTTGCGGGGTTTGGCGCAGGTTGGCGGTGCGGGCATTTTCGCCGGTGCCGGGTTGGGCATAGACAATCGCACCGGGGCGCAGGGCGCGCGCGCGATCGCGGCCTGCCCCTTGGGTGGCCCAGCGCACGTCTGCGTCTGCGAGGCGCGCGGTGCCGCCGCCTTCGAGGGTGACCGTGACGCCGCGGCTCGTGTCTGTAACCATAGCGCGGCGCCAGCCGGTGAGCGCTGGCGGGGCGGTCGCCTCTTCGATTTGGCGCTCCACATCGCCGTTCGGATCGCCCACGCTGAGCGGCCCGCGCCAACCAGCGCGACGATCGTAGGTTTCAAGCCCCGCATGCAGCACTTCGGCGGCGATCAACTGCAGGCGGGTGTCGAGGGTTGAACGGACCGAAAGCCCGCCTTCGTTGACCTCTTCATCCCCGCGGGTACGCACCAGTTCGCGGCGCACTTCTTCAACGAAGTGGGTGGCGGCGACGTACTGTTCGCCCTGGAGCCGGTCCACAGCGACGAGGGGTTCTGCCTGGGCGGCGGTGGCTTGTTCTTGGGTGATGTAGTCGTTGCGGACCATGCGTTCGAGCACCCAATTGCGGCGGGACTCGGCGCGTTCGCGTTGGCGGACGGGGTGGTAGTTGTTGGGGGCCTTGGGCAGCGAAGCCAAATAGGCCGCTTCTGCCAGGGTCAGCTCATCCAGGGATTTGTTGAAGTAGTTGAGCGCGGCGGCGGCAACACCAAAGGCGCGCTGCCCCAGATAAATCTGGTTGAGGTAAAGCTCCAGCACGCGGTTCTTGCGGGCTTCGCGGTCGCCCTGGAAGGCCTGTTCCAGACGCATGGCGAGGATTGCTTCGCGGATTTTGCGGCGCAGGGTGCGGTCGCGACCGGTGAGCATGTTGCCGGCGACCTGCTGGGTAATGGTGGAGGCCCCCTCCAAGCGGCGCCCGCGCAGCACGTTGCCGACGTTGGAGATCATCGCACGGGTCAAGGCGCGCATATCAACGCCGCTGTGCTCGTAGAAGGAGGAGTCTTCTGCGGACAGGAAGGCGTTCTTCACATTATCGGGAATGGCTTCGATCGGCACAAACACGCGGTGCTCATTGGCGAACTCGGCCACCAAGGCCCCATCCCCGGCGTGAACGCGGGTGGTGACGGGGGGCTCGTAGTCGCGCAGCTCTTCAACGCTGGGCAGGCCCTGAAGCGCTGATCCCAGGTAAATCGTTACGCCGGCCACGCCAAGGCCAACCGCAATCGCCAAGCCGATCAATACCCTGCGCAGGATGGGGTTCATGTGTATTTCCTGTCCGACCGCTTTGAGGTCGGGTGTTTTTGCGGCGCGATTATGACGCGACCTTCAGCCCCGTCACCTTACCAGTGTGCATAGCTCGGTTCACCGAGCGGCCAGCAGAAGCTGGGGCCCGGCAAAATGGGCATCAATGGCGCTGGCGACCGCACGCATCATCGAGTCGCGTTCGGCAGCGCTGCCCAGGCGGCGCTCATCGCGCGGATTGGTCAAAAAGCCAAGCTCTACCAGCACCGCAGGCACGTCCGGGGCCAAAAGCACGAAAAATCCCGCGCTCCTGTGGGTGTTGCGCAACAGCGGGGCGACCGGTTCGAGGTGATTGATCAGGGTGCGGGCAAAGGAGGCGGAGCGATTGGTGGTGTCGCGCTGGGCCATATCAACAAGAATTTGGTTGACCGCACCGCTTGAGGGGGCTTGGCCCAAGTCCAGGCGCCAGTTCTGTTGGCCCATGATGCGTTGGGCGCGCTGACCGCCCTGCTCTGACAGGGTGTAGACCGATGCGCCGTGGGCCTCTGGGTTGGCGGCCGCGTCGGCGTGCAGGGAGATGAACAGCTCTGCGCCTTCTGTGCGGGCAAAGCGAACGCGGTCGGCAAGATCCACATAGATGTCTGCGTCACGGGTCAAAACCACCTGATACCGGCCGGTGGCTTCCAAAAGTTGGCGCAGGCGCAGGGCCGCTTGCAGGGTGATCGCCTTTTCCTGGGTTCCGTTTGTGCCGATCGCGCCGGGGTCACGGCCGCCATGACCGGCGTCGATCACTACGATATGGCGCGCACCGGTGCGGCGGGGGGAAGTTGCTGGGGCGGGGCTTTGACGGGCTACCCGCTCGATTTGCGCCGGTTCTGGCAGGGCGCGCAAAGGGCGCGCTGTAGGGGCTGGGCGGACCGCGATGCGGATCTGGTAGGTCAGGCGGCGGCCGCCATTGGCCAGGGGCTGTTCGGTTTGGCCAAGCAGCTGGCCGGGGGCAGCCAAGTCCAGCACCAGGCGGGAAACGCCGCTGCCGTGCTGGGCATAGCGCAGGCCGCGCACGGCGCCTGAAGGCGCTGCTGGGGCTGGATCGCTGCCAATGCGCCAGCGCACTCCTGGCAGGTCGAGTACAAATCTGGGCTGTTCGCCGTTCAAAAAGAAGGTTCGTGCAGCGACGGGGGCGGCCACATCGACGCTGACCGTCGCGATGTTTTGGTCCTGTTGCAGGGCGATGGAGCGGGCGGCAACGCCCGGGGGATCGGTCGCACGGGCGGGGGTGCCCGACAGCACCACCCACCCCGCGATCGCGGTCATGACAAAGGCGGCGGCATAGCCGCTCGCTGTCCAAACCATACGCACCATGACCCGCCTTTTTTCGTCGATTGACTGGATCATGGCATAATTGGCTTGCCAGACCGTTGATGACGGGCCTCTTTCTTTCTTCATTCCTTATGGATAGGGTGTCGTATTCGAGCGAAGTGGTTTGCGATTCCGCCCCCCTTGCTCGGCGGCCCAGCTCCGGCTTTCGGCTCGATGGCCTTCCGCGCGCACGATGACGCGTCGGGATGGCTGATGTGTCGGTGATGTCCGCTGGCCTTTGAGAGGTCCTGCCTCTCGCGTTTGGAGTTCGCAATGCCGGCACCGGCCCGCCTGATTTGTTCTGATCGCTCACGCGTTGCGTTGGCGGTTCGGCGGTCGCGTGTGGGGCTTGGCGGCGCGCTCCGTTTGCCCCTCACGCACATGGCTGCGCGCCTGACGCGCGCGCGCCTGCCCTTCGGAGATTTGCCTCATGGCGAAGAAAATGCTGATCGACGCCGCGCACCCGGAAGAGACCCGGGTCGTGGTGATGGACGGGTTCAGAGTCGATGACTTTGATTTTGAGGTCCAAAACCGCAAACAGCTTCGTGGAAACATCTACCTAGCCAAGGTCACCCGGGTTGAACCCTCGCTGCAGGCCTGTTTCGTGGAGTATGGCGGCAATCGCCATGGCTTCCTGGCGTTTCCAGAAATCCACCCGGATTACTACCAGATCCCGGTTGATGACCGCGAGGCGCTGAAGGCCGAAGTTGCGGCGGCGCAGGCCGCGCAGGTCGAATCCTCCGACGGCGAAGACGGCGGTGGCGAAGAGGACGACGGCGACATCCTGGACGAACTGCGCCGCCGGCTGATCACGAGACGCTATAAGATTCAAGAGGTTGTGCGCCGCCGGCAGGTGATGCTGGTGCAAGTGGTGAAGGAAGAACGCGGCAACAAGGGCGCGGCGCTCACCACCTATTTGTCGCTGGCCGGGCGGTATTGTGTGTTGATGCCCAACACTGCCCGTGGGGGCGGGATTTCCCGCAAAATCACCAACAGCGCAGACCGCAAGCGCCTGAAGAAGATCGCAACGGATCTGGAACTGCCCAATGGCATGGGGCTGATTATTCGGACCGCCGGGGCCAAGCGCACCAAAACCGAAATCAAACGGGACTACGAATACCTGATCCGCCAGTGGGAAACGATCCGCGACATGACCATGCGGTCGATCGCGCCGGCGCTGATCTATGAGGAATCGTCGCTGGTGAAGCGCGCGATCCGCGACCTTTACGACAAAGACGTGGACGAAGTGCACGTGGAGGGCGAAGCGGCCTATCGCGAGGCCAAAGACTTCGTGCGCATGCTGATGCCAAGCCACGCCAAGCGCGTGCACGCCTGGAAAGGCCCCGGGCCGATCCTGACGCAGAATGGGGCTGAAAGGCAGCTGTCGAGTGCGTTTTCGCCGACCGTGAACCTGAAGTCCGGCGGCTATATCGTGATCAACCAGACTGAAGCGCTGGTGGCGATCGACGTGAACTCTGGCCGGGCCACGCGCGAACGCAACATCGAGCAAACCGCGCTTAAAACCAACCTGGAGGCCGCGGAGGAAGCCGCGCGCCAAATCCGTCTGCGGGATCTTGCGGGCCTTGTCGTGATCGATTTCATCGACATGGAAGAGGCCAAAAACGACCGGGCCGTTGAAAAGCGGATGAAGGACAGCCTGCGCTTTGACCGGTCGCGGGTGCAGATGGGCAAGATCAGCCCGTTTGGCCTGCTGGAGTTGTCGCGGCAGAGGCGGCGTACCGGAATCGTGGAGGGCAGCTCGCACGTGTGCCACCATTGCGGGGGCAGCGGGCGGGTGCGCAGCGTGGAATCGAGCGCGCTCAATCTGTTGCGGGCAATTGAGGAAAGTGCAGCGAAGGCTGCGGGCGGCGTGCTGGAAGTGCGGGCCGCCACCGATGTGGCTTTGTATGTCCTGAACGACAAGCGCAGCTTCCTGGAACAGCTGGAACAGACCCGCGATATCCGCGTGCGGGTGCTGGCGGGCGGCGACATGATGGGGGCGGAGTTCGATATCGGCTTTGGAGGGCCGCGCCACAGCGAAGATTTGGATCACGACGAGGGGGCTGAGCCGGTCGAACGGCCGCAACGCGCCCCGCGGGAGGAGCCGCGCGAGGCTCGCGAACCGCGTGGCGGCCGCGGCGGACGTGGAGAACGGGCGGAACGCTATGGTCGGTCCGATCGGGCAACGCCTGGCCCAGCGGATGTCGACTCTTCGCCAGACGAGGCCGAAGACCACGAGGTTGAAGCTGTTATTGAGGCGGACGGCGATGCCAGCGGGCGGCGGCGGCGGCGCGGTCGACGGGGCGGACGGCGGGGTCGCGAGGGCGGTGAAGGCGTTGAGGCACGGGGCGAAGCGGCTCCTGAAAGCGAAACGCCACGCCCAGCAGACGCCCGCGGACCGCGCACCAGCGACGAACGCGGCCGGCGGCGCCGTCGGCGGCGGGGTCGTGGTCGGTCCGGGATGGAGTTTGACGGGGGCGAACACTTCGACTTCCTCGCCACCGATCCGATTGCGGTACTTGGGGCCGACATCGACGATGGCGATGCGGGTGACGAAGACGACGAAGGCACGGGCAGTGAACGTCCAGAGGCTGAGGTGATTGCCCAGGCAGAACCCGCTGCCGCTGCGCCGGCGCGCCGGCAAGGCCGTGAGCGGGGTCGTGGTGGCGGACGGGCCCCTGCGGCTGAGGCCGAGCCCGCTTCAGAGGCAGCGCTGCCAGACTCAGATCCGGCACCCGTGGCCCTAGAGGTGGCAGCGCCATCGCCAGTGGCGGATGCGGAACCGGAACCCGCGGCCCCTGCCCTGTCTCCGGCGCAATTGTCGCCGGAGACCTACCAGCCAGATCAAGAACGGCGCGACCGGTTCTTCTCCAGGCTGCGGCCTTGGGGCAAGAAGGATATCTGAACAGGCTGTAAGGCCATCTACTCGCCACAAACCGGCGTCAGAGCAGGTTTGGGTTGGCTGGATATCGGTGGAAGGAACGCCATGCTGGCGAAGTCTTTGGCACGGGCGCTTTGCGGCGGATTCGCAGTGTTTGCGGCGTTGGCGGGCCCTGTGGCGCACGCACAGAGCGTCATCCGTGATGCGGAGATCGAGCACACGCTGCGCGATTTCACCGATCCGATCTTGCGGGCGGCCAACATCAACCCAGCCGAAGTGCAAGTGACCTTGATTGGCGATCCTGTTCCCAACGCCTTTGTGGCGCGGGGCCAACGGATCTTCTTGCATACTGGCCTGATCACGGCCGCGGAAAATCCCAATGAAGTGATCGGGGTGATCGCGCACGAAACTGGCCATATTTCTGGCGGGCACTTGGCGCGCATGCGCGATGCGATGCGCCAAGCGCAAACGCCGGCTTGGATCGCGATTGGGGTTGGTATTTTGGCGATCGCTGCTGGGGCACCAGACGCCGGGGTTAGCCTGATTGCAGGGGCACCGCAATTTGCGATGGGGTCTTTTGTGCGCCACACGCAAACGCAGGAATCCTCGGCCGATCAGGCGGCTGTGACCTATCTGGATGCGACGGGGCAATCTGGCGCGGGGCTGATCAGCTTCTTTGAACGGGAATTCCGCCCCAACGAGTTCATGACCCGGCGCTTGCCGCCTTACCTGATGACGCACCCTTTCACCTCAGACCGGGTGCAGGCGCTGCGCCAGCGGGTGGAAGCCTCACCGTATTACAACACGCCGCCATCCGCCGAAACGACGCTTGAGTTCGATATGATGAAGGCCAAGTTGATCGGCTTTCTCAGCCCGGTGACGGAAACCCGCTCTTTGTATCCGCGGTCGGATACCTCGCTACCGGCGCGGTATGCGCGGGCGATTGCTTCTTACCGGGAGCCGAACCCGCCGCAGGCGCGCGCCGAGATCCAAGCGTTGATCGATGATTACCCCGAAAATCCCTACTTCCAGGAGTTGATGGGGCAGATGCTGTTTGAGGGCGGCGATTCCGCTGGCGCCGTGCCGTTTCATCGGCGCTCGGTGGAGCTTGCGCCGGGTGAGCCGCTTTTGGAAGTCAACCTCGCGCGGGCGCTTTTGGGCTTAAACCAGGAGGCCGCCACCCGAGAGGCGGTTCAGCACCTTGAAGCGTCTTTGAGCGTTGATCGGGAAAACGGATTGGCATGGCGGGAATTGTCCACCGCTTATGACCGGTTGGGGGAAGCTGGCCTCGCGCGGCTTGCCTCGGCGGAGCAGTTCTATGTGGGCGGCAACTTCCCGCTGGCGCGCAATTTTGCGGAACGGGCCCGTCGGGAATTGTCGCCGGAGACCCAACCAATTGCCTATCGGCGGGTGGATGACATCATCACCTTCACGCAGAACGCGCTGGAAGACGCCGAAAATCGGCGCAATTGAGGGTGGCGCGCAGCATTCGGGGCTGGCATGTCGGTCCTTGAGAGGTTAATGGGCGGCATGTTTGGTTTGCGATCCCTTCTGGCCGGGTTGGCCATTGTCTTTGCGCTCACCGTGCCTGCGGCTGCCCAATCGTTTAATGCCCAGGAACAGGCGGAGATCCGCGCTTTGATGCGCGATTATCTGCTGCGCAATCCAGAAGTCTTGGAAGAGGCGATCACCGCCCTGCAGGCGCGGCGAAAGGCACAAGCCCTGGCGCGGATCGAGGGCGAAAGCCGGGCGTTTTCGCTGGGGCCCCGCAACGCGCCGATCACCATCGTTGAGTTCTTTGACTATCAGTGTGGCTTTTGCCATGCGGCAATGGACTGGGTGTTTGCTACGGCGCGCGCACGCAACGATGTGCGGGTAGTGTTCATGGAGATGCCTGGTCTTGGGCCGGCATCTGAAGAGGCTGCCCGCGCAGCGGTGGCCTCGATCCGGCAGGGCCGCTATGAGCCGTTCCATCGCGCGCTGATGGCCAATTCCCGCGAGCTGAACAGCGCCAGGATCGACGAGTTGGCGCGGTCTGTGGGCGTGGACGTGACGCGGATGCGGCGGGATATGCGGGACCCGGCCATTGATGCCCTGTTTGCGGACGTGCACCAGATGGCGAGCGACGCCGGGGGTGCGGGCACGCCGTTCTTCTTGATCAACGGCACACCGGTTTCCGGGTTCGATCGGCCGGGGCTGGATGCGGCGCTGGAGTCCGCTGTGCGCGCGACGCGCACGCGCAGTCGATAAGCCTAAATCAGCCCGGCCAGGGGGGAAGACGGATCGGCGTATCGCTTCTTTGGCATGCGCCCCGCCAGATACCCTTCCCGGCCGGCGATGACGGCGTGACGCATCGCGCGGGCCATGCGGATGGGGTCTTTGGCTTCGGCGATGGCGGTGTTCATGAGCACGCCGTCGCAGCCCAGCTCCATCGCCATCGCGGCATCGCTGGGGCTGCCGACGCCGGCATCCACAATCACCGGCACGCGGGATTGTTCAACGATCAGGCGAATCGTTACGGGGTTTTGGATGCCCAGCCCCGAGCCGATCAACGACCCCAATGGCATGATCGCCACGCAGCCTACATCTTCGAGCTTGCGGGCATAAACGGGATCATCCGAGCAATACACCATCACTTCAAACCCCTCAGCGGTCAGGCATTTGGCGGCTTTGAGGGTTTCTTCCATGTCCGGGTAAAGGGTTTTCTGGTCGGCCAGGACTTCCAGTTTCACCAACGTCCAGCCGCCCGCCTCACGGGCCAGGCGCAGGGTGCGAATCGCGTCGTCAGCGGTGAAACAGCCGGCGGTGTTGGGCAGATAGGTGACCTGTTTGGGGTCTATAAAGTCCACCAGGCGGGGCTGGCTGGGGTCTGAGAGGTTCACCCGGCGCAGGGCAACAGTGACCATATCGGCACCGCTGGCGGCGAGCGCTGCGGCGTTTTCCGCATATGACTTATACTTACCGGTGCCGATAATCAGGCGGGAGGCAAACCGACGGCCGGCAATGACCAGGGGCTGATCGGTTTGGGAGTCTTGCGTGTCCGCCATCAGCCGCCTCCAACAAATTCAACAACTTCCAGATTGTCGCCGGCCTGAAGTACCGTCTGGCTGTAGACAGACCGGGACACGATGGTCCCGTTTCGCTCTACAGCAACTTTCAAGGGATTGAGCCCTAAGCCACTCAACAGGGTCTCCAGGGTTTCCCCATCTCGCGCAATGCGCATTTCTCCATTGACCGTAAGCTGCATAGGCCGTCCTATCCGCTCCCGACATAGGCCCGCCCCACGGCGGGTGCAACCTCGACGAGCCCCGCCACACCATGGCCAAGCCGCCTTCCCCCCTTGCCAAACCGATTTTTGTGCTGAATGGACCAAACCTGAACCGGTTGGGGAGTCGCGAGCCCGGTGTTTATGGATCCGCGACCCTGAAAGACATTGAGGCCCAAATTGTCCCGATTGCAGACGAGCTGGCGGTGAGCGTGATTTGGCGCCAGTCCAACCATGAAGGTGAGCTGATCGATTGGCTGCATGAGGCCGATGCAGCGGCGGCGGCTGTAGTCTTCAATCCCGGCGGTTATACGCATACATCTGTTGCCCTGCGGGACGCGGTTTTGTCGATCCGGGTTCCGGTGATTGAGGTGCACTTGTCTAATCCTATGGCGCGCGAAGCATTTCGCCATACATCGTTCATTTCCCCCGTTGCGCGGGGCGTCATCTCTGGGTTTGGTGCGGCGGGCTATGGGCTTGCTGTGCGCGCTGCCGCTGATCTGGCAGACCAGAAAGCCCCGCCGCACGGCTCAACAGGAGCATAAAGCACGATGTCTGAGAAAAAAGGTGGCTCGGGGGTGATAGACCCGGAGTTCGTAAGGGAATTGGCCGCCATCTTGACCGAGCAGTCTTTGACTGAGATCGAGCTGGAACAAGGCGACTTGCGCCTGCGGCTCGCCAAGATTGCCCCCGCGGTGACGATGATGGCGTCTGCCCCCTCTGCGCCTGCGAGTTTTGCGCCTGCGCCGGCAGCGGCGGCCGTGCCTGTGGGTCTGCCGCCGGGGCCAAGCGTTGCTCCGGAAGCAAACCATCCAGGCGCTGTGCGCTCGCCGATGGTGGGTACGGCGTATCTGTCGTCTGAGCCTGGTGCGGCAGCGTTCGTGCGGGTGGGCGATACGGTCGCTGCGGGGCAAACCCTGCTGATTGTTGAGGCCATGAAGACGTTCAACCCGATCCCTGCGCCCCGCGCCGGCAAGGTGAAGCAAATCCTGGTCAGCGACGCGCAGCCCGTCGAGTACGATGAGCCGCTGGTGATCGTGGAATAGGCCATCTTTGGCAAGCATCGGCGCGGAACACCGCCGCCAACGGACAGACACCATGTTTGATAAGGTCTTGATCGCCAACCGTGGGGAGATCGCACTGCGCATCCACCGCGCGTGCAAGGAAATGGGAATAGCCACCGTGGCTGTGCACAGCCAGGCCGACGCCGATGCGATGCACGTGCGCTTGGCTGACGAGAGCGTGTGCATCGGCCCACCGGCGGCGGCCAAAAGCTATCTGCACATTCCAGCGATTATGGCAGCGGCGGAAATCACCAACGCGCAGGCCATTCACCCGGGCTACGGGTTTTTGTCTGAAAATGCGCGGTTTGCCGAGATCGTGGAAAAATCAGGCCTGGTATTCATTGGACCCAAGCCTGAACACATCCGGATGATGGGCGACAAGATCACCGCCAAGCAAGCCGCGGTCGAAGCGGGCATACCGGTGGTGCCAGGGTCTGACGGGCCGATCACAAACGACGATCAGGCAAAAAAAGTAGCCAAGCAGATCGGCTTTCCGGTGCTGGTGAAGGCGGCGGCTGGCGGTGGCGGGCGCGGGATGAAGGTGGCGCGGGATGCGTCTGAGCTGTCTGAGGCGTTATCCACTGCGCGCTCGGAGGCCAAGGCCGCGTTTGGCGATGACAGCGTTTATCTCGAAAAGTATCTGGATCGGCCGCGGCATATCGAAATCCAGATCGCCGCCGACAGCCACGGCAACGTGATCCATTTGGGTGAGCGCGATTGTTCGCTGCAGCGCCGCCACCAAAAGGTGTGGGAGGAGGCCCCCTCGCCGGCTCTTAATGCCGATCAACGCGCCGAGATTGGCGAAACCACCGCGCGGGCGATCAAAAAGCTTGGGTATTTGGGGGTGGGGACCGTTGAGTACCTCTATGAGAATGGGAAGTTCTATTTCATCGAGATGAATACCCGGCTGCAGGTTGAGCACCCGGTGACGGAAATGATCACGCGGCTGGATCTGGTGCGCGAGCAAATCCTGATCGCCTCTGGGGCACCGCTGACGATGAAGCAAAGCGAAGTGCCGTTCATCGGACACGCCATCGAGGTGCGGATCAACGCGGAAAACCCCAAGACCTTTGCTCCCTCGCCCGGCACGATCACCGGGTTTCACCAACCCGGCGGATTGGGCGTCCGGCTCGATTCAGCGATCTATGCGGGCTACAAAATTCCGCCCTATTACGACAGCTTGATCGGCAAATTGATCGTGCACGGGCGCAACCGGATGGAATGCATCATGCGCCTGAAGCGGTCGCTGGATGAGATCGTGATCTCAGGCCCCGACACCACGGTGCCGCTGTTTCAGCGTCTGGTGAAGGAAGACGACATCATCAACGGCGACTACTCAATCCGGTGGCTGGAAGAGTTTCTGAAGGCCAACCCCTGAGCTGGCCCTTTGGGGGTGCGCAGATGGCGTTGCGGCGCAGTTTCTGGGTCGATGAGGCGCTCGATTGCTACCGACGGGGCGTGTTTCCGATGGCGGAGACCCGCGACAGCCGGGAGATCTTCCTGGTGGACCCGGAAGAGCGGGGCATTGTTCCGCTGGAGGGGTTCCATGTGCCAAGGCGCTTAGCGCGGGCGCTGCGCACGGGGCGCTTCCAGTTTAGCGTCAATACGGACTTTGCCGGCGTGATCAGGGCCTGTGCGGTGGCGCGGCGCGACGAGGGGCAAACTTGGATCAACGCCGGCATTGAGGCGCTCTACAAGGAGTTGCACCGGCTTGGGCATGCCCACAGCGTGGAGGTGCATTGCGAGGGGGCGTTCGCCGGCGGGCTTTATGGGGTGGCGCTTGGGGGTGCTTTCTTTGGCGAGAGCATGTTTTCGCGGCGCACCGATGCCAGCAAAGCTGCGCTGGTGCATCTTGTGGCGCGGCTGCGGTTTGGCGGGTTTCGCTTGTTGGACGCGCAGTTCTGGACCGATCACCTTGGCCAATTTGGTGCGCAAACCTTACCGCGGGCCGCTTTCAAACAAAGGCTGGCGGCGGCCTTGACCGGACCGGGCGATTTTCTGGCGTTAGACCCGAATACGCCCGCCGATCAGCTCCTGCAGTCAATCGCCCAGACGTCATAGACGGCATGCTGTAGGGCATTGAGCCCGGGCGATGAGGCAAACATCCAGCCGGCAAACAGGCGTGAGGGGGCGGCGGCCGCATCTTCATTCGATTCGGTGCGCACGGGGGCGGTGTCTTCAATTTCCAGATAGACGCTGACCTCCGGTGTTTCCTCCGCCGGCCGCTTTTCGCAGCTGCGCACCGTGATCCGCAGCGACCCAAACTGGACGGGCTCGCCGGCTGTGGCGCGGAAATCGCGAGCGTGGCCGGTGACTTTGTCTAGGCCCCGCAGCACGGCGGTTTCGGCGAACGCTGGCCCTGCGGCGGCGGCGGAAGCGAGCACAACCGCGGCAAGGGCCAAGCGGAGCAAGGATGGCGCGCGCTTCATGGGGTGGTTCCTTCCTGAGCTTGCTCGTCGGTGTTGGCAAAGGCGGACACGGCCCCTGTCAGTAGCGACAGAAGGTCTTGCGAGCCTTGCGTGCGCAGGATTTGGGCACCAGGCGGCAGTGGCTCAAGGCCGGCTGGCTCCAATGACACATAGGAGCCGCCCAGAAGGCCGTCTGACCGGACCGCGGCGAAAGTGTCGTCCAGCAGGGTCACTTTAGGATCGATCGCCAGATCAAGGCGGGCGTCATAGGTTTGCTGATCCAGGCTGACCGCCCGAACCACGCCGATCTTGACCCCAGACAGGCGCACGTCAGACCCCGGCGAAATGCCATCGACCCGCTGGAACAGGCCCCAATAGGACGCGCCCGCGCCACTGCCAGTTCCATCGCGGGTCTGGGTGAAGGCAAATCCAAAAAAGCCCAAAGCCACCAGCGCGACGATGGCACCCAAAAGCGTTTCCCCGATGTGGTCCTTCATGCGTTCCTCTTGGGCCTATCCTTTTGACTATGGCTAAAGCCTGATTGACTATGGCTAAAGCCTGCCTATTCCGGCCGCCAGGGTTCATAGTCGCCCGTTGCCGGGGGTCGCTCGCCGCCACGCGCCAAACTGCCCGGTGGGCGATAGGCGTGGATAGTTCCGGTTAAATTGGGGCGATGGGGCTTTTCCCATGCCTTTTTCTTGAAGGGCGCGACCGTTGGCGGATCGGCGAAGGTGTGGTGCATCCAGCCATGCCAGTCTGGTGTGACGCGGGAGGCTTCTGCCAAGCCGTTGTAGACCACCCAGCGCCGCTTGCGGCCCTCCAGGCTGGGGCGGCGTTCTTCGTAGTATTTGTTGCCTTGCTCGTCTTCGCCGACCAGTGAACCGCGGCGACCGATATCGTAGAGCGCGCCAATCGTGGCACCGTTCCACCAGGTAAAAATCTTGTCGAACATGGACCAGCCATTCCTTTTCAGCGCGCGCACTATGGCACCCGCAGGCCTTTTCAGCGCGCGCACTATGGCGCCCGCGGGTGTTCGCGTCCAGCAAAGGCCGCAAACTACATATGGGGATATCGCACCAGAAACCCACGCTAGATATTGATCGCAAGCGCAACGACCCGCATTCTCGCGTCTGCGACTCAGTTACCGCCTTCTGGCAATCCATCCGGCAACCCGATCAGGAGCGTGCCATGTCCCGCGGCCGCCGCACAGACCCTCCCGTTTCTGCCCCATTGTCCTTGGCGGGCACCCTTTGGCGCAGCTTGCCGCTTGGCGGTGCAGACGACAGCGAGGCTGGCGAGGGCCATGTGGAAGCGCCAGCAGGGTGGAGCGCGGCGCGGGTGGCCGGTGCGTTGCGCGAGGGGCTTGCGGCACCCGCGCCCGGGGGTGGCGTTTCGATCCGGGTTGGTCTGGAACAAACCCTTGCTGGTCTGCAGGATGCGGGGGTCGAGGAAGACACAGTTCGCACCTTGGAAGCCGGTTTATTGCGGGGGTCGGTGCGGTTGCCTGGGGCGCTTGGCCGAGCGCTGGCACACGGCAAGGGTGCGCACTTCAGCGCCTGTGTGATGGCGTGGCCTGAGGCCGGTGCGGACGAACAAGACGCCGTAGCCGGGGCGCATCGGATCCTGGCTGCCGGCTGCGACCTTGGCATCGTGGGCGGGGCGAGTGGGCCAGCGCTCGATGCGATTGACGCGTTCACTGCGCTTGCCCCTGGCGGTGCCATGGCGCTGGCCATGCTAACTGGGCCGAACGCAGGGGAACGGTCGGAACAGGAGCAACGCCGCAGCGCAACGGCTGCAGCCTTTGCCGCAGGGGCGCGGACCTTGGACGGTGCCTTGGCGCAGCTCGCGATTGCGGCGGCACGGGCGGGGGCCGATTTGGGCGAGCCTCAAGTGGCAGCGGCGGCGCGCGCCGCGCGGGCCGCGGGCGCGCCAGACAGCGATTTGGCGGAGGCGTTGGCCGGGCTTTATCGGCGCGGGGCCTATGCGAGCCTTGTGGATGGGGCTGGAGGCGGGGCGCGGCGTGGCCTGACTGTGGCCAGCGATGTGGGCCCCACGGCGCTTGCAGCGGGGCGGCTTTGCGATCCCCACGGCACCTTTAGCCTGGAAGAACCGGCTGCCGGGGTGAGCGCGCTGTTGGACCTCGCGGCGCTCTGCGGGCCGGATGGTTTTGACCACCGCACGGCTGAAGTGGAGGTCCAGGCCCTGGTGCGGGCGCTTGAGGCCTTGCTGGACTTGGCGATGTGCCCGGCGGCGATCGTGGCGGACGGGACCGAGCGCTTACGGCCGATCGCGGTGCAGATCGAAGGGGTTGGGGCGGCGCTGGCATGCCTCGGGATTGGCTACGATACGCAGGCGGGTCGGATTGGGGCGGCGGCGCTGCATGCATTGGTGGCGGGGGCTGCGGTGAGCGCCAGTGCGGCGCTGGCGGGGCGGCTGGGTGCTTGCCCCGGTTGGCGTGACGAGCAAGCGCAAGCGAGGGCCCGGCTGGCGGCGGCTCAGGTGGCGGCGCAGGCGCTGGTAACGGCTCCAGACCTGCCTTCAGCGCTTGAACCAGCGGCGGCGGCGGCGGATCGCCTTTGGCGGGCCGCGCTGGACGATGTGCGGGTGCATGGCCTGCGCCATTTGCATCTGCTTGGGTTTGCGCCGGCCCCGCTCGCGGCGGCGTGTGGGTTTGCGCCCAACGCCGCCGGCGTGATGCGGCGGGCGCTTTCGCCTGCGGTGCGGATGGGGCTTTCCAAACTTGGCTATGCGCCGGCCCAAATTGAGGCAGTGGCCTGTCATGTGGCCGGGCGGGACCGATTGGACGGGGCACCGGGTGCCTTTACAGAGCGCCTTCGCGCCAAGGGTTTCAGCGATCTTGAGTTGGAGCTTGTGCAAGAGGCACTGGCGGACGCGTTTGGCCTGCGGGCGGTGTTTCATCCGAGTGTGCTTGGGATGGACTTTTGCACCGACGGTCTTGGGCTGGACGGCGCTGCCCTTAGCGCTCAAGGCGGCGACGTTTTGGCGCTGCTCGGGTTTTCCGCCGCTGAGATTTTGGCGGTGGAGCGCTATTGCCTGGGCCATGGCGGGCTTGAGGGCGCGGGCGAGCTGTCGGACGAACGCCGGGCTGTGTTTGCCGATGATGGTGAGGTTGATGTTCAAGCGCGCCTTGCGATGTGCGCCAGCGTGTCACCGTTCGTGTTTGGCGGTTTGCGGCTGGATGCGCCGTTGCGCGGGCCGGATGCGGCCATACCAGACGCTGCGCTTTCGGCAGGATTTGGCGCTGGGGCCACAATGGTGATCGCGCGGGCGCAGTTGCCGCTTCGGCTGACGGTTCGGCTCCCAGAGCTGGAGCCGGTCGCGGCGAGCCGGGCCGAGCCCGCCAAGATTATTGCCCCCAGCTGGCCTGCCCGAGAGCCTGCCGCCGCCGCGCCGGCTGCGCACACCGCGCCCCGGGGTGGCCACCGCCGCCGCCTGCCGGACCGTCGCAAGGGCTATATCCAGAAGGCAAGCGTTGGGGGGCATAAGGTCTATCTGCACACCGGCGAATATGACGATGGGGCCTTGGGTGAGATCTTCATCGACATGCACAAGGAAGGGGCTGCTTTCCGTTCGCTGATGAACAATTTTGCCATCGCGATCTCGATTGGGCTGCAATACGGGGTGCCGCTCGAAGAGTATGTCGATGCCTTCCTGTTCACCCGCTTTGATCCAGCGGGGCCCGTGACGGGCAACGACAGCGTGCGTCATTCCACCTCGATCCTGGATTATGTGTTTCGGGAACTGGCGGTGTCTTATCTTGAGCGCACCGACCTTGCCCACATTGACCCGCTTTCAGCCAGGGCTGACGGGTTGGCGGCGGGCACGGCCCAAATGGAAGAGGCCTCTCGGTTGATTTCGCGCGGGTTTTCGCGAGGGCAAACACCGGACAATCTGGTGATGTTGCGGCCGCGGGGGGCCGACGGCGGGGATCAGCCGGTGCAGAGCGGCTATCATAGCGATCCGTGCCCGGCGTGCGGCAGCTATACGGTGCAGCGCACCTCCAAGGGGCTTGGCTGTGAGGCGTGCGGCTGGGAGGATGAGGCCCGCGGCAAAGGCTAAGCGGGCAGACTCTCAGCGCGTTTGGCCAGAATACGCGTGTGGCGCGAAACCTGCTTGGGGATTGTCAAATTGACCTCCCTCTGCTGGAGCGCTCCACAATGGTACGAACCTTTCAATTTGCCCTCGCCCCTGCCAGCCTTGCGGCGATTGCTGCCCTCGCTACGGCCCTGATCACGCCGGCGCTGGCGCAAAACGCCGGACAGGTCAGCCGGGTTCAAAGCTCTGGGGCAAGCTGCCCTGGGTGCGACCTGCTCCAGGCCGAGCTTTCCTACATGACGCTGCTTGGGCGCGACTTCAGCGGCGCGCGCTTGATGCAGGCCGGCCTGACCGCCGGCATCTATGACGGCACGCGCTTCAATAACGCTAATCTGCGGTTCCTGGAGGGCAGTGCCAGCCGCTTTGCCCGCGCTAACTTTGCCGGCGCTGATCTTTCCGATGCGGCGCTGGTGGGCAGCTATTTTGGCGGCGCGCGGTTTACCCGTGCCAATCTGGCCGGCGCGAACCTGTCCGGCTCGGACTTCTCCACCGCCCGCGGCCTGACCCAAAGCCAGCTGGACCAGGCCTGCGGCGATGCCGAAACGCTTCTGCCGCCCGGCCTGTCCGTACCGTTCTGCCGCTAAGCGCCCCAGTCGGGCTCAAGCGGCCACACGCCGCCGTCGTGGAAAGTGACTGGGCTTCCCGTGGGCTGATTGCGCAGGCGTGCGAACACGTCCGGCCCCAGCGCCCAGCGGCCTTTGTTGACGATCTGGTGCTCCAAGGCCCGCAGCCAGCCCTCGCTCTCTTCGGGATAGCGCAGGCCATAGTTCGCGGTCTTATAGCCCCCCGCCATTACGCGTTGTGCGATCCGGTCCAGGAGCGCGCAAGTGTCCTGCGCTTCAGCCCACAGGTCCTCCAAGCTTTCGCGATCGACGAAGTAGTCTGGGGAGCCCCGCAAGAAAACCTGCAATGCGGTGGCGAGATCGCAGTCCGGCTGATCAACAATCCAGCCCAGATCAAGGGTGGGCTCGGCGTCCCAGTTATACCCGCAGGCCACCTCGTGCCACATCGCCGGCGATCGATGGCGCAGCCATAGGCGCAGGGTCCCTGGCGGAAACTGATAATTCTCTTGCATCTTGGCACGGACTTCGTCGCGCCTGACTTGCGCGATGCCAAGGAGACGGGGCTGAGCTCTCAGGCCCGCTTTCGCGGATGCGATGGCCTCATTGCTCACGCCGGCGTCTCGGAGCGCAAAGTCCAATCGCGGATCTTCATTGTGAAACGCGAAAACAGACGATTCAAGCAATCGAATCAAGGATTTCGGAAGCGGACGGATCAAGTCGCCGTTGTCATCTCTGATGGACGCTTCGTAGGTGTCGAGACAGGCGCAGCGCGCAATGACATCGTCCAAGGTGTCCAGCCGAGCACCGGTCTTCGGATAGGCGTCGAGAATTTCAACGGCAGGCTTGTCCATGTGCGTCTCCCAGAGTGTGGGTGAGGCGTACGGCATCGCGGATAAGAAACGGCAAAGGACGTGGTTGAACGCGTTTTTTCCAAACGCCGATCAAAAGCAGTCATCCCGGGGCGACGCGCCAGCGTCAAACCGGGAACCCAGGGGCAGGCGGCACGTCACTCGCCCCCGGACCGAAAGCGACCCTAGCCCTTCACATCCAGCTTCAGGCTCAATTCCCGCAATTGTTTCGGCGCCACTTCCCCCGGCGCGTTCATCATCAGGTCTTGCGCCTGTTGGTTCAGCGGGAAGGCGATGACTTCGCGGATATTCTCCGCCCCGGCCAACAGCATCACGATCCGGTCGACGCCAGGCGCAGAGCCCCCGTGCGGCGGCGCGCCAAAGCGGAACGCGTTCAGCATGCCGCCGAACTTCTCCTCCACCACTTCCTGGCCATAGCCTGCGATCTCGAAGGCCTTGATCATGATCTCAGGCTTGTGGTTGCGGATCGCGCCGGAAGACAGCTCCACCCCGTTGCAGACAATGTCGTACTGAAACGCAGTGATGGACAGGATCGTGTCTTGGTCGGCCGGATCGAGCGCCATGAACGCTTCGTGGTCGAAGTTCGGCATCGAGAACGGGTTGTGGGAGAAGTCGATCTTCTTCTCTTCTTCGTTCCACTCGTACATCGGGAAATCGACGATCCAGCAGAAGGCGAACTGATCCTTGTCTGACAGCTTCAGTTCATCGGCCACTTTGTTGCGGGCGAGGCCTGCGAACTTGTAAAACGTCGTGGGCTCTCCAGCCACAAAGAAGCAGGCGTCGCCAACGCCCAGGCCCAACTGCGCAGCGATTGCCTTGACCCGATCTGGGCCGATGTTTTTGGCAATCGGGCCAGCACCGGCCTCTTCGCCGTCGCGCCAAAAGATATAGCCAAGGCCGGGCTGACCTTCGCTTTGGGCCCAGGCGTTCATGCGGTCCGCGAAGGCCCGGTTGCCACCGCCTGGGGCTGGGACGGCCCAGATCGCGGCCTTGGGCTTTTCCAGGATTTTCGCAAACACGCCAAACCCGCCCCCGCGGAAATGGTCTGAAACATCCTGCAGAATGAGGGGGTTACGCAAATCGGGTTTGTCCGACCCGTACTTTGCGATGGCGTCGGCGTAGCGGATCGCGGGGAACGGGGTGTTGGTGACACGCTTGCCTTTGCCGAACTCCTGGAACACGCCGGCAAGCACGGGCTCGATGGCGGCGAACACGTCTTCCTGGGTCACGAAGCTCATTTCAAAGTCGAGCTGGTAGAACTCTCCAGGGCTGCGGTCGGCGCGGGCGTCTTCATCGCGAAAGCAGGGCGCGATCTGAAAATAGCGGTCAAAACCGGCCACCATCAGCAGCTGCTTGAACTGTTGCGGGGCCTGGGGCAGCGCGTAGAACTTGCCGGGATGAATCCGGGACGGCACCAAAAAGTCCCGCGCGCCCTCTGGCGAAGACGCCGTGAGGATCGGGGTTTGGAACTCGGTGAAGCCTTGGTCGATCATGCGACGGCGCAGGCTCGCGATCACTTGCGAGCGCAACAGGATGCTGGCGTGCAGGGTGTCGCGCCGCAGATCCAAGAACCGGTATTTCAGGCGCAGCTCTTCTGGGTAATCGGGCTCGCCAAACACGGGCACCGGCAGTTCTTGGGCTTCCCCCAAGAGCATAGCCGCATCGACGCGCACTTCGATGGCACCGGTGGAAAGATCGGTGTTGACGGTTTCGGCGGAGCGTTCCACCACGCGGCCGTCTACCCGGACAACGCTTTCAGCACGCATGCGCTCCAGCACGCCGAACGCCGGGCTTTCGGGCAGCACCACCAGTTGGGTGACACCGTAATTGTCCCGCAGATCCACAAACAAGAGCCCGCCGTGGTCGCGCTTTCTGTGCACCCAGCCCGAGAGCCTCACGACCTCTCCGGCATGCGCTTTGCGCAGGGTGCCGCAGGTGTGGCTGCGATAGGCGTGCATTGGTGCGTCTCCATTTGACAAGGGCGCGACAAGCGCATGGGCCCAGCGCGATTGTCAAGCGGGGGCTGCCACCGCTATGGCCGCCTTGACGGAAATAGGGCTTAACCCCACAACCACAGCGGATTAAAGCCAATGGCGCGCCAAACCGGCACGGGTCGGGGATGACGCTAAGGATCAGCATGCGCATTATCACCACAACCCAAGATCTGAATGCGTTCTGTACTGAGCTGGCGAAGGATCCGTTCATCGCTGTGGACACGGAGTTTCTGCGGGAAACCACCTACTGGCCAAAGCTGTGTTTGATTCAGGCGGCAAGCCCGACGGTTGAAGCTGTGATCGATCCGATGGCTGCGGGGATCGACCTTTCGGCCTTCTTGGAGCTGATGAACGCGCCTGGTTTGCTTAAGGTTTTTCATGCGGCGCGGCAGGACCTGGAGATTTTTCATCGGCTGACCGGCCGGGTGCCCCATCCGCTGTTTGATACCCAGATCGGGGCGATGGCGTGTGGGTATGGCGAATCGATTGCCTACGATGCGTTGGTGCAGGCGATGCTGAAGCGGCGGGTGGACAAATCCTCGCGCTTCACCGACTGGAGCCGGCGGCCGTTGAGCGAGGCCCAGCTTGCCTATGCGCTAGCGGATGTTGTGCACCTGCGGGACCTGTATCCGAAAATGCGCGACTCGCTTGCGGCGAAAGGACGGATGAGCTGGCTGGACGACGAGCACGCCTCGTTGATTGATCCCGAAAATTACGACGCCACGCCCGAAAGCGCCTGGAAGCGCTTGAAGCTGCGCAAGACCCAACGGGACTATGTGCTTGTTTTGCAGGTGGCGGCAGCTTGGCGCGAAAAGCTAGCGCAGGCGCGGGATACGCCTCGCCAGCGCGTGCTGAAGGACGATGCGCTGTTTGAAATCGCCGAACAACGCCCGCGCAGCGCCGCCGCGTTCGACAAGTTGCGGATTGTGCCCAAGGGATTTGGGGGATCGCGTCAGGGCCAGGAGCTGGCCAAGGTGATCGATGAGGCGCTCGCCGCACCGCCCGAGGGCGACCTGCTGCCGGACCGTGGCCCGCCGCCGCCAACCGGGGCCGGGCCAACGGTGGAGCTGCTGAAGGTGCTGCTGCGGCTGCAGGCCGATCGGCACGGCGTTGCGCCGCGGTTGATTGCCAATGCGGCGGAGCTTGAGGCGATCGCTGCTTCCGATTCTGCGCAAGCCCCTGCCCTTTCAGGCTGGCGGCGGGAGGTGTTTGGCGCGCAGGCACTGGCGCTGAAGCACGGGGCAATTGCGCTGCGGCTGCGCAACGGCCAAGTCGAAACCTTCACGGTTGAGGGCCCGAACTAAGGCTTTCTGGGTTTAGTCCTTGGCGGGCTCTGCGCGCAATCCAAGGGCGTTTGCCAACGGCTCTAGACGGCGCAGGGAGGTTGCCGTCAGCAGATGGGCGTCTTCGGCGCGGACCACCACTTTCAGGATGTCAGAGGTGCGCCGCAGCTGAAAGCGCGACATCAGGCCGGCCGACCTGCCAGAAAGCTCTGCCCCCAAGCGCATCGCCAAGCCCAGAATATTGGCCTGCGCTATTTGGGGTTCGGTCAGCAGGCGGTTGATGAGGGCTTCTGCGTTGGGCGCGCTTTTGGTGTAGCGGGTGTGGACGGCGGCGGCCAGAAAGGCGCGTTCGGCGTGGGTTATGGCCGCCAACGGGGCGCGGACCACGAGGTCAAAAACGATCGCGCCGCGCTGCTCTGGGTGCAGGCCGGCGGCGATATCGGCCAAGCGGCATGCGGCGGCGCGCAGGCGCGCGTCGATCGCTGGGGAAAAGGCGGTGGGCACCGCGCTGAACACGGGGTTGATGAACCGGGCCAAGGCATCGCCGAAGGCGCGGACGCGCAGCGACGGGGCGCCGAAGGCCTCTGCGGCGGCGATCAGGGCATCTTGGGCGCGCACCTGCGGGGCCATCGCGTCAAACAGCAGGCCTTCGCGCAGGCCATAGGACGACAGGATCACGCGCTCAAAACCGCCCAGCTCCAGAATGCGCTGCAGCGTGAGGGCCGCATACGGCAAGGCTTCGGCGCGCTTGGCGGCCGCCTCCTCGAAGCGTTCCAGGGACCGGCGCGACTGCTTGCGGACGAACTCTACCACTTTGAGGGTGTCGGCCCTGGTCATATGGTGTTGGTGGAGCACAGACAGGGGGTGGTCGCGCAGCGTCACATCGATCCGGCCAAGGGCGCGCCACGCGCCCCCAACCGCATAGAAGGTGCTGCCGCGGCTCTTTTGGAAGACCGCCGTGTTGCGCAGGGCGTGGTCGATTTCTGCAGAAACCCGATCGGTGTCGAACGCTTCGCCATTGGCCAGCGCCAATGGCCCCAGGGGGTAGCTTAAGGCGGTGCCGTTGCCTCTGGGCGAGATCGTTGCCAGTTCTAAGCTTGAGCCGCCAAGGTCGCCCACCACACCGTGGGCGTCTGGCGTGCCCGCCAAAACCCCAAGGGCGGACAACCGCCCCTCTTCTACCCCATCAATGATCCGTAGACCGATCCCGGTTTCCTTGTTCACTTGGGCGGCAAAGGCTTGCCCATCGCGGGCCTCGCGCAGGGCCGCAGTGGCCACCGCATGGGTGGTCTTGATGCCCATGTGGTTGACCAGGGCTGCGAAACGGCGCAGCGCGGCAAGGGCGGTTTGGCGTCCTGTGGCGTTCAAAAACCCGGATTCGCCGATACCGCGCCCAAGGCCTGCCATCACCTTTTCGTTCAGGATCGGCGTCATGGCGCGGCCATCGACGCGAAACACCACAAGTCGCACCGAGTTCGAGCCGACATCGATGACCGCCACTTCGCGGACGTCCAGTTCTGCACGCTCCTGGGTGCGCTGCGCGGTGGCTTTCGCGACGGGCACAAGCGGTTGCGACATTAAATCAGGACCCTCGCGAGAAAACCCTCTCGGGCGCTCTTATTGCGATCTTGGCCCCACATGGTCAAACGCCGGGGGCACATCGCCCTTCAAAGCCCTACCACGACCCGATAGGCTCGGGTTATTCATGAAGTACTCGTGGGCGGAGAAGGGCTCCGACAGCCCCTGCAGATCGACCCGGCGATAGGACCCATCGGGCTGCATGTACCAGCTGTGGGCTTCGTCGTTCAAGTTGGCGACCATGATCTGATCAAGGACCTGTTGATGAACCGTGGGGTTTTCCACCGGGCACATCACTTCCACGCGGCGCTCCAGATTGCGGGGCATCCAATCGGCGGATGAGATGAACACCTTTGCGGCTGGATGGGGGAGGCTTTCGCCGGCCCCAAAACAGACGATGCGGGAATGTTCCAAAAACCGGCCCACGATCGACTTGACGGTGATCGTCTCTGACAGGCCAGGCACGCCCGGCCGCAGGCAGCACACGCCGCGCACGATCAACTCAATGCGCACACCGGATTGGCTGGCGCGGTAGAGGGCATCGATAATCTCTGGATCCACCAGCGAATTGAGTTTCGCCCAGATCGCCCCAGGCCGGCCGGCCTGGACGTGCTCGATTTCGGAATCGATCATGTCCAGCAGGCGCAGTTTCATGCTGACCGGCGACATGCCGAGCTTTTCAAGACTGACGGGGGGCGCGTAGCCGGTGACGAAGTTGAAGATCAAACCGGCGTCGCGACCGATGGCTGGATCGGCGGTAAACAGGGACAAATCGGTGTAAATCTTGGCGGTGATCGGGTGGTAATTGCCGGTGCCGATGTGGGTGTAGGTGCGGCTGCTGTCGCCTTCGCGGCGCACCACAAGGCTGAGCTTGGCGTGGGTTTTGAACTCCACAAACCCATAGACGACCGATGCGCCTGCCCGCTCCAGGTCCCGCGCCCAGCGCAGGTTTGCTTCCTCGTCGAAGCGCGCCTTGATCTCCACCAGGGCGGTGACGTTTTTGCCAGCCTCGGCCGCTTCAATCAGCGCCGCCACGATCGGGGAATTCTTTGAGGTGCGATACAGGGTTTGCTTGATGGCCAAAACCGCGGGGTCGGCGGCGGCTTGGCGCAAAAACTGGACCACCGCATCGAAGGATTCATACGGGTGATGAACCAGAAAATCCTTGGAGCGAATGGCAGCAAACGTATCGCCGCCAAAGTCCTTGATCCGTTCGGGGAAGCGCGGCTCATAAGGTTGGAATTTCAGCTCGGGGCGGTCGTCGCCGATCAACTCCGATAGGGCCGAAAGGCCAAGCATGCCGTCGGCGATGACCACGTCGTGGGGGTCTGCTTCGATCTCACGGATGATGAAATCTCGCAGATCCTCCGGCATTGAAGTTTCAATCTTCAGGCGCACGATTTCGCCCATGCGGCGCTGTTTGAGCAGGGTTTGGAACTCGCGGACCAGGTCTTCTGCTTCTTCTTCGAGTTCGATGTCGCTGTCGCGCACCACCCGAAAACAGCCCGACGCACGCACTTCAAAGCCGGGGAACAGCTCCTCTAGGTGCAGAATAATCGTGTTTTCCAAGGACAAATAACGCCTTGTTGGGCGGCCTTGGGCGTCAAGCGCGCCGCTCGGCAGCTCCACAAAGCGCCCGACCTGCGAGGGCACGGGAATAAGGGCGAACATACCGCGTCCGTCGCGCACGCGCCGCAGCTTCAAGGCGATGGCAAAGCCCAGGTTGGGGATGAACGGGAACGGATGGGCGGGGTCTATGGCTAGCGGGGTTAGCACCGCAAACAGGCGCTCTTGAAAGGTGCGGCGCAGGGCGATGCGGTCGTCTTTGGTGACCTGGTCTGGATCAATGACCGCGATCCCAACGGTGCTGAGATCCCGGCGCAGGTCGCTCCAGATGCTTTGTTGCTTGGCGATCAGGGCCTGAGCTTCGCTTTGCACGGCATCGTGTTGTTCAGTCGGGGTGAGGCCATCTTGGCTCAGGCTTGTGACCCCGGCCTTGATCTGTTCATGCAGGCCGGCCACGCGCACCATATAAAATTCATCGAGGTTTGAGGCCGAAATCGACAAGAAGCGCAGCCGCTCCAGCAAAGGATGGCGCAGGTTTTGGGCCTCCTCCAAGACGCGGGTGTTGAAGGCCAACCAGGACAACTCCCGGTTTACAAAGCGGCCAGGTGCTTCTGTTAGAGGCAGCTGTGGGGCGGGCTTGGGGCTGCGCCGTTTGGTGGGCTTCTCGCTCATGCAGGCCTTTCCGTCAGCTTGCGGCATCGATCTCCTGCGAGGGATCGTCGCCGCGCAATGCGTACCAGTCTTCCAGGGCTTTGCGGGCGGCTATGACCGATATCGGACGCGCCCCCTGGATCACCTGACGGTCCAACACCTCCACGATGCCGCGCGCGGCGGCGAAGGAGCGTTCCATTCGGTTGACCAGATAATGGGCCGCCTCTGGTGACAATTCCATGTACCGATCACGACAAAGTCGGCGCAAAACGACGTTCAACAGCGATTCATCGGGTTCTTCGAGCCGCGCGGTGGGGGCGGCCAGGATGCGCGAACGCAAATCTGGGGTTTTGACCGCCCACAGGGAGGGCGGCGGGGCCACAACCAGCAAAACGGTGCCTTGCTCGTAGCGCGCCAGGTCGAACAGGCGAATCAGGGCGTCTTCATCAAGGGTAAGGTCGGCGTCGTCAACCAGCAGGCGGCCGTCATGGGCGGAAAACGCCGCCCCGACGGTTTCGGTGCGGGGCTCAAACACGCCGGCATGCGCGGTCTGCGCCCAGGCATGGGCGACGTGACTACGCCCTGAGGATGGCGGGCCGCTGATGATCGCTGTGCCGCCCGGCCAGCTGCGCCAGCGGGCGCAAAGCTCGCTGGCTAGTTGGTTGGAGGGGCCCACGACCAGGGTTGCGGCGCTGCGTTCCTCCATCGCAAACGCGAACAGGCGAGGCTGATTGGGGTCATGCGGTGAGTCGGACATGATCCATCAGCGACGCGCGAGGCGCAGCTCCACCCCCAGCGGGCCATCGCTCAAAGCAAGGCCCTGACGGGCAAGCTCTGTGGCCAGTTGGGCCCGATCCCCGACATAGGAAAACGACACCAGCGCGCCGCCGGTGGACAGGGCATCGATGCTCACGTCTGAAACCAGCGTTGCACCGGCAGCACCCAAGCCGCGCTTGACCCGCTCCCATTCGTCTTGATTGGAATAGATGGCCGATACCGTCACGCGCGTTTGCTGGCCGCGGCCAGCGGCCAGGGTGGCTTTCCATTCATCCTGGATCACGGCGTTGGCGGATTCCGCCAGCGAAGCGAGCGCCACTGCAAGCCCTGTTTCACCGGCAGCGATCCTGGCCTCTACAGTGCCGCGATCTCTGCGCCCGGCGGCGGTCACTTCCACCAATTCAGCGCGCGCGGTGGAGCCGGCAATCGTCAGGCGCGCATAGATCGCGGCGGTGGCGGCGGCGGCGCGGGCGGCATCGGCGGCGGCGTCCCAGCTTGGTGCGCCAGTCAAGGCGGCAGACGCCACGGCCACTGGCACCAGCTCGCCTGCAAACCCGCCACCTTCCCAGGCCTCGCGCCAGGTTTGCAGGGCGGGTGCTGTGACACCGGCGGTGGCGACGGGGGCAACAAGCACCGGGGCCGTGCGGGTTTCGACAACCGTGTATCCGGCTTGGCGCAGGAAGGCGCGGACATTTTCGGGATTGGTGCGGACCGTTAGGCGGGCGATGTAACGGGTTGTGGAGCGGCGCTCCTCATCCACATCAACGCGGGCGATCATGCGCTGCAGCGCAACGCCTTCAGCGCGGGGTTGGCCGATGGCCGTGCGCTCTGCGGGCAGCGTTAGCCGGCGTGCCACCCGCTCAAAACCCAGCTGCTCGGCCCGGGCAAGGCCTTGGGTTTGGGCGGTGGCTGCGTTATTGGCCGTGATATCCACCCGAACCGATTGGGCGACAAAAACGCTTTCCGGCGCTTGGGCGCTTGCGGGCACCATGAACAACGCGCACAAAGCCATCAGTAGGGCCACGGCCCATGCAGCTGAAGGCTGAGCTTTGAAGGTGGGTGAACTTCCCATATCCCGCTTCTCCCACGGTTCTCGCACCAAGATCGCGCCGACGGCGCGAAGCAGTGCGGGGCGGACCCTAGCAATGTGCGGCGCGCGCAGGAAGCCCGTTGGCGTTGCAAGTATCAGCAATGAGCGAAATGAACGATGAGCACCCCTTCCCCCCTCACCTATAAATCCAGCGGCGTAGACATTGACGAAGGCGAACGCCTGGTTTCGTTGATCGCACCCGCAGCCAAGGCCACCGCCCGCAAGGGTGCCGACGGCTCGCTTGGCGGCTTTGCTGGAGCATTCGATCTCAAAGCCGCCGGCTATGACGATCCAATTCTGTTGTTGTCCACCGACGGGGTGGGCACAAAACTGAAGATTGCCATTGAAACCGGCCTGCACGAGACGATCGGGATCGATCTCGTCGCGATGGTGGTGAACGACCTGTTGGCGCAGGGTGCTGAGCCGCTGATGTTTCTGGACTATTATGCCTGCGGCCAATTGCAGGCAGAGGCCGCAGCTGCGGTGATCCAAGGGATTGCGCGGGGGTGCCTGGAAAGTGGCTGCGCGCTGGGCGGTGGCGAAACGGCCGAAATGCCAGGGCTTTACAGGCCAGGCGACTACGACCTCGCGGGCTTTGCGATGGGCGCGGCTGAGCGCGGCTCGCTGTTGCCGAAACTCGACCAGATTGGCGCTGGCCATGTTTTGATTGGTGTGACGTCGTCTGGGCCACACTCCAACGGCTATTCGCTCATTCGCGCGATTGTGGCGCGGTCTGGGTTGGCTTGGGACGCGGGCGCGCCGTTTGCGCCGGGCCAAACGCTGGCGCAGGCGCTGATGACGCCAACGCGGCTTTACGTGAAGTCTTTGCTGCCGCTGCTGCGTTCTGGGCTGGTGGATGGGGCTGCCCACATCACCGGGGGCGGGTTGACGGAAAACACCCCGCGCGCCCTGCCCGATGGCCTGCGGGCGGAGATCGACTACGCGCGCTGGCCGCGGCCATCCGTGTTCAGCTGGCTGCAAGAGGCGGGCGAAACACCGGAGGAAGATCTGCGGCGCACCTTCAACTGCGGGATCGGGTTTGTGCTGGTGTGTGCGCCCGCCAACGTCGCTGGTGCCATGGACATGTTGCGCAATGCCGGGGAGACCGCGTTTGTGATTGGCGAGGTGTGCGCATGAGTACCCGCGCCTCCCCCGTTGTTGGGGTGATGATTTCTGGACGCGGCTCGAATTTGCAGGCGCTGATCGATGCGGAGCGCGCGGGCGCACCGTACCGGATCGCTGCGGTGATCTCGAACGTGCCTGATGCGCCGGGTTTGGACAAGGCACGGGCTGCCCACATTCCAGCGATTGCGATCGACCACCGCCCATTCAACCGGGACCGCGCCGCCTGGGAAGGCGTGGCGATGCGGGCCTTCCAGGATCAGGGTGTGGGCTTTGTGGCGCTGGCGGGATTCATGCGGGTGCTAACGCCCCGCTTTATCGGCGCTTACGCTGGGCACTTGATCAACATTCACCCGTCGCTGCTGCCGTTGTTTCGCGGGCTTGATTCGCATGCGCGGGCGATCGAGTCTGGGATGGCGCTGGCGGGGTGTTCTGTGCACCACGTGACGGAAGGCGTTGATGAAGGCCAAATCATCGGCCAAGCCGCAATCCCCATCGCGCCAAATGATACACCTGAGACGTTGGCAGATCGCTTGATCCAGGCGGAACATGCGCTCTATCCCGCCTGCCTGTCGCAGCTGGTCACGGGCAAGCCTGCGCCTGCCCCTAAGATGGACGGTGCGATTTTTTCGCTGCGCGCGCCGTAATGCGTCAGGCTTCGCCTTCGAGGTCAATGTCCAGGATGGTCATGGTGAAGTGGTAGGCCAGTTCGCCGTCATCCTCATCGCGGGACAGCACGCCGGCGAATTCATCGCCCACATACACTTCCGCTGAATCGTTTTTGCGCGGGCGCGGCCGCACGCTGATGGTTTTTGCGCCCAGGAGGCGGCGCATATAGGCTTCCACTCGGGCGCGTTCTTCACCGGTCACAGGCGTCTCCTGATGGCTATCAGCTGCCGCCTAGTGTGTGCCTTATGGGCGGGGGCTCCACAACCCATCAATGGCGAACACTTCAGCGGCGTTGTTCAGTCTTTGTCGTAGTGGGTGGTGTCGCGGCGCATGCGGCGCCCCAGCAGCAGCAGCAGCAGGCCAATAATGCCAAAGCCGCCCATCACGCCGAGGTACTGGTAGAGGCCCTGATCCAACGCACCGCGCAGTGAAAACGGCGTGCCGGCGGCGACCAGCGCCACAAACAACAGCGTGATCCCGCCTGCGCGCATCAGCAGGTCCGCGAAGAGGTAGCGGCGGTCAATTTCGCCGCGGGGGCGTCTGCGGGTGGTGGTGCTCATGGGGACACCGTAGAGCGAGTCGGGGCGCGTGCTTAGCCCCACCACGGTGTTGGTTTGGCCGTGAAGCCGGCGGCGTGTTCCAACGCACCGCCCACCGCAAACACGGTTTCTTCGTCCAGCGCCTTGCCGATCACCTGCAAGCCCAACGGCAGGCCAGCCTTGTCGAGGGAGGCGGGCACCGAAATCCCCGGAAGGCCGGCGAGGTTGGCAGTAACGGTGAAGATGTCGTTCAGGTACATCTGCACGGGATCGCCGTCGCGTTCGCCCAAGGCAAACGCGGCGGAAGGGGTGGAGGGCGTTAAGATGGCGTCGACCTTTTCGAAGGCGTCACTGAAGTCCTGAGCGATCCGGGAACGGACTTTTTGCGCCCGCAGATAGTAGGCGTCGTAATAGCCCGCCGAAAGCACGTAAGTGCCGATCAGAATGCGGCGCTGCACCTCTTGGCCGAAGCCGGCGGCGCGGCTTTTGGCGTAGGTGTCGTTGAGGTCCTTGCCCGAAACGCGCGCACCATAACGCATGCCATCGTAGCGGGCGAGGTTGGACGACGCTTCCGCCGGGGCGATGATGTAATAGGTGGGAAGCGCGTACTTGGTGTGTTTCAGGCTGATGGGGACGATCGTTGCCCCTTGCGCCTTGAGCCAGTCTATCCCCTGCTGCCAGAGGGCCTCGATCTCATCTGGCATGCCAGCGACCCGGTATTCTTCCGGCACGCCGATCTTGAGGCCTTTGACGCCGCGCGAGACCGCCTTGCGGAAATCGGGCAGCGGCACATCGAGGCTGGTGGAGTCCTTCGGGTCGTGGCCCGCCATGCTTTGCAACAACAGGGCGCAATCTTCGACAGTTTTGGCGATCGGGCCAGCTTGATCCAGCGAGGAGGCAAACGCAACGATGCCCCAGCGGGAGCAGCGGCCGTAGGTCGGTTTGATCCCAACCGTGCCCGTGAAAGCCGCCGGTTGGCGAATCGAGCCGCCGGTATCGGTGGCGGTGGCACCAAGGCACAGATCGGCGGCGACCGCGGCGGCTGAACCACCAGACGAGCCGCCCGGGGTGAGCTGTTGATTGCCGCCGTCGGCCTTGCGCCACGGGTTTACGACGGGGCCAAAGCGACTGGTTTCGTTGGAAGAGCCCATCGCGAACTCGTCCATGTTGAGCTTGCCCAACATGACTGCGCCATCGCGCCAGAGGTTGGCCGTGACGGTGCTTTCGTAAGTGGGTTTGAACTCCCCCAGGATGTGGGAACAGGCGGTGGCGCGCACGCCTTCTGTGCAAAACAGGTCCTTGATGCCAAGCGGGGCCCCTTCGAGCGGCCCGGCCTGACCTTTGGCGCGGCGGGCGTCGCTGGCTTTGGCCATGGCGCGGGCCTGGTCGTGGGTGATCACCACATACGCATTCAGCTGCGGGTTGGCGGTATCGATCGCGCGCAGGAAGCCGTCGGTGAGTTCGACAGCGGAGATTGTTTTGGCGCGCAGCGCATCCAGCGCCTGCGCCAGGGTTGGGCCGGTCAGTTTGGACATGGGTTCACTCGACCACTTTGGGAACCACGAAGAATCCATCTTCGCTTTTGGGGGCGTTGGCGAGGACGCGGGCGGCATCGTTGCCATCGGTGACCAGATCGTCGCGCAGGGCCAGTTTGGCCGCCACAGCGCTGGTCATGGGCTCGACCCCGTCAATGTCGACCTCATTGAGCTGTTCAATCCAGGCCAAAATCCCATTCAGCTCCTGCACCATCGGCGCGACGCGCTCTTCGGGCAGAGCCAAGCGGGCCAACACAGCCACGCGACGTACAGTTTTTTCCTCGATCGCCATGGGCGACGCGGCCTTTCCTTTTGAACGATACGGCAGGGCTAGCAGCCGGGATCGCGCACTTCAACCCAGGCGATCCATCCCTTCAGGATGCTGGCTTACGGATTGGCACTGCAGGTGCCGCTCCATACGGTAAGGCTGCCCTCGTTGAGCTGAGCGAACTGGAACGCGGTGCCGTCCCGCGCCATCGTCACGACGCCACTGTAGAACGGGCCCTCGCCGTCTGGGGCGGGCGTGGGCTGATCCGGGTTGGGGCGCGTTAGCACCGCGCCCGACAGGCCTGTGCTGGGGGCTGCGGTATCGGCCGGCAAGGCGGTGAGAAACGCTGGCACGCATCCGGTGGCCATGCACAATTCGCCTTCCCCCGTGGTGCCTGTGAAACTCCAGGCCACTGGGACCAGGGGTGACCCTTCGCCTTCGGCCTGGCATCCGGTGGCGGTGCAGCTGGCTTGGGCGGAGGCGTTGCAGCTTAGGTTGTAGGTTTCATCGATGATCGGGATAAAGTCTGGCCCAGCGGCCTCCACGTCCCGCGTGGTTTGACCGGAACTGGCTGGAGGTGTGCACGCCGCCAGTGCCGCTAAAAGCGCCACAGCGACGATTTGCTTGACCGCACCGTGCATCCATACCTCCTTACAGCGAATGAGTGCACCTGATCACACGAATCCGCCCGCGCCAAGCGCACTTGCCGCGCCAACCACGGACCTGGGGGCGTTCTTGGCGTTGGTGGGCGCGCGGGGGGCGATGCTTGGGCTTGATCCTGGCGAAAAGCGAATCGGTGTGGCCGTTTGCGATGCGCACCGGATGATCGCTTCGCCGGTCGATACGATTGTGCGCAAGAAATTCTCTGAAGACGGCCAGAAGGTTTTGAATTGGATAGACCGGCGGGCGTGCGTCGGGCTGGTGATTGGCCTGCCCTTGAACATGGACGGGAGTGCGGGACCTTCGGCGCAGTCGGCGCGGGCGTTTGCGCGCAATCTGTTTCAGCTTCGGGCGATGCCGATCCTATTGTGGGATGAACGATTGTCCACCGCCGCGGTCCAGCGGGCCATGATTGCGGCTGACGCGAGCCGGGCCAAACGGGCGGCGGCGGTGGATAAGTTGGCCGCGAGCTACATGCTGCAGGGCGCGATCGATGCCCTGCAGTCTGTGCGGCCGGTTGATTAGTCGAACAAATCCGGCTGGCGAGGTTTGGCCGGCGGATCGGCAAACGGGTCCACCGCTTCAGACGGCCCGAGCAACAGGCTGTCGTCTTGTTCGACGGCATAGTCGTGGGGCGCAATCGGGGTATCTGCCCGCACGATCGGGGCAGGGGGTGCCTCCATGCCCATGCCGGGTGCCAGACCTGCCACAACAGCAGCCAAGGCAAAGCCGATCGGCTTTAAGGGCCCATCTGCGGTGGTTGCCGCTTGGACCAAGGGGGCGTTTGTCAATCGGCTCATGGCCATTCCCTCCAGGGCGCATCGGGATGCGCGGTCACACCTTGTTAACCAGTTCCGCTCTACAATTGGAACATTGTGGGAACAAGCAGGGAGTCCGTGGCAAGAAAAAGGCCACGGTGCGGCGTTTGCGCCTCAGGCGTTACCGTTGCGGGGTTGCGGCTGCGCGGAATCTCGCTATGCCCAAGCTATGGCGCGACGGTCTAACAGCGACTCCCCTGTGCGCTTAAGAAACAGGGACATACTGGCCATCGAGGATCTCTCGGCGGCCGAAGCCACCGCTCTTCTGGATCGCACGGATCATTTCGTCCCGCTGTTGGATGCGGCGGTGAAGAAGTTGGATACGCTGCGCGGGCGGACCCTGATCAATCTGTTCTTCGAAAGCTCCACACGCACGCAAAGCTCGTTTGAGCTGGCGGGCAAGCGGATGGGGGCGGATGTGGTGAACATGTCTGTCAAAACCTCCGCCATGAATAAGGGCGAGACGCTGCTGGATACGGCGGCCACGCTGAATGCCATGCGGCCGGACCTGTTGGTGGTGCGGCACGCGTCTTCTGGCGCAGCAGCCTTGTTGGCCCGCAAGGTCAACTGCTCGGTGGTGAACGCGGGCGATGGCCAGCACGAACACCCGACCCAAGCTTTGCTCGATGCCTACACGATCCGCAGCGAGAAAGGCGCGATCGAGGGGCTGACAGTAGCGATCTGTGGGGATGTGGCGCACTCGCGGGTGGCGCGCTCGAACGTGGCGCTGCTGTCGATGCTGGGGGCGCGGGTGCGGGTGATCGCGCCGCCCACCCTAATGCCGATCGGGATCGAGCGATGGGGGGTAGAGGCCTTCAGCGACATGCGTGCAGGGCTGAAGGGCGTCGATGTGGTGATGATGTTGCGGCTGCAGCTGGAGCGCATGCAGGGCGGCATCGTGCCTTCGTCGCGGGAGTATTTCTGGTTTTATGGCTTGGACGAGGACAAGCTGCGCCTGGCCAATGCCGGGGCGATTGTGATGCACCCTGGCCCGATGAACCGAGGCGTCGAAATCGACAGCGCGGTGGCGGACGACCCGCGGGTGTCGCGCATTGAAAACCAGGTGCGCAACGGGGTGGCGGTGCGGATGGCGGTCTTGGAAGCGCTCGCACAGACCCAAACGCCACCGGAGGCGCGCTCATGAGCGGGCGGCGGGTTATTCTGATCACCAATGCGCGGCTGTTTGATCCGGCGTCCGGGCTTGATGAGCCTGGGTCGATCCTGTTTGAGGCGCATCGCGACACCCGCGACGGCGTGATCTTGGCGCTTGGCGCAGAGGTCAAGGCCCCCAAGGATGCAGAGGTTGTGGATGCGCAGGGCGCGCTGGTGTGTCCGGGCTTGATCGACCTGCGGGCCGTGATCGGCGAACCGGGCGCGGAACACCGCGAGACCTACAAAAGCGCGGGGCGCGCGGCGGCGGCCGGTGGCGTGACGACGCTTGTGCAGATGCCCAACACCGATCCGGTGATCGATGATGTGAGCCTTGTCGATTTCGTGGTGCGGCGGGCCTCGTCGCGTACCGATGTGCGGATTTTGCCGGCGGCGGCGATGACCCGGGGCCTGAACGGGGAGATGATGACCGAAATGGGCCTGCTCACGGAGGCGGGCGCGGTGTTCTTCTCCAACGGCGACAGGTCGGTCAGCGATTCGCGGGTGATGCGGCGGGCCTTGGCTTATGCGTCCGCGTTTGGCGCGCTGGTGGCCCATCGCCCGGAGGATTCCACTCTGTCGCCCGGCGGGGCGATGCACGAGGGGGAGTTGTCGGCCCGGCTTGGGATTTCGGCGATCGCTGCCGCGGCGGAAGTGATCATGCTGGAGCGCGATTTGGCTTTGGCGGAGCTGACCGGCGCGCGTTTGCTGGTGGACTTGGTTTCGGCGGCGGGCAGCATGGACAGCCTGAGGCGGGCCAAGGCGCGGGGCGTTAAAGTCAGCGCCAGTGTGAGCGTGCATCATCTGGCGCTGAATGAAAACGACGTGGCGGGCTATCGCACGTTTGCCAAGCTCTCGCCGCCGTTGCGGGGGGAGCAAGATCGGCGGGCGTTGATCGAGGGCTTAAGCGAAGGCCTGATTGACGTGATCGTGTCTGGGCATGATCCGCGCCCGGCGGAAGACAAGCGGCTGCCGTTTGATGAGGCAAGCTTTGGGGCTTCGGCCCTTGAAACGCTGCTGCCCGGCGCGCTGCAGGTGGTGCATGCGGGGGAAGCCAGCCTGCGCACCGTGCTTGGGGCCATGACGGCCAATCCGGCCGCCCTGCTGGGTCTTGCACAGGGGCGGTTGGCGGCAGGGGCGCCGGCGGACGTGATACTGGTCGACCTGGGCTTTCCGCTGAAGTTCAACGCCGATGCGATGGTGTCCAAGAGCAAGAACAGCCCGTTTGATGGACGCCTGATGCAGGGGCGTTGTTTGCGCACCTACGTGGGGGGCCGCTTGGCCTTTGCGGCTGACGGCAGCCTCTGACACACAGTCTTGATTGCGGCGGGCGCGGCGGGTGCTTAAAAGCGCCGGATGAACGTTGCCGAGCTGACATCCGTTTTGAACACCGTCGCCCTGCCCGCTTCTGCGGTTGTTGGGTATTTGTTGGGGTCTATCCCGTTTGGCTTGGTGCTGACACGCCTTGCGGGGCTTGGCGATGTGCGCGCCATCGGGTCTGGCAACATCGGCGCGACCAACGTGTTGCGCACCGGGCGCAGGGATATCGCGCTAGCGACGCTTTTGCTGGACGGGGCCAAGGCGGGGGTGGCGTTGCTGTTGGCGCAGGCGTTCTTTGCCTCTCCGACCGCGGGGCTCGTGGCGGGGGGCGCTGCGTTCCTTGGCCACTGTTTTCCGGTCTGGCTGCAGTTCAAGGGCGGCAAAGGCGTTGCCACGTTCTTTGGGGTCCTGTTTGCGGCGGTGTGGCCGGTGGGGCTGATCGCTGGGGCCACGTGGCTGGCTATGGCTTTTCTGTTTCGCTATTCCTCGCTTGGCTCGCTTTCGGCGGCGGCGGTGGCACCTGTGGCTGCTTTTGCGATGACGCAACGGCCTGACCTGACCGGTTTTTGTACGGCGCTGGCGGTGCTGATTTTTTGGCGCCACCGGGCCAATATTGAGCGGCTCTTGAAGGGCGAGGAGCCCAAGATCGGCCAGAAAAAATGAGCCCGCCGTCGGCGCGGGCGGAGCTGATTGCGTGGGCGCGGTTGGCGCGCGCGCCGCGGGTTGGGGCCGTTACTTTCGGCCGGCTGCTGGTGCGCTATTCCACGCCTATCGCTGCGATGGAAGGTCTGGCGCGGTTTGAGCCAGAAGCCGCCGCCGCTGCGCCCAGCGCGGATGACATCGAAGCTGAACTGCAGGCTTTGGAGGCGATGGGCGCGCACCTCGTGGCGCGGATGGAGCCTCACTCCCCTGCCCAGCTTGCATCGCTTGCGGCACCGCCGCCGTTATTAGCCATGCGCTCCAACCTCACGATGGGCCAACGCCCAGCAATTGCGCTGGTGGGCTCGCGGGATGCATCGGCGGCCGGGATGCAGATGGCCGAACGGCTCGCAGGCGAGCTTGGCGAGAACGGGTTTGTGATTGTGTCCGGGCTTGCCCGTGGGATCGACACGGCGGCCCATCAAGCCAGCCTCACGCATGGGACCATCGCTGTGCTGGCGGGCGGCCTCGATAAGCCCTACCCGCCACTGAACCTCGACCTGCATAACGCGATCGTGGAAATAAGGCCTGGTCGTTGCCGAAACCAAGCTTGGGATAAGTGCGCGCGCCGAGGACTTTCCGCCACGCAATCTGATCATTGCCGGGTTGGTGCAGGCGGTGATTGTGGTCGAGGCGGAAGCGCGCGCGGGTGCCTTGATCACGGCGCGGGCGGCGCTCGATTTTGGCCGCGAAGTGATGGCGGTGCCGGGCTCGCCGCTGGATCGACGCGCGCGGGGGCCGAATGGACTGATCAAGGACGGCGCTGCGCTTGTGGAAACCGCAGAGGACGTGTTGGCAGCGATCGGGGCCTAGAGGCGGCTTTCTGCAGGAATGCTTGAAACGTATGCAGTCGAGGAGCCGACGCTGGTGGTCAGCGCGGATGTGACATCGCAGGTCAAGCAGCTGTTGTTGCCCACGCCGATCCACCTCATTGAGATTGCCCGCAGGGCGGGGATTTCGGTGGCGGTGTTGGCTGCTGCGCTGGTGGAGCTCGAGATGAGGGGGGCTGCAACGTCTTTGGGAGGGGGCTATGCTTCGTCCGGAGACGGGGGTAGCTGAGTGATGCGCGTTAAGGCCGCGGCCGCGGCGCGGCGGGTTGTGGCCAAAGCGGATGCGAGGTCTGGCAAGTCTGCGTTGGCGGCCATAGCAGCCAGTTCGCTGGTCAGGGCTTGAAAATAAACCGCAACCTCCAGCGGATCTGGCCTAGGGGTGGGTTGGCCGGGGCCTGAAGTCTCGGGCGCATTGGTAAAAGGCGACTCAATGAGAGGAGGGACCGCAACCATGACGGGAATGTTTATACACCTTCTCGCCATAAGAGAAGTCCTGATTCGTCAGCGTTGGTCGGTTGACAAAGCGGCCGGCGCACCCTCACGGTCGCGGCCCGAATTGCGGACCCTTTCAGACAGAGCAAGCTCATGAACGTCGTCGTGGTCGAATCCCCGGCGAAAGCAAAAACGATCGAAAAATATCTCGGGCGCGATTTCAAAGTGCTGGCGAGCTATGGGCACGTGCGGGACCTGTCTTCGAAGGACGGGTCTGTGCGGCCGGACGAGGATTTTGCGCTCGCTTGGGAAATGGACCCCGCCGGCAAGAAGCGAATCAAAGACATCGCCGATGCGTTGAAGAACGCCGATCGGTTGATCCTCGCCACCGACCCCGATCGCGAGGGCGAAGCGATCAGTTGGCACGTGCTTGAGGCGCTGCAGCAGGGCCGCGCCTTGAAAGGCAAGAACGTCGCGCGCGTCACCTTCAACGCGATCACGAAAGAAGCCGTGCAGAAGGCGATGGCCGCGCCCCGCGACATCGACATGCAGTTGGTGGATGCCTATCTGGCACGGCGAGCGCTCGACTATCTGGTTGGATTTAACTTATCGCCGGTGTTGTGGCGCAAGCTGCCGGGGGCGCGATCTGCGGGGCGGGTGCAGTCGGTGGCGCTGCGGTTGGTGGCGTCACGGGAAAACGAGATCGAGCGGTTCAAGCCGCAAGAGTATTGGTCGCTGGAAGCAGACCTCAGCACCCCGCGGGGGGAAAGCGTTCTGGCGCGGATCACCGCGTTTGAAGGCCAGAAGCTGCGCCGGTTGGACATCCCCAACAAGGAGATGGCAGACCGGGCCCTCGTAGCCATCCAAGGCGGCGGATTTTCGGTTTCGGCGGTGGAAGCCAAGCCCGTGCGACGTGCACCGCCACCGCCCTTCACAACCTCCACCCTGCAACAGGAAGCGGCCCGCAAGCTTGGGTTTTCGGCCAGCCGCACCATGCAGGTGGCGCAAAAACTCTATGAAGGGGTGGATATCGGCGGGGAAACCACCGGCCTGATCACCTACATGCGGACCGACGGCGTGCAGATGGACGACGGGGCGATCCGCGACCTGCGCCGCACGATCGAGGCGAGTTTTGGGGCAAGCTACGTGCCAGACGCGCCGCGCCGTTATGCCACCAAGGCCAAAAACGCGCAGGAAGCCCACGAGGCGATCCGCCCGACCGACGCCAATCGACGACCCGACAAGCTGCGGCTGTCTGACGATCAGGCGCGGCTCTATGACCTGATCTGGAAGCGCGCGGTGGCTTCGCAGATGGAAAGCGCGCGGTTGGAACGCACGACGGTGGACTTTTTCGAGCCCACCGGCCGGGTCGAGCTGCGGGCAACCGGGCAAGTGGTATTGTTTGACGGCTTTTTGACCCTCTACACCGAGGGCCAGGACGACGCCGAGGATGAAGAAAACCGCCGCCTGCCTGCCATGCGCCAGGGCGAGGCGATGGGGCTGAAGAGTGCGCGGGCCGACCAGCATTTCACCGAACCACCGCCGCGCTATTCCGAAGCCAGTCTTGTAAAGCGCCTCGAAGAACTGGGGATTGGACGGCCATCGACCTATGCCTCAATCCTCGAAAAGCTGCGCGAGCGGGACTATGTGAAAATGGACCGCAACCGGTTCATTCCGGAAGACAAAGGGCGCCTGGTTACCGCATTTCTTGAGAGCTTCTTTCACCGGTATGTGGAGTATGATTTCACTGCCGGCTTGGAAGAAAAGCTGGACCTTGTTTCGTCTGGCGACTTGGGCTGGAAGCAATTGATCGGCGAGTTTTGGACGGATTTTCGCGCCGCGATCGACGGCATTGGCGATCTAAAGATCGGCGATGTATTGGAAGCGCTAAACGAGGCGCTCGGGCCCCACATCTTCCCAGACACTGGCGAGGGCAAAGACCCGCGGGCCTGCCCGTCCTGTGCCGACGGGCGGTTGTCGATCCGGCTTGGCAAGTTTGGCTCGTTTGTGGGCTGCTCGAACTACCCGACCTGCAAGCACACGCGCCCGCTTGGTGGGGCAGACGAAAGCCCTGGGGCTATTCCATCGGAAGGGCTTGAGCTGGGGCTTGATCCTGGCACCGGGCTTTTTGTTTCGCTGAAATCTGGCCGATTTGGGCCGTATGTTCAACGCGGCGAAGGCGAAGACATCAAGCGCGCAAGCCTGCCGCAGGGCTGGACGCCGGAGGGCTTGACGCTAGAGCGAGCGCTGAAGCTTCTCACCCTGCCCCGCGACATTGGCCCGCACCCAGAAGACGGGGAAATGATGCGCGCCAACATTGGCCGGTTTGGGCCGTATGTGCAGCACCTCAAGACCTACGCCAATCTGGCGGACGTGGAAGAAGTGTTTGAAATCCAAGCCAATCGGGCGGTAGCGCTGCTGGCGGAAAAGCTGGCTGGCAACGCGCGTCGGTTTGGGCGCGGCGCTGCTGTGGCTGCCTTGAAGGAGCTTGGGGAGAGCCCGGTTACAGGCAAAGTGGTGAAGGTGATGCCGGGGCGGTATGGGCCTTACATCACCGACGGTGACACCAACGCCAACGTGCCCAAAGATGTGGCTCCTGAGGCCATGACCCTTGAGTTGGCTTTGCCGCTGTTGGCGAAAAAGGCGGAAGACGGCGGCGGCAAGAAGAAGAAAAAGCCCGCGCGCGGTGGCAAGCCAAGTGCGGCGGCCAAAAAGCCAGCCGCGAAGAAAGCGGGCGGCGATAAACCGCCAGTGAAAAAGGCCGCAGCCAAAAAGCCGGCTGCGAAAACCGCGGCTGGCAAGGCCGCTCCGGCGAAAAAGACCGCCACCAAGAAAACCCCGCGGGCGCAGGACTGACAATGGCCCGCCGCAAGCCCCCAGCGCCGAAGACACTTTCGCGCGAGGCGGTGCTGATGGCTTTGAAGCAGGCTGGCGGCAAGGGCCAAAAGCGGGACTTGGCGCGCCTTTTGGATGTGGGGCCTGACCAGAAGAAGGAATTGCGCACCATCCTGCGCGACCTGGAAGCGGACGGCACCCTCGGGCGGACCGGGCGAAAGCGCTACGCGTCTGCCGATGCCCTGCCCGAGCGCGGGGTGATGGAAATCGTTGATCGCGACAACGACGGCGAGCTTCTGGCCCGCATGCGGGGTCAGGACGGCTTGTTTGGCCCGTTGGTGCGGCTTGGGCCGGGGGAAGCGTCTGGCAAGCGGGGCGAGGCCGCCATCGGGGTGGGCGACCGGCTTCTGGCTCGGATCGTTCAGGAAGAGGACGGACCTGTCGCGCGGGTTGTGAAACGATTGGGGCAAAGCGCGCACCGGATTTTGGGCGTGTTCCATGCACATCCGGCCGGCGGTGGGCGGGTGGAGCCCGCAGACCGCAAGGCCCGCCAGGACGTGATGATCTTTCGCGAACACCAGGGCGAAGCCGAAGACGGCGACCTGGTTTTGATCGAGCTTGCCAGCCAAAGCCGCGGCCAAGGCCCCAAGCGCGGGGTGATCAAAGAAGTGGTAGGTCGGGAGGATGACCCACGGGCCGCTTCGATCCTGGCGATCCACAGTCACGGGGTGCCGGTGGGCTTTTCTGAGGACGAGGAAGCCCAGGCGCGCGCGGCCAAAAGGCCCACCCTCAAAGGGCGCACCGATCTGCGCCATTTGCCGCTGATCACCATCGACCCAGACGACGCGCGCGATCATGACGACGCGGTGTTTGCGCAACCGGACGATGATCCCAAGAACCCAGGCGGGCACCGGGTTTGGGTGGCAATCGCGGATGTGGCGGCCTACGTCACGCCCAATTCGGCGCTGGACAAGGGCGCACTGAAGCGGGGCAATTCAACGTATTTCCCAGACCGCGTGGCCCCGATGCTGCCGGAGAGCCTATCGGCGGACCTGTGTTCGCTGCGGGAGCGGGAGGACCGGGCCTGTCTTGCGGTGGAGCTGGTGTTCGATGTCAACGGTCGCAAGAAGAGCCACCGGTTTGTGCGCGGCCTGATGAAGTCTGCGGCGAAACTGTCTTATGGTCAGGCGCAGGCAGCGATTGACGGGACGCCGGATGATGCCACAGGGCCGCTTCTTGAGACCGTCTTGAAACCGCTTTGGGCGGCGTATGCGACGGCCAAGAAAGGGCGCGACGGGCGCCAACCCCTGGAGATCGATGCCCCCGAGCACCGCATCACGTTTGGGCCGGATGGGCGCGTGGCGGGGGTGGCCAAGCGCGAGCGGTTTGATGCGCATAAGCTGATCGAAGAGTTTATGATCCAAGCCAACGTTGCAGCGGCGGAAGTGCTTGAAACCAAAGGCGCGCCGCTGATCTATCGGGTGCACGAAAAGCCAAGCGATACCAAAATCGCTGCGCTTGAGGACTTTTTGCCCACCGTCGGGCTGAAATGGAGCCGCGGCCAGGTGGTGAGTGCGGCGCGGTTCAATCGGATCCTGGAGCTTGCCAAGGACACCGAGCACGCAGAGATCGTCAATGAGGTGGTGCTGCGCAGCCAGGCGCAGGCGATCTATAGCCCTGAAAACCTTGGCCACTTTGGCCTTAACTTGTCGCATTATGCGCACTTTACCTCGCCCATTCGTCGGTATGCGGACCTTTGCGTCCACCGCGCGTTGATCCGTGGGCTGGGCTTTGGCGACGACGGCCAGACCGGCGAAGAAGCCGCGCGGCTTGATGATATCGCCGAGCACATCACCATGGCCGAGCGGCGCTCAATGGCGGCAGAGCGCGACGCCACTGCGCGTTATATCGCAAGCTTTCTGGCAGACCGGGTGGGGGCTGAGTTTGAGGGCCGGATTACCGGGGTGACGCGGTTTGGGCTGTTTATCCGGTTGTCTGAAACACAGGCGGATGGCCTCTGCCCGATTTCGACGCTGGGCGCGCAGCGGTGGATCCATGAGGAAGCAGCCCATGCGCTGGTGGGCGAGCGTTCTGGCGAGCGGTGGGTGTTGGGCCAGCCGGTGGAAGTGCGGCTGGAGGATGCGGCCCCGGTTTCCGGCGGCTTGATCTTTGCCATGTTGAGTTCGCCCCTGCCCCGCGACGCCAGCTTCAAAGCCTCGCGCGCGCCACGCGGTCGCCCGCACCGGCCACCGCCGCCGTCGCGCAACAAGCGCAAACGCCCCTAAAACGGGGTTGACCCGCACCGCGATCACGTCACCTTGCCGGGCGATGAGCAACAAAGATGATGCCCCGTTTGACGCGGCCGACCAGACCCGGCCCGCTAAAGCGCCGCGCCCCAAGGACGCAGCGACCCTGATCTTGATTCATAAGCGCGGCAAGGGCCACGAAGTGCTGATGGGGCAGCGGGCCAAGGGCCACGTGTTCATGCCAGACAAGTGGGTGTTTCCAGGGGGGCGGGTGGAGGCATCCGACGCGCTGGCCCCGGCGGCGAGCGAGCTGCAGGCGGCTGACGAGGCAGCGCTGCTGGTTGATTGCAACCGCAAGCGCGCGCGCACGTTTGCCTTGGCGGCGGTGCGGGAGGTGTTTGAAGAAACCGGGTTGATTGTGGGCCGGCGGGGGGGCGCGGTTGGCCTTGCACCCCGCGGGTGGGAGGCGTTTTGCAGCCACGATGCGGCACCGGAGCTGCATCGCATGGCGTTCATTGCCCGCGCGATTACCCCGCCGTTTAGGCCGCGCCGGTTCGATGCGCGGTTCTTTTTGGCGGACGCGGAGGCCGTGTTGCTGGACGATCGGCCGGTGGGCGGAGACGAAGAGCTGTTGCACACCAAGTGGTTCACGCTGGAGGACGCGTTGGAGCTCGATTTGCCCAACGTGACCCGGTTTGTGCTGGGCGAAGTGCAGGCGCGCCTTCGGGGCGAGACGCTTGCCCCTGCCTATTTGCGGTGGACCCGCAAGGGCCATTTGATGGGCAGGCTATGAGGGCCTTGGGTGGGGTGCAAAAGGAGCGGGACTTTGCGATCCCGATCGCGCTCGGGTGTGTGGCCGCGGGCGGCGGGGCGATCGGGCTTTCGTTCCCGCTGTTGGCGCTCAACCTTGATGATTGGGGAGTGTCTGAAACAGGCATCGGTCTGTTTACCTTGGCGGCGGCCCTCTCCACCGTGATTGCAACACCGTTTATCCCTGGCCTGCTTGGCCGGATTGGCACGCGCCAAGCGTTGGCGTGGGCACTTTCTTCTGTGGCTTTGGCATTTGTTGGGTATTGGCTGTTTCCTTCGATCGCTGCGTGGGTGGTGTGTCGGTTTATCGCGGGCGCTGCTTTTTCGGTGTTGTTCGTGTCCTGCGAGGCTTGGGCTTTGGAGCGGGCACCGCCGGAAAAGCGCGGCCTGATCATGGGGGCTTTTGCCTCGACCTTCGCTGGCGCGATGGCGGGAGGGGGCGCGTTGATCGCGCTTTTGGGGCACGTGGGGCCACTGCCGTTCTTGATGGGGGCGGGCATAGCGGGGCTTGGGCTTTTGCTTTTGGTTTTGCCGGCCAAAGCACCAAGCGCGCCGCATGGGGCGTCGGCCCGGCCGCAGGCGTTGCTCGCGCGAATCGCTGCGGCACCGGTGGTGATGCTGGCTCCTTTGGCGATGGGGGCCATCGAGACGGCCAAGTACAACCTCATCCCGATCTTTGCGCGGCGGGTGGAGCTGGGCGACGAAATCGGGGCCATGATGGTGACCGCCGCCGGGCTCGGGGTTTTGGTGATGCAACCGTTTTTGGGGATGCTGGCGGACCGGATCGGGGTGCGGCCGGCGCTTTCTCTGTGTGCGCTGGTTGGCATCGGGGCCCCATTGACGATTGCGGCCGCCGGGAATGCGCCTTTGCTGGTGCTGGGGTTGATGTTTGCCTATTCGGGGATCGTCACGGGCCTATACACCGTTGGGCTCGTGTGGTTGGCGCGGCGTTTCCAGGGTGCGGAGCTGGCCGCGGGCAACGCTGCCTTTGCGCTGAGCTACGGGGTTGGCCAGGTGCTTGGTCCAGCGCTTGCGGGCGCTGCCTTTGGCTCCTTTGGCCCGTGGGGCTTCATGATCGCGCTGGCCAGCATGCCGGCGATGTATCTGGCAGCCATTGTGTTGACGCGGGCGCGCGCGGCTTGACAGGGCGGCTGCGATCAGTCATCCACGCGCCCTTGCGCTCGCGCACATCCTTTACAGGGCAAAAGCCATGGCCAAGCCAGCCACGATTAAGATCCGTCTGAACTCCACCGCCGACACCGGCTTCTTCTATGTGACGAAGAAGAACCCCCGGACCAAGACGGAAAAGCTGAAATTCAAGAAGTATGACCCCGTCGTGCGCAAGCACGTCGAGTTCGTTGAAGGCAAAATCAAGTAAGAATAAGCTTGGTGTCCTGGCCCTAAATGGTTGTGGACAGCTGCTGTTCTGACTGCATCGTTTCGGCGGCTGCGACCACACGGTTGCGGCCGCCTTCTTTTGCGCGATACAAGCCGACGTCGGCCCGCTTGATCAGATCCTCTGCCGTCATGTCGTGCACATTCGCCGTCGCAACGCCGATGCTGACGGTCACGTCCAGGGATTGATCCAGGCCGATCCGGAAGGGCGATCCTGCGACCTGTCGACGGAAGCGCTCAGCGGCCAGGGCCGCCTCATCCCCCGGAGTGTTCGGCATAATGACCAGAAACTCTTCCCCGCCCATCCGGCAGGCAAAGTCTGCGGGGCGCGTATTGGAGGCCATCCGCAGGGCGAACTCCTTGAGCACAATGTCGCCGACATCGTGGCCAAAGCCATCGTTGATGCGTTTGAAGTGATCGATGTCTGCCAGCATCACCGAAACACTATCGCCGCCGTGGGCCGCGCGATTGACGAGTGGACCGAGCTGGCCAATCAAAAAGCGCCGGTTGTAAAGGCCCGTCAGCTGATCGGTCACGGCCATTTCCATGCCCTGATCCAAGGTGGTGCGCAGAGCGTCGATGTAGCGCTTGCGTCGCATCAGGGTGCGGGCACGGGCCTTAAGCTCATCTTCGTCGATCGGGCGGGTGATGATGTCATGGGCACCCAACTCCAAGGCGCGCAGCGCGCGCGCTGGGGCATCGGGCTCCACCACCGCCAGAATCGGCAAGTGGCGCATGCTTTCGTTGGACCTGAGCTTGGCAACGACCTTCAGGCCATCAAACCCTTCGGCGCACAGGGACACAATAATCAGATCTGGGGAAGAATCTGGTTTTGGGGCCCCTAGGGACGATATCCGATGGTGGGTGCCCAAAGCCGTCTGGATGCGCTTCAATTGCCGGGCGTTGTCGTCCACCACAAGAATTTCGCCGCCGAGGCTGAATTCCACCGCGGGGGACGCCGCACTGCGCGCTTCGATGGCCCCCATGCGACGCCCGCTGGCCTCGCGGGAGCGCAACTCGTCGATCACGATCTTCAAGCGCGACAGGGATTTCACCCGAGACATCAGCTGCACGTCATCGATCGGCTTGCTGAGGAAGTCTTCTGCGCCGACCTCCAACCCTTTGAGGCGATCTTCGCGCTGATCGAGGGCTGTCAACATGACGATTGGGATGTGGCGGGTGTCTTGGTCTGCCTTCAGCCGGCGACAAACCTCAAAGCCATCCAGATCCGGCATCATCACATCGAGCAGAATGATATCTGGGTTCTGGCGGCGGGCCATTTCGATGGCCACGGCACCGCGGGTAGCGGTGATCACGTCGTAATACTCCGCCGCCAGCTTGGCAGCGAGCACCCGGACGTTTGCTTCCACGTCATCGACCACCAAGATGCGCGCGCTCATGGCGTTTGCCCTTAGCCGATGTACTTGCGGATGGTGTCGAGGAAGGTGGTAACAGAGATCGGTTTGGACAAATACGTGTCGCAGCCGCCGTCGCGGATCCGCTTTTCGTCTCCACGCATGGCAAACGCTGTCACCGCGACAACCGGAATCACCTTCAGGAGCGGATCGGCCTTCAAGATCTTGGTGATCTCCAGGCCTGAAATCTCCGGAAGCTGAATGTCCATGACGATCAAGTCTGGCTTGTGTTGCCGCGCCAACGGCACAGCCTGACGACCGTCACGGGTTTTCACCGTGGCATATCCGAACGCTTCTAATAGATCGCCGAAGAGCTTCATGTTCAGCTCGTTGTCTTCGACAATCAGCACTGTCTTGGCCATGTTTACGCCATCCGCCGCGGGCAAGCCTTTGATCCGACTGCGAAGCCTCAATACACCCTAGGCCTTAAGCAATCTTTGCCCGGGTGTTGCCAAAAATGGCAAAAACACCCGAAATCTTCTGTTATCGTCCACCCAATGAGCGCCGCACCGACCCTGTCTGCCTCTGCCCGTCCCCCCGTTGCACGATTGGGGGTCGACTTCGGTGGGACCAAGATTGAAGCAGCGGTACTCGATTCGCATGGAAACATCGTGACGCGATTGCGCCGGCCAAATCCTGGCCAATATGAGGCCGCGTTGCGAACAGTGCATGAACTTGTGAGCGCGGTGTGTGGGCCGTTGGACCTGGAAGGCACCCCGGTGGGGATTGGGATTCCGGGGTCTCGCTCACCAAAAACCGGGCTGATCCGCAACGCCAACACCCAGTATTTGAACGGAAAACCGTTTCAGGAAGACCTGACCGCCGTGCTTGGCAGGCCTGTGCGCCTGGCCAACGATGCCAACTGTTTTGCCCTGTCGGAGGCGATCGACGGCGCGGGAGCTGGGGCTCCTTGCGTGTTTGGGGCGATCTTGGGCACGGGTTGCGGTGCTGGCCTCGTGGTGGACGGGCGGCTGGTCGAAGGGGCCAACGCGATCGCTGGCGAATGGGGGCATTTGCCGTTGCCCTGGTCTAGCCGGGAGGAACATGGTGAGCCCGCCTGTTGGTGCGGCCGACGAGGGTGTTTGGAAAACTGGGTGTCTGGTCCGGCAATCGCGCGGTGGGCGAGTTTGGCTTTGAATGGCCCCGTGGATGCACCGGAAGTGGCGGCGCGGGCAGCGGCGGGCGACTTGGAGGCGCGCGCGTGTCTTGATCTTTTGGAGGATCGCCTGGCGCGCGGCCTTGGCATGATTGTCAATCTGATCGACCCAGCCGTGATCGTGTTGGGGGGCGGTGTTTCTAATATCGCGGGGCTGGCCGAAGGCATCGCCCGACGGTTACCGGCGTTTGCGTTTTCCGACACGCTCTCCACCCAAGTGGTGGTGAACCGTTGGGGCGATAGCTCGGGGGTGCGGGGCGCTGCTTGGCTTTGGGGCGGGCCGCTTTGAGCGTTGCGCTCTGCCGGCGCTGCCATAGCGTTGACGTGCGCGCTGGCGATGCGCGCTGCTGCAGTGCGCCGCAGCCGCTGGCCCACCCCGAAGTGGACAGCTTGAGTTTGGCCCACATCGATTGCGATGCGTTTTTTGCAGCGATCGAGAAGCGCGACGACCCGAGCCTTGCGGCCAAGCCGGTCATCGTTGGTGGCGGCACGCGGGGGGTGGTTTCGACATGCTGCTACATCGCGCGGGCCTTCGGGGTGCGGTCTGCCATGCCGATGTTCAAGGCGCTGAAGCTGTGTCCGCATGCGGTGGTGCTGAAGCCAGACCTTGCCCGCTATAGCGAAGAAGGGCGCATCGTGCGGACCATGATGCAGGCGCTAACGCCCCTGGTGCAACCCTTGTCCATCGACGAGGCGTTCCTTGACCTTGCCGGGATGCAAACGCTGCAAGGTGCGCCGGCGGCATCGGTGCTAAGCCAACTCCAGGACCAGATCGCACAGGAACGGGGACTGACGGTTTCGGTGGGGCTCTCCTACAACAAGTTCTTGGCCAAGCTCGCGTCTGAATTGGACAAGCCGAATGGGTTTGCAATCATCGGGCGGGCGGACGCGCTGGAGCGCCTTAGCCCCCTGCCCGTGCGGGTCTTGCCGGGCGTTGGGCCGGCGGGGGCCAAGGCGTTGGAGCGGCATGGCTGGGCGCTGGTGGGCGATGTGCGGGCAGCTGGGGCGCAGGCGGTGCAGCGGGCGCTGGGTGACTGGGGGCTGAAGCTGCATGCGATGGCGTGCGCGCAGGATAACCGGCCGGTGGACCCGGAGGGCGAGCGCAAAACCTTATCGGCCGAAACGACCTTCAACGAAGATCTTGCCGATGTGGCCGCGTTGGAAGACCAGCTCTGGCTGCTTTGCGAGAAGGTTGCCGCGCGGGCGCGGGCGGCCGATCTGTCTGGTGTTACCGTGACTTTGAAGCTCAAAGATTCGCAGTTTCGTTTGCGGTCCAGACGGCGGACGCTGGGTGAGCCGACGATGCTGGCGAAGCGCGTGTTTGATGTGGGGCGGGGGCTGCTGGCGTCTGAAGCCAACGGGCGCACCCCTTTCCGGCTGATTGGCATTGGCCTCTCGGACTTTGCCCCCGCCGCCAGCGCTGACAAGGGCGACATGATGGATCAGCTCACGCCCAAGCGCGCAGCCGCAGAAAAAGCCGTGGCGGAGTTGCGCGGCCGGTTCGGCAAAGATGCGCTGGCGAGCGGCCGAGGGCTAAAGGCGCGGCGCAAGCCGCCGGAGGCCTCGGAGTGATTGGCGGTTCGCAGGGCCGCGGCATTCAGGGGCCGTGACATCGATGGTTTTTCAGGGCATGGCAACGGACACCTTAACATCAGGAGTTTGGTCGCCATGGGCCGTATCGACACGCGATTGCAAGAGCTTGGCATCGTCCTGCCGGCACCGCCCGCCCCGGTCGCAAGCTATGTGCCGTTTGTGCGAACCGGTGGGGTGGTGCACGTGTCGGGGCAGGTTTCGATGGACGCCGGCGGCGGGATCAAGGGCAAGCTCGGGGGCGGGCTGAGCCTAGAACAGGGACAAGCGGCAGCGCGGCTATGCGGGCTCAATCTTTTGGCACAGCTGAAGACCGCCTGCGGGGGCAACCTCGATCTTGTGGTGCGGGTTGTGAAGCTTGGCGGGTTCGTCAATGTGATGCCTGATTTTGATCCTATCCCGGCGGTGGTGAACGGCTGCTCAGACCTGATGGTGGACGTGTTTGGCGATGCGGGCCGCCATGCTCGGGCCGCGGTTGGGGTGGCCAATTTGCCGCTCGGGTTTGCCGTCGAGGTCGATGGGATTTTCGAGATCGCGTGAACAGGACACGAGCATGGATGGCAGCGGCAGCCTGACGGTCAGGGTCATTGACGCCCTCGCGGGGGTCGATCGGGCCGGATGGGACCAGTTGGCGCTGGCGGCCTGTGCGGCGCGCAACCCGTTCGTGAGTTACGATTTTCTGCAGGCGCTGGAGGAAAGCGGTTGCGTGTCGGCCCGCGCGGGTTGGGTGGCGCACCACCTCTTGGTGCACGGCGCAGATGGGGCTTGGGTGGGGGCGATGCCGCTCTACCTGAAGGGGCATTCGCAGGGCGAGTATGTGTTCGATCACGCGTGGGCAGACGCGCTGCATCGCGCGGGTGGGCGATATTATCCTAAGCTGCAAACCGCTGCGCCGTTTACCCCAGCGACGGGGCCGCGTCTGCTCACGGACAAAGCGCAAGTAAGGGAGGCGCTTGTTTCTGGCGCGATCGCGCTGGCGCAGGAGGTTGGCGCTTCGTCCTGGCACATCACCTTCCCCACCGCGCCGGAGGCTGATGCGCTGGCGGGGCTGGGGCTTTTGCGCCGGACGGGCGTGCAGTTCCATTGGTCCAATGCGGGGTATGCGACGTTTGACGATTTCCTGGCGGCGTTGTCCTCCTCGCGGCGCAAAGTGATCAAGCGTGAACGGCGCGAAGCACTGGCGGGGCGCACGGTGCGGCGGCTTTCTGGCTATGACATCACCGAAGCGGACTGGGACTTTTTCTTCGCCTGCTATCAAGACACGGGCGGGCGCAAATGGGGCAGCCCCTACCTCAACCGTGCGTTCTTCAGCCTGATTGGCGAACGGATGGGCAAAGACATCATCTTGCTGATCGCAGAGGACGCGGGGCGGCCGGTGGCTGCGGCCTTGAACTTTGTGGGCGGCGACTGCCTCTATGGGCGATACTGGGGGCGCGTTGCCGACGTCGCGTTCTTGCACTTTGAACTTTGCTATTATCAAGCAATTGAGATCGCGATCGAACGGGGTCTGGCGCGGGTTGAAGCGGGCGCGCAGGGCGAACACAAGCTTGCCCGTGGCTACGCGCCGGTTGCGACCCATTCCGCACACTGGATTGCCCATCCTGGGCTGTTGTCGGCGGTGGCGCGCTATCTGGAGGCTGAGCGCCCGGCGGTGGCAGACGAAATCGAGACGCTCGATAGCTTCACGCCGTTCAAGGAAAACCTTTCCTAGGATGCGTCATAGGCGCGGCGCAAAAGCGTGATCAAGTGCGCGTCGGTGGCGGTTGGGTCCGCCATCGGTACCACCGCGCGCAGGCGCTCTGACCAGGACTCTTTGGCTTTTGGTGCCATTAGGCGGGGATCGGCGTCCGCCGCCAGCGCGAGGCCCAAGCGGGCCCCATCCGGCTTGGCGGGGCTTAGGGCGGCAAACTGAAACGACTTGGAAAAAGCCGTGTAGCCTTTGCGCTGGGTAACGATCAGGCCGTCCCAGTCTGCCAGCGCTGCGTTCAGGGCGGCCAAAAGGGCGCGTTGGTTCGGGGTCTGCCAGAGCGCGTCCGCCAGCGCGTCGGGGTTATCCCAGCCAATCGCACCAAAGGCCGCATCGAGCACAGTGCTGGCGCGGTTCTGGCCCAAGCCATGGTTGGCCTTGAGCCACTCCAGGCGCTTTTTGTGGGCGGTTTCGGGGCAGGTTTGCTTGACCAGGGCTGCCCAGTCTTCCAACGAGCGGTCGGTGTCTTTTTCCAAACCTTCGCGCACCGCTTGAAACCACTGCGCCTGGCGCGGCGTTAAGGGCGGCGGGGCCTTCGACATGGTTCGCAATCCTTGGCGCTGATGCTAGGGATTAAGTCTATAATCGGGAGCGGTTCATGAGCCTAGCGGGCACCTACGACACGGCCAATGTGTTTGGGAAAATTCTGCGCGGTGAGATCCCATGCGCGCGGATTTTTGAAGATGACCTTGTGTTGGCCATCATGGACGCTTTCCCGCAAACGCGCGGCCACACGCTTGTGATTCCCAAAGGTGTTGAGGCGCGCAACCTGTTGGACCTGCCCGCCTCAATGGTGGGTGCGTACTTCCAGCGCGTGCAGTATGTGGCGCAGGCGGTCACGACGGCGCTTGCCCCAGATGGCCTGCGGATCATGCAGTTTAACGGCACGGCAGCGGGGCAAACGGTGTTCCATTTGCACGTGCACATCCTGCCCATTTACAGCGACACGCGCATCGCCGGCCACGGGGAAACCAAGGCGGACATGGGCACGCTGCAAGCCTTGGCCACCCAGATCGCAGCGGCGCTGAGGCCCTTAAGCGCCTAGGCGCGCCGCGATTGCAGCCAGGATCCGCTCACCGCGCTTTTTGTTGACGCCCCAGTCGCCATAGCCAACCCGCGAGCGGCTGTAGAGCGCGAGCGACACACGGCCATCGCCGAGAGGGACGACCTTCGCGTCAATGTCATCGACAAAGCGCATCAGGCTTGAGGTTGCAGTGAAGGCAAATTGGCCGGTCGCTGCATCGGCTGCGGCCTGCGCGGTGCGGGGTTCGCTGGCCATGGCAGCGATCAGGGCCTCTCGCATGGCCTGCGGGGTGGCGAGGTAAACCGGGGCCAAACGATGCGGACGCGCGGACTTGCAAAGGCCTTCTGGCGCGCAAAGCCACGTGTTTGGAGTGCGCGGCAGGGTCAGGGAGGTGAAATCGATCATGGCGGGTTAGGTCTCAAGTTGACTGTTCATGGGCGCGATCGGCGCTGTGCCGTTTTGGCTAGCAATGTTGCGGGCCGAGGCCAAACACAAAAAAGGGCCCGACCGTTTCGGTCAGGCCCCTGTTCGTTTTCCAACTGATCGGTCGATTATCGGCCGGCAGCGGTTTGCATCAGCGAAGACATGGCGGTCATGCGCTCGTTGAGCGGCTTGATCGCGTCTTTGGTCACGCCGGCCATCAGGTCCGACATCACAGTGAGTTCAGCAACGTAGCTGTCGAAGGACGAGCGGGCATATTCGGTCTGACGCTCAACCAGTTCCTGCACGCTCTTGGAGGTCATGAGCGAGCGGGCCACAGCCATGTGGTTTTCCATCGCCGACTTGGTGAACGCCATGTAGCGGGCGCTGACGGCTTCCATGCCCTTTTGCGCAACGGCGGCAGAAGCCACGAAGGCTTCCATGTTTTCTTTGCCGAACGCAGACGCTTCCGACATCGCGGCCATGGAGCGATCCATGTTGGTGCGCATCGCTTCGCTCGAAGCAGCGGTGACGTGTTCGAAAGCGGCGTGGGCGGCTTCAGCGGTTTTCGGGGACTTCAGGGTCTTGCTGGCGGTGGCCATGGTTTACTCTCCGACGGTCAAGGCGCAACGCGCCCGAGGTGACTGTGCGATCCGCCGCTAAACCTGCTGCTTGGTGAACAGGACTCAGCGGATATGAGGGGTCAATCTCATGCTGCAAGTGCGAAGTCAATCGCTTTTGTTGCACTGCACCATAAACTCTCGAAAGGGGATCAGAGGCGCCCAACGGCTCGCCAAAGAAGTGCAGCGAGCGGCCGGCGCACGGTTCTTGCTTAAGCTGACACTGCCCGGGATTTGTGCATTCGTGACTGGCTTGTCGCGCAGGCGCAACGAACGGTTAAGGCAATCAGCGACTCTGTCATGGTGGTCTGGTGATTTGTGCGGTGTATCGATCAGGTTGGCGGGACAGCGGCGCGCTGCTGTCCAACTGCAGTTGTGTTCACTGGGGCTTCACCCCTGCCGTGAAATATCCGCACTTGTGCGAGAACGGGGACCAATGATGGCATTCTTCTCGACAGTGTTGGTGCGGACAGACCTGTCCTCGATCGCGCGGGGGGCGCGGCGGACCCTTGCTCTTGCTGTGTTTGTGGGCGGCGTGGCCAGCGCTGCGGTCGTCGCTACGGCCGCTGAGGCGCAAGCCCAGGAGCGCTATTCTGCCATCGTTATCGATTTGAGCACGCACGAGGTGCTGCATCAGGACGAGGCTGACGACGGCCGCTTTCCAGCGTCATTGACCAAAATGATGACGCTTTACATGTTGTTTGAAGCGCTCGATGCGGGCGAAGTGAGCCTGACCACAGGGATGTCTGTGTCGCGGGCGGCGTCGCGTCAGCCGCCGTCGCGGCTTGGTTTGCGGCGGGGCGAAACCATCACCGTGGAAGATGCGATTCAGGCGCTGGCGGCGCGGTCTGCCAACGATGTGGCCACCGTGGTTGCTGAACGCTTGGGCGGCACCGAATCGCGCTTCGCGCAGCGCATGACAGACCGCGCGCGGGCGCTGGGCATGACAGAAACGCGCTTTGCCAATGCCAGCGGGCTGCCGGACGAGCGCCACCGCACCACCGCCCGGGATATGGCCACGCTAAGCGAAGCGCTGATCCGGGATTTTCCGCAGTATTACCACTACTTCCAGACCGAAGGCTTTAGCTGGCGCAACCGATATGGCGGCAATCATAACCGCCTGCTGAACACCGTGCCGGGCGTCGATGGCATCAAGACCGGCTATACGCGCGCGTCTGGGTTCAATCTGGCCACCTCAGCCGTGCGCGACGGACGCCGGTTGATTGTGGTCGTGTTGGGGGGTGAAAGCTCTGCGGCGCGCAACGCGGAGGTCGAGCACCTGTTGGAGGCTGCCTACGAGGAACTCCGCCGGCGCGAAATCGAGGCCGGCGGCGGTCAGGTTTCCGTTGCACGGCTAACAAGCGCGCCCTGGCGAGGGGGCAACCGCTGGACTGAAGACGGCGAGATCGCGGAGGGCGATAGCGACGATCAGGACCCGACCGCAGCGCAACTCGAAACAGCGGCGGCCAACGCTGAGCCGGTGTTTAACCCGCAAATCCTTGGGCCAGTGCGAGCGGGCACATCGCTGCCGCCGCTGCTGCCAGAACGGGCCATACGGCGCTAACCGCGGCGAGCGGCCACTTTTGCTTTCGCCTTTGTGGGGCCCGTGACCATTCTGACGTCCGCCAGGAAGTACTTTGGTGTTGGATGAGGGCGGCCGGCTGAAGCAGCGAGTCAAACCGTAGCATTTTTAGATATACTCGCTTGGCGAGTGATAAATGCTTACGCTCAACCTGCGGATTTGATGTGAGCGACAAACAAACGCACTGCTGACCCCATCCCACATCTTGCCTTCTCCCAAACTGCTGCTTTGCTGACACTGGGGAACGTGGTGGCAAGAATGAACAGACGCCAAATTCTAGCATCTGCGATTGGGATCAGTGCGACCAGCTGGGCCGGCGACGCGAGGGCTGAAAACGGTCGTTGGCTTACCGCCGAAACGGACCTGTTCCGCGTGTACAGCGAAGGCGAACCGGACCGCATGCGCGAGATGGTCACGGCCTTGGACCAATTCGACAAACTGCTCCGCGTGATGACAGCCACGCCCACCGCGCCGTCGCGACATAAGCTGTCGCTGTACTTGTCGGCATGGGCACCGACTATGGCCGAGGCGCGTGGCGAACCTTTGCGCCATGTTGCGGGCTTTTACGATGTGGGTTTGGACGAAGTCGCCGCGTTCGCGTTCAACCAAGACCGCGACAACATCATGATCAGTCCCATGGAAATTCTGCGTCATGAGTACACCCACCATTTCATGTTGCATCATCACGCGGGTTCTTATCCGAGCTGGTACGTCGAAGGTTTTGCAGAGCTGATGCAAACCGCCACGATGCGTGACGGTGTTTATGAGGTTGGGCGGGGTAGCATTGTCCGGATCGGCTGGTTGACGAGCGGCGACCAGCTTCCCTTGGAACAGTTGCTCATCCGCCAACGCCGCGCGGGGGAGGATCGCGACGAGGTCGCGCATTTCTACGCCCAGGCCTGGCTGTTGACGCATTACATTCAATTCAATCCCCAGCGTCAGCAGGCGTTCGCGCGCTACATCGCTGCGTTGCGCGCGGGACAGGACCCTATCGAGGCCTTCGCCCCAAGCTTTGGTGTGACTATCGCTGAAACCGAAACAGACCTTGCGGCCTATGCCCGCGGTCGCATTCCCATCGCCATTGTTCGTCTGCCCAGCATGCAAGCGCCGACCCTGACGCCGCAGCTAATGCCCGCCTCAGCTGATCAGTTGTTAATGCTGGCGTCTCGCGTGCGGCGCTCACTGGATGACGACGAAGCGCCGGTGGTTTTGGCCGCTGTTCGCGAACGCGCGCGGGGTTTCCCCAATGACATTTTTGCTCTGGAAACGCTCGCTCATACAGAGGCGCAACTTGGCACCCGCGCCGCCGCCGAACGCGCTATCGAACACTTGCTCTACCTAGACCCAAACAATGCCAATGCGCACCTTGCCCGAGGTATCTCTCAGCTGCGTGCGTCGCAGACGCTTTTGGGTCCCCAGCGCGACGAGGCTTGCGCCGCGGCCCGGGCAAGTTTCGGTCGGGCAAATCGTTTACGCCCCGATCACCCAGGCACTCTCTATCGATTCGCTATGACCTACGTCGCTGCCGGCCAGCCCATGCCCGAAGCGGCCATCGAAGTGCTGTTGGAGGCTCAAGCGCTTGCGCCCCAGGTGCATGAAATCACGCTCGCGAGCGCTTTTGCGCTTTTTCAGATCCACGAATTTGCGCAGGCCACCGCCTTGGCTGAAACAGTCGCCTTCAATCCACACGCAGGCTCCCACCGCACCACAGCCGCAGCACTTTTGCGACAAATCGAGCAGCGCACCCCGGCCGCTGACGAAATGCAGAGTTTGCGGTCGCCAGCTTAAAGCCAACTCGGCGGCACAAGAGTGGAAAGCTGCCGATCGATCCCACTGGGTCGAAACTGGTGCTAATTGGTCGAAGCGCGGCGCTTAAGGCGCTGCAGCAACAAGTCCCTTGCGGCGGTGAGTTTTGCCACGGCCTCCGATGTGCCGCCCTGGTCTGGGTGAGCTGTAGCAATGCGTTGGCGGTAGGCGGCGCGGACATCTGCTTCAGTTGCGCCAGCCCCCACCCCCAAGGTTTGGCGGGCCTTCGCCACTTCTGGATCTTGTTGGCGTTTGCGGGGCTTGGGGGGCGTGTAGCGAGCTTCTGGGGCGAGCGCAAACAGGGCCGCAATCGCCCCCACAACCAGGCCTGAAACCACCCGGCCAGAGGCTATGAGCCCAAGCCCCAGAGCGCTGCCCAGCATGGCAATCAGGCGTCGGTCCCACTTCGCGCGGCCAATCAAGGCCAAGCGAACTGCAAGACCAAACAGAAAGACTGCAATGACGCCGAGGACGATTTGTAGCATGACTAACGCGCGCTCGCGATCCTGGATAGACCCTACTCTAGACACGTCTTCGCAAGAAACGGGCCTTTTGGGTCCTTAGTCGCTGATCAGAAGCGCAGAGCTTCGCCTTCAAGGCCCGGAAGCTTCAAGGTAATGAACAGATCGCGCAATTCTTGGCGCGCGGCGAGATGACTGAAGCTGACTTCGTCGTCTGCGCCGCCGGGCTTGTCCATGAAGTCCAGCAGCGTGCGGCCTTGCGGGAAAAGCTCGCGGTAGATCACGCGCTCTGAAAGCCCCGGCGCGAGGCGAAATCCAATCCGCGTGGACAGGATGCGCAGGGCTTCGCCCACTTTTTGCTTGTTCTTGGCTTCAATCCGACTGGTGGAGGTGCGGTTGCGCAGCACGATCCAATCGATTGGCCGGCGATCGGCGGTGGCTTTGCGTTTGCGGCTTTCCCAGACCATCTCGCTGTAAACACTCGGGCGAACGATGTCTGGGTTGGATTCGTCCATGCCGCCCAGCAAATCGAAGTCGATGAAGCTGTCGTTGAGCGGCGTGATCAAGGTGTCGGCGTGGGCGTGGGCCAAGCGCGACAGGAAGGTGTCGCCGCCGGGGGCGTCCACCACCACGAACTCGCAGGTCTCGGCAAGCCGGCGCAGCGCAGACATAAACGCGGACTGATCGGCCTCTTCGGCCTGATCGAGGTGTCTTGAGGGGCTCGCTGCGATTTCAGCGACCTGCGGCATCGCCAAAAGTTCGCCGGAGGCGGCATCGCGGCGGGCGCGGTTTTCAATGTAGCGGGTCAAGGAGCGCTGACGCAGATCAAGATCGATCGCGCCAACACGGCGGCGCATGCGCAGCAACGCGACGATCAGGTGCATCGCCACGGTGGACTTGCCCGCGCCGCCCTTCTGATTGCCGATCACCACAATATGGGCCGTGGCGGGGCCAAGGGCTTGGGTGGGATAGACGTTTGGCGCGGTTGTCATGGCGCGCCCCCTGCCCCGGCGCTGCCTGTGGGCAGCAACGTGGCTGTGCGCGGCCAGGACTGTGGCTCGCAGGTTAGGCCGAAGGCGGCAACAGCCTCGCAGCGCTGTTGCGCGTTCTCGGTGTTTGCGACGGGCCCCACCAGCAGCCAGACGCCGCCGTTTGGGGCGGGGGCGGTGTAGGCGGCAAGGCCTGTCAACACGGCCACTTCAACGCTTTCGATCTCACTCCACATGGACCTGGCGAGCGTGGCGTTGGCAAAGCGCCCCATCGCCAAGCCGGTTTGTGCTGGCGCGGCGGTGGGGACTTGATTGAGGGGCGGCGCGACATAAGCCACCAGCATTGGATAGGGACTATCGGCCAATTCGGCGGCTTCCGGGCCGGTCAAGACCGGCTCGACCCGCTCGAGGACGGCGGCGGACACGGGGGAAGCAAGGCCCAGCTCCGGGCGCGAAAGGCTGTCGGCAATTTGCTCAAGAGGCGCTTCGGCGGCGGCCAACCGCGGGTCGTTCGGCGCGGTGGTTGCCAACTCTGCCGCAAGGGAGTCTGCCAGCCACGTTAAGCGCGAAGACTGGTCCTGGATGATGGTGGCGCAACCGCCACCAGCGCCTGTCAACGCTGCCACAATCGCTGCTTTGATTACCGCCTGCTGAACGCGCATGAGACGGTGGCTAAGCCGGTTTGGTGAACACGCGCTTAAGGCCGGGTTCTTTTTTGTGTCATCTTGGCGGTTTGTGACGCACTACCACGCGCCGAGCTGCACCAACTTGCGGCGCAGATCGTCTGGTATATCTGCACTGCCCACTTCGCCCAAATCGCTGGGCGCGTCGGTGGGTTTCAGGTAGCGCCAGCCTTGGAACGGGCGTTTGGGCTGCGGATTGGTCCGCACCAGGACCGGATCGAGGTAAAGGCCGCAGCGCTCGCCGTGCTCATCGGTAACCGGCGCGATTTCCACAATGCGCTGACGCACGAGGATTGCGCCCTTCACCACCCAATGGAGAGATCCGCCCTCAAGAATTGATTCGGCCTGCTTGGGCCAGGAGCGCGTGCCGCAAACAGGGCGCGGGGGCAAGCCATTGGCCTTGGCTTGCGCCATCTGCCATTGCTGCCAAACCGCGATCTCTTCCACGGTGTCTGCACCCACCGCCAGCTTCACCACATGAATCGTCATGTGGTGACGCTAACGGGTTAGCCCCGCCGACGCACGCCCTCTTCGGTGTCTTTCGACAATTCAAACTCGGTCTCAAACACCTTCTGTTTGCCCTTGTGCAGGCCAAGGCGCTTTAGGGGCACCGAGAGCGCCCAACGCGCCGCCAGACCAGCCGGGCCAATCGTTGCCATCTGTTGCGGGCGCAGGCCAAGGCGACGTTGGGTGCCGTTAAGGTAATAGGCGCCGAGGCGGCGGCGGGCACCCCAGGTCATGTACTCAATCGACAGCGACACGTTCATGGTGCCCAAGTTTTCGACGCGATGGGGGGCGTTGGTGGGCCAGGCCACCGCCTGACCGGGCTGGAGATCAAACACGGTGGCGTTGGCGTCCCATGCCCGATTGTAAGGAATATCTTCGCTGGTCTCTTTGAGCACGACCTTTTCGAAATGCTCGTCTGGCAAATGCTTGCCATCGTTGGGGTAGATCCAAATGCGCTTGGCCCCTCGGATGTGGCACAGCATCACATCGGGTTGATCGGCATGATACGGCACCTTGGCGTTTGGCGCAGAGATCAGAAGGTTTGCGTCAAGTTGCGAGGCTTTGAAGCGCGGATGCAGGCCGGCCAAAGTCTCGCGCAGCTCGGCCATCAGCGCGGCTGCCGCAGGGTTGCATTCGTTGAGGTGGCGCAGGTTGATCCATAGCTCGCCGCGCCGCACCGCCTCTAGAATCTGTTCGCCCGTGAAATCGGCCCGACTTCCCGTGAGGATGGTTGCGTGTCCGTCAGGCTGGAACTTGTAGATATTGAGATCGGTCAGGCCGTCTGGATGCTGTTCGAGCAGGGCCGCAAGCCCCTCATCGGAAAACAGCGGGCTTTCCTGCAAACGGTGATTGAGCAGCACCGGAGCCTTTTGAAAGGACCGATCGGTATAGTTTGGGGCAAGGGCAATCAGCGGATTGGTCATTTGCTTGGCCTAACGCAGTTCTACAAAAATCTCCTTAAACTATAGAGTTAAGGTGTGACAGAGGGAAGATTGCGGGCTTGCCAGGCTTGCTTGATGCTGCGGGATGTTTTGCGCGACCCATCCGGGCTCCAGCCAGGCGGGCCAAACAGATAGCCCATCACCTGGCTTGGCGATTTGGCGCCGGCGACATCGCGGGCGATGCCTGCCCATTCGTGGAAGGCGATGCGAAAGGGGTTCAGGGTGGCGATGTTTGAGATGACGCCGTAGGTGGGGCGTTCTTCTTCGCGCACATAGGTGCCAAACAGCCGGTCCCAGATGATCAGCACGCCGGCATAATTGGCATCGAGGTATTTGGGGTTGGTGGCGTGGTGAACGCGGTGGTGGCTTGGGGTGTTCAAGATCCACTCCAACGGGCCCAGCCGATCGATCGCTTCGGTGTGGATCCAGAATTGATATACCAGGCTAAAGGCCTGAAACATCAAGACCATTTCTGGCGGGAACCCCAGCAAGATCAAGGGCAGCCAGAAGATAAACGCAAGGCCAATGGCCCCTGTCCAGGTTTGGCGAAGGGCGGTGGACAGATTGTAGTGCTGGCTGGTGTGATGCACCACGTGGCTTGCCCAGAACCAGCGCCGTTCATGACTGATCCTGTGGAACCAATAATAAGCGAGGTCTTCGGCGAAAAAGCAGAGCACCAGGCTCCACCACGCCCACGGAATGTCGAACACGGCAAATTGAGCCACGCCGTAATAGGCCCCAACCGCGATCCCGCCGGTGAGCAAGCCCGCGACGCGATTGCCAAACCCCATCGAGAGGCTGGCTGCGGAATCTGCTGCAGAATACCTGCCGGCCGCGCCCAAACGCACCGCAATCATCTCTGCGATGATCAACACCACGAAGAACGGCACAGCGATCTTCAAAATCAAGGACACGTCAAACGGGGCGGACACGGGGGTTATCCTGTTGCGCTTTGGGTTGGGTGGTACAGTGGTTGGAGCCACGGGGGCAGCTCCGGCTCTGCTAGAATGAGGGTGAGGTGTGGAAAGCCCAGGTCTTTGAACCGCAGGGACAGGGCCTGACCAGCGGACTTTCGCGCGATGCGGGTAGACGCCAAGTCAGCGGGCCGGAACAGGCGCACGGCAAGCCCATCGGCCACCGGCTTGACAGCAACGAAGCGCCCATCCTGCAGCAGGGCCAACGCCGCGCGACCGCTTGCGTCTTGGGTTTGGGCGACGATCGCTGCGCCCGGCTCATGGGTGGTGATGGCGGCGGCAATTGCTTCTGGGGCGGCGAGGTGGGGCTTTGTGTGAAACCCCATCGCCCAGGCGATGGCCACAAGCAGCGCCACGCCAGCGGCAGAAAGGGCCAGGGTGATCAGTTCAACGGGGCTCATTGCGGTTCCAGGTGCACAAGCACTGCGCCCTCCTTGACCTGCGCGCCTTCCTGCGTGGACACCTCGGCAATAACACCATCGCGCGGGGCCTTCAGGCCGTGCTCCATCTTCATGGCTTCCAGGGTGAGCAGCACGTCGCCCTTCTTCACCGCCTGCCCGGCTTTGGCGCTAACCGCCACGATCTTGCCTGGGAGGGGGGCTTTGACGTCGTCTCCGGCGTCTAGGCCCAGGTGTTCGGCGGAGGCACCGGGGGGCGAGAAGACGTATGTCTCAGCCTCGGCCGTGGCGGCAACGCGCCCTCCTGATAGAAGAACCGCTACGGTATCGTAGTCTCCTACCTCACCAAAGCGGCACATCGGTGCCTGTACCACACCAGCATCATCTTCAAGCAGAGCAAAGCCGCGAGGCGGCGCGTTCAAACGCCAGCCGTCTGCTGAATCCCATGGGGAATGGCCCTCATGGTCACCGATAAGCTCTCGAAGCGCCGCCGTCGCCGCGATCAGCCTGAGGGTATCCGGCGCTTGAGCCAAAGCGACGCCGCGATCGGCGATGAGCCCGGTGTGGACCGCCCCTTCGGCAAACTCTTCATCGTCCGCACACCGACGGAGAAACCCGATATTGGTGCGAATTCCCGCGACCAACGAACGATCAAGGAATTCAATCAGTTCGCCCAGCGCATGGTCACGGTCGAAGGCGGATACAATCACTTTAGCGATCAAGGAGTCGTAGGCGGAAGGCACCGTGTCGCCCTCTTCGAAGCCGGCGTCCACCCGTTCGCCGCCGGCCCAAATGTCCATGGCCTCAATCCGCCCCACGCTCGGGCGAAACCCTTCCGCGGGGTCCTCCGCGCAGATCCGGGCCTCGATGGCGTGACCGGTGATGGAGAGCTCGTCCTGCCGTTTCGGGAGCTGCTCCCCCGCCGCGACGCGAAACTGCCATTCAACCAGGTCCTGGCCGGTGATCATTTCGGTTACCGGGTGTTCGACCTGCAAGCGGGTGTTCATCTCCAGGAACCAGAAGCCGTCTGGGCGCAAAGGCCCATTGCCATCGACGATGAACTCCACCGTGCCTGCGTTCTCGTAAGACACCGCCTTGGCAAGCTTAACCGCGGCGGTGGTCATCGCGGCGCGGACCTCGTCTGTCATGCCGGGCGCGGGGGCCTCTTCGATCACCTTCTGGCGACGTCGCTGCAGCGAACAGTCCCGCTCGAACAAATGGACGACGTTAGCGTGCTTGTCGCCAAACACCTGCACTTCGATGTGGCGCGGGCGCTGTACCAAACGTTCAATCAAAACAACATCGTTGCCAAAGGCGGCTTTGGCTTCGCGCTGGGCTGAAGCCAGCTGGTCCTTGAAATCTTCCGCGCGGGTCACTTCGCGAATGCCGCGGCCTCCGCCGCCGGCCACCGCTTTGATCAGCACCGGGAAGCCTATATCCTTGGCGGCTTTGAGCAGCCGCTTTTCGCTTTGGTCTTCGCCCTGGTAGCCCTCCAAGACCGGCACGCCGGCTGCGATCGCGAGGCGCTTGGCTTCGTCCTTTAGGCCCATGGCGCGGATGGCATTGGGGGTTGGCCCAATCCAGATCAGCCCAGCCGCCACTACGGCTTCTGCGAATTCGGGGTTTTCAGACAAAAAGCCATAGCCCGGATGGATGGCTTGGGCACCGGTTTCCTTCGCCGCCGCGATGATCAAATCCCCGCGCAGATAGCTGTCTGTCGCCGGCGGGGGCCCCAAGCGCACGGCCTTGTTCGCCTCGCGCACATGTTTGGCAGTGGCATCGGCGTCGGAATAAACCGCCACCGTGGTCATGCCCATGGTCTTGGCGGTGCGGAAAATGCGACAGGCGATTTCGCCGCGGTTGGCGACAAGGACGGATGTGAACATGCCCCCGCCCTATCCCACGAGCCCCAAAAGCACAATCGCCGCGAGGAAAAGCACTAAGCAGAAGAGTGCGAAAAACCACAGAAAGACGCTACGCCAAAGTGTGGACCACCAACCCAAAGCGTAGCCGCCCTTGAGTTGGAAGACCATGTGAACGGGGATCAAGAACGCCAACCCTCTGGCGATCGGCCCGGACGCCGCCTCGGGCAGGAAACGCGTCGCGAGAACGATCAAGATCACGGCGAATGACACAAAGCTTAGCGAATACAAGACGAACACGGCATGGTCGAACCATGTGACACCGCGCTTCCAAATAAACAACAAGGCTGCAAATGGAATTGAAATGGGGATCAACAGCCACGAAAATTTGTACGCGGCATTCTGTATCTTGTACCAGGCCAGCTCCGGATTTTCCAGCTTGTGACGGATCTTCTCATCAAAGGAAGCTGACCCCGTGTTGACGTTTATCTCGCCGGCTTCGTACCTACGGCGAATCTCATCGAAAACGGAATTGCGGTCTTCGGGATTGGTCAGCGTTCGGCTGTACTCGACATTGAGGTCGTCACCTTCCTCGGTGATCTCTAGGCCCGCAACCTCCCGGCCGTCGCCCGCCACCGCCCGGTCCAGTGCTTCAAGCGTCCCCTCCAGGCTCAGCACGCGCGCGGTGTCGTTTGCCGCCCGCGCGGTTTCAAGCGCAACGCGCACTTCGGACTGGGCGCTGGCGTAAAGATCGCGCCGCGCCCGCGCCTCGGCCAAGTCCTGTTCCATCCTCCTTAAACCCGCCTGCGCCCCCACAAGGCCTGCCTGCGCCCCCGCCAACATGCCCGACGCGCCAGGGCCGGTTTCCGTCCGCGCCGCTTGAACTTCAGCTTCCGCCTCCGCAATCGCCGCACGCGCCTCAGTCAGTTCGGTTTCCAGCTGCGCCACGGAGCGCGCCTCTTGCGTGGTGACGCGCGGCGCTTCGCCCGCCGCAAAAGCGAACACAAAGAACATCAAGAACACGGTGAACAAAAACAGCGCTACTGGCCCGATGAACCGCGCCCTTTCCCCAAGGATGTAGCGGCGCGTCAACGTGCCCGGTCGGAAAAACAGCAGGGGCAGCGTCTTCCACGCTTTGGTGTCAAAGTGCAGCACGCCATGCAGAAAATCGTGCCCCACATCCGCCAGCTTTCGGCTGATATGGCTTGGCTGGCCACAGGCGTGGCAGAACTCGCCCGCCAGTGTCGCCCCACAATTCAAGCAGTCCCCATGGTCGCCCTGCCTGCCATCGCCAGCGCCTGGTCGCTCAATTGAGTTCGCTGCCAAACCAGCTGTGATCGCTGCCCCCACTGCTTCAACTTCCCCACTCATGAGCGCCCCTGCGTGTTGCGCGTCATGGGCGCGGGTGGATCGTGGTCGTCGATGCGGCCAAAATAGGCAAAATCGGTGCGGGCGACCACTTTTGGTTCGGCGGAGGGGGCGCAGGCGGGCGGCGCGCGGGCAGCGTCTGCGGTGATCAGGCACAGGCCTTCTGCGTCCACCGCAAGCTGTGCCAAGCCCTCGGCCTCTTCCGGGGTTCTTGCCCAAACAAAAACACTGACGACCATGCCTTCCACTTCGGCGGGCCAATGTCCACGGAGGCGATCGGGCACGGCTTCCACCACAACGCGCCAATGGGGCATCGCGGCGCGGGCAAAACCGGCGCGATACATGAAGCGCCAAAACCACGCCGCGCGGGGGCCGATCGGCAACCGGGTCATGCGCGCCAATCCGGGTCGCGGCGCTCCAGGAAGGCGGCCAGCCCCTCCTGCCCTTCTTGCGAGGCACGGCGGGCGGCAATCTGGCGGGCGGTTTCGTGGAGGACGTGATCGTCGACCAAATGGCCGGCGATGCCAAGCCGAGTTCGCACGGCGTCGTCCTGGAGAAACTGGACCAACGCTTTGGCCTGCGCCACCGCGCCGGGCGCATTTTCGAGCGCCAGATTCGATAAGCGCTCCAGGTTTGCGACCAGCCCATCGGCGTCGGCCACAATTTCATGGACAAGGCCGTAGCGTTGGGCGGCTTGGGCGTCGAAGGGCAGCGCGGAGGCAAACAGAGCCCTCGCGTTGCGGGCACCGATGGCTTCAACAACGTAAGGGCTGATCGTTGCGGGCGTGAGCCCAAGGCGCACTTCGGAAAAGCGAAAGCGGGCGTCGCTGGTGGCAATGGCGTAGTCGCAGGCGGCCACCAGCCCTGCCCCGCCGCCAAACGCTGCCCCTTGGACCAATGCCACGGTCAGCTGTGGCAGACCATGCAATGCCTTTAGCATGCGCGCCAGGGCCAAAGCGTCGGCTTCGTTTTCCAGTTGCGAGTGCGCGCCTTGGCGACGCATCCACTCGACATCCGCGCCTGCGCAAAACGCATCGCCTGCCCCGCGCAAGAACACCACGCGCAAACGATCCTGGGTGGCAAGGGTGGCAAACGCCTCGCCCAGTTGGGCGATCATCAATTCGTCCATGGCGTTTTTCTTTGCCGGACGGCTCAGCGTGACAATCGCCACGCCGGAGGCGGATAGGTCTAGCACTACCGGGTCTGGTGCCAGGGACATAGATGCACCTCTTGGCGGCGTAGCGGGGTGCCAACGCGGCCCTTGATCTTACAAAGCTGCCAGCGCTTGCGCCAGGGCTTGCGGACGGTCTGCTTCTGGGGTGTCGTTTAGGCGCAGGGGCTGAACGGTGGCGAAGAAGTACTCGAAATCCTCTGGCGGGGTGGCGTTATCCAAGAAGACCGGCGTCATGGGCCGGTGATAGCGATCGGCCAAATACACCTCGCGCTTGACGTGGTCGCTTTCGAAGGCGTCGCTGGAGCACATGATCAAGACACGGCTGGCCGTGCGGATCGCCCGGACGATTTCGCCAGCCCACCCATCGCCGGCCTGGATTGCTTCGGTATCCAGCCAAACGCCGCGCCCTTGCGCCTTGATCGCCGCCACCGCCGGCAGAACTTGGGCTGAATCTGCGCGGGCATAGGACACGAAAACGGCTCCTCCCGGCGCTCCGGGGGCGGCCTGACTGGGGGCGGGTTGTGCTTGCGGCGGGCTGCTTTGGGGGGATCGTGCGCGGTTCTGGTCGCGGCGGGCTTGGTTGGCGGCAACGGCTGCAACTGCTGCTAACGCCGCGAGGGCAACAACGCCGGCCACCACCGCCCAAAGCATCCAGGAGACGCCGGCCAAAAACGATGCAGCGCCAAGCGCTGCGCCAAGCACGACGACGCCGGTGAAGAGCCATCGCCACATGCTGGTTTCGCTGGCGGATTGCTTTCGGCGGCGCTGGGCTGGGGGGGCGGACGGCACTTCCCTGGGGCTCGCGCGTTCATTGTCCTGGCCCAAATCCGGTGCGTGGGGGTCGGCTTCGGCGTGGGAACCGGGCTCGGATTCGATGCGGCGAGCTGTTTCCATCGCGTCCTGGATGGATTTGACCACCGCGGCCCAGGCGATATCGCGCTGGGGCTCAAATTTGGCGTCAATCACCCGCAGGTCGCGCAGGCCAACGGGCAGCACTCCATGATCCAGCTGCACCAGGACCAGCCGGCCATCGGCCCAGGCGTCAAGGGCGCGGCGTTCCATCTGCATGCGATGGAGCGCAAACAACGATTTGTTGGACCACAGCATAACCGCCACGTCGGCGCGCTGCATGTGGCGGAAGCCGCGCTCGCCGGTTTCGGCCTCCACAAACATGCCGCGCCGTTCAAGGAACACCTCGAGCGCCTCGGCTGCGGGCGCATCTTCGGGCGCGTAGGCAATGAATACGGTCATGATACCCCTGTTGACCGCTGCAGTTTAGCGGTCGGGCGCATAATAGCAAACCATCCGCCCCAAAACGGGGCGGCGAAAGGGCGATGGGCTAAAGGAGTTCGTCGATCTTGGTTTTTGGCCGGGCGATCACGGCCCCCTTCTGGGTGATGACGATGGGCCGTTGGATCAGTTTTGCATGGGTGACCATTGCGTCCAAAATCGCTGCTTCGCTCGCGCTCGCGCTGTACAGATCAAGCTGTTCGCCCAGCGCTTCTTTGGGGCGCAGCAACTCTGAAGGCTTCATCTTTAACTTATTCAGAACACCTTCAATTTCTTGCTTCCCCGGCTTTTCCTTGAGATAAAGGTATTGCTCTACCTCCACGTCTTTTTGCGCCAAATACTCGATTGCATTCTTCGATGATCCGCATCCGGGATTGTGCCAAACGACGACTTTGCGTGTCATGGGGGAGGACCTCCTTATGGGGTGGCGCTGCGTTACGTGGCTGCGCGGGTCTTTTACGTCCAGGGGGCGGCATCGGACTTGCCAAGGAGAAAAAAGCAAGGCACGCTGAACACTGCTCATGCACTGGCGCGATCTCAAATAGACGCCGGGCGGACTGGGAGGAACGACGATGGAAACTCGCCAATTGGATCTTCGCGCGCAAAACACCCGTCGCGCTTGGAACGAGGCCTTTTGGGCGGTAGCGCTGATTGGCACCTGCCTGGCGATTGGCTACGGCGCGATGGCGGTGATTTCAGAGCGCGCGCTGGTGATCGCGACCATTCAATAAATCCGCATTGCCCTCCCCGCTTGGGACGGGGGCTGCATTGGTCGTCCAGACCAGACGACGCTTACACGTTAGCGACGCCGACACGTTAGCGAGCCGCGCCCTTTTTCACATCCTGAACACCCCGAAGCGCGTTTGCTCGATCGGCGCGTTGAGCGACGCTGCCAGGGACAGGGCCACGACCTTGCGGGTGTCTTTTGGATCGATCACCCCATCATCCCAAAGGCGCGCGGTGGAAAAGTAGGGGCTGCCTTCTTGCTCATAGCGCGTGCGGATCGGGGCCTTGAAGGCCTCTTCATCCGCGGCTGCCCACGCCTGGCCCTTGGCTTCCATGCCGTCGCGCTTGATGGTGGCCAAAACGCTTGCGGCCTGCTCCCCGCCCATCACGGAAATACGGGCGTTCGGCCACATCCAAAGGAAGCGCGGCGCGTAGGCCCGGCCGCACATGCCGTAGTTGCCGGCCCCATAAGACCCCCCAATCACCACGGTGATCTTTGGCACGCGTGCGCACGACACGGCGGTGACGAGTTTGGCCCCGTCTTTGGCGATGCCGCCGGCCTCGTAGGCCGAGCCGACCATGAAGCCGGTAATGTTCTGCAAAAACAGAAGCGGGATTTTTCGTTGACAACACAGCTCAATAAAGTGGGCCCCCTTGAGGGCGCTTTCTGAAAACAAGACGCCGTTGTTGGCCAAAATCCCGACCGACATGCCGTGGACCTTGGCAAAACCGCAGACCAGCGTTTCGCCGTAAAGCCGTTTGAATTCATCCAGTTCAGACCCGTCAACGATGCGCGCAATCACCTCGCGAACGTCGTAGGGTTGGCGGATGTCTGCGGGGACGACGCCGTAGATTTCGTCTGGGCTATAGAGCGGCGAGCTGGCCGGTTTTGGCGCAATCGCCAGGGTTTGCTCGGGAACATGGGATAAAATGCGCCGGGCCAAATACAGGGCGTGGTCGTCATTCATGGCGTAATGGTCTGCAACGCCAGAGCGGCGGGCATGGACATCTGCACCGCCTAAGTCTTCAGCGCTGATGACCTCTCCCGTTGCTGCTTTAACAAGTGGCGGGCCGCCCAAGAAGATCGTGCCCTGCTGGCGCACGATGATGGTTTCATCGCTCATTGCCGGCACGTAGGCCCCGCCCGCCGTGCACGATCCCATCACCACCGCCACCTGAGGAATGCCTGCAGCACTCATGTTGGCTTGGTTGAAAAAGATGCGGCCGAAATGGTCCCGGTCTGGGAAAACATCTGCCTGATAGGGCAAATTCGCGCCGCCGGAGTCCACCAGGTATACGCAAGGCAAATGGTTTTCGCGGGCCACTTCCTGGGCGCGCAGATGCTTTTTGACCGTCATGGGGTAGTACGCCCCGCCCTTCACGGTTGGGTCATTGCACACAATCACGCAGGTACGGCCCGCTACGCGCCCGATGCCGGTGATCATCGAGGCACCATGGACATCGCCTTCATACATGCCGTTCGCGGCAAGGGCGTTTAGTTCCAAAAACGGTGTCGCGGGGTCCAGCAGACGCTCAACCCGCTCGCGCGGCAGCAGCTTACCCCGCGACTCATGGCGTTTGCGCGATTCTGGCGAACCGCCGGCAGCGGCGGTGGCGGTGCGGGCGCGCAATTCGTCTACCAGGGCGCGCATGGCGGTGGTGTTGGTTTGTGCGGCGGGGCTTGAGGGGTCGAAGGTCGAGGTGATGGTGGTCATGGAATAGGAGCCAACCGGAGCTGGGTGCATTGTCAAGGGTCTGTTGAGGAGTTGGCAGCGCTCGCTTCATCATTTTGGGCTATGGTAAATTCCAAACGATCAAAAGGAAGTGCGCCATGAAGCCGGACCTTGCGTCCATTCCATTCCTGCAAGGGGCTGACCCGATGGCGTTGCGGGCGGCGGCGGAGGCGGCCTCATGGTTCTCGGTGCCCGCTGGGGTTGCTCTGTTTGAGGCCGGTGAAGACAGCACGTGCCTTTACTTCCTGATGTCTGGATCGATGGCCGCTTTCCGGTCTGGGCCGGATGGGTCGCCGGGGTTGCTTGGCTATATCCGTCCAGGGGAGCCGGTGGGGGAGATGGCGTTGATCGCCGGCGAGCCGCATTCGGCGGACGTTTACGCGATCCGCGACTGCGAGCTGTTGCGGTTGGAACGCGAAGACTTTGACAACATTGTGCGGGCGCACCCGTCTTTGATGTCGCAAATGGCGCGGCTGATGCTGCAGAGGGCGCGGATGCAACCGCGGACCAATCCGCGGGCGGAACCCAAGGTCTATGCCCTGTTTTCCACCTCGCCGACGATTGACCTTGTGGTGCGCGCGCGGGCCCTGAAGGACGGTTTGGCTGCGATCGGAAAGCGGGCCACGATTGTGGGGGAAGAGGCCGTTGAGCGCAGCTCGATGTGGTTTGATACGCTCGAACGCGAGAACGACATCGTGTTGCTGGTGGCACCGATCGGCGATTCCAACTGGTTTCGCATGTGCATGCGGCAGGCGGACCGGATCTGGGTGCTGGCCAGGGCTGATGCCAAACCGGCGGTGCCGTTGTTGCCGGAAGAGGCGGCAGACTCGCCTGCCAAGCGCTTCCGGCTCGTGGATGTGGTGTTGTTGCATTACGGCATGGACCGCAAGGCCGCGCCGACGGAAGTTTGGCGCGACGCTGTGGACGCGGCGCGGGTGTTTCACTGGCGCAACCTTGATAGCCCAGACTGCGCACGGCTTGCACGGGTGATGGCTGGCCAAGCGATCGGCCTAGTATTGTCTGGTGGGGGCGCGCGGGCCTATGCCCACATCGGGGTAATCCGCGCGATGCGGGAAGCGGGCGTGCCGTTTGATATCGTGGGCGGCACCAGCATGGGCGCCATCGTTGCGGCCTGTTATGCGATGGGCTGGGACGACAACGAGATTGAAGACCGCATTCGACGCGCGTTTGTCGAATCGAACCCGCTTGGCGACTACGTGTTGCCGGTGGTGGCGCTGACGCGGGGCAAACGGGTTGAATCGCGGCTGCAGGAGCACTTTGGCGACACCTTGATCGAAGACCTGACCGTGCCCTTCTTTTGCTGCTCCACCGATGTGTGCGGCGGCGGGGTGCGCGTGCATCGGTCTGGGTCGCTGCGCTTTGCTTTGCGGGCAACAATTTCGTTGCCGGGCATCCTGCCACCGGTGGTAGACCCAGACGGCGGGCTGCTTGTGGACGGGGCGGTCTTGCAGAACTTTCCGGTCGATGTGTTGCAGGGCCTGCACCGCGGGCCGATCGTCGGCGTTGATGTGGCCCGGCGCAGCGGCTTGTCAGTGGACGACTTCAAAGACCCGCCAGGTTTTTTCAGCTGGGTTGCAGCCCATGGCATGCAAAACGCACCGCCGATCGCCTCGCTGTTGATGCGCGCTGCAACGCTGGCGATCGACCCTTGGCAGGGCCGTGCCCAGACCGACATGCTAATCACGCCAGACATGCCGGATGTGGATCTGCGGGACTGGAAGGAATTCGACGAGGCGGTGGCGTCTGGCTATGAAGCTGCCGTTACCGCCATTCGGGAGCGGCCAGACATTTTGGCCAAGGCGCGGCCGCAGCCAAGCGCACCGGCGTTGCCGCACGCCCAGGTTCAGGCCGCCGACTAAGTTGTTTTGAGGCGTTGGCCGCTGGGAATTCACCGCTATAAGGTGGCGTGTTTTGAGCCTTTGGGGGCAGCGGGGTTGGGATGGCGCGCGCAGTTTTGAGTCATGTTTGGGGTGCAGCGCTCGTCGCTGGCTTGGCGCTGGGCGCGTGCTCGCCACAGGAGGGATCAGCGCCGCAAAGCGCCACCGCCGGTGTCAATGACACTGGGTGCGCCACCACCACGGTGACAGGCACGATTGCCCTTTCGAGCGAGGCGGCTGCAGACACGGTGGAAGCCCGCGCCTTTGGACCGAGCTGCGCGCAAGCCGCTGTTTTGCTGACCATCCGCGACCCCGAAGGCCGGCTGCTGCTGACGTTTGCTGCCCCCTATAAACAAATGGTGTTTGCCGAAACGCCCGACGCGCCGGTGGACGCGCAAGCTGTGCAGGCGTTTTTGGTGAGCTGGGCGGATGTCAGCGTGGGCACAACCGGCGGCAATGTGGAGTGGCCGCAGGGTCAAGACAGCCTGAATGCACCTGACGGCCCCACCCTCTATGGCACGGACCTCGCGCGCGATTTTTATATGCAGCTGCGGTCTGAAAACCTGCGCCAGGTGTGCGTTGCCACGGCGTTTGAGGGGGCGGGCTGTTATGCCTATCTGCCGGAAGCGCGGTCGGTTTTGGAACTATTGAGGATGGGTCTGTGAGGGTCGCGTTTGGCGCTTTGGGGATGGCTTTGTTGACGGCTGCCTGTGCGCCGCCTGCGCCCAAGGGCTGTGTGGTCAGTGTGGTTCGGGATGTGGCGTTCACTGGCGCGCAGATCTCCGATGGGGCCTCCGGCGACACTGTGGAGGCTGCCAGTTCCGGGCCAAACTGCTCGCAAGCGGTTTTCACGATGACGGTTCGAGCGCCCGATGGCGCTGCGATTTGGGCTTATGCGGCGCCGGCGGTTTGGATCTATCCAGAGCTTGCGGCCATGGGGGAGTTGTCTGCTTCCCACGATGCCGTGGAGGCCGCCTTGACGCGGTGGGCCAATGTCAGCGTTTCAACAACCGCATCGCAACCCAATTGGGGGCCGATGAGCGCCCAGCCCGGCGAACCGAGCGTTGCCGAAGCGCAGGCTGCCGGCATTGAAGGCGCGGCAGATCCTGGCGCTGGCCCGTGGCACACGCCGCTTGATCCCGCCACATACCGCGATGTGCGCGCGCGCGCCTTGCCGATGGCCTGCTATGAGACCGGACCAGAAAGCGCACAGTGTGTTTACTGGGAGCCGGCACTTGGCCACGCGGCCGCGTTTGTCGAATTCCGGCGCTAGAGGGCAATCCCCGATGAATCGCATTCTGGTGATGGTGTTTTGCATGCTGTTTGCGGGGGCTGTCGGGTTTGCGGTGGCGCGCGCGACCTCTGGCATGGAGGCGCGGATCGCGGCATCCGGGGCAGCGGTCGCGGCGGCCGAAAGCCAGGGGTGCGCGCTATCGGCCCGCAGCATCTGGAAGACGGGCCTGGGCGAAGAACTCACGGTGGAGGCCAACTCGCTTGGTGCTGAGTGCGCGCGCGCGGTGGTGGTGATGACCATCCGCGGGGCGGATGATTTTGTGTATACGCGCACCGTAGTGCCAACCCAGCTGGCAGACTTTGGCCTGGACGCGTCCAGCCGGGAGGCCTTTGCAACGTCGCTGGCAGGCTGGATTGTGGCGGATAACGGCGTTTTGACCACAGACACGCTGCCAGAATGGACAGCTGGCGCTGGCCAGCCCGCATCCGGAGATGGCAGCGTGTTTTACCCCAGATCGGGCTTCGATCGGCCAGCGTATGAGGCGCTGCGGGCTGCGCGCGCGCCGCTGTTTTGCTATCGGCAGGGCCCAGAAAGCGAGACCTGCGTGACGCTACGCACGGGCTTGATCGCTGAGGTTGGGGCCCGCGGCTCTTGAGGCCGGTGACAGGCTGGTAACCGATTGGGGTTAGGGTGAGATTCGGGAGATCCTGAATGTCCACGCTTGGTTCCGTTGCTTTGCAGATCTTGCAGTCCAATAACCGGCAGGACTCGTTGATGTCGATCATCACGGGGGGTGGCGGCACATCGACCACGTCAGCACAGTCAATTGCCGCGCTGCGCCAGGCGCAAACCAACCAAGACCGCGAAGTGGCGGCCAAGGCCGATGACCCGCTGGTGCGCCGGGAATTGGAGCGGTTCTTTGAGCGGGTGCGCAATGCCGAAAGCGTCGAGGAAGTGCTGGACGATCCCATCGCACGCAAAGTGTTTTTGACGGCAAACGGGCTTGGGGACTTCGCCAATGCGCCCGGCATGGTGAAAAAGGCGCTGACGGCGGATCTGTCTGACAAATCCTCGCTGCCTTACAAACTCCAGGACAGTAATCGGGCATGGCTCGACACGGCAGAAGCCTACAATTTTCACGACTCTGGCCTTGCCGGCCTTAAAGACAATGAAGCGCTAGCCGCGATCGGGGATGCTTACGCCGAGGTGCGCTGGCGTGAAGACCTCGAAGCGCGGGCCCCAGGCCTATCTTATGCCCTCACCTTCATCAACAACGGCGGCAATCTGGAAGACTCGCTACAGGTGCTGGGCAGTGGTTATGCCCGCGAGGTGATCAGCACCGCGTTTGGGATCCCCAAGGAAACCGCGCGCCAGTCTCTGCAAACGCAGATGAAAAACATCGACGACCGGGTGAATTTCGACCGGATGAGCGATGCCAGCTACCGCGAAGAGATCGCGCGCCGCTATTTGATTGCCCTTGCGGGGAACGGTGCTGGCGGGTTTGCCAACATCTCGGCTTAGACCGCTTTCAGGAAAAGTGGTGTCCGGTTTTCCGTCCGAAAGCGGTCTAAGTGTTAGACTTTGTGCATGTTCGGGCACATAACCGCAACGACACTTTTTGTTGAAAATGCGCTAAGCGGGCACGAAGTCCAGGGCCACACCGTTGTTGCAGTAGCGAAGGCCGGTTGGCGCGGGGCCATCGGGGAAGACGTGGCCCTGGTGGCCCAAACAGCGTGCGCAGTGATACTCCGTGCGCGGATAGCCGATCCGGTGATCCACTTTGGTGGCAACGTTGCCGGCGATTGCGTCAAAAAAGCTTGGCCAGCCCGTGCGGCTGTTGAACTTCCATTCCGAGCGGAACAGCTCCAGCTGGCAGCCGGCGCAAGTGAACACCCCTGCCCTGTGCTCGTCGTTCAGGGGGCTGGTGAAGGGGCGTTCGGTGTCTTCCTGGCGCAGCACCGCGAAGGCGGCCGGGCTTAGTCGCGCGCGCCACTGGTCATTGGTCATGAGGCGGAACGGGTCTGTGGCGAAGCGATCGGGCTGCTCAGGTGTGCTTACCGCCGGGGCGTTCACCCCGGTGGTGCAGGCAGCGAGCAGGCCGCCGGTGGAGGCGAGCAGGAAGAAACGACGGGAGGCGAGGGCTTGGGTCATGCAGGGCTATACGCCGGGGGCGGTGGTTTGGTTTCACTGGCCTCACAACGGAATGTTATCGTGCTTCTTCGACGGGCGCGTTACTTCCTTGGTCTTTAGCGCCTTCAGCGCGCGGATGATGCGGCGGCGGGTTTCGCGGGGGCGGATCACATCGTCCAGATAGCCGCGGGAGGCCGCCACGAACGGGTTGGCGAAGCGGTCTTCGTATTCCTTGGTGCGCTCTGCGATTTTGTCTGGTTCGCCGCGGAAGATGATTTCCACCGCGCCCTTGGCCCCCATCACCGCGATTTCGGCGGAGGGCCAGGCATAGTTGATATCGGCACGCAGGTGCTTGGAACCCATCACGTCATAGGCCCCGCCGTAGGCCTTGCGCGTCACCACCGTGATCTTCGGCACCGTGGCTTCGCCGTAGGCAAACAGCAGCTTCGCGCCGTGTTTGATCAGCCCGCCCAGCTCCTGCTTGGTGCCGGGCAGGAAGCCTGGGACGTCCACGAAGGTCACGATCGGGATGTTGAAGGCATCGCAGAAGCGCACGAACCGGGCGGCCTTGCGGCTGGCGTCGATGTCCAAAACGCCGGCCAGGCTCATCGGCTGGTTGGCCACAAAGCCCACCGAGTTGCCGTCCAAGCGGCCAAAGCCGATGACGATGTTTTTGCCGAAATCCGGGCTGATTTCAAAGAAGTCGCCCTCGTCGGCCACTTTTTCGATCAGCTCCTTCATGTCGTAGGGCTTGTTGGGATTATCGGGCACCAGGGTATCGAGGCTGGGCTCCAGCCGGTCTGGATCGTCAAAGCTTGGCCAATGGGGCGGCTTTTCACGGTTCGAAAGGGGCAGAAAATCAATCAGGCGACGCATTTGGGCCAGCGTCTCGAAGTCGTTCTCGAAGGCCCCGTCCACCACGCCAGACTTTGCCGCATGCACCCGTGCGCCGCCCAGTTCTTCGTGGGTGACGGTTTCGTTGGTTACGGTTTTCACCACATCAGGCCCGGTCACGTACATGTAGCTCGTGTCGCGGACCATGAAGATGAAGTCGGTCATGGCTGGGGAGTAAACGTCGCCGCCGGCGCACGGGCCCATGATGACGCTGATCTGAGGGATGACGCCTGAGCCCCAGATGTTGCGCATGAAGATTTCGGCGTAGCCGGCAAGGCTGTCGACGCCTTCTTGAATGCGCGCGCCGCCGGCATCGAAAATGCCGATGCAGGGCGCGCCGTTCTGAAGGGCCATGTCCTGGACTTTGACGATCTTTTCCGCGTGCGCCATGGACAGCGACCCACCAAACACCGTGAAGTCTTTGGAAAACACATAGACCACGCGGCCGTTCACGGTGCCCCAGCCGGTGACGACGCCATCGCCCGGGATTTTGTTGTCTTGCATGCCGAAGTCGGCGCAGCGGTGTTCGACGAACATGTCGAACTCTTCGAAAGATCCCTCGTCCAGCAGAAGCTCAATGCGTTCCCGGGCGGTGAGCTTGCCCTTGGCATGCTGGTTGGCGCGACGCTTTTCGCCGCCCCCGTCGATGGCTGCGGCGCGTTTGTCTTCGAGGCGGTCGAGGATGGTTTTCATGAAAAGCCCGTCCGGGAAGGGAAAAAGAGGAGGACGGGTTCTGAGCTAGCGGGATGCGACATGGCGCGCAAGGGTTTGCAAGGGGTTGGGTTTTTGCGGGCTTTCGCTGCACGGATTGGCGATCAGTTGCGCGCCGCCGGAAGGGCTATGCTGTTTACCAAACCGTCGACCCGCGTTTGCGCTGCGGCTGCATCCTCCAGTTCGCTCGTGCACCACAAATTGGCCCACGCCGCTTGTTTGCCAGGGATATGCTCGCCCTCAACCCACCACACTGCGGTCCACAGATGCCGCCAAGTGCCAAAAGGCGTGCCAAAGCGATCGTAAAAAAACACCGGCACACCCGCAGGCGTCTCCACCACGGCGCTTGCGGGGTTTTCGGTCTCCGCCAGCCGGGCGCGCACCAGCGCATAACGCTCTTCGCTTGGCTTGTGGTTGTCGATCAGGCCCACATTCAGCGCGCACTCCACCGCCTGTTGTCCGCCAGCATTCAGCCTTAGCGTGGGATACTCTGTGCCCTCTTCAACGGGTCCGACCACAAACCCGGCGGCAGCCAAGTTCAGGGAGAACGCGCCGCCGGGGGCGGTCCAAACGCCGTTCGCGTCTGGTGTTGGGGCACCGGCCGCGGTGACAGCAAGCCCCACTGGCGCAGGCGGTTCGCTCGCAGGCGGCGTTGCCCGGACCGCTGCCAGAAACGCCTTCGCCCGCTGTCCCACTGCCGCCGGCGCATCTACGGGAACCTGACATGCGATCCTGAGAACTGTTGCAGCGGGCTCGTGCAAGACGGCCACGCTCAGCTCCATCACATTGAATAGCGCCGGCCCAGTATAGCTATAGGATTGGCCGTCTGCGGAAACCCGCGGCCCTGTCAGGGCTGCGATTAGCGCTTCTGGGAATCCGTCCGGGCGACGCGCCCGCGCGTTGGCCCGCTGCTCATGATAGAGGCGCCGGAGCCGAAACCAATTTTGCGGCGGCTGGCCTTCGAAGAAGGTTTCAGGGTCCGCGTCAACGAAGCAAAGGGCGTTTGGCGACACTGCGTCGAGTTGAAACGTCGCCAACCGGCTTTTGACGGATGCCCGCGGTGCCTCCGACAAGATCGCCCCGCTTGGCCCCAAGTCGATCGCCAAAACCCCGGCCGGATCGCGCCAGATAGACTGTTGCGCGGTGATCGGCGTGGTGGCGGTGAGGCAAACCCCAAACACAACAGACCAAATCACAACCCGCATTGCGCCCCCGCACACAGCATCTATCCGTCCGCCGTTGGCGTGTCGCATCGCATCATGGGGCGGCGCGTTTGTCTTCGAGGCGGTCAAGGATGGTTTTCTTGAAAAGCCCGTCCGGGAAGGGAAAAAGAGGAGGACGGGTTCTGAGCTAGCGGGATGCGGCATGGCGCGCAAGGGTTTGCGCTTGTGCTACCGCCACGCCAGCGGCTTGTGCCACGTCGCCACCGAAATAAACCCGGCCGCGACAGCGGCGGCCCATAACGCCGCTAAGCCAATCCAATTAAAGGCCGCTGCCCCTAAGGTCGCGCCGACCGCCATGCCAAGCCATAAGCTGGCCTGAAAACCCCAGCCGGTCGTGCTTTGCCCCATGACCAGATTGGCCAGCCGTTGGCCAAGGCCAACCAACGCACCGGTCATATACGTCAACCCAACGCGCACTCTCCCGTCGCGTTCAAACACTGCATTCTCGGCCCCCATCGCAAAAGCGAGCACCAAGCCCGCCACTAGGGTGACTCCTGCAGTAGCCAGGACAGCCGCCAGAGAAACCGCAATAGCAACCAACGCCAACACCGCTCCCGCGCGCTTGGCTTGCGCCCTTCGGCCAATCACCACACCGAACGCAACCCCAAGCGTAAAAATCCCCATCAAAGCCCCAGCCAAAGCCGCCTCTGGCCAATGACCCGCCAGCCCCACGCCTAGGCGCGTTGTGTTGCCGCTCATGAAGGAAACAAAGAACCCCCCGAGCGCCAAAAACCCTAACGCGTCCACAAAGCCTGCTAGGCAGGATAGTCCGACCGCGAACTGCCGGGCCCGCTCGTCAAGCGTGTCCATTGTGCCGCTCTATCTCTATCGCTGCAAACCACACCTCAAGCGCTGACAACTCCAGCCGCACGCGCGCGATCCGCGCTTCGAGGTCATCGTCTTGGCCCCAGGTCTCTAGGCTCCAGAGCTCTTCCAGGGCAGCGGCGGCAAACAGTTCTTCCTTGGCCGGATGGGTGCGATGGGCAATGCACAGGCCAAGCACCACCGAGCCGGTGAGGCCTGTGGCGTGGGCAAGGCCGGTGAGCGCGTAATCATCCAGGCGCAGCGCAATGGCAGCAATTTGGATGAGCGCTTTTGGGGCCTGGGGGTGAGCCACCACGCCGGGCACCGCCACGAGTGGCACGCTCAGCGCCTCGCGCGCCCAGCTGAGCGGTCCATCCCAGGCCTGAGCTTGGCGTTGAACGAGCGCTTCTGGGGCCATTGCGCGATGGCACAGCAGGTCTGTTTCGCCGTATTTTGCGATCATCGCTGCCATCTCGTCGCGGGCCAAGGGCGTGCGGTCGATGGCCACGTTGGCTAGGCGCGTGAGCGGCATGGTGTGGGGGTCGATGTGTTCGGCCTGGTTTGCCCACTCTTGGACGATCGCGTCTGCCAGGGTCGCTGTTGGCACTTCCAACGCCGCTTTGGCGGGCGTCTTGACGGGGCGACCGTCCAGGGTGACGGCAAATCCAGACCCTGTTTTTGCAACCGCGGCTTGCTTGTAGAACCGACGCGGCAGCGTGATCGCTTCGCCCTTAATCATGGGCCCGTCCCTGCGCGGCAAAGGCATCCAAGGCGGCGCCAAGGGCCTGCATATCTTGCGCGATGTGATGGGCCCCGCCCTCTTCGATTTCAGCCGGTGTGTGGAACCCCCAACTCACCCCTTGGGCCAAACAGCCCGCTTCGCGCGCCATGATCATGTCAAAGCTGGTGTCGCCGATCATCACCGCGTCAGCGGCCGCCACATCCACCGCCTTCAGGTTCAAAAGCAGCATGTGCGGGTGCGGCTTGCCGGGGCCATCTTCGGCGCAATGGGCGGCGTCAAACAGATCGCGGACGCCATGCCGATCCAGAAAGTGATCGACCCCGCGGCGCACCTTGCCGGTGGCAACGCCCAGCAGCCAGCCTTGCGCTTTCAGGCGGCGGATCAAGGCCTCTGCGCCTTCATACAGGGGTTCGATGAGGCCGTTTTCGCGGTTGGTGATGAACGCCTGGCGATAGGCTTGCGCCAACGCGGGGTAACGCTCTTCTTCGAGGTCTGGGGCCAAGACCTTGATCGCTGGCACCAGCGATAGCCCAACGATGCGGCGGGTTTGGTCATACGTCGGCGGGTCCAGGCCGATGCCTGCGAAAGCCTGCGCCATCGCTTCGCCGATCGAACGGCGGCTGTCGACGAGGGTGCCATCGAGGTCAAATACGGCGAGTTTGGCGGTCATGGGCTTTGGTTAAGGCACAAGCCGGCCGACATCCAGCGCGAAAGCTGCCCCTTGATTTACTCAAAGGCCGCGAAGGCGTTTTTGCCGTCGCTCTCTTCAAAGCCAATCGCTGCGAAGGTTTGCTTCATGTGGTCTGGCAGCGGGGCCTGCAGCTTCAGGGTCTTGCCGTTGGGGTGGGGCAAAGCAATGGCGCGGGCATGCAGATGCAAGCGGTTGGGCAGCTCGCCTGGCACTTCGCGCTCGCACCGGTATTTGGGATCGCCCAGGATCGCGTGTCCGATTTCGGCCATGTGGAAGCGCAGCTGGTGAGTGCGGCCAGTGACGGGCTTGAGCGCCACCCATGACAAGCGCGGGGCTGCTTCCGACATGATGGTGTAGTCGGTGATCGCGTGGACGGCGCCTTCGTCCTTCTGGACGCACTGCACCATCATTTCGCGGTCGGCATCGTGGGCACCGGGGGCTTTGCGCATCCAGCCGCGGATTTGGCCTTGGCCGGGCCTGGGGCAGCCAAGCACCACGGCCCAGTACACTTTTTCCATCTCGCGGCCGCGGAAGGCTGCGGCCAAGGTTGCAGCTGCGGCGGCGTGGCGGGCCAACACCAGGACGCCAGTTGTGTCGCGGTCCAAGCGGTGGACCAGCTTTGGTTTGTTGTCGCGCTCAAAGGCCAGCGCCGGCAGCATGGCATCGATGTGGCGCAGGGTGTTGGTGCCGCCTTGCACCGCCAAGCCAAACGGCTTGTTGAGGACGATGATGTCATCGTCTTTGTGCATCACCAAATTGCGGATGAACTCCACGTCTTTGGCAGCGACGCCGTGGCCCTCTTGCTCTGGCGGGGGTTTCAGCGGTAGCGGCGGCACACGCACGGCCTGGCCCGGGGTGACGCGGTCATTGGCTTTGACCCGCGCGCCATCCACCCGCAACTGTCCGGTGCGGGCAAACTTTTCGATCTGCCCTTGGGTGAGGGTTGGGAACCTGCGCTTGAGGAACCGGTCGAGGCGCTGTTCGCCGTCGTCGTCGCCCACCACGACAGTCTGCACACTTTGGACCGCAGTCACGCCAAGCCTCGTCCCAGGGCTAACCCGGCAAAGCATGCCAGGATCGAAAGAGCCACTGATGCTGTGATGTAGCTGAAAGCGCTGACAAACGCACTCTGTTCAAACAGGCGCAGGGCTTCCAGCGAAAATGCAGAGAAAGTAGTGAAGCCGCCGAGCACGCCCACCAGCAAAAAGGCCCGCAGGCTTTTGTCGGCCTCGGCCAAAGTTGCGGCCAAGAAACCCATGACCAGCCCGCCCAGCACGTTCACAATCAAAGTGCCCCACGGAAAACTTGGGCCAAACCAGGCGGCCGCTTGCACGCCCATCGCGAACCGCGCCACCGCCCCCAAGGCTCCTCCGGCCGCTACCCACAGATAGATTTGCATCCGGTTGCCCTACCCTTCGCCTGCCGGGTCGTGCCAGTTGTTTGCGAGTGGCAGGCCCAAGGCCTCGCAAGCAGCAATCAGATCGGCTGGCGCTGGTGCCGCATAGGTCGCTTGACCGCCAAGCGGGTGCGGAACGCTTAATCGGGCTGCGTGCAGCATCAGGCGCGGGATCGCCACGCCCGCCAGCGAAAATAGGCCTCCGTATTTGGCGTCGCCTGCGATCGGGTGGCCGATGTGGGCCGCGTGGGCGCGCAATTGATGCATGCGCCCGGTTTGGGGGAAGAACGCCACGAGCGCCGCGGCGGGCGTGCTGGCGAGGGTTTTATAGCGGGTGATCGCTGCCTGAGCACCAGGGTGGTCTGGCGGACAGGGACGCATCAGGTCCAGCGCCCCTGGGCGGGTGGACTTGTGCAGCGGCTGATCGATCATGCCTTCGGGCGCTTGCACCGGGCCACCGCAGACGATGGCCAGATAGGTCTTTTGGGTCGCTCGGCTGGCAAAGGCTTGAGACAGCTCTGCGGTCGCTGGCTTCGTGCGACCGGCGATGATCACGCCGGAGGTTTCGCGGTCCAGCCGGTGGATCAGGCGCGGCACGCGGCCCTTTGGCGTGACGAAGGCGGCCATTAGATCATCAAGCGACAAATCCACGCCGGAGCCCCCCTGCGAGGCCAAGCCAGGCGGCTTGTCGAACACCATCAGTGCCTTGTCCGCGTGGATCACGAGGGATCTGGCGAAGGCTGCGTGGTCTGGGGAAAGGGGGCGCTCACCCACCGGCGTTGGCCTTGTCGCGCAGGGCTTGCCAGTGGGCGATCCGCTCGGCCACGCGGGCTTCAGACCCGCGACCGCTTGGGCGATAGAAATTCTGGCGGGGCATTTGGTCTGGAAAGTAGGATTGGCCGGAAAAGCCATCCGGGCTGTCATGGTCGTAGGCATAGCCTGCCCCATAGCCCAGGTCTTTCATCAGGCGGGTTGGGGCATTGCGGCTGTGCATCGGCGGTGGCAGGGAGCCGGTTTCTGCGGCGGCCACTTGGGCCGCCTTCCAGGCGGTGTAGATCGCGTTCGACTTCGGCGCGCAGGCCAAATGGGTCACCGCTTGAGCGAGGTGAAGCTCTGCCTCCGGCTGCCCCAGAAACTCCACCGCCTGCTTGGCAGCGGTTGCAACCAGCAGCGAGAGGGGGTCTGCCGCGCCAATGTCTTCAGCAGCGGCCCGCACAAGCCGACGGGCGATGAACAACGGTTCTTCCCCACCCCCCAGCATCCGGGCCAGCCAGTAAAGTGCTGCATCGGGATCTGATCCGCGGATGGACTTATGCAGGGCGGACACGAGGTCGTAGTGGGCTTCCCGGTCCTTGTCGTAGAGCGGGGCCCGCTTTTGCAGGCGCTTGGCGAGGGCATCTTCGTCCAGCGGGGCCTTTGGCGGATCCACCAGGAGCGAGTCCGCGAGGCCCAGGAGATAGCGGCCATCGCCATCGGCAAATGCCACGAGTCGTTCGCGGGCGGCGGCGGTTAGGGGCAGCTGCTGGCCCAAGTCTGCTTCGGCGCGCTGCAGCAGTTGTTCGAGGGCCGCTTCGGTCAGGGCGTTGAGCACAAAGACCTGTGCGCGGGACAAAACCGCGCCATTCAAGGCAAAGGACGGGTTTTCTGTGGTCGCGCCGATCAGCACGGCATCGCCGGTTTCAACGGGGCCAAGGAGGCTATCTTGCTGGGCCCGGTTGAAGCGATGGATCTCGTCTACGAACAGGGCCACGCCTTTGCCGGCTTCGCGCCGCGCGCGAGCGGTCTCGAACGCCTTGCGCAGGTCAGCCACGCCGGAATGGACCGCCGAAATCTGCATGAACTCCAGGCCTGCGGCCTCTGCCAGCAGGCGCGCGATTGTGGTTTTGCCGACGCCCGGCGGGCCCCACAGGATCAGCGAGCTTAGGCGTTTGGCGCTTACCATGCGGGTCAAGGCACCGTCTGGGCCGAGCAAGTGGTCTTGGCCAACCACATCGCCCAGGGCGCGCGGACGCAGCCGATCTGCAAGGGGGGGCTTGGCCCCCAGGCTCACACCGGCCTGTTGAAACAGGTCCATGTTGGCCTCACCGCCTGTAGGCGTATTCCGTCGCCTGCCCGTCTCGTTCCACGACAATTGTCCATTGGCCACCGCGGCCGGCGCGCAGGGCCTGTTCGACCTCCGCAGAGTTGCGCACCGGGCGGCCGTTGATCGCGCGGATGATATCGCCGCGCATCAGGTCTGGGCGCGCGGCGGCGGTTTCGCGCACCACCACTCCAGACAGGAATGGATCAAGGCCCGCATCTTCTGCGGCGGCCGGGGACAGGGTTACGATCACAGCCCCATCCAGGGGGTGGCGTCCAGATAGCACGCGGGCATCGGCGTCGCCTTCTGGGGGCGCTGCGGCGATCGCTGTCATGGCGATGGTTTCGACTCCGCGGCGCACGCTCAAGGGCACTTGCGCGCCTGGGGCTTGGGTGGCGAACTGATAGCGCAGGCCTTGCTCGTCGAAGATTTCAATGCCGCCCACTGTCAGGATGATGTCGTCTGGGCGCAGGCCGGCCTGGTCTGCGGAGGCCCCCGGAAAGACCTGCGTGATCGACACGCCATAAGGGCGCGGCAAACCGAGGCCACGGGCCATGCCGGCGGTTACAGGGGCGACGCGGGCGCCAAGCCAGGGGCGCACCACGCGGCCGTCGGCAAGGGCCGATTCCACCACACGACGCACCATCTCGGAAGGGATGGCAAAGCCAATGCCATTGGAGCCGCCGGACTGGGAGTAGATCGCCGTGTTGACGCCAACGAGCGCGCCGGTCATGTCCACCAGGGCCCCGCCGGAGTTGCCACGGTTGATGGCGGCATCGGTCTGGATGAAGAAGCTGTAGTCGCTCACACCCACTTCTGTGCGCGCGACCGCCGATACAATGCCGGAGGTGACGGTTTGGGTGAGGCCAAAGGGATTGCCAATCGCCAACACCATATCGCCCACCTTGACGTCGCGGGTATCGGCGAACGGCAGGGCCGGGAACGGCTGGTCAGCCCCCTCGATCTGAAGGACCGCCAAATCAGTGCGGGGATCAGAAAGCACGATCCGCGCCTCAAACTCGCGGCGGTCTGCGGTGATGATGCGCAGGGCGCTCGCCCCCTGCACGACGTGGTTGTTGGTGACGACCACGCCATCCGTTCGCACGATCACGCCTGAGCCCAACGACTGTTCGGCGCGCTCGCGCGGCACACCGCGGAAGCCTTCGCCAAAGCGGCGCATGGCTGGATCGTCGTAGACGCGGCCTTGGCTGCGGGTGCCGTCGCGGGTGGCAAACACGTTGACGACGGCCGGCGATGCCGATTGCGCCACGGGGGCCAACGACATCATCATCTCGCCGCGGGTGTTGGGTACGATGCGTTCGCCCACCGGGGGTTGGACGACAATTTCCGGGCCAGGTGGCGCTGCGGCCTGCGGCTCGCCGGACGGCGTGCGATTGCCAGGTTGGCATGCCACGAGCGCAAACGCCAAAAGCGCCACCGCCCAAATGGGCAGCAGCGCAGACGGTGCGGAAGGTTGATTCTGGTGCGTCACAGGCACAAAGATGCGCCTGACGGCTCCTTTGGACAAGGCCGGGTCAGATTTTAGCCTTCGTCGGTGTAGATGGCTTCGGGGCGCGGGCCGCTGTTTTGCCCTTTGACGGACTCATCGCGATCGACGAACTCGATCACCGCCACCGGGGCATTGTCGCCATGGCGGAAGCCGGCCTTCAGGATCCGTGTGTAGCCGCCGGCGCGCGTTTTGTACCGCGGGGCCAGCGTATCGACCAATTTCTTGGCTTGGGTTTCGTCCCGCAGACGCGACACGATCAAGCGGTGCGCGTGCAGGTCGCCGCGCTTGGCGAGCGTCACCAGCTTTTCCACCACAGGGCGCAATTCCTTGGCCTTGGGCAACGTGGTCACGATCTGCTCGTGCTTGATCAAGGCGGCCGCCATGTTGGCCAGCATCGCCGTGCGATGGCTGGCGGTGCGGTTCAACTTGCGGAAGGCGTGGCCGTGACGCATGACTCAAAAGGCTCCAAACACAAGGCGCGCTGCGGGGCGCACCATCAGACGTTTTCTTCGTACTTCTTGGCGAGATCTTCGATGTTGTCCGGGGGCCAATTGTCGACGGCCATGCCCAGGTGCAAACCCATGGTGGCAAGGACTTCTTTGATCTCGTTGAGCGACTTGCGGCCGAAGTTCGGGGTGCGGAGCATTTCCGCTTCGGACTTCTGGATCAGGTCGCCGATGTAAACGATGTTGTCGTTCTTCAGGCAGTTGGCGGAACGAACAGATAGTTCCAGCTCGTCCACTTTCTTCAACAGCGCCGGGTTGAAGGGCAGATCTGGCTTTTCGCCAACTTCGCGCTTCTGGCGGGGTTCTTCGAAGGTGACGAACACCTGCAGTTGCTCTTGCAAGATGCGTGCGGCATAGGCCACCGCATCTTCAGGCCGAACCGAGCCATCGGTGTCGATGTCCATGATCAGCTTTTCGTAGTCCAGCACTTGGCCAGACCGGGTGTTTTCCACGCGGTAGGCCACGCGCTTGACCGGCGAATAGATCGCGTCGATCGCGACCAGGCCAATCGGGGCATCGTCTGGACGGTTCTTTTCAGCCGGGACGTAGCCTTTGCCGGTGTTCACTGTGAGTTCAAGGCGCAGCGAACCGCCCTCATCCAGGGTGCAGATCACCAGTTCGGGATTGAGGATCTCAATGTCGCCAGTGGTTTGGATCTGGCTCGCGCGCACTTCGCCGGCTGTGTCTGCCTGCAGCATCAGGCGCTTTGGCCCCTCGCCGCGCATGCGGATCGCCACCTGCTTCAGGTTGAGCACGATGTCGGTAACGTCTTCGCGCACGCCCGGGATCGAGCTGAACTCATGCACGACGCCGTCAATTTGGACCGCCGTGATGGCCGCGCCCTGCAGTGACGACAGCAGCACCCGGCGCAACGCGTTGCCGATGGTCATGCCAAAGCCGCGCTCAAGCGGCTCGGCGATCAGCGAGGCGCGACGTGCGGGGTCGAAGCCATGCTCTACAACAGGCTTCTTCGGCTTAATCAAATCCTGCCAGTTTTTCTGGATCGACATGGGTCTCTCAAATCAGAAGCAATGGTCCCAAAAGGCGACGCGCACCGGGCCTGCGGCCGCTCGCGACTTAAACGCGGCGACGCTTGGGTGGACGGCAACCGTTGTGGGGAATGGGGGTCACGTCCTTGATGGAAGTGACAATGAAGCCAACCGCCTGCAGCGCCCGCAGGGCGGATTCGCGACCGGACCCTGGGCCAGACACGTTCACCTCAAGGGTGCGCATGCCGTGCTCCATGGCCTTGCGGCCGGCGTCCTCAGCGGCGACCTGAGCGGCATAAGGCGTCGACTTGCGCGAGCCTTTGAAGTTCATGGTGCCAGACGACGACCAGGCGATCACGTTGCCTTGAGCATCGGCGATCGTGACCATGGTGTTGTTAAAGCTGGCGTTCACATGCGCGACACCGGCAGCGATGTTTTTGCGTTCGCGCTTGCGGACGCGGGTGGCTTCCTTGGCCATGGCGGCGTCCCCTTACTTCTTGGCTTGCTTTTTGCCGGCGATCGGCTTGGCGGGACCCTTGCGGGTGCGGGCGTTGGTGTGGGTGCGCTGGCCGCGCACCGGCAGACCTTTACGGTGACGCAGGCCACGGTAGCAGCCAAGGTCCATCAAACGCTTGATGTTGGTGGACACCTCGCGGCGAAGATCGCCCTCCACCGTGTAGTCCTTGTCGATCGCTTCGCGGATCTGGAGGACTTCGGCGTCGGTCAGTTGATTGACGCGACGGTCCGGCGTGAGGTTGACCTTCGTGCAGATTTCCTGCGCGAAGTGTGGCCCGATCCCATGGATATACTGTAGCGCGATAACCACGCGCTTTTGGGTCGGAATGTTGACGCCGGCGATCCGGGCCATGGTGAACTCCAAAACCTGATAGAACCGCGTTTTACGGACACACGCCCAAAGGGCCAATCGCGCAGCCCCCAATCCTGGGAACCCTGCGCGGCCTCTTGAGCACGCCCCTGCGGCGAAGACCGCGTGTTATAGCCGCGCGAAGCGATGCGTCAACTGCGTTCGCAGTGATTGTTCACATTTCGCAAACTGGACACCTTATCGGCGCACCGGGACGTCCAGGGCCGCGGCTATCGAGGCGGCTACGGTTTCGACCGGGGCCATGCCGTCCACGGAAACGAGGCAACCCTTGCCTTGATAATAAGGCAGCAGCGGGGCTGTCTGGGCCAGGTAGGCGTCCAGGCGGGTTTTGAACGATTCCGGGTTGTCGTCTGCCCTGCCCTGCTCGGCAAACCGGGTGGTGACACGCGTCATCAGCGCGTCGGGATCGACGTCGAGGCGAATCACCAGATCAATCTGCTTGCCGCGACGGGCCAACAAGGCATCCAACGCTTCCGCCTGGGCCACCGTGCGGGGAAATCCGTCAAAGATGAAGCCTGGGGCCGATGGGTTTTTGGTCAAAGCGTCGTCGATCAGGTCGATCACGATCTCATCAGAAACAAGTGCGCCGGAATCCATGATTGCCGCAACCTTGACCCCAAGCGGCGACCCAGAGGCCCGGGCCGCCCGCAACATATCCCCAGTCGAAAGTTGAATATAACCCCGTTCGTCCACCAGACGCTTGGCTTGGGTGCCTTTGCCGGCGGCTGGCGGGCCAAACAGGATCAAATTCATCGCGAACGCCCCCTGAGCTTCGACTTCTTTATCAAGCCCTCATACTGGTGAGCATACAAGTGGGACTGTATCTGGGTCACGGTATCTAGGGTCACAGACACCACGATCAGCAAAGACGTGCCGCCAAGATAGAAGGCGAGCCCATAGTAAGAGATCAGCATCTCCGGCAACAGGCAGACGAAAGCAATATAGCCAGCCCCGATGACCGTGAGACGGGTCAAGACATAGTCCAGATAGTCTGCCGTCTTTTTGCCGGGGCGAATACCAGGCAAAAACCCGCCGTATTTGCGCAGGTTGTCTGCCGTCTCTTCCGGGTTGAATACAATCGAGGTGTAGAAGAAGCAGAAGAAGATGATGAGCACGGCATACAAGAACATGTGTAGAGGCGAGCCGTAGTTCAGCGCTGCCACCGTGTTTTGTAGCCACTCCGGTGCCGATTCACTCAAGCCGATGAATTGAACAGCGGTTGCCGGCAAAAGCAGCAGCGATGACGCAAAGATCGGTGGGATCACACCTGCGGTGTTGATCTTAAGCGGCAGGAACGAGCTGTCGCCCATGAACATGCGGTTGCCGACCTGGCGCTTCGGATACTGAATCACCAAGCGGCGCAAGCTGCGCTCAATGAACACGACGAACACGATCACGCCGATCAGCAGCGTCAAAATCGCGATCATGGCGATGGCATCGAGATCGCCGGTGCGGCCCTGTTCCAGGGCTTGCGCGATCGTCGAGGGAAGCGTTGCCACGATGCCCGCAAAGATGATCAGCGAGATGCCGTTGCCCACGCCGCGGGCGGTGATCTGTTCACCGATCCACATCAAGAACATGGTGCCACCGGTGAGGGTGATGACCGTGGAAATGATGAAGAACGGCCCCGGGTCTGGCACGAGACCTGGCGTCGATTGCATGCCGACCGCGATCCCCAGCGACTGAAAGATCGCCAAAACGACCGTCAAGTAGCGGGTGTATTGGTTGAGCTGTTTGCGACCGGCCTCGCCTTCTTTTTTCAGACGCTCCAGCGACGGGTTGGTCGATGCCAGAAGCTGAACGATGATCGAGGCCGAAATGTAGGGCATCACGTTCAGCGCGAAAATCGCCATCCGCTCGACGGCACCGCCGGAGAAGACGTTGAACATGCCCAACAGGCCACCGCTTTGACCGTTGAAGATCTGTTGGAACTGAACGATGTCGATCCCGGGGATCGGGATGAACGTCCCCAGGCGATAGATGATCATCGCGCCGAGGGTGAAAAGAATCCGCTGTTGCAGCTCCTTCGCTTTGGCGAAGGCCTGGAAGTTCAGATTTGCGGCCAGTTGTTCGGCGGCTGATGCCATAGGGCGCTGTCGCTCCTCGAGTCAGAGAGCACGCACTGCGCCGAAAGGCGCAGGGGATATCGGTTACGCTATCGGAGCCCGGCAGGCACCGGTCAAGCCGGCGCGACAGCTACGGGCTGAAGCAAACGCACCGAGCCGCCGGCCTTTTCCACAGCAGCAATGGCTGCAGCGGAAGCGCCGGTTACGACCAAACTCACTTTGGTCTTCAGCTCGCCTTGCGCAAGGAGGCGCACGCCATCTTTCTTCCGGCGCACGAGGCCTGCCGCGATCAAGGTGTCTTCGGTCACTTCCCCTTGCGGGGTGAGACGACCGGCATCGATCGCGGTTTGCAGGCGGCCCAGGTTCACCCACGCGAAGCGAGCGCGGTTCAGCTTGTTGAAGCCGCGCTTTGGCATCCGCATGTGGATCGGCATTTGGCCGCCTTCGAAGCCATTGATCGAGACGCCGCCACGGGACTTCTGTCCCTTGACGCCACGGCCCGCGGTCTTGCCCTTGCCGGAGCCAACGCCGCGAGCGACGCGCATGCGCTTCTTGGTCGCGCCGGGGTTGTCAGCGAGTTGGTTGAGACGCATGGCTTCGAACTTTCCTCAAATTGGTGCGGCGCGGCCTTAGACGGAGGCGCCGACGATCTCTACTAGGTGGGCCACTTTGCGGACCATGCCCCGGATGGAGGGCGTGTCTTCCAGATGGACGACATGGCCGACCCGTCGCAAACCCAAGCCACGCAAGGTTTCGCGCTGGCTGGCTTCCCGGCGGATGGGGCTGCCCGTTTGTTTGACAGCGATTTTGGCCGCCACAGACGATTGCTTCTTCGGGGGCATAACGGCTTTCCCTTACCCTTCGGCCGGCACTTCGCCGAGGCTCGCACCGTCTTTGCGACGACCGACGATGTCGGACACCTTAAGACCGCGGCGGTTGGCGACGTGACGGGGGCTGACTTGACGCTTCAGGCTATCGAATGTGGCGCGAACCATGTTGTAGGGGTTGGACGAGCCTTGGCTTTTGGCCACCACGTCTTGAACGCCCAACACTTCCAGCACCGCGCGCATCGGACCGCCGGCGATTAGGCCGGTGCCTGGAGGCGCTGCCCGCAGCATGACGCGCCCGGCTCCCCAATGGCCAGAGGCGTCGTGATGCAAGGTGCGCCCTTCGCGGAGCGGCACGCGGATCATGGTTTTTTTGGCTTCTTCGGTGGCTTTGCGAATCGCTTCTGGCACTTCGCGCGCCTTGCCATGGCCAAAGCCAACGCGGCCCTTCTTGTCGCCCACGACGACCAGCGCGGCGAAGCCAAAGTTCTTGCCGCCCTTCACCACTTTGGCGACGCGGTTGATCGCCACGAGTTTGTCTACAAACTCGGGATCACGATCTTCGCCCTGCGGATTGCGGCGGTCATCGCGACGATCACGATCGCCACCCCCACGCCCTCGGCGGCCGCGGCGTTGTTCTTCAGTGGATTCTTCAGTTATCGACATCGCGTGTCTTTCCTTAGAAGTCGAGACCGCCCTCACGGGCGGCGTCGGCCAGCGCCTTCACGCGACCGTGGAAGAGGTAGGCACCGCGGTCAAAGACCACTTGCTTGACGCCTTTGGAGGCAGCGCGCTCGGCGATCAATTTGCCGATCGCGACCGCAGCGTCCTTGTCGGATCCTGGTTTGCCAGCGTCCTTGAACACTTTTTCCAGGGTCGAGGCAGCCACGACCGTTACGCCTGCCACGTCGTCAATGACCTGGGCAGAAATATTCTTGGAGGACCGGAACACCGACAGGCGCAGGCGCCCAATCGACACTTTCCGAAGCTTGGAGCGCTGGCGCAAGGCCCGGCGCTGGTTCTTTTCGAGCGCGCTCTTCATGGCCGTTACTTCTTCTTGCCTTCTTTGCGACGAACGTATTCGCCCGCCACTTTCACACCCTTGCCCTTATAGGGCTCTGGCGGACGGTAGCTGCGGATTTCGGCGGCGACCTGACCGACCGTCTGCTTATCGACGCCGGAGATCTTGATTTCAGTTTGCTTCGGCGTGGCAATGGTGATGCCGGCCGGGGGCTCGTAGATCACATCGTGGCTAAGGCCCAGCTGCAGCTGCAGGTTCTTGCCCTGCATCGCGGCGCGATAGCCGACGCCGACCAGCTCCAGGGTCTTTTCAAACCCCTGGCTCACGCCGAGGATCTGGTTGGCCAACACCGCGCGGGTGGTGCCCCACAGGGCGCGGGCGCGCGGGCTTTCCGACCGCGGCTTCACGACATACCCGCCACCCTCTTCCACCAAGGCGACATCGTCGTGCAACCGGAAGGACAGCTCGCCCTTGGTGCCCTTTACCTTCACGGTTTGGCCGGCTACCGTCAGGGTGACGCCAGCGGGCGGAGTCAAAGGTTTCTTGCCGACGCGCGACATATCAATACACCCTGCAGAGAATTTCGCCGCCGACGTTTGCGGCACGGGCGGCGGCGTCGGACATCACACCCTTTGGTGTCGACAGGATCGAAATGCCAAGGCCGTTGCGGACCAAGGGCAGATCTTTTACCGCCGAATACACCCGCCGGCCGGGCTTTGAAACGCGGGCGATCTCTGAGATCACCGGCGCGCCTTCATAGTATTTCAGCTCGATGCGGATGGCCTTGTGGCCGTCTGCGTCTTGCTCCGCATAGCCGCGAATATAGCCTTCTTCCACCAGCACATCGAGGACGCGCACGCGCATCCGTGAGGCTGGCGTGAGTACTGACGACCGGCCGCGCATCTGGGCGTTGCGGATGCGGGTCAGCATATCGCCGAGGGGATCATTGAGGTTCATGCCGCTCTCCCCTTACCAGCTCGACTTGACCATGCCGGGGATCTGACCTTTGGAGGCCAGTTCACGCAGCGCGATACGGCTCATTTTGAGCTTGCGATAGAAGGCGCGCGGACGGCCCGTCAGCTCGCAGCGATTGCGAACGCGGTTCTGGGCCGAATTGCGCGGCAGCTCGGCCAGTTTGAGGCGCGCAGCAAAGCGCTCCTCCAGGGGCAGAGATTCATCCACCGCTTGTGCTTTCAACTTCGCACGGCGGTTGGCGAATTTCTGCACCAGCCGCTTGCGCTTGTCGTTGCGCTCGATTGAGCCAGTCTTTGCCATACTTCTCTCCCGATGCGTTCTGGGGTGGATCCAGGTTTTGAGGGTCTGGATCAGTTCCGGAACGGGAAATCGAATTCTTTCAAAAGGGCTTTAGCTTCTGCGTCGGTGGGCGCGGTGGTGCACACGATGATGTCCATGCCCCAAATCGTATCGACCTTGTCGTAGTCGATTTCGGGGAACACCAAGTGCTCCTTCAAGCCCATCGCGTAGTTGCCGCGACCGTCGAAACTTTTGCCATTCAGGCCACGGAAATCCTTCACCCGCGGCAACGCAATCGTCACCAAGCGGTCGAGGAATTCGTACATGCGCTCTTTGCGCAGGGTGACCTTGCAGCCGACCGCCATATTCTCGCGAATCTTGAAGCCGGCGATGGATTGTTTGGCGCGGGTGGTGACCGGCTTTTGGCCGCTGACCAGGGTCATGGCTTCCAGGGCGGAGGTGAGTTTCTTGGAATCCCCCACCGCCTCGCCAACGCCCATGTTCAACACGATCTTTTCCAGACGCGGGATCTGCATCGGGTTGGTGTAGTTGAACGCGGCCTGCATGCGCTCGCGAACGACTTCGCGATAGCGTGTCTTCATGCGCGGTTCGTAAGCTGCCTCAGACATCGATCTGCACCCCGGACTTCTTGGCGATGCGCACTTTCTCTCCGCTCTCCAGGACCTTGAAGCCCACCCGGGTGGGTTCGCCGGTCTTGGGGTCGCGCATCATGACATTGGACACGTCGAGCGAGGCTTCCTTGCTCTTCACGCCCCCTTGAGGATCGGCCATCGAGGGCTTGGTGTGGCGCTTGGCCATGTTCACGCCTTCGACGACGACACGACCGAGATCCGGCAGGACTTTTACGACCTTGCCGCTTTGGCCCTTGTCTTTGCCGGCGATGACGATGACCGTGTCGCCCTTCTTGATTTTCGCGGCCATAGTTACAGCACCTCCGGCGCCAGCGAGATGATCTTCATGTGGTTCTTGGCGCGCAGTTCGCGGGGAACCGGGCCAAAGATCCGCGTGCCGATCGGCTCGCCTTGGTTGTTGATCAGGACGGCCGAATTGCTGTCAAAGCGGATCACGCTGCCATCGCGGCGCTTGATCGCCTTGGCGGTGCGGACCACGACGGCCTTCTTCACGTCGCCCTTTTTGACACGGCCCTTGGGCATCGCTTCTTTAATCGACACGACGATAATGTCGCCCACGGCGGCGTACCGGCGCTTGGAGCCCCCAAGCACCTTGATGCACATCACGCGCTTGGCGCCGGAATTATCGGCGACGTCGAGATTGGTCTGCATCTGGATCATAACGGATCCTCAATCCTCAAAAATCGACGTCAGGCCTGAACGCGGCCGACAACTTCCCACACCTTCAACTTCGAGCGCGGCGGGCATTCTTGGATCTGTACGATCTCGCCCTTCTTGAACTCGTTGTTTTCGTCGTGAGCGTGAAACTTCTTCGACCGGCGCACGGTCTTTTTGTAGAGCGGGTGCAGGAAGGTGCGCTCAACCAAGACCACGACGGTCTTTTCGCCCTTGTCGCTGACCACTTCGCCTTGCATCAATCGCCGCGGCATCGCGCGCTCTCCTACTTAAACGGACTTCGCGACGGATTTTTCGCGCAACACGGTTTTCACCCGCGCGATATCCCGACGCACTTCGCGCATGCGCGATGGCTTCTCCAGCTGACCTGAGGCTTGCTGAAAGCGCAGGTTGAACTGCTCCTTCTTCAGCTTCAGCAGCTCTTCTTGCAGGCGAGCGGCATCAAAACCGCGCATCTCGGCACTGTCCATGTTACTGGCCCTCCAGACGCGTGACGACCCGGGTCTTGATCGGGAGCTTGGCTGCGCCCAATCGCAAAGCCTCGCGCGCGACTTCCTCGGGAACGCCGTCGATCTCAAACATCACCCGACCTGGGTGCACGCGGGCGGCCCAAAACTCCGGCGCGCCCTTGCCGGAACCCATCCGTACTTCGGTTGGCTTCTTGGACACCGGCACGTCCGGGAAGATCCGGATCCACACTTTGCCCTGCCGCTTCATTTGCCGGGTGATCGCGCGACGGGCGGCTTCGATCTGGCGGGCCGTTACGCGCTCTGGCTCCACGGCTTTGAGGCCGAACGAGCCGAAGTTAAGCGCAGAGCCGCCCTTCGCGAAGCCGTGGATGCGGCCTTTGTGCGCCTTGCGGAAGCGGGTTTTCTTCGGTTGCAGCATGATTTATCCGCTCCCTCAGCTTTCCGTTTCGGATGGGGTTGCATCAGCGTCCGTTCGAGGACGCCGCGCCCCACGGCCGCGACGGTCACCACTGGGGCGATCGTCACGGGGCGGACGGTCACGGTGGTCGCGATCGCGACGCTCGCGGTTCTCGCCGGTGTCCAGGGCACGACGGTCCTGGGCCATTGGATCATGCTCCAGGATTTCGCCTTTGAAGATCCAGACCTTCACGCCGATGATGCCGTAGGCGGTCTTGGCTTCGGCAAACCCGTAGTCGATATCGGCACGCAGGGTGTGCAACGGAACCCGGCCTTCCCGATACCATTCCATCCGCGCGATTTCCGCGCCGCCCAGGCGGCCGGACACGTTGATCCGGATGCCTTGGCCGCCCAAGCGTTGGGCCGACTGCATGGCGCGTTTCATGGCGCGACGGAAGGCGACGCGGCGTTCCAGCTGTTGGGCGATGCCTTCAGCGACGAGGGTTGAATCGGTCTCAGGCTTACGCACTTCGACCAGGTTCAAGAACACCTCTGAATCCGGCGACATCTTCGCCAGTTCCTTGCGGAGCTTTTCGATGTCTGCGCCCTTCTTGCCGATCACGACGCCAGGCTTGGCGGTCAGGATCGTGACGCGGCATTTGCGCAGCGGACGTTCAATGATGATCTTGGAAATGCCTGCGGCGGCGAGCTTGTCGCGCAGGAATTTGCGAATCTTCAGGTCCTGGTGAAGCAGGCGCGCGTATTCGCCAGTGTTGGCGTACCAACGGCTATCCCAGGTGCGGTTGATGCCGAGCCGCAGCCCGATCGGATTGACTTTCTGACCCATCAGGCGGCCTCCGCCTCGCCTGCGACTGTCACCGTTTTCGAGGTGTCACGCAGGACGATCGTCAATTGGGAAAAGGGCTTTTCGATCCGTGCACCGCGACCGCGGGCGCGGGTGTTCATGCGCTTGAGGACCAGGTTCTTGCCAACGTGGGCCTGGGCAACAACCAGTTGGTCGATATCCAACTCATGGTTGTTTTCAGCGTTGGCGATGGCCGACTTCAAGCACTTCAGCACGTCTTTGGCGATGCGCTTGCGCGAGAACACAAGCTCGTTGACCGCCTTCTCGGCATGCAGGCCGCGAATGGACTGAGCCACGAGGTTGAGCTTTTGCGGGCTCGTGCGCAGCATTTTCACGACCGCGCGCGCTTCGTTGCTGGCTTGCTTGGGAGGCGCCTTAGGCTTGCCCATGGCCTACTTCCTCTTCGCTTTCTTGTCCGCGCCATGCCCGAAGTAGCTGCGGGTTGGGGCAAACTCGCCAAGCTTCATGCCGACCATGTCTTCTGACACGGTCACGGGCACAAACGTCTTGCCGTTGTGGACTTGAAACGTCAGTCCGATGAACTGAGGCATGACTGTGGAGCGCCGCGACCAGGTTTTGATCGGAGCCGGGCGTGTGCTTTCTGAGGCTTTGTCGGCCTTCGCCAACAAATACCCATCCACAAACGGGCCTTTCCAGACAGAACGGGGCATCGGGGTTAGCCCTTCTTCGCGTGGCGCCGACGGATAATCAAACGATCCGAAGGCTTGGTTTTACGGGTTTTTGGTCCGCGGGTTTTTTGGCCCCACGGGGTTACAGGGTGGCGGCCGCCGGAGGTTTTGCCTTCGCCGCCGCCGTGGGGGTGGTCAACCGGGTTCATGGCGACGCCGCGCACGGTGGGCTTGCGACCCAGCCAAATCGAACGGCCGGCCTTGCCCCAGACTTCGTTCATGTTGTCGGGGTTGGACACGGCGCCGATGGAGGCCATGCAATTGTCTGGGGCCATGCGCAATTCGCCCGATCCCAAGCGCAGCTGAACATAGCCGGCGTCGCGGCCGACCACCTGGGCATAAGAGCCGGCGGCCCGGGCGATCTGGCCGCCCTTCAGGGGCTTCAGTTCGACGTTGTGAATGATGGTTCCGACCGGAATGTTGCGCAGCAACATCGCGTTGCCGGGCTTCACGTCTGCTTTTTCGGCGGCAATCACTTCGTCGCCGGCCTTCAAACGCTGTGGGGCAATGATGTAGGCCAGTTCACCGTCTTGATACTTCAGCAGCGCGATAAAGGCTGTGCGGTTCGGGTCATATTCGAGACGCTCCACCGTGGCGGCGATGCCCCACTTGCGGCGCTTGAAATCGACCAGGCGATAGGTGCGCTTGTGCCCGCCGCCATGCCGGAAGGCGGTGACGCGACCCATGTTGTTGCGACCGCCGGACTTTGTCAGCCCTTCGGTCAACGCCTTCACCGGCTTACCTTTGTACAGCTCTGAGCGATCAACGATCACCAGCTGACGGCGGCCCGGCGAGGTCGGGCGGAAAGTTTTCAACGCCATTTTAGAGCCCCGTCGTCACGTCAATCGTATCGCCTTCATGGAGCGTCACGATCGCTTTTTTCACATCAGAGCGCCGGCCAGGGATGCCCCGGAAACGCTTTGTTTTGCCCTTTTGGATCACCGTGTTGACGGCCATCACGCGGACCTTAAAGAGCGCCTCAACGGCGGCCTTCACTTCAACCTTGGTGGCCTTCAGCGGCACCTTGAACACGACCTTGTTGTACTCAGACAAAAGGGTCGACTTCTCAGTGATCACCGGGGCGATAATGGTGTCGTAGTGCTTGAGGACCGACATTATGCAGCCTCCGTCTTGGGCTCGAAGCGGGCCGTGATCGCGGCCACGGCTTCTTTCGTCAGGACCAGCTTGCGGCGGCGCAGCATGTCGTAAACGTTGAGGCCGGCGCTGGGCAGCACATCGAGGTTTGGAATATTGCGGGCCGCGCGCGCCAGATTTTCATCGACCTTCGGGCCGGCAATGATCAGGGCATTTTCCAGACCCAGCTTGGCGAGAACCCTCTTAAGTTCGGCCGTCTTTGGGGCTGCGAGTTTGGCGTCGTCCAAGACGATGATGTCATCGGTGCCGGCTTTTGCCGAAAGCGCGTGCTTCATGGCCATCGCCCGCACCTTCTTAGGCAGGTCGTGGGTGTAATCACGCGGCTTGATGTTGTGGGCGTGGCCACCGCCGACGAAGATCGGCGCGTTGCGCGATCCGTGGCGTGCGCCGCCTGTGCCCTTTTGCTTGTACATCTTCTTGGTGGTGCGCGACACTTCCGAACGCGACTGCGTCTTGTGGGTGCCGGCCCGACGCTTGGCGAGTTGGTACTTCACCATACGCTGGATGATGTCGGCGCGGGGTTCGGCAATGCCGAAGATGTCGTCTGGCAGCTCGATTGAGCCGGCAGCGCCCGCGTCCATGGTGATCACGTCGAGTTTCATTGATCTCATGCCTCCGCGGCGGCCGGAGCGTCCGGCGTCTTGAATGCGGCCGGCTTCGGCGCGCTGTCAGGCAGCTTGGACTTTACTGCATCGCGCACTTCGATCCATGCGCCCTCAGCGCCAGGCACAGCACCGCGGATCATGATGACGCCGCGCTCGACGTCCACACGGACCACTTCAAGGCCCTGCGTCGTGACCCGCTCAACGCCGAGGTGGCCGGCCATCTTCTTGCCTTTGAAGACTTTACCGGGGTCTTGGCGCTGACCGGTGGAGCCGTGGGAACGGTGCGACACGGACACGCCGTGGGTGGCGCGCAGGCCGCCGAAGTTCCAGCGCTTCATGGCACCGGCGAAGCCTTTACCGATCGTCAGACCGGCGACGTCAACCTTCTGGCCTGGCACGAAATGGTCGGCGGTGATTTCGGCCCCGATCGGTGCCAGCATGTCTTCGGCGACGCGGAACTCAACAAGCTTTGACTTGGGGGCGACGTTGTTCTTAGCGAACTGGCCGCGCTCTGCCTTGGTCAGGTTTTTCACCTTTGGGGAACCGGCCCCGAGCTGGACAGCGCAATAGCCGTCCTTTTCGGTCGTGCGGTGCGCCACGACGGTGCAGCCTTCCAGTTGGAGGACGGTGACGGGGACGTGTGCGCCATCATCGGCGAACACGCGCATCATGCCGAGTTTCTTGGCGATGACGCCGGTGCGGGAAGTGGTGGCGGTCATGGCTTAGCCCAGCACCTTGATCTGCACATCGACGCCGGCAGAGAGGTCAAGCTTCATAAGCGCGTCAACGGTTTGTGGGGTGGGATCGACGATATCCAGCACCCGCTTGTGGGTGCGGATTTCGAATTGCTCTCTGGACTTTTTGTCGATGTGGGGAGAGCGGTTGACGGTAAATCGCTCAATGCGCGTGGGCAGCGGCACCGGGCCGCGCACCTGTGCGCCTGTGCGCTTGGCGGTATTGACGATCTCGCGCGTCGACTGATCGAGCATGCGATGATCGAAGGCTTTGAGCCTGATCCTGATGTTCTGATTCATCATCTCGCCACAACCTGCGGTGCGTGCAAATTAACCACGTTGGCCGCCCATACGGGCTGCAGCACTTACATTCCAGATCGCAGGAAACGCACGAAACGCTCAAACCCAGGGCCATGGCCCCGTTTGGTGGCCACATGGTCTGCGGCTTTGAGCGAGATGGGCGAACTGCGTCTAGGCGCAAGGCCTACAGCCAATTCAACTCGGAGGGCGTCGTGTACAGATACCCCAAAACAGCGTCAAGCGTTATTCGCTGCCTTTTGTGGCAGGCCCCTCCTGAACCGCGATTTCCGTGCGGGTTGTGGCACCGTTTTCGTTGATGATCGTGGTTTGGCGGGTCAAAGTTCGGGTGCCGTCGCCTTGTCCGCGCACAGAGACCGTTCCGGAGCCATGCACCTCTTGGCGCATGCCGCGTTGCACTTGGCCCACCTCGATCTCGCCAGAGCCCTGGATGAGCGCTTCCAGGTCACCCACGCTGCCGCTCACGTCAATGTCGCCGGACCCGGAGATTTCCACCTTGGCAAGGCCGGAAACGTTGCCATCGATCGAAAGGTCGCCGGAGCCTTCGATGTTGGCGTCCAGGGTGGACAGGGTGGCAGCGTTTACCGCGATGTCGCCCGAGCCGCTGATCCGCATGGCCGCGGTGCCGGCGGCTTGGTTTACTGTGAGGTCGCCGGCCCCTTCGATGGTGGCGTCGAGGGCCTCGCGAACGCTGGCGAGGATGACGGTACCTGCGCCGGAAACCCTGATGTTTGCGGTCTGGACGGCCCCTGCGTTGGCTTCAGCCGCCCCTTCGATGTTAAGCGTTAAGGCCCCTGCGAGGTCAGCGAATTTGGCATCAGAGCAGCGGCTGAGCTCGACGTCTGCCGACTGTGCTGTGGCGACGTCCAAAAAGACCACCCCGTCGCCGCTGAAGACCACGTCGCGGGGCACGCGGGCTGTGATTCGCGGGAGACTGTCTCGCGCCACCGCGCCAACGCCTTGGATGCGAACCCCGGCGGTGTCGCGGCAAGACATGCCGCCGCCAAAGCCGCCATCGATCGCGAGCACGTTTTGATCGACGTTCACTTTCGGCGTTGCCAGGGGGCCGGCGTTGTCGATCGCCAGTTCAATGTCAGTGCGATCTTCAGGGATCAGGGTCACCACCGCCACGACCCCGTCGATGCGGATCGACTGAGCGGCATAGGCCATGGGGGCTAAGGTCACGATCTGAGAGGGATCGGCGGGGGTGGCTGTGTCTTGCTCAAAGACTTCGTCTGAGAAGTCCCAATTGACATGGACGCCGCTCCCAAGCGAGCCCAAGGCAAAGCCGGCGGCGACCAACAGTCCCGCAATCACGGCAAATCTCTCCATGTACGCCTCCCTCGCCTCCGGCCCTAGCTGGCTGCGCTTTGTCTATTGCTTCCCTGCAGATGCGCCGGGGGCTGGTTTTGGATGCACCCCGGCCACGCGTGTGGTGGCGAGCCTACAGCAAAAG
>JBMOEW010000005.1:0-99465 GCA_049314555.1 Caulobacterales bacterium
TCGGAAAAATCCCTTTAAAATCTGGTGGGTGATGCAGGATTCGAACCTGCGACCCGCTGATTAAGAGTCAGCTGCTCTACCAACTGAGCTAATCACCCAACGCCCACACATCGTCCAGGCGAAGGGCGGGTGTGTAGCGGAGCCTGGGTGATTTGCCAAGCGCGGGAATTTGCTGAGAGCTGGCAGCCGCCATGCGCCCGCGCCTTCCGCTTGATCGTGCTGCTGCGGCCGTTCGTGCCCTTGCTTGGGCCCGCATCGCAAGGCACTGTTTGGCCAATGCGAAGGAGTGGCAGGCATGGGTGACTTTGCGATCGCGCTGGCGGTGTTTATCGGCTTGCACGTTGGGTTGTCTGCAACCGGCTTGAGGCAACGGTTGGTCGGGGCGATTGGCGAGCCGATCTACCGGGGCGGCTTTGCCCTGGCCTCGGCGGGGGTGTTGGTTTGGATGGTCATGGCTTATGGCGAGGCGCGGTTGGATCTCGCCAATTCGTTGCTCTATGCCCCACCCAGCTGGGCGCGGCACATCACCCACAGCTTGATGCTGGTGTCTTTTCTTTTCGTCGTTGCTGGACTGCTGACCCCCGGACCAACGCAAGCGGGTTTTGAGGGAAGCCTTGCCAAAGCCGAGCCCGCCACCGGCATCTTGCGGGTGACGCGCCATCCGTTTCTGTGGGGTGTGGCGATCTGGGGCCTTGCCCACCTGATCAGCAATGGTGACCGCGCGGGCGTGATGTTGTTTGGCGGGCTTGGCTTGATGGTCTTGTTTGGCACGCGCTCGATTGATCGAAAGGGCGTTGCGCGGGATCGGGAACGGTGGGCCGCTTTTGCCGCGGTGACCTCCAACATCCCGTTTGCGGCGATTGTGCAGGGGCGAAATCGCCTTGTTTTCGCAGAGATGTGGTGGCGTTTATTGGTCGCTTTGTTGGCGTTTGCGGCTGTTGGTTACTTCCACGCGACCCTGTTCGGCGTCGCAGCCTTTACAATTACTTCATAATTCATGCACACTCGCCCTTAACCTGGTGACACCACAATGCCGGGAAGTAGGGATAAGTGGAAATCATGGGCCAATTGGCGATCCTTGACCGCGATCATTTTGCCGTCATGACGGGCGGTGACGCCGGCTTGCAGGCGGAGATCCTGGATCTCTTCCAGGCGCAGGCGGCGATCTGGCTGCGGCTGCTGACGCCCAACGCGCCGCGCCAGACGTGGGCAGATGCGGCCCATACCTGCAAAGGCTCTGCCAAAGGGCTGGGCTTGTGGCGGCTGGCGGATGCCTGCGGGTATGCGGAGGCCCTTGGCCGGGAAGGCGTGATGGAAGGCCCGGACGTGGTGCGCGCGCTGAGCTTGGTGCGGTCTGCGCTGGATGAGGCCCTGGAAGCGATCCATGCCATTGAGCCTGAACTCGCCGCTGCCAACGCCTGAGTGCGCTGTCTTACAGCGTGTAGCCGCCGTCCACCACAATCGTTGCGCCCGTGATCGGCGCGCTTTCGCACAACAACATCTCGACCATGCGGGCGATATCGTCGGCCTGCGCGTAGCGGCGCAACGGCGTGGCGAGGGCTGCGAGCTTATCGAACGCGGCGCGTTCTGAGCCTTCCTGCGCCACCATCTCCTGAAACATCGGCACGCCGCGCCACATCGGTGTTTCGACCCCGCCAGGGGCGATGACGTTCACTCGAATGTTGAGGTCTGCGCCCTCTTTTGCAGCGACCTTCGCGAGCTGCTCAACGCCTGCTTTGGAGGCGCCGTAGGCGGCAATTCCCGGTTCTGCCTTGTGGGCGGCGGCGGACGACAACACCGCAATCGCGCCGCCAAAGGGGGCTTGGCGCATCAGGCGAAAGGCGGTCTGGATGGTGAGAAACATGCCGTCCAGATTGACACCCATGGTTGCGCGCCACTCGGAAAACGGGGTGTCCATCAAGGGGGCGGCGTGGGCAACGCCGGCGGAGGCGACGGCCCAATCCAAGCGACCGTAGTGTTCTTCCATGAAGCGTTGGGCGGCTTGCCAGCGTTCGGGGTTGGCAATGTCGAAGGCGAGGAGCGACACCCGCTCTGGGGGCTCAACCAGGTTGTTTGCCATGGCAGCGAGGCCGGCCTCGTCGTGATCCACCAGGATCAGCCCGCCCCGCGCGACGGCGGCCAAGCGTTGGGCGACCGCCGCGCCGATCCCGGACGCAGCGCCGGTGATGAGCACAACTGGTTCAAAAGACGGAAAGTTTGAGGACGATGTGTCGGGCATGGGTGCCTTGCTGAAGCATGCGGGCGACGAACGCAATGGGGGTGGCTATGACAATCCTGACAGATCGTGGAGGCTTGAGGCAGGTGGGCGCAGTGTGCCACACACGCGCGACCCCATTTGCGAGCGTGAGTGCATGACCCGTTTTGCGTTGCAGTTCGGACAGACCCAACCCGGGCTGACCTATCTTGAGAGATCTTGCGTGTATGGGCTTTGCCCGCGCGGGGAGCAAAGCGTGGCGATTGCGCGGATCGGGGCACGGGCTCCGTTTGAATATGATCTGCCCGGGGGGGGGATCGAGGCAGACGAAGATGAAGCGGCCGCGCTGATGCGGGAGTTCGGGGAAGAAACCGGCCTCACGGTTTGGCCCAGCCACATTATAGGACGTGCCGGGCAGTTTTGGGTCAATCGATCCGAACCGCGCAACAGCCTTTCCACCTATTATGAGGTGGAGCTGAGCGCGACCGATGGGCGGCCGACCGAACCAGACCACGAGCTTGTGTGGATGGCACCGCTCGAGGCCATTATGAAGGTGCGTCATGAGTCCCATGCGTGGGCGATCATGCACTGGCTACGGCAACGCAAAGCGAAGGGCCCCCGCTGAGGGGATCTGGCGCGGTCAGGTCGATGAGGGGGGCTTTGGTGGTTTGCTCTTCGTGGCGGGCTGCTCGGGTGGGGTGATGGCTGCGTCCGTTTGCGGGGCCGGGGGCTCGTTCAGTTGGACGGGGGCGATGCGACGCTCTGGTGGAGCAGCGGGCTGATTTTGCGCAACGGCGATCAGCGGGCCACCGATGCCGCTCGCCTCAGGAAGCTGGGGGTCATTGGGCGCTGCTTGGGGGGTGAAGTTGGCTGCGGCCTGCGTCTCGGTTTGTAGGGTGTTTGTGGCGATCTCTGCGGGGCCAGCGTCACCCGATGGGTTTTGCCCTAAAGCAAACAGCATGTAGGCCCCGCCGGCGATGCCAAGCGCGGCCGGGCCTAAGATGGCCAAGGCTGAACGATTTTGTGACTTTCCGGCCGCGACCAAGACGATGCGCCGACACAGCGCGCGCCACGAGGGCGGTGTGGTGGCGGGGTTCCAGTTGCGCAGGTCAATTGGGGCTGGGCGGCCCTGTGCTTGCGGCGGGCGTGGCGGGGCGAGGAGCGCTTCCACCAGCGTGCCTGCGGCGGCGGCGGCATCGGTTTCCTTGAGCACCCAAAGCGAGGTGGTGGCGGCGGGCGACCACAGGGCGAGCGTCACGGTCGCGGGGCCAGCGTGGCGCTGCGGGGCTTGAGCCTCATCGTCCGTGCCGCAGCAGACCAGGCGCGCTGTCATGCCTTCCTTGGTGAGGCGATCTGCGAGCGCCTGCGCGGCCGGCAGGTCGTTCCAGGCGTTGGCGATGCGCACGGTGATCATTGCGGGGTCATTTGGGGTCATCATGGGGTCCTGCCCCAGCTTTTTCAGCTCTTGGCAAGGCAACGTTAGCATGCCGTGAGGGCAAGGCTAGAGGATCGATTGAAAGTTTTGCAATCTGCTCATGAGGGCGTGGCTAATGCGCCACGATGCAGGCGCACCGCGCCATTTGTGCCTGCGAACAACCCGAGGGCGACAACCCCGCTGAAGCCCGCCTGACGCATCAGATCTGGCAGGGATTGGCTGTGGCCGGCGGGTTCGGCGTGGAGGGATGATTGCGCCAGGAACCGGGGAAGGCGCGCCTCAATTTCGATGGCATGCAGGGTGCCGCCGGCGCGAAGGGCCTCGCGGGCGGCCGTCAGCACGGTGCGGCGGGCGATCAAATCATCCTGCGTGTTGGAGAAGGTGCAGATGACGCGGGTGGGGGCGAGTTCGTTGACATAGAAGGAAATGTCACGGGCGTAGGCTTCGATCAGTTCCAGGCGCACTTTGGCGGCGTCTGCCCGCGCGCGGGCCTGTGCCAATGCCTCGGGGCGGTGGTCGAGGCCCATGACGATGGCGCCTGGCGCGGCTTGGGCGAGGGCGACGGCCAGGGCACCACTGCCGCAGGCGGCATCGAGGATGACGTCATGGCGGCGGGGAGCGATGTCTTCGATCAGGGCTGTGCGCCAGCGGCTGTCGGCTTCCTGAAACGCACTCAAGGCTTGACCAAGGCGGGTGGCGACGCCGTGGGCGAGGGCGGTGGCGACGGGACGCTGAGTGGCCATGGGAGAAGAGTGTTTGACGCGGGACAAAAGCGGAACTAGAACATATAGGGAACATTAGGATTGGATCGCAGCGTGATGCAAAAGACGCACTTTGCTGTTGCGGAAAGGTCGATGCCCCAAAAGCGCGGACCCAACCCTGCGCGGCAGGCCGCTCTTGAGGCTTTGCGCCGCCAGGTGCGGGCCCTGGAGGGAGGCGGGCTCGGGGCCGGGATGGTGTCGCTGGGCAGTGCTGGGGGGCTTTTGGCGCAGACGCTGGCGCGCGGTGCCACCCATGAGGTGGTTGGGGATGACTATCTGGACGGGCCGGCGGCGGCGGGTTTTGCGCTTTGCGTGTGTGCGCGGGCGTTGGTGAGCCAGCCTGGGGTGCTTGTTTGGGTGTCTGCGCCGGGGAGCTTTGATTTCGGTGCGCCATATGGCGCAGGCTGGGCGCGGCTGGGGCTTGATCCGGGGCGGGTGTTGTTCGTGCGGGCACCGGATTTGGCGCAAGCGCAAGGCGCGATGGAGGAAGCAGCCCGCACGCCTGGGATCGCTGCCGTCTTTGGGATGCTTGGGGCGCGGGTGTCCAGCACGGTGGGGCGACGGCTGCAGTTGGCGGCGGAAACGGGGGGCGGGTTTGTCACCGTATGGCGGCCGGCTGGGGCGCAGGCCCTGGCTGGGGTGCGCTCGCGCTGGGGGGTGAGCGGGCTTTCCAGTGCGGTGCCGGTGTGGGCGCAGGAGGCGGGCCTGAAGGGGCGCGCACTTCCCCCAGGCCTCAGTGCTTTTCGGCTGACCCCTTTGAAGGGGCGCACCCAGGAACGGCCTATCGCTGCGGAGTGGCGGAATGCGACGGACGGCTTTTATCCAATTGCCCCTTTGGTCGATCGAGCGCCAACGTACGCGCCGCAAATGGCCTACGGATAGACCCGTTGGCTTGGTGGCTATGGTGGGCGGGGCGCAGCGGCTGGCTGTGGTGGACCGGCTTGCCGGCCAGATCGGGGTGTGGGCCGGGCAGAGCCTGGCGGATGCACGGGCGATCTGCCCTTCCTTGATCTGCGCGCCCTATGAGCCTGTGGCGGATCAGCAGGCTTTGCGGCGATTGGCCCGCTGGTGTGCGCGGTTCAGCCCGGCGGTGACGCCTGTGTTTCCCAACGCTGATGTGGCGGCGTCTTGCTACGGCTTTTTTTTGGAAACGGCCGGGGTTGCGCATCTTTTCGGCGGCGAGGCGGGGGTGTTGGAGGCGTTGCTGCAGCGCTTTTGCGTGTTCGGACTGAGTGCGCGCGGGGCGCTTGCGGATACGCCGGGGCTGGCTTGGGGACTTGCGTGTTTTGGGGTTGGCGCGCCGCGGGGGCTTGTGTGTGGCGAGGGGCAGGGGGCGCTGGCGTTGGCCGATTTGCCGGTGTTGGCGCTGCGGTTGCCATGCCCGGTTGTTGATCGCTTGCACGACCTGGGGTTGAAGCGGGTCTGTGATGTTTTGGCGTTGCCGCGGGCCAGTTTGGCGCGGCGGTTTGGGCCTTGCGTGTTGACCCAGATTGATGCGGCCTTGGGGGACGCACCGGAGGCGCTGGCGGTGCTGATGCCGGCGGCGCAGGCGCGCGCGCACCTGGTGTTGGCGGCCCCCTTGACCACGATCGAGGGGCTGCAGGAGGTCGGCCGGCGGCTTTGCACGGATTTGTGCGCGCAGTTGACCGCTCTGGGGCTAGGGGCGCGACGGGTGCGCTTGACGCTGTATCGGGTGGATGGGCGCGCGATTGATTTGGTCGCGGGGGCGCAGGCCCCACGCATGGCGGCTGCACACTGGTCTCGCTTGCTGCGGGAGCGTTTGGCGCGGGCGGCGGAACGGCTTGACCTTGGCTTTGGGGTGGATGCGGCGGCCTTGACGGGGGAAGACCTGGAGGGGGAGGCCAGCCGCGCAGTGGGGACGCTTGCGCCCGAGGCGGGGGCGATTGCCCAAGCGCTTTTGGCTCGCCAAGAGATCGCCGAGCGGCTCAGTGCGCGGTTGGGGCCGCGGGCTGTGGTGGGCCTTTCTGGGCGGGCCAGTCATTGGCCGGAACGGGCCCAGCGGGCGCATGCGGTGACGGCGGGGGAGGCGGGGGAGGGATGGCCGGAGGGGCGGGAGCGCCCGGCGTTTTTGCTGCGGGTGCCGGAGGCGATTGAAGCCATGGCTGCCGCGCCGGATGGGGTGCCGGCGCAGTTTCGGTGGCGGCGGGTTTTGCATCGGGTGACGCGGGCTGCTGGTCCGGAGCGGATCGGTGCGGAGTGGTGGCGCGAGGAGGGCCTGACGCGGGACTATTTCCGGGTGGAGACCGCCGAGGGGCGGCGCTATTGGCTGTTTCGCGCGGGGCTTTATGGGCGGGAAACAGCCACGCCGGATTGGTTCGTACACGGATGTTTTCCGTGATCGTTGCTGAGCTGGCGGCGGCCACGAACTTCTCCTTTTTACGCGGTGCCTCGCACCCGGATGAAATGGTGTTGAGCGCGAAGGCGCTGGGGCTTTCGGCGCTGGGGGTGGCGGATCGCAACACGCTTTCCGGGGTGGTGCGCGCGCACAAGTGCGCCAAGGAGGTGGGGCTTTCGCTGCTGATCGGGGCGCGGCTGGTGACGCAGTGCGGCTTGACGGCGATTGCCTATCCGAAAGATCGCGCCGCATACGGACAGTTGTGCAGGCTGCTCACGCTGGGCAATCGACGCGCGCCGAAGGGCCAGTGTTGGCTTGAGGTGGAAGACCTGATTGCGCACGGGGCGGGGATGGTGTGGGTGCTTTTTCCGCCGGACTTTACGGCCTGCGGGCCTGACCCGCTCGCGGGATGGGGTGGGGAAAGACTGGTGCGCGGGTTGGCTGCGCCGGGGTCGATGTTTTTGGCGTTGCGGCGGTGTTTTGGCAGCGACGACTTGGAGGATATGCATCGTGTGCGGACATTATCGCGCGCGCTTGGCGTGAGGCTGTTGGCGACAGCAGACCCTTTATACCACACCCCGGAGCGACGGGCGCTTGCGGACGTGGTGTGTTGTATTCGCGAGCATACCACGATTGATCAAGCGGGATTTCTGCTTGCGGCGAACGCGGAGCGGCATTTGCACGCGCCGCAGGAGATGGCTCGCCTGTTTGCGGGGTTTGAGGAGGCGATTGAGGCGCAGGCGGAGGTTTTGGCGCAGGTGCGCTTTTGCCTCGATGAACTGGCGTATGAGTATCCATACGAGATCACCGCGCCGGGTGAGACGGCGATGGAGACCTTGCGGCGGAAGACCGAGGAGGGCGCGCGCGGGCGCTATCCGTCGGGGGTTCCGGGGGCGGTGCGTGCGGCGCTCGACCATGAGTATGAGCTGATCGAACACCTCGACTATGCGAAGTACTTCCTCACGGTTCATGACATCGTGGCCTTCGCGCGCGGCCAGGGCATTTTGTGTCAAGGGCGCGGCTCTGCGGCGAATTCGGTGGTGTGCTATTGTCTTGGGGTGACGGCGGTGGACCCTATCAAAGTCGATTTGCTGTTTGAGCGGTTTGTTTCGCCCGAGCGCAAGGAGCCGCCCGATATCGATGTGGATTTCGAACACGAGCGGCGCGAAGAGGTGATCCAGTACATCTATGAGAAGTTTGGCCGCCATCGCGCCGGGATCGCGGCCACGGTGATCTGTTATCGCGGGCGCTCGGCGATCCGTGAGGTGGGAAAGGCGATGGGGCTTTCTGGCGACGTGATTGAGGCCCTGTCTAGGACCCTTTGGGGGTGGTCTGATGGTGGGCCGAGGGATGATCACGTCAGGGGCGAGCTTGGGCTTGATCCGGATGCGGCGCGGTTGCGGCTGGCTTTGGATCTGACGCGGGCGTTGATCGGGTTTCCGCGCCATTTATCGCAGCACGTGGGGGGCTTTGTGATTACGCGCGGGCCGTTGGAAGAGCTGTGCCCCATCGGCAACGCGGCGATGGCGGATCGGACGTTCATTGAGTGGGATAAAGACGATATCGACACGTTGGGGATTTTGAAGATCGATGTGCTGGCGCTTGGGATGTTGACGGCGGTAGCGCGGGCGTTCTCGATGATTGAGAGCCGCTATGGGCGGGCGTTGAGTCTTGCGGACGTGCCGCCGGAGGATCCATCCGTCTACGACATGATCTGCGAGGCGGATACGGTGGGCGTGTTTCAGATCGAAAGTCGGGCGCAGATGTCGATGCTGCCGCGGCTGAAGCCACGCGCCTTTTATGATCTGGTGATTGAAGTGGCGATTGTGCGCCCTGGACCAATCCAGGGGGACATGGTGCACCCCTATCTGCGCCGACGCGAGGGGCGCGAGCCGGTGCGGTTTCCCTCAAAGGCTTTGGAAAAAGTGCTGGGCAAGACGCTTGGGGTGCCGCTGTTCCAGGAGCAGGCGATGCGGATTGCGATCGTGGCGGCGGGGTTCACGCCGGCCGAGGCCGACAAGCTGCGCCGGGCAATGGCCACGTTCCGCAAGGTGGGGATTATCCACCAGTTCGGCACCAAGCTGGTGGAGGGGATGGTGGCGAATGGCTATGAGCGGGATTTTGCAGAGCGCTGCTTCAAGCAGATCGAAGGGTTTGGGGAGTATGGTTTTCCTGAAAGCCATGCGGCGAGTTTTGCGCTTATCGTTTATGTTTCGGCGTGGCTGAAGAAGCACTATCCGGAGGTGTTTTGTGCGGCGCTTTTGAATGCGCAGCCGATGGGGTTTTATGCGCCCGCGCAATTGGTGCGGGATGCGCGCCAGCATGGGGTTGAGGTGTTGGCGGTGGATGTGAACTGGTCGGACTGGGATACGGAGCTTGAGGGGGAAGCTCCGATCCAGGACAGTATGAAGACGGACGAGTTGGCGTTGCCGGAGGCGTGCGGGGGGAGGGCGCATAGAGCGTTGCCGGTGCGGCTTGGGTTGCGACAGATCACCGGTTTTTCGGAAGCGGATGCGGCCAAGATCCTGGCGGCGCGGGCGGCGGGGGGGAAATTCCAGAGCGTGGAAGATCTGCGCCGCAGGGCGCGACTTTCGCCTGCGGTGCTGGCCAAGCTTGCGCATGCGGATGCGTTTCGCTCCATCGGATTGGATCGGCGCGCTGCGCTGTGGGATGCCAAGGCTCAGTGTGCGGACGATACACCCCTGTTTCGCGCCCTGAGTGATTTTGGGCCGGAGGAAGATCCCCATCTGCCGGTGATGGCGTTGTGTGAGCATGTGGCGCACGATTATGCGCGGGTGAAGCTGTCGCTGAAGGCCCATCCGATGGCGTTTTTCCGGGAGTCTTTTGCAGCGCAAGGGTCTGTGCGGTCGGATCATCTGGCCACCGCTGCCAACGGGCGGCGGCTGGAGATTGCGGGCCTGGTGTTGGTGCGTCAGCGGCCGGGGTCGGCGAAAGGGGTGATCTTCATGACGCTGGAGGATGAGGTGGGGGTGGCCAACGTGATTGTGTGGCCAAAGGCTTTTGAGCGCTTTCGCCCGGTGGTGTTGGGCGGGCGGTTGATCAGCGTGTTTGGCAAGCTGCAGCGGGAGGGCAAAGTGATCCATGTGATCGCCGATCGGATCGTCAATCATTCGCACCTGCTGGCGGACCTGTCGGACGGGGCTGCGGATCTGTCGCTGGCGGGCCTGGCGCGGGCAGACGAGGCGCGCAACCCGCGCGAAGATCCACGGCAAGCGGCCCTCATGCGCGAACACATGCAGGCAGAACGGGCGGCGAAAATCTTGCCCGCAAGCCGTGACTTTCATTGACGTACGCTGCAAACGCGCTGCCCAAATGCGCCGCCAGCGCGAGCCAGATTGTGCGGTGGTGGCGTCGTGTTAAAAATGGCCAAGTCAAGACGTGTCGCCAAAAGACACACGACGGGAGGAAAACCATGGATCTCAATGCTTATCTTCCTTTGATCTTACAGGGACTTGGCGGAGCCATTCTCGGGCCCCTTATCAGCGGCTTGGTGCGTGGCAGCCAGTTTGGCGTTGTCGGGCGCGTGCTTGCGGGCATTTTGGGCGCTGTGGGGGTTGGCCAACTCTCGGCTGCGGGGCTGGACGGGGGTGCGGTTGCGGCGCTGGCTGGACTGGTCGGTGGCGGCGACGCGGGCATGGTGGTTTCCAATGTCGCGGCGGGCGGGGTTGGCGGGGGTGTCGTGTCGTTGCTGGCCAGCCTGTTGATGCGCAAGCGGCGCTGAACGCGGCGCAAGGTCAACCGCATTTACCCCCCTTGCCAGGCGGTATGGGGGATGCCACCTCGACGCATGCGCACTCCGCCACACCTTCCGTTCATAGATCGGCCAACTGCTTTCGCGGTGGGGCTCAAACCGATTGCGCTTGAGGCTTGGCTTACGCCGGACTGGGAGGCTGCCCACATCGAGGAGAAGCGCTGTCTGATGGCTGCGCGGGCAGAAGAGGTTTGCCTTGTCCTCCCGGGGAGCGAAGCGGCCCAACTGGAGGCAGCCAAGTTAGTGCTGGCCGCTACCGGAGCGACCCACTTGCCCCAAAATGACAGCCCGATCGCCGCGGCTTCGGCGTTGGTGTCTGACGACCTAGTGGTGATGGAGCACCGCGCGGGGGCATGGACGGCAACGGCGGCCAGTTTATGCACGCCGACTTATTTTTCCGCGGCCCAGGCGTTGGGCTCCAGCCTTGCGCATTTGCATGGACCAGTGCCTGCGGGGGACGGCTTTTCGGAGCGTATTGCGCGGGTGTTTTCCGCCATTGAGCCGGACATGGTGTTGGAGAGGTTCAACTGGACCGTCCAGCCGACTGCGGATCGCTTTACGCCGCGGTCTGCGCCGCTAAAGGCGCTCGCTGGGCAGATCGAGGACGCAGCAGCACTTGACGTGATGCACCTGCGGGTTGAGCGCCAGACCTTGCGCCGGCTTCCGCAAAGCGGTGCCGTGCTGTTCACAATCCGGGTGAGCCTTGACCCTTTGCGGGCGGTGTTTGGTGTGCCTGGGGCGATGGCCGCGTTTGCGTCGTCTTGGGCGGGCGCGCCGCAGGCTTTGCGGGCGTACAAGGGGTGGGCGTGCTATGAACGGTTGATCGAGGCGGCGCTCGCTCAGGCCTAGATTGCCGCCAAGGCTGCCTGCAGAAACGCCGCATCAGACCAACGCGCGGCCTGATGGGCGGCGGCAAAACGCACAATAACGGCTGCGGCTGAGGGGATGACATAAAGGCGTGCGCCATCTGCACCGCCAACGCCGCACACGTCGCTTGGCACCGAGCCGTTGGCGGCGGCGAGGTCGAGGCCAACACCGTTGGGTTCGCGCAGGGGGCCGCCCAACCAAAGGCACAGGCCAAACCGTGGCTGCACCGCACTGCCGAGGCGGGCGTCGCGCAGGGGCGTGGACGAGACGATCTGGCGGCCCCTGTAGAGGCCGCCGCGCCGAACCAGTTCGCCGATCGCGCCCATGGTGCGCAGCGAAGCGCTCGCCCCGGTGGACAGAATGGTTGTGCCATCTTGATCACGGCTGAAGCCGGCCGAAACGCCGATCGGTTCGAGAACTTCCGCCTGGAGGTAGGCCCCGATGTCGCCGGGGCGGCCAGAGGCGATGAGCTTGCGCCTTGCGATGTCGGCGAAGATCTGGAGGGGGGCGGGGTCGTCCTGGAAGCGGGTGCCGGGGGGGGCGAGGGGGCTTGCCGCCAAGGCCTGGCTGGCGTTTGGAGCCTCGCCTGGCTGCTGGTTCAGGGCGATGCCGCTGGTCATGTTCAGGAGCTGGCGGACGGTGATGGATTGACGCAACGGATCTGCGCCCCAGCCAGGGGTGGAACCGGCGACCCGCTCGTCCAGGCTGAGCAGGCGGTCTGCGGCAAGTTCCGCGGCCAAAAGCGGCACGAAGATGCGGCTGGCTTCGCCCAGTGGGATCGGTTCGCCGCGGGCGGCCTGCGGGGTTGGTTCTTCGCACAGAATGACCCCATGGCGGAGCACCAGAAGGCCTGCGCCGCCGCGGTCGCGGGAATAGTTCAAAGCTGCGCGAAACCGGGTTTGGGCGGCGGCTGTTTGCGCGCGCGCGGGGGCTACGGCCATCAGGGCTATGGCTGCTGCCAGGACGTCTCGGCGCTTCCACATGGGCGACTCACTTTGCTGCACAGGCGATGGAGCGTTACCCCGCTGCAAGGGCGGTTCCAAGGCCAAGGTGTGGCTAGGGCTTCAGAAGGCGGTGGCATGGCACACAAAACGGGCGGCACTGTGCTGTGCCGCCCGTTGCGATCTTGCGACGTTGTAGGGTGTGCGTTAACCGCCGGATTTTTTCTTTTTGCCGGCCGTGGTTTTGGCTGGCGTTTTGGTGGCGCTGGCTTTGGCCTTGGCTGGTGCTTTGGCGGTGCCGGCTTTGGCTTTCATCGGTGCGCCTTTGCCCATCTTGCCGGCGAGGTATTTGTCCAGGGTGCGATGGAAATGGCGGATCCGGATTTCTTGGTAGTTGCCTAGCTGTAATTCCTTGTTCTTTGAGGCTTTCATGCCGTCTTGGACATAGGGAAGGTTGGCCATGTCCTGGTCAAACACGGCAGCGAGCGCTGCGCCCAAGTGATCGGAGCCATCCATGAAGGTCTGTTCGGGGGTCAAGAACTTCATGGGGGTTGCCCGCGGCATCGGTTTGTCTGGCGGGTTGCGGAACAGAAGCCGGATTTCCATCAGGGTGTGATCCTGATCCGGCCAGGGCCGCCAACGGTAGACGATGTTGGGCATGAACCCGCCCCAGGGGCTGAGGTTCGGGAACAGGTTGTAGGTGAACGCATCGAGCAGCTCGGAATCTGACGCTTCGGAGTGGTCGTAGCCGAACATTTCTGTGAAGCGCACGCGGTTGGCCGCGGCCATGGCCCGTCTGGCGGTCATGCCATCGGGGACCACGACGCGCTCATCGCCAGTTTCGGCACCGCGGCCGTTCGACTTCAAGAACTCGTCGATGATGTACTGTTCAGATAGGCCTTTGCCCTGCAGGTGCGGAGAGAGCACCGCAAACGGGGTTAGGGCGCGGTTCCAGTGGTCGCCGAAGGTGTCGTAGCGGCTGTTGGCGTCGCCGGTGAAGGGCAGAATGTGGGGGTGGGTCACCACGGAGTGCCAGGCCTCCATGAAGGCTTCGCTCACGGCTTTCCAGTTGGCGGGGATGACCTTGCCGACCCAGCTTGCGGTGTAGCACTCTTCATGGCGGTAGCGGCCGAGTTGCTCGGCCATCGGATGGGACCATTCCAGGAAGTCCGGCGCTTTTTCGTCTTCGTTGATGAAGATGTAGCCGCCCCAGCGAGCCACGCGGACCTCTGGCAAGCCCATCTCGGACTTCTTCAAGTGGTCAAAATCCCATTGGCAGGGCACTTCTTTCAGGCTGCCATCGTTGTTCCAGGTAAAGCCGTGGAAGGGGCATTTGAGGTCCTTGGACCAGCCGCTGTCGGTGCGCAGAAGGCGGCCGCGGTGCAAACACACGTTGTAAAACGCCTTCACGTCCCCGTCTTTTTGGCGAACGATCAGAAATGATTTTTCGGCGAGCTTATAAACAACCACGTCGCCGGGTTCGGGCAGTTCTTCTTCCCGCGCCGCCATTTGCCAGACGTGCGGCCACATGTGCTCTAGTTCCTGTTTGAAGAACTCTGGGCAGGTGTAACGCTCGGTCGAAATGGGCGCGGAGCCCATATACTCGTAGCTTTCTTCCAGGAGATAATCAGGGACCGGCTTGGCATCGTCGTTGAGCATGTCGGTGAACGAGGGGCCCGGACAGCGCGCCTCACCAAATTTCAACTTGCCTGCGTCGTCGGCCATGGTGACTTCCTCCCCTGCGGCAGCATGGAACTGCATGCTCGTTGCGCGCACTATATCGTGCGGAGGAAAAAACCGGCAAGCCTGTCTTTTTTGAATTTCAGGCCTTTGGGGCCAAAAATCCGCTGTCGCGCATGAGTGTCTGGTCGGTTGGGCCTCGGCGAGGGGCTGGCGTGCTGGGCTGAACGCCGGTATGTGGCGCAGATGTTGTTTGGTAGAGGCATGACCGCCCGTGGCTGGGCCATTCGGCTCGCGATCTGCGTGGTGGCGGACCTGTTGGACTTTACCCTTGGCCGGGCGCTGTTTGCGCTGCCATGGGAGGAGGGGCCGTCTACGGTTCTGTTAACCTTGATGTGGGGGCCGGTTGGCTTGTTCAATCTGGCCGAGATCCTTGACTTTACCGAGCAGTTCGACGCGTTCGTGCCGATGGCCACGTTGATTGGCTTGTTTGTGGGGTATCAAAAGGGCTTTCTGCAGGGGCTATGGGGGGCAAAACCTCCGGCGCAGGACCCGCCTGCACCGCCGAAGCTTCCGCCGGCGTGACCTGGGCGGCCCTTAGCCCGCACCAAGCGACTTTGCCGCGCGACAAGGCCGGTGGCGTTGGCTAAACAAGCCCCAAACGTTCAATACGCGCGCCGCGTGCGCGAACGGGGAGGCTGCAAGTTATGAAGGTCGGTTGCCCAACAGAAATCAAAGTTGCCGAGCATCGCGTGGGGCTGACGCCAGAGAGCGCAGCTGAGCTTGTGCGCGCTGGCCATGAGGTGTTTTTGCAGTCTGGCGCCGGCAAAGGCATCGGGGCGGACGATGCCCGCTATCAAAGCATGGGCGTGCAGATCCTTGCGAGCGCCCAAGCGGTGTTCGATGCGGCGGAGATGATCGTCAAGGTGAAGGAGCCTCAGGCGGTGGAGTGCGCAATGCTGCGGCCGCACCACACCTTGTTCACCTATCTGCACCTGGCTCCCGATCCTGACCAAGCCAATGCGCTTATGCATTCTGGCTGTACCGCGATCGCGTATGAGACGGTCACCGATGCATCGGGGCGTTTGCCGCTGTTGAAGCCGATGAGCGAAGTGGCTGGGCGGATGTCGATCCAAGTGGGGGCGAACTATCTGGAAAAAACCCATGGCGGGCGGGGCGTATTGCTTGGTGGTGTGCCGGGGGTCCGGCCGGCCGATGTGGTGATCCTTGGTGCGGGCGTCGCTGGCTATAACGCCGCGCAGATTGCGGTGGGAATGCGGGCGCGGGTCACCGTTTTTGACAAAAACCCGATCCGCCTTGAGGAGTTGGACCGCGAATTCAACGGGCGGCTGGAGACGGTGTATTCCACGCGCCATGCGGTGGAAGAGGCTGTCCGGGAAGCTGATCTGGTGATTGGCGCTGTGCTGGTTCCGGGGGCTGCTGCCCCGCGCTTGATCACGCGCCCGATGCTGAAGGCGATGCGTCCGGGGGCGGTGCTGGTGGACATCTCGATCGATCAGGGCGGCTGTTTTGAAACCAGCCATGCCACCACCCACGACAACCCCGTTTATGAGGTGGATGGGATCATTCACTACTGTGTGGCGAACATGCCGGGCGCTGTGGCGCGCACCAGTGCTTACGCGTTGAATCACGCGACGCTGCCGTTCACGCTGGCATTGGCGAACAAGGGCTACCAGGCCGCGCTGCGGGCCGATCCGCATTTGGCGATGGGCCTGAATGTGTATGCTGGGCAAATCGCGCATGAGGCGGTGGCACACGATCTGGCGAAACCCTACGTGCGACCGGCATTCCTGGGATGAGCGCGCCTGGTCCTGAGGTGCACAGCAAGGCCAGACAGGCCGGCGTGAACTTTGTGTTCGTGACGGTGGCGCTGGACATGGTGGCGTTTGGCCTGGCCTTGCCGGTGTTGCCGCTGCTGATCACGCAAATGGCTGGCGGCGACGATGCCCACGGGGCGGTGGTTTATGGGGTGTTTGGAACGGTTTGGGCCGCGCTGCAGTTCCTGTGTTCGCCGGTGCTTGGGGCGGTTTCTGACAATATTGGACGCAGGCCGGTTCTGCTGTTTTCAAACTTCGCGCTGGGCATCCAGTATGTGATTTTGGCTTTGGCCCCCGGCCTTGCCATTTTGCTCCTGGGGCGGATCATATCGGGGATCGCCTCTGCAAGTGTCACCACCGCCAATGCCTATATCGCGGATGTGACGCCTCCGGACAAACGGGCTGCGGCGTTCGGGTTGATGGGGGCTGCGTTCGGGGTGGGGTTTGTGCTTGGGCCGGCGTTGGGCGGGCTGCTTGGTGATGTAAACCCGCGCCTTCCGTTCTGGTGTGCGGCGGTGGCGAGTTTTGCTGCCGGCTTTTATGGGCTTTTCATCCTGCCTGAGTCTTTGCCGAAGGATCGGCGCTCTCCTATCCAATGGCGTAAGGCGAACCCGGTTGGGGCGCTGACCTTTCTGCGCGAGAAAACCGGTGTTGCGCCGCTGGCGTTTGCCAAATTCTTTTCGGATTTGGCGCACGTGGTGTTGCCCAGCACGTTTGTGCTTTATGCCGCGCATCGCTTCGAGTGGGGGCCCAAGGAAGTGGGCTTGACACTCGGTGTCGTGGGCGTGCTGTCGATCGTGGTGCAGGCGGGCCTAGTTGGGCGTGTGGTGAGGTGGATCGGGGCTGAAAAAGCGCTTATGCTGGGCTTGGGCGCGGGGGTGATTGCCTTTGTCGTCTATGGGTTGGCTAGCGAGCCGTGGATGTTGTTCGTTGGGGTGGCGTTCGGTTCGGTCTATGGGTTTGCGGGGGCCGCCACCCAAACGCTTCTGACGCAGCGTGTTTCGCCCAAGGAGCAGGGACGCCTGCAGGGCGCGCTCGGTGGTTTGACCGGGCTTGCGACGCTGTTTGGGCCGGCGATCTTCACCGGGACGCTGGCCACCTTCATCGCCGATGGGGCGGTGGTTTGGTTGCCGGGTGCTGCGTTTTTGTTGGCCGCGCTGTTCCTGGTGGTTTCAGGGATATTGGCTTGGATTGCCATCACCGATCGCAACGCTCCAGCGATAGCAGCCGTTTCTCCGATCCCGGACGAACCGCTCAGCTGATGGCGCTGAAGTTGATGAACTTGATCTCCAGATACTCGTCCAAGCCTTCTGCTGCGCCTTCGCGGCCAAAGCCACTTTCCTTGACCCCACCAAAGGGCGTGACTTCGTTGCTCATCACGCCCTCATTGACGCTGACCATGCCGTATTCCAGGCGCTCTGCCACTTTCCACGCCCGCGCGATGTCGTTGGTGAAGAAATAGGCGGCCAAGCCGTAGGGCGTGTCGTTCGCGATCTGGATGGCTTCTTCATCGCTGTTGAATTTGATGAGGGTGGCCACCGGGCCAAAGATTTCCTCACGGGCGATGTCCATGTCTGGGGTAACGCCTGTGAGCACGGTGGGCCTGTAGAACTGTGCGCCGGCGGGGTCGCGCATGGCACCGGTCAGGGCCACCGCACCGCCCGAAATGGCGGCTGCTACCAAGCGTTCGACGCGGTCCACTGCTGCGGGCTGGATCAGGGGCCCCATTTGCACGCCGTCTTGAGAGCCGTCGCCCACTTTCAAAGCTTTCGCACCGGTTGCAAGCCGCTCCGCGAGGGCGTCGTGGGCGGCAGCATGGACCAGCACGCGGTTGGTGGCGACGCAGACTTGGCCGGCGTTGCGGAATTTGCCGGCGACGATCGCTGCGGCGGCTTTGTCGAGGTCTGCGTCCTGGAAGACGATGAAAGGCGCATTGCCGCCCAGTTCCAGGGACAACCGCTTGACCGTGCCGGCGCATTGCGCGGCCAGGATTTTTCCAACCCGGGTGGAGCCGGTGAACGACAGCTTGCGCACGATCGGGCTTTCGCACAGCGCCTGGCCGACGGTGGCTGCATCGTTGCTGGTGACCACATTCAACACGCCGGGCGGCACGCCTGCTTCTTCGGCGAGTTTGGCGGCGTAAAGGGCGGTGAGGGGGGTGGCCTCTGCCGGCTTCAGCACGATGGTGCAGCCGGCGGCCAGGGCTGGTGCCGCTTTGCGGGTGACCATGCCGAGCGGGAAGTTCCAGGGGGTGATGGCTGCGGTCACGCCGATCGGTTGTTTGATCGTGATATAGCGGCGTTGCGCGACGGTTGTGGGGATCGTGCGGCCGTAGGCGCGTTTGCCTTCTTCAGAAAACCATTCGCAAAACGAGGCGCCATAGGCGACTTCGCCGCGAGCTTCGCTCAGGGGCTTGCCACCTTCGGCGGTGATCAAGGCTGCGAGTTGCTCGGTGTGTTCCAGAAGCAGTTCACCCCACCGGCGCACGATCGCTGCGCGTTCTTTAGCGAGCTTGCCAGACCAGGCGGGGAAGGCTGCCTGTGCGGCGGCAATGGCTGCGTTGGTTTCTTCGACGCCTAGATCTGCGACTTCGGCAATGACGTGGCCGGTGGCGGGATTGTAGACGGAAAACGTCTTGGGGCCGGCGAGCCAGGTGCCGTTGACAAACGCCGATGTGGGGTAGGGGAACGACATGGGCCGCCTCGAGTGGTTTTTTCTGTATGAGGAACCACACATCGGGGTGCGGCCGGCGAAACGCAACCGGTCAATGCGAACCGCGGCAGGCTATCGCGCGACGAAAGGCGCACTCGCCAAACGAGTGCAAGAAGCCGTAAACTCCGTCAAACTTTATCTCACACCGGAGAACACACATGAGCTGCAAAGACATTCTTGCCATCGTGTTGGACGCTCAAGAGGACGAATGCGCGATTGCTGCGGCGGAGTCGCTGCAGGCGCGGTTTGGCGCGCACTTGGCATGCGCGTTCTTGACACCCTTGCCGGACGAACCCTTGGCCTACGAGCCAACGGTTGTGGCCGGGGTTTGGGCGGAGTTGCTGGGCCGGGCGCGGGGCGAAGCTGAAAAGGGCCGCCAGCTGGTTGAGGCGCGGATGGGCCGAAGCGGGGTGCCGATCGAGATGCGATCGGCTGAGGCCCTCTCTCGCGATCTTGGCCGGGTGGCAGCCGTGCATGCGCGCTATGCCGACCTTGCGGTGATTGCGCGACCCAACGGCAAGGATGTGGCTGAGCTGCGCGACGAAGTGATTGAAGGGGTGTTGTTTCACTCTGGCCGGCCAGCGTTGGTGATCCCGCCGGGGTGGAAGGGCGGCGCGATCGGCAAGCGGGTGGTTTTGGCGTGGGACGCGAGCCGAGAGGCAACGCGCGCCTTGGCGGAGGCCGGGCCTTTGATCGACCAGGCGGAAACCGTGGTTGTGCTGACGGTCGATGCCAAGCCGCGGCTGTTTGGCCACGGCGATCAACCGGGCCAGAATTTGGCGGCGCATTTGGCGCGGCGCGGCCACAAAGTGGAAGTGCGCAACGCCGAGCGGTTTGGGCGTTCGGTGGCGGAAACGATCAACGCGGAAGCTTTGTCTTTGAATGCGGACCTTCTGGTCATGGGGGCCTATGGCCACTCACGGCTGCGGGAGCTGGTGTTTGGCGGGGCCACGCGGGAGCTGTTGCAGATCGGGGCAACGCCGATCCTGATGGCCCATTAGACCGCTTTCAACAAATGTGTCGTTGCGGTTTTGTGTCCGAAAATGCGCGAGTTAGCGGTTCAACTCTTTCATCGCGCCCTCTAGGCCCTGTAGGGTGAGGGGGAACATGCGTTCCTGGCCGACAATATCGCGGATGAGCTGAACCGAGGGCGTGTGATCCCAGCTTTGGCGCGGGGTTGGGTTTAGCCAGACAAGCCGCTCATAGACATCCGCGAGGCGATAGAGCCAGAGCGCGCCTGGTTCCTCATTCCAATGTTCGACGCTGCCGCCGGGGTAGGTGATTTCATATGGGCTCATGGTGGCGTCGCCGACGATCACAACTTTATAGTCATGCGGGTAGGTGTGGAGCACCTCCCAGGTTGGGACTTTTTCGTTGTTGCGGCGGCGATTGTCCTTCCACACGCCCTCATACAGGCAGTTGTGGAAGTAGAAGTATTCGAGGTGTTTGAACTCGGTGCGGGCGGCGGAAAACAATTCCTCGCACATCTTGATGTGCGGGTCCATTGAGCCGCCGATATCAAAGAAGATCAGCACTTTGATGGTGTTGCGGCGTTCCGGGCGCATCACAATGTCTAGATAGCCTTCCCGCGCGCTCTTGCGGATGGTGCCATCGAGGTCCAGCTCGCTTGGGGCACCTTGGCGGGCGAATTTGCGCAGCCGGCGCAGGGCCACCTTGATGTTGCGGGTGCCGAGTTCGACGCTGTCGTCCAGGTTCTTGTATTCGCGCTGGTCCCAGACTTTGACAGCTTTGCCGTGGCGGCCCTTGTCTTGGCCGATGCGCACGCCTTCGGGGTGATAGCCGCTGTTGCCAAACGGGCTGGTGCCGCCAGACCCGATCCATTTGTCGCCGCCTTCGTGGCGCTCTTTCTGTTCTTCCAGGCGTTGCTGCAGGGTTTCCATCAGCTTGTCCCAGCCGCCGAGCGCCTTGATCTGTTCTTTTTCCTCTTCGGTGAGGTATTTTTCAGTGAGCGCGCGCAACCATTCTTCGGGGATGGCGGTGTCGATCGCATCGGACGTCCATTCCACGCCTTTGAAAACCGATCCAAAGACGCGGTCAAAGCGATCAATGTGGCGTTCGTCCTTCACCAGGGTTGCGCGGGCCAAGAAGTAGAAATCGTCCACCTTCGGGGGGACGACGTCTTTTTCCAGGCACTCCAAAAGGATCAGGTATTCCTTGAGGCTGACCGGCACCTTTGCGGCGCGCAACTCGGAGAAAAAGCGCTGAAACATGGTTGCTCCTGTGACCAGAGACAGTGTGAGGCGCAGGGTCGTGAGGTCAAGGGCAAGAGCAGCGATTGCCTGAAGGTATCTTTTGGGTTAATTTTGCAGGTGCGAAAAGGGGGGGCGTGCCATGGCTGACGGTCACTGGGGCTTGCTCGGCGCTCTTGGCATCGTGAGTGCTGTGGGCTTAGCAGGCGGGGTAGCGTTATTTGGTCCGAACGGACAATTCGCGGAAATGCCGCACAATTGCGATGCGAACGTGGCGTGTGTGGTGGTGGCGAGCCTGGACGGCGACGTGTTTTTGATGCCCCGTTCCGGGCAGGCGATGTTTGACTACGACGACAACACCTCTGGCATGATCGCCAATTGGGCCAGTGTTGTGGTGGGCGAAGACCACGTGCGCCGCTATCCCCGCCAGATCGACGTGCCACGGGTGGGCAGCAATAACGCCGTGCGCGTGCGGCAGGAGGCAATCACGCGGGCGCAAAAGCAGGGCAAGCGCTTTGGGGCCACCATCGTAATCATGGGCGAGGTGCGCGATGGAGCGGTGGGGTTAGCGATGATCGACCCGAACGCCGTTGAGGTGAGCTGGCACCTGCATTCCTACGAGTTTAATGCCACCCGCGCACCGGAGGCATTTGTGCGGGATTTGCGAGAGGCCTTGGAAGCTGCGGCGCAATCGCTGCCGATCAGTGCGCCGGCGCAAGACGCGCCCGTGGCACCGCCGCCTCGACCAAGACCCACCCCGTTGCCAGAGCCGCGCACTGATCCGGTGCAGCAATCGCAAGCCGCGCCAAGTGAGATCCCGCGGGCGACGACTGTGGCACCCCCGCAGCCAAGGGTGGAGCCGCCCCAGCCAGTGCCGTCGCCGCCACCACCGCCGCCCCCGCCGCCCCCGCCGCCGCCGGTGCCTGCTGGCCCTGTGGTTCTGTCACAGGCAGACTTTTTGCAAGTTCCAACGCCCGCGCAGATTGTCGCCGCTTATCCTGAACGCGCCTTGGAGCGCGACCGCGAAGGGGAGGCGGGGGTTCTGTGCACCGTACAGACGGGCGGGCGGGTCAATTGTACTGTGCTCTGGGAAAATCCGCAGGGGTGGGGCTTTGGCCAGGCGGTTGAGCAAGCGATGGAACGGCATGTTCTGGTGCGCGCCTCCACCCGTGATGGAAGATCCACGGTTGGCGCGACCTTTGAGCGAAACGTCAGGTTTCAGCTTTGAGGCGATGGCGAATTAAGCGCCGTATCACGGGCTTGCTCTGGCCCCCATTCCAAGACGCCGTCGTCAATCTTGCCGAACCGGAGTTCGCGCACATCGGTCAAATAGTCCTGCGGCTGTCGCCAGGGGGCGATGGGACCCTGTTTGGGAAGCGCGTCGTTGGCGCGGCTTACGTAGCTCGATGAGAATTCCCAGAAGGGGGTGGCAACCATGGCGGGGTCGGTTTGGCGCGGGGTGGCGCTGGCCAAATGGTGGCGATCCATGTGGCGCAACAGGCGACAGACGTACGCGCTGATCAAATCGGCGCGCAGCGTCCAGGAGGCATTGATGTAGCCAAAGACGGAGGCAAAGTTCGGCACGTCGGCATACATCAACCCCTTGTAAACAAAGGTTTTGGCGTAAACCACGGGCTTTTGGTCTACGCTTAGGGCAGCGCCGCCGGCCACGTCCAGGGTGAGGCCAGTGGCGGTGACGATGATGTCTGCCGCAAGCTCTTTACCCGACTTCAGCAAGATGCCTTGCGGGGTGAAGCGATCGATGTCGTCGGTGACCACCCCGGCTTTGCCGGCCTTGATGGCGTTGAAAAGATCGCCGTCCGGCGTCAAGCAGACCCTTTGGTCCCAGGGGTTATAGCGCGGGGTGAAGTGCTTTTTGACGTCGAAACCTTCAGGGAGTTGGGCTCGGATCAACTCGATCAAGCGGCGCTTGGCAGCGGCGGGATACTTGCGGATCGTTTTGTAGGAGATTTGTTGGAAGAGGATTTTTCGCCATCTGGTGACGGCGTAGGCCAGTTTGGCGGGTAAGACTTTGCGGGTGGTGTTGGCGAGCGCGTCTTCTGCAGGGGCTGAAAACATAAAGCTCGGGGAGCGCTGCAGCATGGTGACGTGGGCGGCCTTTTCGGCCAAGGCCGGAACCAGCGTGACCGCGGTTGCCCCCGAGCCAATCACGACGATGCGTTTGCCGGTAAAGTCGAGGGATTCTGGCCAAAACTGGGGATGCAGGATCTGGCCTGTAAAGCTCTGTTCGTTGGGGAAGGGCGGGCGATAGCCGGCGTCGTATTTATAGTAGCCGGCGCACATCCACAAGAATCGGCAGGTGAACCGCTGGGGCTGGCCGTCCACGAGGCACTCCAGGGCCCAGAGGGCGGTGGAGGAATCCCAATTGGCGCTGACGAGTTTGTGGTTGAAGCGGATGTGCGGGGTGATGGCGTATTCGTCGGCGGTTTGGCGCACGTAGGAGAGGATTGAGGGGCCGTCGGCGATGGCCTTCTGGTCTGTCCAGGGTTTGAAGCGATAACCCAGGGTGAACATGTCGCTGTCTGAGCGCACGCCAGGATAGCGGAACAGGTCCCAGGTGCCGCCTATCGCGCCGCGCGCTTCGAGGATGGCATAGGTTTTTGCCGGGCAGCGCTTTTGCAAGTGCGCCGCTGCGCCAATGCCGGAAAGCCCAGCGCCGATGATCAGCACGTCAAAAGTGTTGGTTTGCAAGGGCGCTTGATCCCAGGTTCGCGCGAAGGACGCCTTGCTGCTAACAGAAACTGACGCCGGCGTCACGCAGCGCGGCTTTGCGCGCGCCCAAAATCTGGGCGCGCGCAAATCGGCGGGGTTCTAGAGCGCTATGTCCGATCAGCTGCCGCGCTGTTCACGCCGGGCTAGGAACGCCAAGCGCTCAAACAATTGCATGTCTTGCTCGTTCTTGAGCAGGGCACCATGCAACGGCGGGATCAGCTTGCTTGGGTCCTTGCCCTTGATGAGCTCTGGATCGATGTCGTCTGTTGCCAGCAGCTTCAGCCAATCGAGCAGTTCGGAGGTTGAGGGCTTCTTTTTCAGGCCTGGCACTTTGCGCATGTCATAAAACACTTGAAGCGCGTTGGAGACCAACCGTCCCTTGATGCCAGGGAAGTGCACATCGATGATGGCCTTCATCGTCTCTTCGTCCGGAAAGCGGATGTAATGGAAGAAGCAGCGGCGCAGGAAGGCGTCCGGCAGTTCCTTTTCATTGTTGGACGTGATGATCACGATCGGGCGCTCTTTGGCCTTCACGGTGCGATCGAGTTCGTAGCAATAGAACTCCATCCGATCGAGTTCCTGCAGGAGATCGTTGGGAAACTCGATATCTGCCTTGTCGATTTCGTCGATCAAGAGCAGGGGGCGCTTGGGGGCCTCAAAGGCTTCCCAGAGCTTGCCGCGCTTGATGTAGTTGGCAATGTCGCTGGACCGCGGATCGCCGAGCTGGCTGTCGCGCAGGCGCATCACCGCGTCATACTCGTAAAGGCCTTGCGCGGCCTTGGTGGTGGACTTGATGTGCCATTCCAGAAGCGGAACGCCCAAAGCCTTGGCCACCTCAATCGCCAGCACGGTCTTGCCGGTGCCTGGCTCGCCCTTCACCAGGAGCGGCCGTTCCAGGGTGATCGCGGCATTGACCGCGACCTTCAGATCGTCGGTCGCTATGTAGTTGCTGGTGCCTTCAAAACGCATAAGCAGGTCCCCGCCGGCCAAAGTTGCCGTGAACGTTAGGGTAAAGCGCGCCGCGCGGGTTTCAAGCCGAGATGCAGGCTTTCGTTAACGAACGAGTCGTACCCGTAAATGCGGCGGCAGTTGAGTCGCCTTTGGAGCGCATAATGCCCCTCAAGTTGTCCCTGCGTCCCGGTGAACGGTTCGTGGTCAATGGCGCGGTCGTCCAGAACGGCGATCGACGCGCTGCCCTCGTGCTGCAGAACAAGGCTTCTGTGTTGCGGGAAAAGGACATCATGCAGCCGGACGAGGCGGTAACGCCTGCCCGGCGCATCTATTTCCCGATCATGCTCATGTATCTGGATGAGGCGGGGCGCGACGAAGCCTATTCCGGTTTTGCTCAACGCTTGGCTGAGTTTATGGGCGCGGTTCGGGATCCTGAGGTGCTGGCTGAATGCGTCGGCGTTAGCAGAGACGTCATGGCTGGTGACTATTATCGCGCGCTGATCCGCTGTCGAAAGCTGATCGCTTACGAAGACGACCGGTTAGGGACGCTGCATGTCGATCCAAGCTTATCAACGCGCGGCCACGCAGGCTGAAAGCCCAAGACAGCTGGAATATCGCGCCCTGGGGCTTGCCACCTCTGGGCTTTTGCGCGCGCATGAGGCTGGCAAAGCCGATTTTGCGGGGCTTTTGGCGGCTTTGGACAAGAACCGCCAGCTGTGGTCGATGCTGGCCAGCGACTGCATGATCGACGGCAACTCGCTGCCGCCGCCGGTGCGCGCGCAGATCATTTCGCTCAGCCTGTTTGTGAGTAAGTACACCTCCCAGGTGCTGCGCGAAGGCGTGTCGCTGGAGCCGTTGATCGATCTGAACAAGACGATCATGGACGGGCTGGCGGGGGCTTAACCCGGCACTCTGTGCCGGGTGCTCGGCAAAAAATGCCGGGCAGTTTTCTCCCCTTGCTGGCATCTCTTGGGTGGGCATTAACACCTGCGGGCTTTGCGCCATAAGGTTTTTCCCGCGCCGTTAACCGATTAACCGTGGCGCCTTTCTTGGAAGGGAGTGTCGGCTGGCCTTCGTCAGCGGGGCGCAAAATGCGCTCGGATATTCGTCTCCAGAAGGATGACCCGATGAACTCCGTGAACACCAACTACGGCGCGCTCGTTGCGCTGCAGAACCTGAACAAGACCAACAACGAGTTGGGTGAAGTTCAGAACCGTATCAACACTGGCTTGAAGGTGTCTTCAGCCCGGGACAACGGCGCGATCTACGCGATCGCCGAAGGGCAACGGGCCCGCGTTGGCGCGCTGACGTCTGTGAAGGACGGCATTGATCGCGCGTCGATCGTGATCGACACCGCTATCGCTGCTGGTGAATCGATCGGCACGCTGATGAAGGAAATGCGCAAGAAGGCCGTGGACGCCCAAGCGGCGGACCTGTCTTCAGCGCAGAAAGCCACCCTGCAACGCGACTTCGACCAGTTGCGCGCGCAGATCAACCAGGTTGCCAACGCCGCTACGTTCAACGGCGCGAACCTGGTGAACGGCTCCAACACCGCTGTGGACAAGGCCTACAAGGTCGTGACCAGCGACACCGGCGGTGCCGGCGGCACGACCTCGTCGAGCTTCACCATGAAGGGCGCGGCGATTTCGACCACCGACATCACCGCTCCGACCCAAGTGCTCGACCAGGTGACCGGCGTGAACGCCGGCGACAGCGTGAAGTTTGACTTCGGCTTCCGCACCACAGCGACCACGGACGACACCTCGATCAACGTGGAAATCAAGGCTGGCGAAACGGTCGATCAGTTCATCAACCGGATCAACACTGCCACAGGCGGTCGTGTTTCGGCCTCGTTCGACAACGCAACGGGCCGGATTGCCTACACCGGCGGTGAAGAGTTCCGCACCTCCGTCACCACCGCTTCGGGCAACACGACGGCTGAAGCGTTCCTGGGCGACAACCGAACTGCAAACGCCACCACGCTGACCGCCTTCCAGTTGACCACCAGCAAAGCGGTGGCTGGCGAGCACACCATCACCGGCACAGCCTTCACCGCCGACATCACTGGTTCGACCGACATCGTGGGCGATGACACCATCACAGCGGGTGACGAATATCGCTTCTACGACGCGGGCGGCAATGTGCTCGGTTCGGTGATCATGACCACGGCGATGACTGCCGACGCCTTTATTGCCGCGGTCTACGCCAACACCAATGGACAAGTGACGGCGACCGGCAGCTTCGGTGGTGCGGCCGGCGCCGACACGATCAGCTACAGCAGTGCGCAAGAGTTCTCGATCGAGTCGCGGGTCGCGGCTGGTACGGTTGTTGCCACACGCGACGTTCTGACTGGCTCCACCACCACAGGCTATGTGACCGCCACAGCGCCTACGGAAACCGTGAAGCTGTCTGGCGAAACCATGGACATCACCAACGCCGCCACACGGCTGTCTGCAAACGATGCTGTGAAGTTCCTGGACTCGAACGGCAACCAAATTGGCTCCGACGTGACGCTGGCCGCCGGCACCACCGCACGGTCGTTCTCTGACTCGGTGTTCAACGCCACCAACGGCCGCGTGAAGGCCCAATTCAACGACGATGGGACATTCACCTACTCGTCGAATGAATCCTTCAGCGTCAACTTCGTTGAAAACCAAACCTCGGTCGCCAACTCGACGGCTGCGAGCTTCCTCGATGACGATCGTGGTGCGGAAGTGGCCGGCGGCGGCACTGCAAAGTTCCGCTTGCAAGGCACTGCGTTCACCACGGCGGCGGCCGGCACCTCGGTGCTGCAAGGCAACGACGGCTTGGCAACCAACGACACCGTGACCATCCAAGACGCCGCTGGAGACGTGATTGGCACCGTGACCTTGACGGCCACGATGACGCTGAACCAGTATATGGCTGAAGTGGATGCGCAGTCTGGTGGAGCAGTGAAGGCGACCTACGACGCGGTTGCCAAGCGCATCAACTACGAAAGCGATGCGGGCTTCCGTTTGGTGTCCAGCAACACCACAGACGCAACCGGCGCAGCTGATGGCGGCGAACTCGTCGGCAACGGTGCGCTTGGTGGTCTTGGTGTGGCCGGCACCTGGGGCACTGGTTCTTACCAGTCCACGGGGTCGGGTTCGGGCGCAGGTTCGAGCGCGGTGTCCACGACCGTCTCGGCGTTCGACTTCCGGACGTCCGCTGGTGGCTCGCTCAACAGCCTCGCCAACCTCGACATCTCGACCAACGCTGCTGCCGCAGTGGCGACCATTGATGCTGCTCAGCTGACGGTGACCGACGGGATGGCCAAGCTCGGCTCGCAAGGCCGTGCTTTGGATATCCAAAAGGAGTTCCTGCAAAAGCTGTCGGACAACGTGGAAAAGGGCATCGGTGCCTTGGTGGATGCTGACCTCGCAAAGGAAAGCGCCCGTCTGCAGTCGCTGCAGATCAAGCAACAGCTTGGTGCGCAGGCGCTGTCGATCGCCAACCAGCAGCCTTCGATCCTGCTGTCGTTCTTCCGTTAATCGTTACGCCAAGGGTTCAGCCGGGGTGGGTCTTTGACCCACTCCGGCACCTTCGCCGACGGTTTTGACCCTCTGGAGTTTTCATCCACCGAACAAGAAAGGATAGGAGGCGTGCCCATTTATGAGCGCCCAGTTACCCCCGCTTTCTGCCTCCCTTGCTGCGGCCGGCGCGATGCCGGCAGGCTTGGGAACGACCGGCAAAAAGCATACCGACGAGCAGACGAAACCTAAGGACCCCGGTCCGCCGCAAGATCCTCAACCCCGTGTTGAGCCCCCGCCCCAGCAACCGATGCTGGCGGCGGATTTACGCATTGAAGTGGACAAAGCCGCTGGGCGGTTTGTGCTTACCTTCACCGATCCAGAGACAGGGGAAACGCTGCGTCGCTTTCCTAATGAGGCGCAGTTGGCCTTTGCGCGGGCGATCAACACGCCGTCCGGCTCTGTTTTGGATGTGGAGACATGATTTTTCCCTCATGAGGGGATTTGGTAACGTTTCGTTAGTGTTAATGCTTTTTTAACGAATGATCGGCAAATCTTGCCGCGCGACTGAAGCGCCGCAAGCGCTCCGAAGGAGCCCGCCATGATTTCGTCCCTCCCACCCGCCGGGATCGGCGTTGGTGTTACCTCGTCTGCAACCGCCGGTAGCTCTTCTGGGGCATCGCGCGCAGGCAACACTCCCCCCGCAGCTAATGATTCCCGCGCTGATTCACCGGCCTCGACCGTGGCGTTGGTGGATAGCTGGCGCGGTCAGCGGGAGACGGTGCGCGCAGGGATCAGCAGCCTTGATACCGCAGTGGCGGCCGCGCGATCGGTTGCTGGGGCGCTTGAGGCGTTCGCTGAGGGCGGCGATGTGCAAACAACCAAAGAACAATTAGGCGCTGCGGTGAGTGCGGCCGTTGGTCAGGGCAGCACGTTGGTGACGGGGGCATCGCTACGGTTGGACTTGGGCGATGGCGGGGAGGTGCTGGAAGTGGGCGGGGTTGACCTGCGCTTTGCGCCGCCGCCAGCTGAGGCGCTTGGGGATGCCGGGACGGCCGCGTCCGCGCGGGCGGGGGCGGCGGATGCGGCGCAAGTCGCGCGCGGAGCGGCCCAGACCTGGGATGTTGCCGCGCAACGGTTGCAAACCCACGAGCGTGTATTGGCTGTGGCAGGCGCGCGGACGGACCTGCCAGAGCTGGACGTGGACGGGGCGCAGTTGGCAGCGCTGCAGGTCAAGCAAGGCTTGATCGAAAGCGGGGGCGCGATTGCAAACGCAGACCCAAAAGCGATCCTGGCGCTGTTCCGGGCCTGATCGGCTTTAAGCGGCTTGGCGTTTTGGCACGGCTGCAGGCGGCTGTTGCCTTGGGGCGGCCGGTGGCTTGGCGGCGCGGTGCTGGCGGCGTGCTGGGGCATCCCAAGCGCTGGACACCGCGTGGGCCACGGTCACGAGCGGGGCCACAAGGATCGTGAACAGGCACAGCACGAGCGCGCCGAGAGCCAGTTGCATGCGCAACGTCCAGGTGACATCGGCCTTCGCGGCAGACAAGAAAGGGGCATCGGGCGACTGTCGCTTGGCCAAGGCAACGGCTTGATCTCCACCCGCGGCGGCCAGAAGTTGTAGCCTTGGCATGTCCTGAAGGGACTGCGCGCGGTTGAGCAAGCGAACGGCACCGGCGGCACCCACTTTCTGCGTTAGGCTTGAAACATCCACCAAAAGCGCGGCCGCGGCCTGCCAGGCGGGGGTGTTTTGGCTGCCTTCAAGGAAGGCTGCGCGGATTGTGCCTGGCTCGTCCAAGAGCGCCGCATCGGAGGTCAGGCCGTTGCGGAGGGCCCCGCGCAGCGCGCCATCGCCTTCAACGGCTGCCAGAATGGCCGAGACCTCCGTGTGGAAACCGGCTGCTAGCCCGTCCTGGCGCAGGGCGGCCTTTATCACGGCGGCACCTGTATGAAAGGCCACGGGATCGACGCTGAGCCGGTTGGCAAGATCTGGGGTGGTGACCAAAACACCTGTCAGTACGAGATCTTGCAGGGACTGGCCGCGGCCTTCGAGCCAGTTTCGCGCTTGCAGGGCAAGGTCGCGGGCGTCGCCCATGGCAGCGGGCGGTTCTGGGCGGCGGGGGCCAATCAAGCCGTCGCTCTGGGCTTGGGCTGCGACTTCGTGGGAGAGCAAAGGGATGGCTGCGGCCAACGCGCCTTGTTCGTCGCCGGCCAGTCGCAGGCGTGCGGCCTCGCGGGCTTGCCCGCCAAGCATTGCGCCGGCGGACAGCAATAACCCGCGGGCGGCGGTGCGATCGCCTTCGGCCAGTTCGCGGGCGACCATGTCGCTCCAGGCGCGGGCTGGGTCTTCTGGGGCCGTCATAAGCGCGGCGGACTGGCGATTGATTGCGCGAAGGGTGGCGGTGGTGGAGGCGGCGGACGCCGCAAAGGTAAAGGCCCCCGCATCAGCCATGGCGGTGGTTAAGGTTGCGGCGGCGAACGGAGCGGCAGTCAAAGCCAGGACGAACAGAGCGCCACTAATGACGCCAAGCGCTTGAGCGCGTGGCCGCTGTGGCTGCCCTTCTTGGAGCTGTTCGCCCGGAAATTGGTTCGCTGTGGGACGCGCCATTGCTTAACCCCAAAAACACAAGCCGCCCATAAGCTGTTGGATGTGCCAAAACGCAATATGAATTGCAGGCAAGCCGCATCAGCGGGGCGGAATTGGGGAATTACTGCGAAGTCCGGGCCGGGATTAGGCTCGCTTGTCCAGGGCCACGGCGCCGGGGTTTGGCGCTGTGAAGGTGCCGGTTGCGCCATAACTGGGGGCGCTGCCCTTTTGGCGGGCTGCCTCTTGGGCCAGCGCCTCGACCAGGCCCTCGCTGATCTCTTTTACCGCGGCGAGGGCATCGCGGTGGGCCGAAGCTGCGTCCTTGAGCTGTGCGCAGAGGTCTTTCAGGCGCGTCAAGTCTTGGCGGGGGGCACCCAAAACCAGGCTGGGCTCTTTCTCAATACGCGCCATTTCAAAGCGAAACGCGTTGGCCAGGCGTAGTTTTTCTTCTTGCCTTGCTTGGGAAATCGGCGCGCGACGTGCGGAAATGGCGGCGGTTTCTTCCTTGGCGAAGGCGATCAGGTTTGTGGCGGCGGAGATCAGTTGGCCGACGCGATCGGTGGGGTCTTCAGCTGCGAGGGCCATTTTCGCCTGCCTCCGGGGTGTTGGCCGGTGCTGCGGCCTCTTGCATGCGCACAAGCTCTTTCAGGACCGCATCGGCGATGCCCACGCCACCCGTTCGCGCCATGCCGGCGGCGTATTGATCGATCAGCATCGGGCGGAACATTTGTTCACCAAACCCGCCGCCGCCGAGGCCTTCGGTGTCCAGGTTCTCGAAGATCGGTGCCAACAGTTCTCTCAGAACCATCGCCTCGAACTGCTCGGCCGCGCGGCGCATCTCATCAGGGGCCAGATTGGCCGACGGCAGGGCCACCCGTTGCGGGGCGGGGGTAAGTTGCATCGGGTCGAGGGGGGGCAACGCCATTACATGACCTCGATTTCGGCCTGGATCGCGCCGGCCGCACGCAGGGCCTGCAGGATCGAAATCATGTCGCGCGGGGACACGCCAAGGGCGTTCAGGCCATCGACCAATTGGCGCAGCGGCACGCCGCCTTCGACCACGACCAGGCCGCCTTGTTCTTCTTCCACCGTAATGTCTGTTCGCGGCACTACTGTGGTTTCGCCCTGAGCGAGGGGCGCTGGTTGGCTGACCTGCGGGCTTTCAGACACGGAAATGGTCAGGGAGCCCTGGGCAATGGCTACGGTGGAAACGCTGACGTTTTCGCCCATCACGACCACGCCGGACGCTTCGTCAATAACGATCTTGGCAGGCGTATCGACTTCCACTTCCAGGGTTTCGATGCGGCTGATCAGGGCCACCATGTCGCCGCGGAATTCCTGCGGGCGGGCGATCACGACGGTGCCAGGGTTGGTGGCGCGGGCCGAGCCAGGGCCGATGGCACCTTCGATCACGTCCGCCATGCGTTGGGCGGTGGTGAAGTCTGGGTTGCGCAGGGCCAGACGCAGCTCCGTTTGGTTGGCGAGGTCGAACTGAAGCTCCCGCTCGACTGTGGCCCCTGAAGCGATCCGCCCTACGGTCGGCACGCCGCGGGTGACGGAGCCGGCCGCCCCCTCTGCGGAAAACCCGCCAATTGCCAGGGGGCCTTGGGCAACGGCATAGACCTGCTGATCAGCCCCCATCAGGCCCGTGACGAGGAGCTGGCCGCCGGCAAGGCTGCGGGCGTCGCCAAGGGCAGACACCGACACGTCAATGCGCGAGCCTTGGGTGGCGAAGGGCGGCAGGTTTGAGGTTACCATCACCGCGGCGACGTTGCGGGTGTTCAAGTTGCCGTCGCGAGTGTTAACGCCCAAGCGCTCCAGCATGGCGGCGAGGCTTTGGCGGGTGAAGGGCGAGTTGCGCAACGAATCACCGGTGCCGGCGAGGCCCACAACCAGGCCGTAGCCGACGAGCTGGTTTTCGCGCACGCCTTCAAAATCAGCGATGTCTTTGATGCGGGGGCCAGCTTCTGCGGCTGTCGGACCAAGAGCTAGACAGCCTGCGGCTGCAAGCAGCGCCAAGCGCAAAAGACGGCCCGTTGGCCCAGGGGGAGTGCGAAACATGCCCTACAAATCCCCTGTCATGGTTAATGAGGCGTGTGCGCGGCACCGTTTTTTGTTAACCGCGCGGAAAGAAACGCAGTTGAAAACTTGCTGCATGCGTATTGAAGGTCCCCGTCCCCCCACGTCTTCAACCGGTGCAAAACGCAGCGATCCAGCGGCCGGTGGGTTTTCATTGACCCAGTCTGGCACTGCGCAACGCGCGAACGCCCCGATTGCTGCCAGTGCGCCGCCGTCTTTGGACGCGCTTCTGGCGTTGCAGGGCGATGTTTTGGATCAGCCTGAGCGGCGCCGGCGTCAGGTTGCCCGCGCTGAAAGCACGCTAAACGCGCTTGATGGCCTGGCGGTCGCAATCCTCGAAGGCAGCAACGCAGGCCAAGCGCGGGCTGCGCTTCTGCGGCTTTCTCAAGGGCGAGAACCAACCGGGGATGCTGGCCTTGACGGGCTGTTGGAAGACATCGACGTGCGCGCGGCGGTGGAGCTTGCCAAGCTTGAGAGGCACGCCGCGATGGCGGTTTGAGCAGTGTTGATCGCTCTTTGGCCTTGCATTTGCTTCATTGATGGTCAACGAGGCGGGCGTTATAAGGCCGGCCGCTCCCGTCCCTTGTGGGGTGGTTGGGCGCAGTGGAGATGAACGCATGGGCGCGATTATCGCCGACGACTATCGTCCCACCGAGGACGAGCCGTTTATGAACGAGCGGCAGCGGGAATACTTCCGCCGCAAGTTGGTGGCCTGGAAGCAGGAGATCCTGGACGAGGCGCGCTCGACGATTGCGAACCTGCAGGTCGACACGGTGGCGCTGCCTGATCTGGCAGACCGGGCGACCAGCGAAACAGACCGCGCCATCGAACTACGCACACGGGACCGCCAGCGCAAGCTGATCGCTAAAATCGATGCCGCCTTGCGGCGGATTGAAGAGGGCGGTTACGGCTATTGCGAGGAAACAGGCGAGCCGATCGGTGTGTCCCGGCTGGACGCCCGGCCAATCGCCACCTTGAGCCTGGAAGCCCAAGAGCGCCACGAGCGCCGCGAGCGCGTGCACCGCGACGACTGAGCGCAAACGCGGATTTGTCATTTCGGCTGGATTGTCGTTAACCTTAGGCGTGGCCCAACGTGCCGCCGAGGTGACCCATGGCCGACGTGTTTATCAGCTATCGCAGTGATGACCGGGGGGCGGTTGGCGACATCGTCGCCGGGCTGACCGCTGAAGGCATCGATGTCTGGTGGGATCAAGGGATTGCGCCAAGCGCGGAGTGGCGGGCGGAAATCCATCGGCAGTTGCGCATCGCAAAGGTTGTGGTGGCCGTCTGGTCGCGCAACAGCACTGACCTCGAAACCGGCAAATGGGTCGTGCAAGAGGCTGAAGACGCCGATGGGCGCGGCGTGCTGGTGCCTGTGGTGATCGACGACGTTTTGCCGCCGTTGGGGCTGCGGCATGTGCAGGCGGCCGATCTCGTGGACTGGCGGGGGGATCGAAACGATCCGCGCTGGCGGGGCTTTTTGGAAACGGTGCGGGCCAAGCGGGACGGGCGGGCTGTTGACGCCAGGATCGCGCGCGATACAGGGCCGGCAACCGCTGGGGCCGCGCTGCAGGGGCGCTCTGCGTTGTTGCTGTTGGCAGTTGGATTAGCCGCGCTGACCGTGACCACCGCAATTGCCTTTGGGCCAGTGACGGCGGGGGCGCTGGTGGGCGGGCTGGTGCTTGGCTATCTGGTGATGAACCTGCTGTTTAGCCGGCGCCGTAACGATCGGGCGGCGGCAACGTTTCTGCGCCGGGCGTTCGCGGTGGGGTGGGTGACGACCCTGGCGAATGTGGTGGTTTGGGGCGGCGCGATCGCTGCGGGGGCTTATCCGTATGCGAAGCCCTTGTTGTACCCAGAGTTTTCAATCGCGGTTTTTGACGAGCTGCAGGCCCCCGTGCCTGACGCCCAAGTGAGCGTTGAGCTGGGCGGGCACCAGATCCGGGTGGCGCTTGGGGCTGATGGCGTTGGGCGGATCAGCTATCCGCTGCGGTGGGGGCCGCAAACCGGGACGGTGCTGGTGCGCCGGGATGATTACGAGCTTGCGCGGCCGATTGCGCGGGTAAACGGCCGGTTTGGCGACCTGAGCCTTGGGGTGCCTTCGGGCCAGCAGCGCCTGCGGGTGAGCCATGTGACCTTGGAGGACTTGGCGATCGATGCCGTTCACCAGGGCCGCACGCCGCCAGAAATCGCTGCGGCCTTTCCCAAAATTGTCGGCGTTGTGCGCAACGCGGTGTGGGAGGAAACCGACCGCTATCTGGCGAATTATCGTGTGGTCGATCCGAATGCGACGGTTTCTGAATTGGCGCTTGGGGCGGACGGGGCCGACCAACCCTCAACGCAGCTGTATGGCGGGGATATCAATCAGGATTGGCACCGGTCTTTGCGCTGGGTGCAGGAGCTTGTGGCGCGCACGCCTTATGACTTTTCGAGCGGCGTGATGGGGTGTCCGGTGGATCAGGCGCTGGACACGAGCTTCCGCTTGTTTGTGGGCGATACCGACGGGTTTTACCGGTCCAACCGCTTGGGCTTGACGCCGGAAGCGCAGGCGGCTCTGGCCCCGCTTGGGCTTGAGTCTGCCATGGACGAGCAGGGCCAGATCGCGGCGCGCCTGTTCAAGCTGGTGGACGCGGCTTGGCTCACCCAATTTCTGCAAGAAAGAGAAGGTGTTATCCGCACCGATGCGGGCGATGCTTTGCCAGAGGCCACTGCCTATGCCGGGTATCTGACGCGGCTTGGGGTGCCGGCGGGAGTGGTAACAGCGGAGCTGGATCTTGCGGCGCATCCGGGGTGCGAGTTGCAGTTTGCGGCCGTCGACTTGACCTTTCCGGCGGCCAGCCTGCGGGTGTCGATTGTTGAAAATGTCTCTGATGTTGCGCTTCCAATTGAGGCGGTTGTGCAGGGCATGGCCGGGGGACCTGGCTTGCGGGTCTGGGCTGAGGGCGGCAGCAGTGACCGCAGCGCGGAAACGCCTTGGGCTTTGGGGGTGTTGCAACCGGGCGAGGCGATTGCGGTGCCGCGGCGCTTGATGCTGCCGGGAACGCTCACGCGGGAGGAGGTGACGGCGATTACCAACCGTCCGCCGGGGCCGCCGATTGGGTTTGAGGTTTTTAGTGCTTCAGCGCAAGCAGAGGAAGCCGCGGGTGAAGAAGGCGCGCTTGGGCCATCAACGCCGAGTGACGAGGCTTTCCTCAACACGCTGCAAGCGCGGATGTCTTCAGGATTTGCGCGCAGTGCGCAGCGCTTCACGATTGGCGCTGGGCAAGTGGCGCGCGATCCTGTGACTGATGAAACGCCGCCGCCTGCCGTGCGCTATGCGATTGGGCCAACAGTGGAAGCCCTGGCCGTGCGGATCGGCGGGATCGAGTTTGGGCTGCGCGAGGATGCGGGGCGGACGCTTGCGATCGTTGCAGGGTTTGAGTTTGGCTCGTGTCCGTTTGTTTTTGCGAGCTTGCCGGGCCAGCAAACAATGCTGAACCGGGGGGCAGTGATTACCGACCAGGTGGGGCCGGAAAGGGAAGCCGCAGACCGGGTTTACCTTGGTCAGGCCGTCGGGCGGGTGGAAATCCGCGAGCTTGAACCGGAGCGCTCGGTGCTCAACCGGGTGCGGCTGGTGGTGGAGGGGGCGGACCGCACCACCCGAACCTATGCGCCGGCGGCACCGGCTTTGGCGGGCACCGATGGGCTGAGGGTCACGTTGGAACAAGGGGACCGGCTCGCGCTTTCTTTCCCGGGATATGTGCCGCGCCATGACGATCGCGCCGTGTTTTTGGAGGCAGTGGGGTATTACACGCCGCTTCCTGCCTCGCATCGTGATATGAGCCGGTTGCGGCTGGCCGGCATTCGCCGTTAATGCGCTCAAAACACGGTAAACTCTTGCAACAGAATGTCATGTTGACAACGCCGATCACCGCGCGAGTTGGGTTGACGGGGCGGGACGCGTGCGCTTTGTGGTTTCAACATGTGAATGGTTCTCAGTTCGACCATTTACTCTTGGAGCCGCCTTGGTTGGTCTCGCGGCGCCGAATGTGAATGGCGACCGTCACAGATCGGTGCCGTTCACGCAGGCGTGACGGGGTTTTGCCATTGTTCGAGGGATGTTTGACCATGTCCGCAGTCATTCCAGGATTGGCCGAAGCGCCGACCCGCCACCAGCGCTTGATCGCTTGGGTCGAGGAAATCGCGGCGCTGACGCAACCGGCGCGGGTGCACTGGTGCACAGGCAGTGAGCAAGAGTGGAACGCGCTTGCTGAAGAAATGGTCGCGGCTGGCACGTTGCGTCGTCTTGATCCAGTTAAGCGTCCGAACTCGTTTTATGCGGCCTCCGACCCCCGCGATGTGGCGCGGGTTGAAAGCCGCACGTTCATTTGCGCACGCGATGCTGGCGATGCCGGGCCGTCGAACAATTGGATGGACCCATTGGTGATGCGCGCCAAGCTGGCGCGGTTGTTTTCGGGCGCGATGCGCGGGCGGACCATGTATGTCGTGCCGTTCTGCATGGGGCCGCTCGGCTCGCGGATCTCGGCGCTGGGCGTGGAAATCACCGACAGCGCCTATGTCGCCATGAGCATGCGCACCATGACGCGGATGGGCCTGCCGGCGTTGGAACAGCTGGGCGAGGACGGGTTTTTTGTGCCGTGCCTGCATTCGGTCGGCGCGCCGTTGGCGAAGGGCGAAGAGGACGTTGCCTGGCCCTGCAATGACGACAAATGGATCGTACATTTCCCGGAAACCCGCGAAATTTGGTCGTATGGCTCCGGCTATGGCGGCAACGCGCTGTTGGGCAAAAAGTGCTATGCGCTGCGGATTGCTTCGGTGATGGCGCGCGACGAGGGATGGCTGGCCGAGCACATGCTGATCCTCAAGCTGACCAATCCGGAAGGCAAAGCCCATTACGTAGCGGCGGCGTTCCCATCAGCGTGCGGCAAAACCAATCTGGCGATGTTGCAGCCCACCATTCCTGGGTGGAAAGCGGAAACAATCGGCGACGACATTTGCTGGATGCGTTACGGCGACGATGGCCGGCTTTATGCGATCAATCCGGAAGCCGGCTTCTTCGGTGTGGCACCCGGCACGAGCGCCAAGACCAACCAAAACGCGCTCGAGTCCATGAACGCCAACACGATTTTCACTAATGTCGCGCTGACGGCGGACGGTGATGTGTGGTGGGAAGGCCTGACGGAGCACCCGCCTGAAGGGCTGACTGACTGGAAAGGCCGCGCCTGGAGCAAGGCGTTGGGAGAGCCAGCCGCGCACCCGAATGCGCGCTTTGCCTGCCCGGCCTCGCAGTGCCCAACGATCGCTGCGGAGTGGGAAGACCCGGCCGGCGTGCCGATCTCTGCGATTTTGTTCGGCGGCCGTCGGGGGTCAGCGGTGCCGCTGGTGACGGAAGCTTTTGACTGGACGCACGGGGTGTTCTTGGCCTCGACCGTCGCCTCTGAAGGCACTGCGGCGGCGGAAAACAAGGTGGGCGAGTTGCGCCGCGACCCGTTCGCGATGTTGCCGTTCTGTGGCTACAACATGGCTGACTACTTCAGTCATTGGTTGAAGGTGGGCGGCATGACCGACGCCGCCAAGCTGCCGAAAATCTTCTTCGTCAACTGGTTCCGCAAGTGCGAGCAAGGCAAGTTCGTGTGGCCCGGGTTTGGCGAAAACAGCCGCGTTCTCAAGTGGATCGTGGAGCGTGTAGACGGCAAGACTGCGGCGAAGGACACGCCTATTGGTCGGTTGCCGGCGGATGGCGCGTTGGATTTGACGGGCCTTGACCTATCTGCTTCGGCGCTTGATACGCTGCTTTCGGTGCATTCAGACGTTTGGGCTGAAGAGGCCGCGCTGATCCCTGAGTTCTACGAGCGGTACGGGGATCGTTTGCCGACCGCGCTGTGGGACCAGCACGCCGCGCTGGTTAAGCGGTTGGAAGCTTATGAGGTGGCTACACCGGTGGCGGCCGAGTAAACGGGCGCTTACTACGGTTTGATCCTGCGGACGCGTTTCGCTTGGAACGCGGCCAGTGGATCCTCGCCTTCTCAGCGCCTAGCGATTGGTGCGGACCCTTTCCACCGCTGCACGCCAGCCTGCAATCTCGGTGTCGCGCACGGTCGCGTCCATCGCCGGTTCGCAGGTCGCGCTGGCGCGCCATAGGCTGGCGGACTCCTGCAGCGTCGCGAACAGCCCTGCGCCCACGCCCGCCAGGCATGCGGCACCAAGGGCTGTTGTTTCCAACACGACCGGGCGCACCACTGGCGCTGCCAAGACATCGGCCAAGCGCTGCATAAACCAGCCGTTGGCCGCCATGCCGCCGTCGATCTTGAGGCGGGCGGGGGCAACGCCGTCTTTGGCCATGGCATCGGTTAAATCGCGGGTTTGATAGACGGTGGACTCCAGGGCCGCGCGGGCGATTTCGGCGCGGCCGGCCCCTCTGGTTAGCCCCACGAGCCCACCGCGGGCATCGGGATCCCAGTAAGGCGCGCCGAGGCCAGCGAAGGCCGGCACGAGGTAAAGGCCGGTCATGTCGCCGGCCGCAGTGGCTAGCGCTTCAATCTCTGAGGCTTTGGCGATCAGGCCCAAACCGTCGCGCAGCCATTGCACGGTGGCCCCTGCCGACAGCACGGACCCCTCCAAAGCGTAAGTGGTGGTGCCGGCCAAGCGATAGGCAACGGTTGAGAGCAGGCGCGCGCTTGAGCGCACCAAGTTCGGGCCGGTGTTGAGCACCATGAATGCCCCGGTGCCGTAGGTGCACTTGGCCTCGCCCGGCGAAAAGCAGGCCTGTCCGATCAAGGCGGCCTGTTGATCGCCGGCAACGCCGCGGATGGCTATCGCCTCGCCAAACAGAGCGGGATCGGTTTCGCCGTAGCTGGCGGCGCTGTCCTGGACGTCTGGCAGCAGGGAGCGGGGCACATCAAACAGGTCCAGCAGATCCTGGCGCCAGGCTTGGGTTGTAATGTCGAACAGGCTTGTGCGGCTGGCATTGGTGGCGTCCGTGGCGTGGACGCGTCCACCGGTTAGACGCCAGATCAAGAAGCTGTCGACGGTGCCGAAGGCCAGCTCGCCTTTGGCCGCGCGGGCGCGGGCGCCGGGCACCGCGTCCAAAATCCAGGCGATCTTGGAGGCCGAGAAATAGGGATCGAGCACCAGGCCGGTTGCTTCTTCCACAAGGGGGGCTGCTCCCTGCGCGGCGAGGCGTTGGGTGACGTCGGCGGTGCGGCGATCTTGCCAAACAATCGCGGTGTGGATTGGGACGCCGGTTTTGCGGTCCCAGACAATCGTGGTTTCGCGTTGGTTGGTCACGCCGAGGGCTGCCACTTGAAAGCCCTTGGCTTTGGCGGCGGCGATGGCTGCGCGGGTGGTGGAAAGGGTGGTGCTCCATATGACCTCGGGATCGTGTTCGACCCAGCCGGGGCGCGGGTAAATCTGGGCGAACTCCTGTTGGGCGTCGGCGACCGGCGTGCCGTCGAGGGTGAAGGCGATGGCTCTGGTGGAGGTGGTGCCTTGGTCGATGGCGATGAGCACGGCGCGTTCGGTCATTGCAAGTCTCTGGCGATGGGGTGGTCTGGGTTGCTTTGCGCACTCCATCCCGGGTCGGGGGGAACTGCAAGGGGGGCGTAACGATCTTTGGCCTGCCAGCGACTTAAGGTGCAGTCGTGCGGGAGATTTTGATGCTGAACCAGGTCCATAACTGCGATGCGGAGGCGCTTGAGGCGCGGGGCGAGCGGGCTGGCCTTCAGGTTTTGGCGTGCGTCTCGCACCTGATTGCCGGCGTGGTGGTAGCCCTTGTGGCGATGGTCGGGCTGGGTGTTGCCTTTGCCTTGAGGTGACGCGTGCCTTGCTGGAAGGGGGCAATTCCCTTGGTCCCCTGACGTTTTCGATGAAACGCCAGGTTTGCTGCGAGCCGTGTTCAAAGTGTCAAATAACTCGCGTTTTCGCTAGCTATTGGGGGTGCTGGCTCCTCAGGCACACTGCAGGATGACGCGAGGGCAACTTGGGATTTCGCCTGGTCGGGGTCAGTGCCTTTTTCCGGCGCTTGCCAAGGTCGAATGAACCAAGTGGACCCAAAAATCGCGCGCAAACTCTGGGGAGGAATACATATGAAAAAATCAAATGCCCTTTCGGGGACGGCGCTGGCGCTGATTGCCGCAGCGCTGGCAAGCCCCGTTTTGATCGCTGGTCCAGCCTATGCGCAAACCGCAGACGCGCCGCGGGCGACCAATGCCGCGGGCGCTGAGGAAATCATCGTTACGGCGCGGCGGCAGTCTGAGTCGCTGCAGGACGTGCCGGTGGTTGTGTCTGCGATTGGGCGCGACACCCTAGAGACCTATCAGGTCAACGAAATCGCGGACGTCGTCAGCCGTATTCCAGCGCTTAACGTGCAAGTGGGCGGCTCGGGTGCCGGCGGCCAGATCAGTTTGCGCGGCATCGGCACCACCAACATTTCGGCAGCATTCGATTCTGCTGTCGCGTTCAATTTCGACGACGTGCAAGTCAGTACGATGCGGATCGTGCAGGCCGCGTTCTTCGACGTTGAGCAGGTCGATCTGCTCAAGGGGCCGCAGTCCTTGTTCTTCGGCAAAAGCGCTTCGGCTGGCGTGTTGTCCGTGCGCTCGGCAAACCCGACCTCGACTTGGACCAGCGGCGTGAATGCCTCCTACGAGTTTGAAGAAGACGGCCGGACGGTCGGGGGTTTCGTGTCAGGACCGCTGACCGATACGCTCGGCATTCGTGTGGCGTTGCAGTACCAAGACATCATCGATTTTGTTGAACAAGAACCAGGGGCCCGATCGGAGCAATACGGGGACTCCAAGGGCCTCACCAACACGATCGGCCGGGTGACGCTGCAGTGGGATCCGACCGAGCGGTTTTCGGCCAATCTGAAGCTGAACTACAACCATTACGACGCCGAAACGCTGCTGGGGCATTCAGACTTGAGCTGCGGGCGCAACGGCATTGCAGACCCGATCTTCCTGTTGGGCGGTGCGATCCAAATCCGTAACAATGCGACCTGCAACACGGATGACGGCTTGTATCCGACAACCGATGCGCACCCGTCGATCCGCCGCACCCTGCCGGGAACGACTGGCTTTGACCGCCTTAACGCGAACAATGGCGGTGCCTATAACGAGACCGAGACCACGTTGATCCGGCTCAACATGAGCTATGATCTGACCGAGAATTTGCAGCTGTCTTCGGTCACGGGCTATTTCGACCTTAAGAACGAACACCTGGACTCGTTCGGGTATGCTGGCGTTCTGCCCAACGGTCGGGCGGGCGGTTTGCCGGCACCGTTCTCCGATGCGGTCGAGCAGGTCACGCAAGAGTTTCGTCTGACGAGCGACTTTGACGGCCGGTTCAACTTCATGATTGGGGCCTTCTATGAAACCCGCGACATCCCGCTGACGACCTCGCAGAACGCGCTGGCGATTTCGCTTGCGGCGGGGCCTGATCCGTTTACCGGATCGACCTTTGACTGGTATGCGGAGCGCACCACCGAAACGGAGGCGCAGTCTGCGTTTATCAGCGCCACCTACGATTTGACTGACCGCATCGAATTGGCCGGCGGTATCCGCTATTCCAAGGAAGAAAAAGAGCACGTCATTGCGTTCCCGTATGTTCACGCGGCTATCGGGACAGGGGCCGTGTTCTTGCGGTCTGGCTTCCGGTCTGGCGTGATCAGATTTGAGGACAGCAACTGGTCGCCCGAGTTCACGGTGCGCTACCGGGTGAACGACGACATCAACATCTACGGTGCCTACAAGACCGGCTTCAAGTCTGGCGGGATCGACAACAGCGCGTTGCCGACCAACAGCTTGAATGGCCTTAACAGCTCGGATCCGGCGGTGCGTGCGGCCGCGGAAGATGCCCTGATCTACGATTCCGAAACCGCCAAAGGCTTCGAATTCGGCGTGAAGTCGCAGTTTCCAGATAGCGGCCTGACCATCAACGGTGCCGTTTATCACTATGTGTTCGACAACCTGCAGGTGCAGAACTTCAACGGGCGCTTGGTTCAGTTCTTCACCTCCAACGCCAGCGAGCTGACCAGCCAGGGCGTGGAAGTTGATGTGTCCTGGCGCACGCCTGTCGAAGGCCTGCAAATCACTGGGGCGCTGGCCTACACCGACACCACCTACACCGATACGTTCAATCCGCTTGGCACGTTTGACTTGAACGGTCGCGCGTCTGCTCGGGCACCGGAGTGGTCTGGCAACATCGGCTTCAACTGGATCATTCCGGCGACCGACACGCTTGAGTGGGGCTTTGGTGGGAACGCGAGCTACAGCGGCGAATACTATGCTGCCGCTTCCGCCGCGGACAACTATTTGAACCCGAGCTACACGACGCTTGATTTGAGCGCTTCGTTCGGTCGGTCGGATGGCCGGTGGAAGTTCTCCGTGGTGGGCGTGAACGTCACGGATGAGCTGTGGGTGAACACGTCTGGCAACCGGCCATTCCTGAGCCCAACCGGCGACGACGAAGTCCGCACGCAAAACCGCGGTCGCCAAATCTTCGTGGAAACCGCTTTGCGCTTCTAGCTTTCATTCTCCCCGAATGATTGCCATTGGCCCGGGTCAGCTTGCTGGCCCGGGCATTTTTTTGCGCTTTGGGAAAAGCCAGAAGGGGCTGGTGCCGCCGGGGAGGCCTGGTGCCGCCGGGGAGGCCTGGTGCCGCCGGGGAGGATTGAACTCCCGACCTCGTCATTACCAATGACGCGCTCTACCACTGAGCTACGGCGGCGGAAGGGGGGGCTATAGCCCATGCGGGCGGCAAAGGACAAGCGCCGGTTCAGTGGTTTGTTGCTGGTCCGATGTTTGAGCTGATTTCGCCAAGCGGGCCTTGGAAAGGCGTGATACTTTAACCGCGGCAGGTGAGCAACGTCGCAGGCTTTAGCGGGACCTTTTGGCTGGGGTGGCGAATCGGGCGACGCGCAAAGGCTGGAGGCTCGTGCTTGCGTGCTGCCGCTGGCGCTGGCCATACTGGCATATGGAGGATCGCCCATGACACAGGGGGGAAAGTCGCCGCCGCAGGAGGCCAAAACCGCCCCCAAAGATGTGCGCGCTGCCAAGCTGGCGGCCCAGTTGCGCGCGAACCTGAAGCGCCGGAAAGGTGTGCAGCCGCCGACGAAACCGGTGCAAAATGACGGGGGCTGACACGCAGGCCTTGCGCTTCGCCCGGCAAGTCGCCAATCCAGGGGAATGGATCAGATTGTCATAACTGGGGGCGCACGCCTTGCCGGCGTCATCCCGATTTCAGGGGCCAAGAACTCCGCGCTAAAGCTGATGGCGGCGTCGCTTTTGAGCAGTGAGCCGCTCACATTGACCAATATGCCCAATTTGGCCGACACGCGGTTCATGGCGGGGCTTTTGGAAACCCTGGGGGTGCGGATCGAGTGGGTGAAGGAGGCGTCCGTTGCCTCGTTGCACGCTGGCGAGATCGCCTCCACCATCGCGCCCTACGATCTTGTGCGAAAGATGCGGGCGTCTTTCAATGTGCTGGGGCCCATGTTGGCACGGGTGGGTCATGCCACCGTGAGCTTGCCCGGCGGATGCGCGATCGGGGCGCGGCCGGTTGATTTGCACCTGAAGGCGTTCGCGGCGATGGGGGCCGATATCCACATCGAGAAAGGGTATGTGAAGGCCGCGGCGCTGCGGGGCCTTAAAGGGGCTGACATAACCTTCCCCTTTGTGAGCGTTGGGGCCACTGAACACACCATGCTGGCCGCCACTTTGGCCGACGGTGATACGATATTGCGCAACGCCGCGCGGGAGCCTGAAATCGGCGACCTTGCTGATTGCCTCAACGCGATGGGCGCTGATGTGCAGGGCGCGGGCACGGACGTTATCACCATTCGTGGCAAGACCAGCCTGAGCGGTGCCACCCACGCGGTGATCGCTGATCGGATTGAAGCGGGCACCTATGCGATTGCGGCGGCGGCGGCGGGGGGCAAAGTGTTCCTCAAGGGCGCGCGGGCCCAGGACTTGGGGGCTTTGATCACGGCGCTGGAGCAGGCCGGGGCCACTGTCACGCTGAAAGAGGGGGGCTTTGAGGTTTCGCGAGAACCTGGCCGCCCACGGCCTGTGAATATCGTGACTGAGCCCTACCCCGGCTTTCCAACCGACCTGCAGGCCCAATTCATGGCGCTGATGACCCGGGCTGACGGGGTTAGCGTGGTTAAAGAACAAATTTTTGAAAACCGCTTCATGCACGCGCCGGAATTGACGCGGCTCGGCTGCGATATCGTGGTGCGGGGCAACGAGGCGACCGTCACAGGGATGGCGCGACTGTTGGGGGCGCCGGTGATGGCGACGGATTTGCGGGCCTCTGTTAGTCTGGTGATCGCCGGTTTGATGGCGGAAGGCGATACGATCGTGAACCGTGTGTATCACTTGGATCGCGGGTTTGAGCGGTTGGAGCCCAAGCTTGCGGCCTGCGGGGCGATGGTGCGGCGCGAACGCGGGGGGGCTGTCTTGCCGCCGGAAGAGGATGCCGCATGAGCGTGCCGCTGGACGGGCTTAAGCTGCGGGCGGAGGACCTCGAAGACCTGGAGGTGATTTCTGCTGCGGTCCAGGATGCCACTTTTGCGATGGGCGACGTGGCGTTCGATGCCAAGGCACGGCGGTTGACGGTGCTGCTGAACCGCTTCCGTTGGGAGCAGGTGGCCGGGGAAAAGGGGCCGTTTGAGCGGGTCCGGTCTGGGCTTTCGCTGGACGGGGTGCTTGGCGTGCGCAGCTTGCGGCTGCGGCGCGACCTGCCAGACGCAACGGCGTGGCTGTTGGCCTTATCCTACATTCCCGATGTGGAGCCGCCGGGCGGTGAAGTCCGGCTTGTGCTGGCGGGTGGCGGTGAGATCGGGGTGCGGGTGGAATGCGTTGATGCGGCGATGGTGGACACCGGCCCCGTGTGGCGCACGCCGCGCTTGCCGGATCACGCTTTGCCGGAGGACGCCTGATCATGGCGCGCCGTCTTGAAGCGCGCGCGCCGGGTTTTGCGGCCGCTTACGAAGCGCTTCTGGCGGAACGGGGGGAGCGGCTGGACGGGGCGGAGGCTGTTGTTCGGCCGATCCTGGCGGATGTGCGGGCCCGCGGGATCGCGGCCTTGATCGACTATACGCAACGCTTCGATGGCCTGACGCTAACGCCAGACACCGTGTTGGTGAGCCCCGCCGAGCGCGCGCGCATCGCCGCGCTGTGCCCGCGGCCGTTGTATGAGGCTTTGACGCAGAGCGCGGAGCGAATTTGGTCGTTCCACGCGCGGCAACTACCCGAAGATGCGCTGTTTTCGGATGCGCAGGGGATGCGCTTGGGCTGGCGCTGGACGCCGGTGGATGCGGCGGGCCTCTATGCCCCCGGGGGGTTGGCTGCTTATCCGAGCGCGGTGCTGATGAATGCGATGCCTGCGAAAGTCGCGGGGGTGGAGCGGTTGGTGATGGCCACGCCGCCGGCACGGCTGGCTGATAATCCTGCGATCATGGCTGCGGCCGAGATCGCTGGCGTGGACGAGGTTTGGGCTGTGGGTGGGGCCCAGGCGATTGCGGCTTTGGCGTATGGCGCGGGGCCGCTGCAGCGCTGTGATGTGGTGGCGGGGCCGGGCAACTCGTTTGTGGCGGCTGCCAAAAAGTTGGTGTTTGGCGATGTTGGGGTGGATTCCATCGCCGGGCCTTCAGAGGTGTTTATCCTTGCCGATCACACCGCGCCGCCGGCCTGGATTGCAGCGGACCTCTTGGCCCAGGCCGAGCACGGGCAAGACAGTCAATCGATTGTGTTTGTGACCGATACTGCTCAGGGGGAGGCGATCGCTGCGGCGGTCGAAGCCCAGATTGCGGCTGGTCAAGCTGGGGCCGCGGCTGCGGCCAGTTGGCGCGATTATGGGGCCATTATCGTGCTGGAGAGCCTGGACCAGGCCTGCGCCTTGGTGGATGCGGCGGCGCCCGAGCACGTGCAACTGGCCTGCGCTGAAGCCGATCGCCTGGCGCTAAAGATCAAACATGCGGGGGCGATCTTTCTGGGGGTGATGGCTCCGGAAGCCTTAGGGGATTACTGCGCGGGACCCAATCACGTGTTGCCCACCGGGCGGCGGGCCCGGTTTGCTTCTGGCCTTTCCACCCTGACGTTCATGAAGCGCACCACGCTGATCGGGGCAACGCAGGCGGGTGTGTCGGCGATCGGGCCGGCTGCTGCCACTGTCGCCGATGCCGAAGGCCTGCCGGCGCACGCATTGTCTGTGCGGCTGCGGTTGGGGGGATCTTCGTGACGGACGACGCGCAGCGGCGGTTGGTGGATGTGCGGCTGGACGAGGACTCGCTCGCCGCTTCCACCCCGGAGGCTGAGCACGAGCGACGTATTGCGATTTTTGATCTGCTTGAAGCCAACGTGTTTGAGGTTGTGGACCACGACGGTGGGCCGTACGCGCTGAGCTTATCGATGCATGAGCAGCGGCTGGTGTTTGACGTTCAAATGGCGCAACCACGGGCAACGCTGCGCACGTTTGTTTTGTCCCTCACGCCGCTGCGGCGGGTGATCAAGGACTATTTCTTGATCTGCGACAGCTATCACGCTGCCATTCGTTCGTCCTCACCGGCTCAGATTGAGGCGATCGACATGGGCCGTCGGGGCCTGCACAACGACGGGTCTGAGATCCTGCGGGAGCGCCTCGCGGGAAAGGTCACTCTGGACCTCGACACCGCGCGGCGGCTGTTCACCTTGATCTGCGCGCTGCACGTGCGGGGCTGAAGGCGATGGCTGCGCCGCTGGCTCTTCCCCAGGCCGTGCTGTTTGCCTGCAATTTCAACTGCGTGCGGTCTGTGATGGCGGAGGGGCTGGTGAAGCGGCGTTTCTCCAAGCGGATATGGGTGGAGTCTGTTGGGGTGCGGGCCGGGGAGGGCGTGGACCCATTTGTGGTGGTGGTGATGGATGAGCTCGGGGTGGACGTGACCCGCCATCGGCCGCGGCGCTTTGTGGACCTGGAGGATTCCACGTTTGACCTGATCGTTTCCTTGACGCCGGAAGCCCATCACCAAGCCCTTGAGTTTACAAGGACCTACGCGGTGGAGGTTGAGTACTGGCCCACGTTTGACCCCACTTTGGCTTCCGGGTCGCGCGATCAGATGCTCGATGCGTACCGGGTGGTGCGTGATGGTTTGGACAAGCGGATTGCAGAAAGGTTCCAAGAGGCGTCGACGCCTTGATTTTAGCTCACTATAGTCCGCCGCCTCGTTCCACCGGCCGGGTTTGCACGCGCGAACCGGGGCGGCGTTTGCCTGCTTTAATGCCAGATCATCTATTTGGGGGGCCAATGGCCAAAGAAGAACTTATTGAATTCGCCGGTGTCGTGGTCGAACTTTTGCCGAATGCGACATTTCGGGTGCGCCTGGAAAACGACCACGAAATCATCGCCCATACCGCGGGAAAAATGCGCAAGAATCGGATCCGTGTGCTTGCTGGTGACCGGGTGCTTGTGGAAATGACGCCCTACGATCTCACCAAGGGCCGCATCACCTATCGCTTCAAGTAAATCGGCCCAGGAGGTCTGCAGCCATGCGAAATAGTGTCGTTGTGACGGGAGCCGCCACCGGCATTGGGCGCGCCTGCGTTGCGAAGGTGGTCGCTGAGGGCGGCCATGCGTTCGCCACCGTGCGCAAAGAGGCCGATGTTGCGGATTTGAAAGCTGCGTTTGGATCAGCCGTGACGCCGTTGGTCGCGGATGTGACTGATGCGGCGGCGGTGCGTCGGGCAAGCGATTCGGTGCGCGCGGCGCTTGGCGAGGACACGCTCATGGGCCTTGTGAACAACGCCGGGATCGCTGTGCCAGGGCCGCTGTTGCATCTTTCTGCTGAAGAGTTGCGCGAGCAGATGGAGGTTAACCTCATCGGGGTGCACACCACAACGTTGGCGTTTGCGCCGTTGATGGGGGTGGAGCCAGGGCGGATCGGGGCACCTGGCCGGATCGTGATGATCAGTTCGGTGGCTGGCAAGAACGCGATGCCGTTCATTGGGGCCTATGCCGCGTCCAAGCACGCGCTTGAGGGCTATTCAGAGGCGCTGCGCCGGGAATTGATGCTATTTGGGATCGATGTGATCGTGATTGGGCCGGGCTCTGTGACCACGCCGATCTGGGACAAAGCGGAGGCGAACGGGCTGGAGCGGTATCACAATACGCCCTACGGGCCGATGGTGCCAAAGGCGCAGGCCTACATGCTGTCGCGGGGGCGCGCCGGTTTGCCGGCTTCTGATCTTGGCGACCTTGTCTGGCGGGCCCTCACTATGGCCAAGCCAAAGACCCGGTATGCGATTTTGCGCAATCGCTTCTTTGACAGCACGCTTCCCAACATGTTGCCGAAGCGTGTGGTGGATGGTTTGGTCGCGCGGACATTGGGGCTTAAGCCCAAGTCGTGAGCGAGCGTTCACCGCCGCTGATCCTGGCCAGTGAAAGCCCGCGCCGCTTGGCGTTGCTGGGGCAGATCGGCTTAACGCCCGATCGGATTGTGCCGACGCATATCGACGAGACGCCGTTGCCAGACGAGTTGCCCAATCTGCATGCGGTGCGATTGGCTAGGGGCAAGGCGTTGGCTGCGGGCCTCGGCGGTGGCGTTGTGCTTGCTGCAGACACCGTGGTTGCCTGCGGGCGGCGGATTTTGCCAAAGGCGCTGGAGCAGAGCCAAGCGGCTGTCTGTTTGGCGTTGCTGTCGGGGCGTTCGCATCTGGTGCACACGGCGGTGTGTGTGGTGGATATGGCGGGGGCCGTGCGCGAGCGGCTGGTTTCAACCCGCGTGACCTTCAAGCGCCTCAGTACCGCCGAGATCGGTGCCTATCTGTCGGGGGGTGAGTGGGATGGGAAGGCCGGGGGGTATGCCATCCAGGGAACGGCGGGGCAGTTCGTGACGCGCATTAACGGGTCTTATTCTGCAGTGGTCGGCTTGCCGCTTTACGAAACCGCCGGGCTGCTCGCGGCGTGCGGCGTGCGCGTGCGGCCATGAGCGGGCGGGCGATGCAACGGCTGGTTGATGCGGCGGTGGGGGAAATCCGGGAAGCGCTGGTCGATCAGGGACGGGTTGTGGCGCTGCGGGTGTTGCGGGAAAGCGATACGGGGCGGCGGGCGCGCTGGGGCGAGATCTATGCGGCGCGGGTGAGCAAAGTGGACCTTTCCCGCCGCGGTGCCTTCCTGGACTTAGGTTTGAGCGACCAGCAGGGTTTCTTGCCGCTCGATGCCAAATCCATGGCCCGCGTGGACGGACAAAAGCCGCGCAAGCTCGCCGAGGGCGATAAGGTTGTGGTGGTGGTGTCGCGGGAGGCCGCCCGCGGCAAGAGCCCCAACGTGCGGTTGACGCCCGATGCCCATCCCGGCGGCAAGCCCCTCCGGCTGGCGCAGCATGAGGCGGATCTGGGGTTTGCCGACGCGCGCGCCGCAGACCCGCAAACGCGGGCGTCGATCGATGCCGCGATCGAAGAAGCGCTGGCGCGCACGGCACCTATTCCGGGCGGTGGTGGGTTGACCATCGAACCGACCTCGGCGTTGGTGGCGATTGACGTGGATGCAGGACCGCGGGCGGGCTCCAAGGATCCCGAGCGGTTTGCCCTCGACTTGAACATCGCTGCTGCGCAAGAAGCGGCGCGCCAGTTGCGGCTGCGCTCGCTCGGCGGGCTTGTGGCGATCGATTTTGTGTCGATGCGAACAGCGGCCAGCGCGCGGGCCTTGGAAGTTGCAATCAAGAAAGCGTTTTTGGGCGATCCCTGGGGCACGCGCCTTGGGGCGCTGTCCAAATTCGGTATTTTTGAGCTTTCGCGCGGGCAGTTGCGGGCCCCCCTGAACGAGGTGTTGCGGGAACCGGACGGCCGGTTGACGCCGGAGACGGCCGCGCTGATGGCTTTGCGCTCCATTGAGCGCGAGGCGCGGTCTGCGCGGGGGCGGGAGGTAACCGCCGCTTTGGCGCCGGAGGTCAAGTCCTGGCTCGATCAGAACGTGATCGACTGGCACTCGGCTTTGTCTAGCCGGATCGGTCAGCGTTGGAGCATCACTGCGGCCCCCGGGCAGGCGCGCGATCGGCTGGACGTGCGCACCATTTAGCGGCATTTTCCGCGCCGATGATCAGTAAAGTGCCCGGCTGCCCGATTTGCGGCAAACCCAAAGACATGGCCTACCGGCCATTTTGCTCTAAGCGCTGCGCGGATGTGGATCTAGCGCGCTGGCTCAAGGGCAGCTACGCCATCCCGGCGGTGGAAGAGGATGATCCCGAAGATGCCGACACGCCTGGCGATACGCGCGACGCTGAGCGCGGCTGACATCTAGGTGTCATCAGGACAGGGCAAAAGACGGGCATGAAACATCTGGTTTTTGCGTTGTCGCTTGGGCTTTTTGCGTGTGGAACGGCGTGGGCGCAGGACGTTCCGGCGCGTTTGCTGCGGCTTGATGTTTTGCCTGCGGCGTCAAGCGTGGCACCGCCGTCCAGTGCGCCCGACTATTTTGAGATGACCGGTCGGTTTGCGGCTTTGGAGGGCAGCCAGGCGGGGGCGCGAACGGAAGTGCTGGGCGCGCGCGCGGTGGGCGGTGTGGCAAGCTTGCCGGCCTTAGATCAGGCGGTGCAGGGGGTTTCGGCCATCCTGCGCGAGCGCAACGGATTTTGGGCGCTGTCTGACAATGGCTTTGGCACACGGCGCAACAGCGCAGACGCGATGCTGATGATCCACCGGTTTGCGGTGGAGCCGGACGGAGTTGCTCGCCAAACGACGGTCTTTCTGTCTGATCCGGCCCGGGTTGTGCCGTTTGCGATCGTGGCGGAAACTCATCCGCGGCGGCATTTAACGGGGGCGGATTTTGACCCCGAGTCTTTTGCGCCGCGCGATGGCGGCGGGTTTTGGGTGGGCGACGAGTTTGGCCCGTATCTGCTGGAGTTTGATGCGCGGGGCCGGCTTTTGGCGCTGTTTGATCTGCCTGACCCCAGTTTGCGGGCCCCGGAAAACTGGCGCGGCGAAGCGGGCGGGCGCATTGGTCGGTCGCGGGGACTTGAGGGGATGGCCCACAGCGCGGACAGGCGTTTTCTGTATCCAACCTTGGAGGCGCCAATCCAGGTGGACGGCCAGATGGAACGGCTGGACGGCCAAGCGGTGGCGCGGATTTTTGAGTTTGATACACAGGCGCGCGCGTTTACCGACCGGGTCTGGTTTTATCCGCTTGCGGATGATGCACACGCAATCGGTGACATCACAATGATTGGTCCGTCTACCGCACTTGTGATCGAGCGCGACGGTGGGCACGGGGCGCAGGCCGCCTACAAGAAGCTGCAGCAGATCACGCTGCCAACGGGCGGCGGAATGGTTCAGCGGGGGCCATCGGTTGATCTTTTGGCGATAGCAGATCCTGACGGTGTTGCCGGTGCGCGCGGCGGCAACGGGATGTATCGCATGCCATTCGTGACGATCGAAAGTGTGGCGGCGCTGCCGAACGGACAGGTTCTGGTGATCAACGACAACAATTTCCCGGCGAGCGGTGCGCGGGGCAATCCGACCCCGGACGATACAGAAATCGCGGTGATCTCCGCGCCCGGACTGTTTGACGGGGTTACACCAGGGTCGCGATAACGCTGCCGGCTTCGTCGCCTGCGGCGAGGCCGCGGCCGTCTGCGCTCCATTCCAGCGCGGTGACCGGTGCGCCGGTGGGCTTTCGCCACACGCGGGCGGGCGGCTTTTCGATATCGGCCAACGCCACAAAGCCATCGGCATAGCCAATGGCCAGAATGTCCTCCTTCGGATGAAACCGGATCATGGTGACCGGGGTTTCACGCTCCGCCACCAAAGTTGGCGCTTTGCCCATTGGGCCGTCCTTGCTGGCGAAGGGCCAGAGCACGCCGCAGGGGGCACCGCTGGTGGCGAGGAAGCGGCCGCGTCGGTCCCAGGAAAAGGAGCGCGTCTTGGCGGAATAGCCAGCCATCCGCAGATCCTTCTTGTCTGAAATCCGCCAGCCGTGCAGGCCTGGCTCCTGCATCGCGGTGACGATATAGTCTGCCCCCGGAGAAATCGTGGTGGCCAGGTGAGAGCCTGCCCACTTGAAGCTTTGGCCTTGGTCTGTGGCGGTCAGCACAAAGTGCATCTGTGCGCCGCCATAGTGGGCCAGCACCAGGCGACGCCCCTTGGCGTCAAGGGCGATGCCGCCGATGGTCGAGGGGGTCGTGAAGCGGTGGGCGATGCCATCGGTCTCTTTGACGATCACGGCAGCCTGTTTGCCAACGCCTGCAACGATCACTTTGCTTTCGGGGCTTGCCGCTAGGTGGTTGACCCACTTGCCGGCGAAATCTGCCAGTTCAACCACAGCGCCATCGGGCGTAATGCGGTTCAGTTTGCCGTCGTCTCCGCCAGTGAGCAGGGCGTTTGCATCTGGGCTTAAGGCGCAACTTAGAATTGCGGCATCGCGATGGGCGATGATGGTTGTTCCGTCCGGGCTCACCACGCGCCCGTCGCCCAACGCAAACAACGCGATATCGTTCAGCCAGCCAAGGCCGGTCACCGGGGTGTCGAAACTGGTAACGGTCACGTCACGCAGGCCTGAAACGCGGCGGTGAGGGCGTCCTTATCCAGATTTTTTCCGATGAAGACGATCCGGGAATGGCGGGATTCTTCTGGCTTCCAGGCGCGGTCCAAATCGCCTTCCAGGATCATGTGAACGGCCTGAGTGACAAAGCGTCTTGGCTCGTCGGGGAAGGCCAAAACACCCTTCATCCGCAACAGATCCGCCCCCTGAATTTGGGTGAGGTCTGAGAGCCAAGGCAGCACTTTCGCTGGGTCCAGGGGGCGATCTGCGCGCAGCGAGAGGCTCATGATGTTGGCGGCGGCGATATGGTTTTCGGCGCTGGTGGCGTGGTCGTGGTGGTGGTGGCTGTGATCGTGAGTGGGGTCAGTGCAGGTGGCGTGATCGTGATCATGCGCGTGATCATGCGCGTGATCGTGCGCGTGATCGTGATGGTCGTGATCGCCTTCAAGGAAATCGGGGTCGTCTGCCAAGATCCGGTCCAGGGCAAAGGCGCGTTGATCGAGCAGCTTTGCGGGGTCGATGCTGCAGCGTTCGGTGCGCTCGATCCGGGCGGTGGGGTTGAGCGCGCGGATGCGGGCCTGCAGCGCGGCAAGCGAGGCGGCGGACACAAGGTCGGTTTTGTTCAGCAGGATGATATCGGCGAATGCGATTTGTTCGACAGCTTCAGCGGCTTCGGCCAGTTGCTGCGGCAAGTGCAGGGCGTCTGCCACCGTGACGACGGCATCGAGCCTTGTTTTGGCGCGGACTTCATCGTCCATGAAAAACGTTTGGATCACCGGGGCCGGCGCTGCAAGGCCTGTGGTTTCGACGATGATCGCGTCAAAGCGGCCCTTGCGCTTCATCAAGCCTTCGATGATGCGGATCAGGTCGCCGCGGACGGTGCAGCAGACGCAGCCGTTGTTCATTTCAAAGACTTCTTCGTCGGCGTCGACGATCAAGTCGTTGTCGATGCCGATTTCGCCGAACTCGTTGACGATCACGGCGTACTTTTTGCCGTGCTGCTCGGTGAGGATGCGGTTGAGCAGCGTGGTTTTGCCGGCACCCAGAAAGCCGGTGAGCACGGTCACGGGGATTGCGTCTTGTTGGGTGGTCATGCGGTGATCAGCCCTTTTACTGCCAACCGATCACATAGGGGCTCGATGCGGACCCGTCATCACCCTTTCGAGGGGGGGACCGTTTCAGGCGGCGAAGGCGAAGCAGGCGCGATCGGCGGCCAGGGCAAAGCGAAGGGCGGCGAGCCCCTCTGCGCCGGTAACCGGGGGGCGTGCGGTTTCGCCGGTTACGGCGTCCAAGAAGGCATGGACATTGGCACCGAGGGGGTCGCGCCCGCGGGGGTCCAAGGCAAAGTCTGCATTCAGCGCGAAGCCGGTGGTGTTAACGAAGGTGCGCGCCACAAAGTCGATCTCGACCACGCCGGAGGGGTAGACGATCTTCATCGTCCGGGCGCGGGCATCGGATATGCGGCTGGCCGACAGGTCCACCCGGGCACCATTTGCAAAGCGGGCAGAGACACTAAGATCATCGACCAGGCCTTCCCGCGCGGCATGGGGCGTGGCGGACACGTCGATTGGGTGATCGCCCATCAAGGCGAGCGCGAGGTCCATGTCGTGAACCATCAGGTCCAGGGTGACGGACACGTCGGCCGAGCGGCCAGTCCAGGGGCCAGCGCGGCGGGCTTCGATGCGGGTTGGGCGCTCTGGCAGGTCAAACACGCCCATGGCGTCAAACACCAGGCGTTCCTGGTGGCCGCAGGCGAGGACCAGATTGCGGGCCTTGGCTTCCGCCACCAGTTGCGCGCCTTCGGTTTCGCGCGCGGCCAGCGGCTTTTCCACAAGCACATGCTTGCCGGCGCGCAGGGCGGCCAGGGTCAAACCGGCGTGGGTTTCGGGGGGGCTTGCCACGGTGACGACATCGACTTTGTTCAGCATGCTTTCCAGCTCGCTGAAGGGGGTGCCGCCAACTTCCGCCGCTGCGGATTCTGCCCGATCGGCAAAGCGATCATACACGCCCACAAACACAACCCGAGGGTCCGCGGCCAGCTTGCGCGCGTGATGGCGTCCGAACACACCCGCCCCGATCACTCCGGCTCGCAGTTGTTTCATCATCTTTCCGCCATGCTCGCCTTGGCCTGTAAGGAATCTCAGGGCCAGTGCTTTAACGATCCCCTCGATCGCTTGTCTCCTATGCGGCATGGGCTGGTCTCGTGCATCTCAAATAGACTTTCAGATTCTGACAGCTATCCCGTTCCGGCGGAAAGCGCGCTATGAGCGTCGCGCGAAACGTGAAGCGCGTCAGGAGACTAGGCCATGAACCGTTCCTACTTCGGGACCGATGGGATCCGGGGCACCGCCAACAGCTGGCCGATGACGCCGGAAGTGGCGATGCGGGTTGGGTTGGCGGCAGGCAAGCGCTTTTTGACCGATGACGAGCGCCGCCATCTGGTCGTAATTGGCAAGGACACGCGGTTGTCTGGCTACATGATCGAGCCTGCGCTCGTGGCTGGGTTCACCGCGGTGGGGATGGACGTGGTGTTGTTTGGTCCGCTGCCAACGCCGGCGGTGGCGATGATGACGCGCTCGATGCGGGCCGATCTTGGGGTGATGATCACCGCGTCGCACAACAAATACACAGACAATGGGATCAAGCTGTTCGGGCCGGACGGCTACAAGATGTCTGATGAGGACGAAGTGGAGATCCAGCAGCTGATGGATCAGCCGCTCGATCAGGGGTTGGCCGCGCCGCACAAGCTTGGCCGGGCGCGGCGGGTGGACGATGCTCAGGCTCGCTACGTGGAGATTGCCAAGGCGACGTTTCCGCGTCGGTTGCGGCTTTCGGGGTTACGGATCGTGATCGATGCGGCCAACGGCGCTGCCTACAAGGTGGCACCGACTGCGCTTTACGAGCTTGGTGCGGAGGTGATTGCGCTGGGGGACGACCCCAACGGCGTCAATATCAACCAAGACGTTGGCTCCACAGACCCGCGGGCGCTGCGGGAGGCGGTGCTCAAATACCGGGCGGATATCGGCATTGGGCTTGATGGCGATGCGGACCGTTTGGTGATCGTCGATGAAAAAGGGGTCATCATTGATGGCGACCAGTTGATGGCTCTGATCGCCCAGTCCTGGAAGAAGGCGGGGGCGCTGTCGAAGCCGGGGATTGTGGCAACGATCATGTCCAATTTGGGCTTGGAGCGCTATCTGCGCAAGCTGTCCTTGAGCCTGGAGCGCACCAAGGTGGGCGACCGCTACGTGGTGGAAGCAATGCGGGCCAAGGGCTTCAATATCGGGGGGGAGCAATCCGGCCATATTATTCTGGCGGACTTTTCCACCACGGGGGACGGGCTAATCGCGGCGCTGCAGGTGTTGGCGGTGGTGGTGGATGAGGATCGTCCTGTGTCCGAGGTCTGCCGCCTGTTTGAGCCGGTGCCGCAAATCCTGGAGAACGTGCGTGTCGAGCGCGGGGCGCCGATGGAGGACGCGGCGGTGGTCTCAGCGATCCAAAGCGCGGAAAAGAGCTTGGGAAACAAGGGCCGGATCGTGGTGCGCAAATCCGGCACTGAGCCCCTTGTGCGAATCATGGCGGAGGGGGACGACGAACCGACGGTTCGGACTGCAGTGCAGCAAATTGCAGAGGCTGTGCGCAAATCTGCACGGGCGGCGTGATTTCTGGTTTGTGGTTGGATCGTCGCATAGCTGCAACATCCCTTCGACGGAATGCGCAGCTTCACGCGTTTGTCGTGTTATGCGGCTAGTCAACCCCGGGGATGAGGGGGTAGACGTAAGGTTAACCGCCCCCTTTGGCTGGTGCATCTTGAGGGCTCAATGCATCTGACTGGCGAACACATCGAGGCGATCCTGGGGCGGCCCCGTGAAGCCATGGCGCCTTTGACACTTGCGGGCGCATTTGCCGGCAAGCGGGTGCTGGTGACGGGGGCTGGCGGCAGCATTGGCCGGGCGCTGGCGCTGCGGCTGGCGGGCTTGGGCTGCGCGCGCTTGAGCCTGTTGGACAACTCAGACCACAACCTGATCGACACTTTGGATGCCCTCAGCGAGGCGCAAGCGCGGGGCAAAACCGGCCTGCGCGGCCCGCAGATCGTTGATGTGTTGTGCGACGTGCGCGAGCGCGGCCGCTTGACCCGCGCGTTCCAGGCCGAGCGCCCGGACGTCGTGATCCACGCGGCTGCCCTGAAACACGTCCATTTCGGCGACCGTCACCCCGCTGAAAGCGTGTTGACCAACCTTGTGGGCGTGAGCAACGCGGTGGAGGCCCTGCGCGAGACCGGCGGTGGGCGGTTTGTGCTGGTCTCGACCGACAAGGCCGCAAGCCCGGTGAGCGTGATGGGGGCCACCAAGCGGTTGGCAGAGCTTTACGTCCGCAGCGTGGACGCCGAGGGCGGTGCCGTGCGGGCCAATGCCGTGCGCTTTGGCAACGTGTTTGGCACGCGGGGCTCGGTGGTGCCGTTGTTTGCGGGCCAAATCGCTGCCGGCGGCCCGGTGCGGATCACCCACCGGGACATGGAACGCTATTTCATGCTGCTGGACGAGGCAGTGGACCTGTTGTTGCGGGCGGCCTCGCGGGCACCGGAAACCGCCGGCGAAAGCCCGATCCTGCTGATGGAAATGGGCCGGCCGATCAAGATCGAAGACATGGCGCGTCGGATGATCGCGGTGCTGGCCCCGGGCCAAGACATCGAAATCGTGTTCACCGGCCTGCGGGAGGGCGAAAAGCTCACCGAACAGCTCAGTGACGAGCACGAAACCCTGCTGTCGTCCGGCGATGACGGGCTGTGGCGCATCCAGCCGGTGGCGGCGGGCGGGCGTGTCAATGCGCGGGTGATCGCAGACCTCGAAACCGCGGCCCGCGGGGCGAGCGACACGGTCGTGCGCCAGCGCCTGTTTGGGGCCCTGGACGACGCCCTCGGGCGGCTCACAGAAGCGGCGGGTTAAGCTTCGTTTGAATTACGACTTTAGCCGCTCAAGCCATGCGCTTGTGCTTGGGTCAATCCCTGGCGGGGTGGCTGCGCCATGCCCCAGGGCCCCAGACAACCTTGTGGCCATTTCCTTGCCCAGTTCGACCCCCCATTGGTCAAACGGATTCACGCCCGCGAGCCAGGCCTGGAGCGTGGTGCGGTGTTCATAAAAGGCGAGCAGCGCGCCCAAGCGGTGGGGGGACAGTTCGTCCAGGGCCAGGATTGAGCTTGGCCGATCGCCGGGGAACACTTTGTGCGGGGCCAAGGCGTCGATGTCGGCCGCGGGGAGGCCTTTGGCGGCAAGCTCGGCGCGCACGACCGCGAGTGATTTGCCCTGCAGCAGCGCTTGGGCCTGGGCGAGGGCATTGGCCAGCAGGCTTCGGTGATGGTTGGTGGGTTCACCCATCGGTTCTTGCACCACCACAAAGTCTACCGGGATTTCTGTGCGACCTTGATGAAGGAGCTGGAAAAAGCTGTGTTGGACCGTGGCCCCCACGCCGCCCCAGGTGACCCCTGCGCTGGCTATGGCCAAAGGCTGGCCTGCCGCATCCACGGACTTGCCGTTGGACTCCATTTCAAGCTGCTGCAGCCAGGGGGCCAACAGGCTGAGGCGATGGGCATAACACACGGTGGCTGTGGAGGCTGCGGCGGCCTGCGTGCGGTTCCAGTGCGCGACAAGGGCTGCAAGGAGGGGGAGGTTGTCTTGTGGGGCTGCGGTGAGGGCGTGGCGGTCCATCGCTGCGGCACCCTCAAGGAACGCGTCCCAGGCCCCTGGCTGAAGGCCAAGCTCGACGCTTAAACCCACGGCGGACCACACCGAATAGCGCCCGCCAACCCAGTCCCAGAAGGGAAAAATCCGGTCCATGCCAACGCCTGCGGCGCGGGCGGCTTCGGGGGAAGCGGTAATCGCCACAACGCGAGCATCGGCCCCATCGGGCCCGAGGGCCGCTTCCAGCCAGGACCTCGCTACCGCGGCATTGGCTATGGTTTCCAGGGTGGTGAAGGTTTTTGACACGATGCACACCATGGTGCGCTTTGGGTTCAGGCCCTCCAGCGCATCGGCCATTTCGGCGGCGTCGATGTTGGCGGCAAATCGAACGGTCAGGTCATCGCGGCGGGCGGCTTTGAGGGCGTCGTAAACCAGGCGTGGCCCCAGATCCGAACCGCCCGTGCCCAGGTGCAGGATGGCTTCCACCGGTTCCAAGCCGCCCATGCGACGATCGGCATGAAACGCGCTGTAGAACGCTTTTGCCTGGGTGCGGGCGTCACGAACGGCGGCCTGGACTGCGCTGTCACCGCCGATGCCACGTAGGGCTGCGTGCAGGGCGGCGCGGTTTTCGGTGGTGTTGACGGTGGTGCCGGCGACCATCGCGTCGCGCTGTGCGGCCACGTTTCTGGCCGCTGCAAAGGTGATGAGCGCCTTTAGGCCTGCTTCGCTAAGGCGTTGTTTGGAGAAATCAAAGGTCAGGCCAACCGCGGTGCGGGTGCAGGCGACGACGCGGTTGGGCTCTGTTTCAAAGAGGCTGGCGATGGTGCGGCGGACTTCGCTGGCTGCTGCTGCTGCCAAGGCTGCGTCTGCGGCCGAATCTGCGCCGGGGCCGGCCACTAGGGACGGCCCACCGATACGTACTCGAAGCCTTTTTCGGCCATTTCCAGCGGGCGGTAGATGTTGCGCAGGTCGATCACGATCGGGGTTTTCAGCGCCGCCTTGACGCGGTTCAAGTCAAGGGCGCGGAACTGATCCCATTCGGTGATCAGCACCACTGCATCGGCACCGGCGAGGGCTTCGTAGGGGCCGGCAGTAAATTCGACGTTTTTCAAAAGCTTGCCGGCTTCGTTCATGCCTTCTGGATCGAACGCGCGCACGTGGGCTCCTTCGGCCTGAAGGGTGGGGATGATGTCCAGCGAGGGGGCATCGCGCATGTCGTCGGTGTTGGGCTTGAAGGTAAGACCCAGCACGGCGATGGTTTTGCCGGTGAGTTCGCCGCCCATGGCGTCGATCACCTTGTGGGCCATTTGCTGTTTGCGCGCGGCATTCATGCGGACGGTGGTTTCCACAAGCTCGATCGGGGAGCCGGCGTCTTGGGCGGTTTTGACCAGGGCGAGGGTGTCTTTTGGGAAGCAGGACCCGCCGTAGCCCGGGCCGGCGTTGAGGAACTTGCGCCCGATGCGGTTATCGAGGCCAATGCCGCGGGCCACGTCTTGCACGTTTGCCCCGACATGCTCGCACAGGTCTGCGATCTCGTTGATAAATGTGATCTTCATCGCCAGGAAGGCGTTTGCGGCGTATTTGGTGAGTTCGCTGGTGCGGCGCTCCACAAACAGGATCGGCGTTTCGTTGAGGAAGAGGGGGCGGTAGAGCTCTTCCATCAGCTTGCGCGCGCGGGCATCGGAGGCACCGCCCACAACCACGCGGTCTGGGCGCTTGAAATCGTTGATAGCCGCGCCTTCGCGCAGAAATTCTGGGTTGGAAACGACATTAAAGTCTGCGTCCGGACGGCGGTTTTTGATGATCGCTTCGACTTCGTCGCCGGTGCCAACGGGGACCGTCGATTTCGTAACCACAACGGTAAAACCGGTCATCAGGTCGGCGATTTCTTCCGCGGCCCCATAGACATAGGATAGGTCTGCGTGGCCATCGCCGCGGCGGGAGGGGGTGCCGACCGCAATGAACACGGCGTCTGCGTCGGCAATCGCTTCGCGCGGATCGGTGGTGAAGGACAAACGCCCTTCGCGGACGTTTTGCGCGACCAGGTCCTCAAGGCCCGGCTCAAAGATCGGGATTTCGCCCTTTTGCAGGCGCTCGATCTTGCCGGCGTCCTTGTCGACGCAGGTGACGACGTGGCCGAAGTCTGCAAAGCACGCCCCGGACACAAGGCCCACGTAGCCAGAACCGATCATCGTGACGCGCATTGAACTTAAACCTCTTGATTGTACGCGCCCACTTCGGGGCGTTGGGCCAGGCGTGGCTTAACCTCTTGGCGGAACAGCGCCCTCATATCGTCGTCACTGGTCATGCTTTCCACCACAATCACCAATTCCGGCTTGTTGGACGACGCCCGCACCAAAACCCAGGCGCCGTCTGCCAGGGTGACACGCACCCCGTTGACGGTGTTCACGTCCCGGATGGCACGGCCAAGGATCGTGCCGCCAGCCGCCGCAAGGGCTTGATAGTCGCGGACGACGCTGTCAACGACGGCATATTTGATTTCATCTGCGCAGTGGGCGGCCATGGTGATTGAGGAGTAAGAGACAGGCAAAGCCGCGCGCAGTTGCGAGAGGCTCTTGCCGGGATTGCGATCCAGCATTGCAAGGACGGCGCCGGCCGCGACAATCCCGTCGTCGTAACCCCGCCCGATGGGGGCGCGGAAGAAGAAGTGGCCAGACTTTTCAAAGCCAGCGAGGGCCGAGAGCTCAGTGGTTCGCCGCTTGATATACGAGTGGCCTGTTTTGAAATAGTCCACGGTGGCGCCGTTGGCTTGCAGGACGGGATCGAGCGCATAAAGCCCGGTGGATTTGACATCGACCACGAAGGTGGCGTTGGGATGTTGGGCGGAAAGATCCCGTGCCAGCATCAGTCCGATTTTGTCCGCGAAGATCTCAGCGCCCGTATCATCGACGACGCCGCAGCGATCGCCATCACCGTCAAAGCCGAGGGCCAGATCGGCGCCATGCTCCTTGACCGCTATGGCCATGGCGTGGAGCATTTCTTCGTCTTCTGGGTTGGCGTTGTAGCGGGGGAACGTCCAGTCCAGGTTGCAATCAAGCTCGATCACGTCTGCGCCCATGCGGCGAAGGGCTTCCGGGGCGAAGGCACCGGCCGTGCCGTTACCGCACGCTGCCACAACCCGCAGCTTGCGCTTCAAGGTGACGCCTGCGGACACTTCGGCCAAATAGCGCGCGGTGAAATCTTCCACCCGCGTGAGGGAGCCGCCTGCGCGGGGCGCGAAGCGGGCGTTTAGAACAATGTCTCTTAAAGCCCCCATTTCGTCTGGGCCAAAGGTAAGCGGTGGATTTGCGCCCATCTTTACCCCGGTCCAGCCGTTTTCGTTGTGGGAGGCGGTGACCATCGCCACACAGGGGCAGTCCAGGGCGAACTGGGCGAAGTAGGCCGTTGGCGACAAGGCAAGGCCAATATCCACCACGTCCATGCCGCCTTCCATCAGGCCGATGATCAGCGCCTGCTTGATGGACAAGGAATAGTGGCGATAATCATGTCCAACCGCAATGCGGGGGCGCACGCCCATGTCATGCACCAGCGTAGCAAGGCCAAGCCCAAGGGCCTGCACGCCCAGCAGGTTCAGTTCTGGCGGCTTTGACGAGCCAGGGGCACCAAACCACCAGCGCGCGTCATATTCGCGAAAGCCTGTTGGCTTGACCAACGGTGTGGTTTCAAATGCAGCGGTGTTGTTGGGAAGGTCTGTGGCAGGACGAAACGCCATGGATACACCAGTGGAAATCTGAGCCGCCCTGCCTGATGGCAGGGGCTTGGGAAGCGCGGTGTATACGCAAAATTGCTGCGGTGCAAAGCGCGCTTGGTTAACGCAGGAAAGGGCCTCGATTGCGATGAATTCGACCTTGATCCGTGAGCCTTTGACGGTGGCGTTCGAAGAAAAATCCCCGTTCAAGGAAACCTATGGCGGGGCCGATGTGGTGGTGTTGGACGGTCAACACCTGCATCTTGGCGAAAAGCGGCGCATCGTGCTCTTGTTCATGCACCCGACGGGGGTGATGAACCATTTGCCGCTTTCGGTCGCTTTGGCGCGGGCGGGCACGCCAGTGCTGACGGTTGCCTCGCGCTATCCCCACAACGACACCGCCCTGATCATGGAAAAGGTGGCCCTGGATATGGGGCGCTGGGTGCGTTATGCGATCGAGCGCTTGGGGTATCAGGGGGTTGTGCTGGCCGGATGGTCTGGCGGCGGGAGTTTGAGCCTGTTTTACCAGGCGCAAGCCGAAGCCCCTTCGATCGAGGCAACGCCCGCAGGCGATCCGGTGGACCTGGTGGGGGCGGGGCTGATCCCTGCGGTGGGGGTGATGCAGCTTGCAGCGCACGTGAGCCGCTCTGGTACGTTGGCCGAATGGATCGATCCAGCGATTGGCGATGAACTCGCGCCCTACAAGCGAAACGCGGATTTCGATATCTACGGCGATCCGCCGGCCGCGGCAGCGCCGTTCAGCGCCGCCTTCCAAAACGCTTATCGCGCGGCGCAGCGGGCTCGGATTGCGCGGATTGACGCGTTCGTGGACGACAAGCTTGGCTGGTTGCGGGCAAAAGGGCGCGCCAACGACGAGCACAGCTTTGTGGTGCATGGCACGATGGCGGACCTGCGCTGGCTTGATCCAGCCATCGACCCCAACGACCGGGTGCCGGGGCGGTGTTACATGGGCGACCCGCAGGTGGTGAACATGAGCCCGGCGCACTTGGCGCGGTTCACGTCTTTGCGGTCCTGGCTGTCGCAATGGTCGTCGCGGTCGCGGGCGCACGGCCCCGATTGTGCGGCCACTATCAGCGTGCCGGCCCTGGTGATCGAAAACAGTGCTGATGATGCCTGTACGCCAAGCCATGCGGCGCGGATTGTAGCGGGCTTCAAGCGCGTGACCCCGGCCTTTCACCGGATCGCGGGGGCAAACCATTATTATCTCGGGCAACGGGAAAAGGCCGCGGAAGCGATTGGAATTATGCAAGATTGGTTGCGCACGCAGGGGTGGGCGCACTGAGGGTAGGGGTTTGTTAAACCGGCCCCTGGATGATTGCCGCTTCGCGGTGCATCACGGCTTTGCTTTCCATGCTTGACCTCTCTCCGGTGGCGCTTGCGGCGGCCAATATCTGTCCGGCGACCGGGCTCGCGACCGATTACCTCAACCATTTCAATGAAGTGGCGATGCTCATTGAGATGTTGCCAATGATGCCGGAGGCTGCCCAAGACGTGCTGGACTGGGCCCCGCGCGCCTACCCAGACCATTTCACCGTGACGGGTTTTCGGGACAAGGACTTGGCGGTTGCCGCCTGGCGGGCGGCGGACGTGGCGGTGATTGCGCGTTTTGAAGCGGCGTGCGTTGAGGTTGAAGGCCTGATCGGGCTTGTCCAGGAGAGCCTTCGCGGAGGGGAGGCCTTGGAGCGGATTGCCAGCGAAGGGGCTGCGATCTACGCCGCGATCAGCGCTGCCGGGGCGATCATCCTGGGTGAAAACGTGCCGGAGGGCGAGGACCAGGCCGCCATTGACGCGCTGTTTGACTAAGGAGCGCCGCGCGTTGCACCCGTTGGCTCGACGAGGGGCCATGATCGATTGTATGTGCGGTGGCGCGCTGGTGTTAATTGACCCCACCTAAAGGACCGTTTGCGATGCCGATGCTTGCCCTGATCCGTCATGGCCAGAGTACCTGGAACCTGGAAAACCGCTTCACCGGTTGGGTGGATGTGGATCTGACGGCGGAGGGGGAGGCCCAGGCCAAGGACGCCGGCGCGTTGCTGGCTCTTTCTGGTGTGGCGTTTGATCGGGCGTATACGTCTGTGCAAACGCGGGCGATCCGCACCTGTACCTTGGCTCTTGAGGCGATGGGGGAGGCTTGGATCCCGGTGGTCAAGGATTGGCGCTTGAACGAGCGCCACTACGGTGCGCTCACTGGTCTGGACAAGGCCGAAACAGCCGCCAAGCACGGCGAAGACCAGGTGCATGTGTGGCGGCGCAGCTATGATGTGGCGCCGCCGCCGCTGGCCGCAGACAGTCCCTACAGCTTTTCCGGCGACAGGCGCTATGCGGGCGTTGCTTTGCCGGCAACCGAGAGCCTGAAAACCACCTTGGATCGGGTGTTGCCGTATTGGACGCACGCGATCGCTTCTGATTTGAATGCCGGGCGCAACGTGATTGTAGCCGCGCATGGCAACTCGTTGCGGGCGATCGTGAAGCACTTGTTTGCGGTGTCGGACGCCGCGATCACCGGGGTGGAGATCCCCACCGGCAATCCGTTGTTGATCACCTTGGATCGTGACTTGAAGCCTACGGCTGCGCGCTATTTGAACGCGGCGCGCGCGCAAGCCCTGCCGGCGATGCCTTGAGCGGGGGCTCCCACGACCAGTTTATGGCGCAGGCGCTGGAGCTCGCTTGGCAGCAATTGGGGCGCACGTGGCCCAACCCTAGCGTTGGCTGTGTGATTGTTGATCCTAGCGGGGCGGTCTTGGCGCAGGCCGCCACTGGCGACGGCGGGCGGCCCCATGCGGAAGAAACCGTTCTGTCGGATTTGGGGCCGCTGGCGCGCGGGGCCACCGCCTATGTCAGCCTTGAGCCCTGCGGGAGCCGGTCTGGCGGGGGTGTTGCGTGTTCGCAACTGCTGATTGCTGCGGGGGTGGCGCAGGTTGTGATCGCTGTGCGCGATCCGCATCCGCATGGCGCGGGTGGGGTCGAAGCCTTGCGGGCGGCCGGGGTTCTCGTGATTGAGGACGTGTTGGCCGAGGAGGCCATTGACCTCAATGCCGGCTTTTTCCATCGCCTCAAAACCGGCCGGCCGCTTGCCTTCATCGATGATGATCCGAGCGGCTACGATCAGGCGCTAACCCTTCATGCCGGAGAAGACGTGCTCGCTGGGCTTGAGCGCCTTGGGGCTCTTGGCCTGACGCGGGTGTTTGCGCGGCCGGGGACGCTTGAGGCCGATGCCCTGATTAACGCTCGCCTCGTTCCAGGCTCTGCGCCCGACGAATGATTTTTTCATACAGCGCCATCGAGGTGCGCACGAAGGCGGTCTTGGTGAAGCTGGCTTCGTAGGCGCGCTCGCCGGCCTCTACGAGGCGCTGGGCCAGATCGGCGTCTTCTAGCACGCGTTTCAAGGCAATGCGCAGGGCTTCCACATCGTCTTTCGGCACGAGCAGCGCGTTTTCCTCATGGGTCACGGTGGCTGCGGGGCCTGCGGCGTCTGCGACCACCAGCGCCTTGCGCGAGGCCCAAGCCTCAATCGTGACATTGCCAAACGGCTCGTAGCGGGAGGGGAACGCCACCACGTCGCAGGCGGCGAGCAGGGCTGCGCGGTCTGTGCGCCAGCCCAGGAAGCGCACGCGATCGCTAATGCCGAGGCCTGCGGCTTGGGCCTTTAGGTCTGCCTCCAGGGGGCCAGTACCTGCGATCCACACATACACGCCCGGCAGTTCGGCTGCCGCCTTGAGCAGGACGTCGAGGCCTTTTTTCCAGTGCAGGCGCGCCAAGGCGAGGGCGACGGGGGCATTTTCCGGCGTTTGCAGCAGGGAGCGATCGATCGGGGGGGCGCGTTCTATGTTGGCGTAGCTGGATAGAACGCTGACGTGCTCTGGGTCTGCGCCCTCTTCGATAATGTGCCTGACCAGGTCTTTGGTCATGCCGGCGTGCCAGTCGCAGTTCTTGAAGCGCGACAGCTTATAGTAGCCGCCATACCAACCAAGGCTCCTGGCCTTCCATTTGGGGGGCGCAAACGTGCCGGCGCGGCCCATCCAATAGTGCAGTACATCGGGCTGGAGGCGGTCGGCGGCTGCTTTGATGGCGTTTGAGGTTGGCGCGCGCCAGAGTTTATCGAAGGGGGCGGTGATCAGCTCGACGCCGGCGTCTTGGATCTGGCGGGTGCGTTCTTCGTTATGGTCCCGGCTGACGACGATCTGGGAGACGCCCGCTTCAGCCAATGCCAAGACGGAATCGAGCATGATGCTCTCTGCACCGCCGTCTTTTGCTCCGGCCATGGCATGCAACACGCGCATCAATCACCCACTCTGCTGTGCCGGGGTTGTAATGAAAGTGACGCATGTTGGTCACTACCCAAACGGCAGCGAGCGCAGTTGTGTTGCGGGCGTGCCGCAGTGCTGCACAGTGCGGAGCGCTCGGTTTGGGCGGATTTATCGCCTCTCTGCGAGAAAAAACACCATTTGGTTCAATTGTTTAGGAAAAACATGGCCGATGCGCTGAATGGTTTCTGGACAAAACGCAGGCTGGGCGGCATTGCGCGCATATGAGTGTGAGATTGGATCCGACCCGGGCGCTTAGCGTGGGGCAAGAGGCGGTGCGGGCGGAGTCCCGGGCGCTGGACCTGTTGGCTGTGGCGCTGGGGGAAGGGCTGCGGGAGCCGTTTTTAGCGGCTGCGCAACTGATGCATGCCGCGCGCGGGCGGGTGATTGTGACGGGGATGGGCAAGAGCGGGCATATCGCGCGAAAGATTGCCGCCACCCTGGCTTCCACCGGGCGGCCGGCCCAATTTGTTCATCCGGCAGAGGCCAGCCACGGCGACCTTGGCATGATCACGGCCGACGATGTGGTGCTCGCGTTATCGCGCTCTGGGGAAACCGGGGAGTTGAACGACCTGATCTATCACTGCCGGCGGCTTTCAATCCCGCTGATTGGCATGACCTTCAAACCCGCCAGCACGCTGGCGATGGCGTCTGATCCGGCGCTGGTGTTGCCCGATTGCGGCGAGGCCAGCGAGGCGGCACCGGCGCCGACCGTTTCGACCACGATGTGTTTGGCGATGGGGGATGCGCTGGCGGTGGCACTGCTGGACGCTCAGGGGTTTTCGGCCCAGGACTTCAAGTCCATCCATCCCGGCGGCACGCTTGGGGCTGCGCTCAAGCATGTCCGTGACATCATGTACACCGGCGATCGCCTGCCGTTGATTGCGCCGGATCTGGCGGTGCCGGAGGGGTTGAAGGCGATCAGCGCGGGGGGGCTGGGCTGTGTTGGGGTGGTGGCGGCCAATCAGCTGGTCGGGGTGATTACCGACGGGGACGTGCGCCGCAACCTCACGCCCGCGACCTTTTCTGGGCCTTCTTCTGCGTTGATGACACACAATCCCCGCACGATTGCACCAAACGCGTCGCTGGCTGACGCGCTGTCGGTGATGAACGCGCTGAAGATTACCAGCCTTTTTGTGGTGGAGGGGGCGACGCCGGTGGGCGTGTTGCACATCCAGCAATTGCTGGCGGCGGGGGTGCGTTAAAGCTCCAAGACGATCTTTCCCGCGTGTTCGCCAGACGCCATGCGGGCTTGGGCGGCATCGGCTTGCGCCAGGGGAAACCGGGAGTCGATCACCGGTTTGAGCTGGCCGCTCGCAACCCAGGGCCAGACATTGGCTTGCACTGCCGCGGCCAAGCGTGCCTTTTCCGCGCGGGGTCTAGAGCGCAGCGTGGAGCCGGTGACCACCAGGCGTTTCAGCATGATGCGCATCAGATCTGCCTGGCCAATCGCCCCTTGCAGGGTGGCGATGATCGACAGGCGGGCGAAGTCGTTCATAATCGAGAGGTTTTTCGGCAGATAGGGGCCGCCAACCATGTCCAAGATGACGTCCACGCCGCCGGCCTGCTTTAAGATGGCCTCGAAGTCTTCGGTGCGATAGTTTATGGCGCGGGTGGCCCCAAGGTGTTCGCACAGGGCGGTTTTGTGTTGGTCGCCGGCGGTGGCGTAAACGGTTGCGCCGTGGGCTTTGGCCATTTGGATGGCGGTTGTGCCGATGCCGGAGGCACCGCCATGCACCAGAAACGCCTCATTTGGCTTCAGGGCTGCGGCTTCAAAGACATTGGCCCACACTGTGAGCACCGTTTCTGGCAGCAGGGCTGCTTCAGCCATTGTCAGATTTGCGGGCACCGGCAGGGCCGCGCCGGCATCAGCGAGGGCGTATTGCGCATAGCCGCCGCCGCCCAGGAGGGCTGTGACCGCGTCGCCTTCTTTCCAACGCGTGACCCCTTCGCCGCAGGCTGCAATGTGGCCGGCTGCTTCCAGACCCATGGTGTTTGGGGCCCCGGCCGGCGGAGGGTAGAGGCCCGCGCGTTGGACGAGATCGGGACGGTTCACGCCCGCGGCGACCACTTTGATCAGAACTTCGCCTGGACCAGGATGGGGCGTTTCGATCTCGATCAACCGCAGGGGGGCTTGGCCGTCATGGTGAACGGCCTGCATGGTAAGGGGGAGGCTCATTAAGGATCCTTGCGGTTAGGCTGCGATTTGCCGAACGAGGACTTTTTCGTTTAGAGTGGGGTTGGAGGTCGCGCGATGCGTGAGGACGATTTCTATACCCCAAAACCAGCGCAAGTCGATGGGATCGCCTTATCTGCCGTCGCACGGGAAGCCCTTTCGATTCAAGAACTAGAGGCGCGGATCGTGGCGCTGCAGGCCGAAATCGCCGCCTGCGAGGGGGCCATCAACCTTAAGCGCTCGCAACGCAGTGCCGCCGATGCGCTGTTTGGGGGCAATACGTCATAGCCGTTTCACAAACGGCCCCGCATTTGCTTCCAGCCATGGCATGACCGATATGACGCCCCAAACCGTTACGACCGTTTCGCTTTCGCCGACCGTGGCGGATCGGATTTTCACGTTCGCCAAGTCCAGCATGTTCGAGCGAACGTTTCGCGACGGCATGTCTTTGGTGGAGGAAACCGCGGCCTATCTCGATGGACCGGGGCGGGCGGCTTCCAAGCGCCTGCCGCGGATCGCAGCGCTGACTTATGCGGCGGAAAGCATGCGGCTCACCACGCGCTTGATGCAGGTGGCGTCTTGGCTGCTGGTGCAGCGCGCTGTTCGCGAAGGCGAGATGGACGTGCACGAGGCGGCGAGCGACCGTTATCGGTTGACGGTGCGGCCGGATGCGCCGCCGCTTGGGCTTGGTGCCATGTCCGATCTGCCGGAAGGGCTGTTGGGGCTGATCGAGCGCGGGGACGCCCTTTACGAGCGCGTGCAGCGCCTGGACGAAGACATGTATGCCGGGGCTGAAGATGCCAACCCGGTGTTTGATCAAGTGGCACGGTTGCGGGCGGCGTTCGGCAAGCCGCAGTAGTTGGCCGCTCTCATGCACAAAAAAGGCCGCTGTTGCAGCGGCCTTTTGCTTATCTGGGCTTGAGTTCGGGCGTCAGTAGGATTGCCGTTTAGGCACCCTCGGTTTTCTTCTTGTTCAAGAACCCGCCAAACTTGTCGTTGAACCGGGACACGCGACCGGCGCGGTCCAGCATCTGGGAGCCGCCGCCGGTGTAGGCGGGATGTGACTTGGAATCGATGTCCAAGTTCAAGGTCACGCCCTCTTTGCCGTAGGTCGAGCGGGTCTTGTAGGTCGTCCCGTCGGTCATCACCACGGTGATGAAGTGATAGTCGGGGTGGCCGTCGCTTTTCATGATCCGCGCTCGTGGGCTTTTGGGGGTGATTGCAAGCGCGGGTGGATACAGGAAAGCCACGGCGGGTGCAAGCGTGGAAGGGCGTTTTGACCAGATGGCGTAATCCCGCTACCGATTTCAGATGTTTGATACCACTGCTTTGCCCGCCGTGCGGGGCCAAATCCTGCTGAACGAGCCTCTCGCGCCTTATACCTGGTTTCGTGTTGGGGGGCCGGCGGATGCGTTGTTTCTGCCGGCGGATGTCGATGATTTAGCGGCGCTTTTGGCGGCCTTGCCTGGCGACGTGCCGGTGACGGTGCTGGGGGCTGGCTCCAACGTGATCGTGCGCGACGGTGGCATCGAAGGGGTGGTCGTTCGGCTTGCGGGCAAGGGATTTGGCGGTATCGAAGCGCTGGAGGGGGCGCAGATCCGCGCGGGCGCTGCGGTGCCGGATGCCATGCTTGCCCGGGCGGCGGCGAAGGCTGGCATCGCTGGGCTTGAGTTTTATGTTGGCGTGCCCGGCGCGATTGGCGGGGCGCTGACCATGAACGCGGGGTGTTATGGGCGGGAAACCAAGGACGTGCTGGTTTCGGCGCGGGGCCTGACCCGGGCTGGGGAGCTTGTGACCCTTAGTCGGGACGACTTCGGTTTCACCTATCGACGCAACGCCCTGAACGCCCCGTTGATCTTTGTCGATGCCGTGTTTCAGGGCGAAGCGGGCGAGCCTGCCAGCATTGAAGCGCGGATGGCCGAGATCACCGGCATGCGGGAGGCGAGCCAGCCGATCCGCGACAAGACCGGGGGGTCCACGTTCAAGAACCCGCCGGGCGACAGCGCATGGAAGGTGATCGACCGGGCCGGATTTCGCGGGGCTAGGCGCGGGGGGGCACAGATCTCAGAAAAGCACTGCAATTTTTTGATCAATACCGGCGAAGCGACGGCGGTGGACCTTGAGCTCCTGGGCGAAGAGGTGCGCGCGGGCGTAATGGCTGCGTTTGGACTTGAGCTGCATTGGGAGATCAAGCGGATCGGCCGGCCGCTTACCTGAGGAAATAGACCGCCGCTGCCGCGCCGGCGCCGAGCCCCACCAGGGCCAGCAGCGCGATCAGCCAGCCGCTGCCGCTTTTTATTGCAGGTTGGCTTTCAGCGGGGACTTCTGCTGGTGCCGGCATTGCCGGGGCTGCGGATTGCGCCGGCGCGGTGATGATGCGCGCCGGAGCGTTCCCAGCAATGCCGGCGTGGGTTGGGGCCAACGCCTGCAGCAGCGCTTGCCAGCCGCGGTGATCGGCGCGACCGCTCCAGGCCTGCAAATTGATGCGCGTTGCACCGCGCAGGAGGGGCGGGGTTACGGGGTCCAGGCGGGCGATCACCACCGCCTCTGGGCCTGGGCGAAGGGCCAGCGAGGCTTCCGAGGTCTTGGACCATAGAATAATCCGCTTCATGGTGGTGGGGCTTGGGGCCTCCAGCCCGGTTTCCACCACGCCAAAACCAAGAGCGGCGAGTTTTTGCACCACAAGCCGTGCGCGACCGGCATCTTGCGACGCATAAGACACCACTACGTTGGTCATGCTTGCCCCCTGTTTTTGCTTGATCTCGATGCTCGGGGGGCAGGCTTTAGCGCGCCCGGGCCTTCTCGCAAGCCGTTCATGGCTCGGTGATGCTGATTAAGGGATAGGTGCCAAATCGACGAGCGCGGGCTGCCTGTTCATAGGGCGCCAATGGAGATTTCCAGCCGTTCATCGGTGGGGGGTGCATTTAAACGGTTTGTTTACGACGAATCTTTTTCAGACCCCCAAAGCCATATTACCTCCTTAACTTTGTCGCGCTCTCTAGTGGGTCTAGAAGCAGGAGAAGCGCGCATGACGCGGGTGGCGGTGTTGTTGGGGGGCTTGAGTCCTGAGCGACCGGTAAGCCTTTCTACGGGCGAAGGGGTTGCGGCTGCATGTCGGCGGCTTGGCCACGACGTGGTCGAGATCGACCCTGCGGTGGCGAACTGGCCGGAGGCCTTGAAAGCGTTCAATCCCGATGTGGCATTCAACGCCTTGCACGGCGAATGGGGCGAAGACGGACGCATCCAAGGCGTGCTCGATTATCTGCGGGTGCCTTACACCCACTCGGGCGTTTTGGCTTCCGCGCTGGCGATGGACAAAGCGCGCGCGCGGGCGGTTTTTGCTGCGATGGGCCTGCCGATCGCCAAGGGCCAGATCATGCATCGGCTGGAGGCGGCGAAGGTACATCCCCTGCCTGTGCCTTATGTGGTGAAGCCCAACACCGGGGGCTCTTCGTTTGGCGTGTTTATCGTGCGCGAAGGAGCAAACCGGCCGCCGGAACAATTGCTCGATCCAGACTGGACCTACGGCGACGACGTCGTGGTGGAAGAATACATCCCAGGCAAAGAGCTGACGACCGCCGTGATGCATGGCCGCGGGGCCCTGGCGGTGACGGAGATCATTGCCGCTGGCGGTGGCTGGTATGACTTTGACGCCAAATATGCCGAGGGCGGCTCGCGCCACGTGATCCCGGCGGATTTGCCAACCAGCGTCTATGACCGCTGCATGCGGCTGGCAGAGGCCGCGCACGCTGCCCTTGGGTGTCGCGGGGTGACCCGCACCGACTTCCGCTATGATCCGTCTACGGATCGGGTCATCGTGCTGGAGGTGAACACCCAGCCTGGCATGACGCCCACGTCATTGGTGCCAGAGCAGGCGGGGCATTTGGGCTTAAGCTACGACGATTTGGTGGCGTGGATGTTGGAGGATGCGTCATGGCCGCGGTGAAAGGACGCCGGGCCAATGGCCCAAACAAGGGGCGCGGAGCACCACCTCCGCCGCCGATGCCGAAGCTTGCGGCAGCGCATTTGCACCGGCCGCGACCGCCGCGGGATGAAGAAGCGCCGCGCCGACCGATCAGCCATGCGCGGGCGTTTGTGGCCGGATCGATCCTGTTTGCTGGCGTGGCCACGGCCGGTGCGGCTTTCTTTGGTGGCCAATTGTATGATTTTCGCGAGTCGGCCGCGATTGGGGTTGACCAGACGCTGGCGAACGCGGGCTTGAGGGCGTCTGATATCCGGGTGCCAAACCTGGATGCGCGGCGGGCCCAGGAAGTTGAAGCTTTGGTGCTACCAGAGCGGCGGCTGTCGATGTTTGCGGCGGACCCGGATGAGGTCAAGGCGCGGGTCGAAAGTCTGGACTGGGTGGATAGCGCCCAGGTGCAACGCCTGTGGCCCAACACCATTCGCGTCGAGATCATCAAGCGCCGGGCCATCGCGCGCTGGCAGGAAAATGGGTCGGTGACGCTGATCGATGAGGCGGGCGAGCGGGTGCACGACAGCCGCGGCATCGATTCCAGCCATCTGCCCCTGATCGTTGGGCGCGGGGCGGGGCCTGCGGCGCAGTCTGTGCTGAGCGCGCTGGACGAGATGCCAGAGATCCGGGCTCGGTTGCGGGCGCTTGTGCGGGTGGGCGATCGGCGCTGGGACGCGCGCCTTGCAGGGGGCGTTTCGGTGGCTTTGCCGGAAGCGTATCCAGAGCGTGCGCTTGCCGCCCTTGAGCGTTTGCATGCGGAGCGGGGCGTGCTGGATTTGGCGATTGCGCGGATCGACATGCGCCAGCCTTCGATCATGACGGTTACACCAACTTTTGCCAGCGGCCATGCCGCTGAACAGGGAGCCTAAGCCATGGGCGCTATCGCGCTGGTTTCGCCGACCGCACGTTTGCGTGCACCACACCCCACTCGGCTTGTGGCGAGTTTGGACATTGGGGTGTCCAAGACTATCTGCCTGATTGGGCAGGCGGGGGAGCGCGGAGAGCCGGATCAGCCTGCGGCAATCGACCTGCTTGGGGCTGGGGTGATTGGGTCGCCTTCTGCAGCGACCGGGGCTGCGAGCGATTTCGATGCGTGCGCGCGGTCTATCCAGTATGCGGTGGAAGAGGCCGAGCGCAGCGCGGGCGCGCGGCTTGAAACGGCGGTTGCTTCTTACAGCGGGCCAGGATTGTGCACGCGCCGTGGGCAGGCGCGGGTGAAGGTGCGGGCGGGCGTTGTCAGCGCCCGCGACGTCCACAACGCGATCCAGGCCAGCGTGCAGGCAGCGACGCCGGCGGACATGCGGGTGCTGCATGTGACGTGCTTGGGCTTTCGGATCGACGAGGGTGAGATTGTTTATGACGCGCGGGGGATGGACGGCCATCGCCTCGGCGCTGAGGTGAGTGTCACGTTGGCACCGGCTGTGGCTTTGGAGGCGCTAACGGCCTGTGCGGCGCAGGCGGGCGTGCGGGTGAGCCAAATCGTGGCGGGGCCCTATGCTGCGGCGATGGCGGCTTTGGACCCTGAGGACCGGGAAGAGTCTTTGGTGATCGATCTTGGCGCGGGCAGTATTGGCTTGGCGGCGTTTGGCCCAAATGGGCTTGAGTTTTGTGCGACGGCTGCCGGGGGGGGAACGCGCCTGACCCGAGCGTTGGCCGGCGTGCTCGACACGAGTTTTGCGGCGGCCGAGCGGGCCAAGCTTGCCTATGCGGGCGAATGTGTTGGCGGCGATCCGCGCGAAACGGTGGATGCGCCGCGCTTGGGGCCTGATGGCCGGCTTGAACCGGCGCGGGTGTTGAAGCGGACGATCCAACAGAGCGTCAGCGACCGTTTGCGCGCGCAGTTTGACGGGGTGGCTCGGATGCTGGCGGATGCTGGGATCACGCAGGCCGCTCACGTGGTGTTGGTGGGCGGGGGGGCAAGCCTTGGGTGTGCGGCGCAAGTGGCGCAGCGCGCGCTGGGAACGCCTGCGGTGCTTGGCGGGGTGTGCACGGTTTCTGGTTTGGAGCGGGCGATGACATCCGCGCCTTTCGCAACGGCGGCCGGCCTGTTACGGTATTGCGCAGAGCGATCGCCGCAGGTGGCGAGCGTTTCGTCCAGCGAAAATGTGTGGCGACGCCATGGGGCTGTGGCGGGGAGTACTGCGGTGCGCGCGTGGCGGTGGCTTAAGGAAAGTTTCTGACGCGCGCCATCGTTTCGGCTTCAACAGATCCCATGATTGAGGCGCAGAAGCGTTAAGCTGCGTCAGTCCAAATCGGAGGCGCTTGATCATGACGCATTTGAACAACGTTTCGCAGAGCAATATCGACTACGATCAAACTCTCGTGCTTGCGCTCGAGCTGAGCAGCAAGAGTTGGGTGTTAGCGGCGCAGATCCCTGGCCTTCCACAGACCAAGGCGAAGCGGACCATCGGGCCCGATAAAAATGCGCTGTTGGAGGCGGTCGCGACCTACCGAAGCCGAGCTGCTGCTGCTGGTCACTCGATCAATCGCGTCATCACCGTCTACGAGGCCGGGTGGTGCGGGTTTTGGCTGGCGAGATGGCTTGCAACGCACGGCATAGAAGTTCACGTCGTCCAGCCTTCGAGTGTAGCGGTGGATCGGCGCATGCGTCGCGCCAAGTCAGATGGCATAGATGCGGAGCTTCTCCTGCGCACATTGCTTGCGTGGATTCGCGGCGAGCCGCGGGTGTGTTCGATGGTGCCGATACCTGATGAAGCGGATGAGGATGCCCGGCGGTGCGTTCGTGAGAGGACCGAGTTGGTCTCAGAACGCGTCGGCCTGGTGAACCGTGTGGGCGCAATTTTGGCGACGCTCGGCGCTGACGACTACAACCCCCTTCTCTTGAGTCGGCGCCGCCGGCTGGCTGAACTGCGAACCGGTCTTGGCGATCCACTCCCGCCAAATGCGCTGGCTAAAATTGAGCGTTTGCTCACGAGGTTGGAGCTTGTACTTGCGCAAATTGCAGAATTGGAACGTGAGCGGGATGCAGTCGGTGAGGCCGAGGCGCCTGACCACGCCGGCAAGATGATCCAGCAACTTACGCGCCTGCGTGGCATCGGCGTGCAGAGTGCGACCGTTTTGGTGCGAGAAGCCTTTGTTCGACGCTTCGCTAATGGCAAAGCGCTCGGATCATACGCGGGTCTGACCTCGACTCCATATAGCAGCGGGGGCGTCGACCGTGAGCAGGGCATCGGCAAAGCAGGTAATCGTCGGCTCCGAACCGTAATGGTTGAGTTGGCTTGGCTTTGGCAACGTTACCAGCCGGGAGCGGCGCAGGTGACTTGGTTTCGCGAACGCGTCGGCTCGACTGGGCGCCGCGTTCGCAAGGTCATGGTTGTGGCTCTCGCGCGAAAGCTCCTGATCGCCCTATGGCGCTTCGCGGTTAATGGCGTGATGCCTGAAGGCGCCGTCCTCAAGCCTTCGACTTAACCGCCGCTCAAATCCGGGGAACACTGCGATCGCAGTGCGCCACGGTGATCCGAGGGAACGGCGCCGTTGTTCGGCGTGGCGCGTAGGCGCCGTCTTCACAGAGTGGTGTCGCTCCTTCGAAGCTCTCCCGTCCCGAATGCGGGACAGTGGTTGGGATCATCATCCCGCCGGATGTGAGGTTAGCAGGGAAGCCCTGCAGTAAGAGAGCTCGCCTTGGATCGCCTTCGACGAAAAAACATTGACGGAGAAATCATCATGTGAGGTCGAACACATTTCGGTGCATGAAAAAGCCAGTTTCGCCCTGGAAATCGCCAAGGTGACGCATCACACTCTCATAGCGGCGAGAATCACCGCTCCGCGGAGCCCACACATGTCGGATTTGGTCCTGCCTTCCCCACGTGAACTGAAGCCACGCATTCTTGTATTCGGCGTTGGTGGTGCGGGCGGCAACGCAGTCAACAACATGATCGACGCCAAGCTTCAGGGCGTTGAGTTTATCGTTGCCAATACCGATGCGCAGGCGCTGCTGCGTTCGAAAGCGGATCGGCGCGTGCAATTGGGCGTTGCGATCACCGAGGGCCTTGGGGCCGGTGCTCGCCCGGAAGTGGGGCAAGCGGCTGCGCAGGAAAGTGCGCCCGAAATCGCTGGTTTGCTGGACGGCGCGCACATGGTGTTTGTGGCCGCCGGGATGGGCGGGGGCACGGGCACGGGTGCAACACCCGTGATCGCGCGGGCGGCGCGGGAACGCGGCATTTTGACGATCGCTGTGGTGACCAAGCCGTTCCACTTTGAGGGGCAACGGCGGATGCAGCTGGCCGAAACCGGCGTCCAGGAACTGCGCAAGCACGTCGATACGCTGATCGTGATCCCCAACCAGAACCTGTTTCGGATCGCGGATGACCGCACCACGTTTGCAGAAGCCTTCCACCGCGCAGACCAGGTGCTTTATTCTGGCGTGCGCGGCGTGACCGATCTGATGGTGATGCCGGGCCTGATCAATCTCGATTTCGCCGATGTGCGCACTGTGATGGCAGAGATGGGCACGGCAATGATGGGTACCGGGCTTGCCAGTGGTGCCAATCGCTCGATCGAGGCAGCCCAAGCCGCGATCCGCAACCCGCTGTTGGACATCACCTCTATGAAGGGCGCGAAGGGGGTTTTGATCAATATCACGGGCGGGTTTGACATGACCCTGTATGAGGTTGATGCCGCCGCCAACGAAATCCGCGCCGAAGTGGATGCCAATGCCAACATTATCCTCGGCTCCACCTTCGATGAAACGATGGAGGGGTCGATCCGCGTGTCGGTGGTCGCGACCGGCATAGACGACGAGCAAATCGTGGCCCAACAAACGGTTGTGCAGCCGCCGCGAACGCGGGCGGAGATGGGGGCTCGGGCCAGTTTCTCAACCAGCGCGCCTCAGCCACCGAATGTTGCACCGGTGCCGATTGCGGCGAGCGAGCCTGCCGTGCGGCCGTCCTTCACCCCGCCACCAACCCCGCAGGAAGCCGAACGCCCAGGGCGTGGGTTTAGCCTGTTTGGTTGGATGAAGGGCGCGGGAGCGGACGGTGAAGAGCCGCCGCCGGAGCCAGTTGCTGCGCAACGGCCCCCAGAGGAGCCAGTTCTGCGTGAACGGCCCCGTCCGGAAGATGCGGACGACGAGCTTGAAATCCCGGCCTTCCTGCGGCGGCAAATGAATCCGCGCGGCAGCTAATCAATCAGAGTTTCAAGAGCCGGTTGCGCAGGGCAATGTCTTGCCCTTCGGCAGTGTTTTGAGCGATTAGGCTTTCCAGCAATGTCAGGGCCTGCGCGGCAAAGTGTGCGGCGTCATCCTCCCCTAAGCTTGCCAGATCTGCCCACAGCTTGGCCCGGCGGCGACGGCTTTCTGGGGCCTTGTCTTCCCACACTGGGCAATGTTGCAGAAGCGCCAGGCTGTCTTCCAAAGCCATACGGGCGTCGTCGTGTTCGCCAATGGCCAGGGCGGCCACTCCAAAACGCTGCAGCGCGCGGGCATGGGCGTCGCGGGCGGCGAGGTCCTCTGGGCGGGCGGTGGCGATGGCTTGACGGGCGCGGAGCGCGGTGTGGGCTGCGACCCTGGCTTGGCGGGGCAGATCTGCGCGGCTTGCGGCATCGGCCAGTTTCGCGGCCGTGATCGCGCGGGCTTGCAGCGTTGCAAGCGCCTGCTGGTCTGGCAAACGGGAGCGCACGTTCAGGGATTCGGCATAGGCCTCGGCGGCTGCGCGGGCTTCGTTATTGTGCAGAACGGCATCGCCGATGCGGTCGAAGGCGGTGGCAAGGGCGGGCTGCCAGGTCGTAGCGTTTGGTTCAAGGCTCATGCCTTTGATGCACAGATCGCGCGCGCGGGTGAACGCCTGCCGGGCCTGATCGTAGGCGCGAACCTGCATTGCGGCGTCACCTTCCAGGACCGCAGCGCCCGCCCGATCGCGCATCAAAGACACCGCGTCTGGGTCTTTCCTGAGCCATTGTTCAAACAGCTCGCCCGCCTGAAACGCGATGGCGGCAGCCAAGCTGGCTTCGCCGCGAGACAGGGCGATATCGGCGCGCCGGCGCATGGCGCGGCCCAGATCCTGGCCCAAAACCGCCGCGTCGCGGTCTTTGGCGGCGAGGTCTGCCAGCAAGCCGATCGCTGCGTCGGCGGACTCTAGGGCTGCGTCAGAGTCGTGGAGCCGCTCGCGGACGAGGCTGTGTTTCAGGCGCACAAGGCCCAGATTTCTTTGTACGGACTGATCATCTGGCGCATCGGCGTGGGCGGCCAAAGCCAAAGGTAAAAGCCGATCCAGCCAGGCAGCCGCGGCGGGCGCGTCGTTGCGGGCCATTGCCAGGTCGATTTGGCGATCGAGGCAGGCGCGGGCGTCCGCCATGATCTTGGGATCTTTGGGGAATTGGGTTTGCAGGCCATCCAGGATGGCTGCAGCGCGGGCGGCGTGGTCTTCGGCGCTATCGTGATTGCCCCCGTTCAGGGCCATATCGGCTTGGCGCATATGGAGGCGCGCGATGGCGTTCAAGGGTGCCGGGTCTTGGCGGTCTCTAGCATGGACCCTTTCAAACAACTGCGCGGCGGCGGCGAAGGCATCTTGGGCTTCGTCCAGCTGCTCGCAGGCGAGTGCCACTTCGCCGAGCAGAAAAGCAGCGTCGGCGCGGACGACCTCGTCCAGCGAGGTGCGGAAGGCTTGGCCCGCCTCGATGCGCGCCGCTTTCCAGTCTCCGCGGCGGGCGATCAGGGTGGCGGCGGCGATGGCTGGGCTGCCGTCGAGGGGGTCGATCGAGGCTGCGAGCCGGTACGCTTCAATTGCCTTGATGGGCGCGCGGGGGGCGGTCAGGTCGCCGGCGTTCATGGCGGCTTGAACGCGCTGGTCGGCGGGTTTTGTGGGGTCTGAGGCGAAGTCCATCCAGCGCTCATAGGCCGCCGCCTGCGGCGGGGGTTGGCGATGCCGCGGTGCGGGCATGGGGGCGGGGGCGTCTGAAGGCACGGGTGTTTAGCTACAGCGAAAATCGCGCCCAGGGATAGGCATGATGATGCAGTCTGCGCAGTGCTCGGCTATAGGGTTCCCCATGACTTTGCCGGACAACCAACAAACCACCCTTGCGCGCGCTGTGACCTGCGAGGGGATCGGGGTGCACAGCGGGGCGCTCGCTGCGATGCGGATGCTGCCTGCGCCTGCTGATACCGGGTTTTGGTTTCGCCGCACCGACATCACCGATCGCCCGAACGAAATCCAAGCGCACTATAGCCATGTCTTGGATGCCCAACTCGGCACGACGCTTTCGAACCCTGCGGGCGCGATGGTCTTGACGGTGGAACACGTCTTGTCGGCCTGCGTGGGGATGGGGCTCGATAATGCGATGATCGAGCTTTCGGGCCCTGAGGCACCGATCCTGGACGGCTCGGCGTTGCCCTATGCGCGGCTGATCGCGGAAGCCGGCTTGGTGGCGCACGGCGTGCCGCGGCGGACTTTGCGTGTGCTCAAAACATGCGAAGCGCCAGACCAGGTGCCGCCATCGGATGAGCAGCCTTGGGTGCGGTTTGCGCCGCATCTGCCGGGCGAAGATGGCCTGAAAATTTCTGTGGATATCTCTTTTTCGCACCCCGCCATCGGGCGGCAATCTTTCGATTTCGCGCTTTCCCCAGAGGCGTTTTTGCGCGAGATCGCGCCTGCCCGCACCTTCGGCTTCCTCAAAGACGTGACCCGTCTGCATGCGGCGGGGCGGGCGCTGGGGGCGAGCCTGGCCAACACCATCGTGCTTTCAGACAGCGGGATCGAAAACCCTGAGGGGTTGCGCTTTCCAGACGAATTCGTGCGGCACAAGGTTTTGGATGCGATTGGCGATTTGGCGCTGCTCGGGGCAAGGCTGGAGGGTCGCTATCAGGCGTTCAAGCCCGGCCATGCCTTGACCTACGCGCAGATGGTACGGTTTGTGGCGCAGACGGAAAATTGGGCGCAGGTTGCCGATTAGGCGTCGCTGTCGCCTTCGCTGCGGGATCCGGCCCCGTTGTGATTGCCATGGCCCTTGCCGTTGCCGTTGCCGTTGCCGTTGCCGTTATGGCCATGGTGATCATCGCCGAAGCGATCGGCTTGGTGGCCCTGGTGTTCACCGTTGGTAGTCGCCAAGGACTTCAGCAGCTGGGTGACCGCATTGCGAACCTGGGAATCGCCAATCTGGTTCAGGGCGCGCACGGCTTCGATGGTGGTGCGGTTGGCCCAGCCGGCGGCCGGGTCATCGAAGTCCATGCCAAGCCCTTCAAAGAAGAACGTAATTGGCACTTCGAGGCGCTGGGAGATTTGATAAAGCCGGCCCGCGCTGACGCGATTGGCACCGGTTTCATACTTTTGGATCTGCTGGTAAGAGATGTCGAGGGCGTCGGCCAATTGTTCTTGGGTAAAGCCCAGCAGCGTGCGGCGACACCTTATACGGTCGCCGACATGTTGGTCGATTCGCGCCGCGTGGCGTGCGCCTTTGAACCGGACATTGTCCACGCCACTCTCCTTGGGCTGCCGGTATCCCCAAAATGGGGTGGATTAGGGGCCTGATGCGATAATCTTTTTGGTCGCGCACATGCCGGTTTGTATCCTCGCACGTCAACATATGTGAGTTTGTGTGTGCGTCAATGTGTGCATGTTAATTCCTTGTCAGCGGTATCGCCCGCTTTTCGCCATCACGATCGTCATGTATGCAGCGCAGGGTTGGTGGTGCGCGGGGATTCTCAAGTTTTTTGGGATCTGCGCACCGCCCGGGAAAATTGCGCCCGCCGGGGGAAAACTTCCCCGGCCACAACGCGAGGCCGCGGCATGTCGGAACTGAAGCAGAAACGCCCGCTTACCCATTTGGTTCGTATCGCGAGCCTGGCTGCCCTGGCCGCTGGCCTTGCGGCCTGCGCCGGCAACAGTGACGTGCGGGACGCCCAGCAGTATGTGGAAGAGCCGGTGTCGGAAATCTACAACCGTGGTGCCGACCTGTTGGACCGGCGCCGGTGGACCGAGGCTGTGGCGGCGTTTGAAGAAGTGGAGCGTCAGCATCCCTATTCGTCCTGGGCGCGGCGGTCGATGCTGATGACGGCCTATGCCAACTATCAGGCCAATCGCTACGAGGAAGCGATCACGGCGGCGCAGCGCTTTATCACCCTGCACCCCGGCAACGAAGGCGCGCCTTACGCCTATTATCTGATCGCCACGTGCTATTTTGAGCAGATCGTGGATGTGGGCCGCGATCAGCGCACCACGGAATTGGCGTTGCAGGCGCTGCAGGAAGTGACGCGGCGGTTTCCAAACACGCCCTATGCGCGCGATGCTTCCCTCAAGATCGACATGACCAACGATCAGCTCGCGGGCAAGGAAATGGACGTGGGCCGTTTCTACCTGCGCCAAAATCAAGCGCTTCCGGCGATCAATCGGTTCCGCACGGTTGTGGAAAACGAGAGCTACCAACGCACCACGCACGCACCTGAAGCGCTGCACCGGTTGGTTGAGGCCTATTTGACGATCGGCATGACCGAAGAAGCGCAGCGCGCTGCCGCCGTGCTGGGCTACAACTACCCCGGCAGCGAATGGTATGCCCGGACCTATGAGCTGATGACCGGCGAAAACGTGCCGATCGTGGGCGAAGAGGAAGCGGAGCGCCGGGGCTGGTTGTCGCGCACCGTTGGACGGTTGTTCTAGGCGCTGCACCCACCCTGGCGGGGTTTTCATGATCGATCCGCGGGCGGTGATCGTCGACAGTCTGTCGGAGGAGGACGCGCGAACCCTGCTTGCCGCGCTGGCCCAGGAGATCGCGGCGCACGACGCGCGCTATTACCAGCACGACGCCCCCACGATCAGCGACGGCGATTACGATGCCCTGCGGGTGTTGAACGCGGCGGTGGAGACGCGGTTTGCGCACCTGGTGCGGGCCGATAGCCCCAGCGGGCGGGTTGGTGCTGCGGCCAGCGCGGGATTTGGCAAGGTGGTGCATGGCGCGCCGATGCTGAGCCTGGATAACGCCTTTGCGGACGAAGACGTGGTGGCGTTTGAAGAGCGCATCCGACGCTTCCTGCGGTGGCCGGACGATGAGCCGCTGCAGATTACGGCTGAACCCAAGATCGATGGCTTATCTGCGTCTTTGCGGTACGAAAACGGCGTGCTGGTGCGCGGCGCGACGCGGGGCGATGGGCGCCAGGGCGAGGATGTCACGGCGAATTTGGCAACGATCAAAGATGTGCCGCAGCGGCTGGTGGGTGCTGGCTTTCCGGACGTGATCGAAGTGCGTGGTGAAGTGTTCATGGAGAAGGCTGCCTTCGCGCAGATGAACGCGCGGGCGCTGGCCGCCGGGGAGCAAACCTATGTGAACCCGCGCAATGCCGCCGCGGGGGCCTTGCGCCAGCTTGATCCTGCGGTCACCGCCATGCGGCCGTTGCGGTTTTTTGCCCACGGGTGGGCTGCGGCAACGGCATCGATCAGCGATACCCAATCGGGCACCATGGCCTGCCTTGAGCGGTTTGGGGTGCCGATCAACCCTGGCCTGGTGACCTGCAGCGGCGCTTTGGCTTTGCTAGAGGCCTATCGCCAGATCCTGGCGGCGCGGGCTGGCCTTGCCTATGAAATCGACGGCGTGGTCTACAAGGTGGACCGGTTGGACCTACAGGCGCGACTTGGGTTTGTGTCGCGCAGCCCTCGCTTTGCGATCGCGCACAAGTTTCCCGCCGAACAGGCGACGACCACGCTCGAGGGCATCGACATCCAGGTGGGGCGGACCGGCGCTTTAACGCCAGTTGCGCGGCTGGCTCGCGTGTTTGTGGGCGGGGTGACCGTCACCAACGCGACGCTGCACAACGCAGACTATATCGCCGGTGTGGGCAGCGCGGGGGAGGCCATTCGCGGGGGGCGGGACCTGCGGGTTGGCGACACGGTGATTGTGCAGCGGGCGGGCGATGTGATCCCGCAGATTGTGGATGTGGTGCTGGAGAATCGCCCGCCAGACGCGGTGGCTTTCGCGTTTCCGCGGGTGTGTCCGTGCCCGCTGGCTACGGCGGTGTTGCCCGAACAGGCGGCCGGCAAAGGCGAAACCAGCGTGCGGCGGTGTTCGGGCGAGTTTGCGTGTCCTTACCAGCGGATCGAGCACCTGAAGCACTTCTCGTCGCGGCGGGCGATGGACATCGAAGGCCTGGGCGACAAGCAAATCGAAGAGTTCTTTGCCGCGGGCTTTCTGCAGGAGCCGGGCGACATCTTCCGCCTTGGCCAGCACCGGGCGGCGATCCTGGCGCGGGAAGGCTACGGCGAGAAGAGCGTTGCTTTGCTGTTGGCCGCGATTGAGGGGCGTCGCGAGGTGGAGCTGGGGCGGTTCTTGTTTGCCCTTGGTATTCGCGACGTGGGGGAGAGCACCGGGCAGGTTTTGGCGCGGCACTTTGAGACGTGGGAGGCGTTTCGGGCGGCGGCGGAGCGGGCGGCGCAGGATCGGCCGGGGCCTGAGTATCGGGCGCTTCGGGCGATCGAGGGGGTGAGCGAGACGGTATTGCGGACGCTGTTGGACAACGCGGCGCGATTTGTTTCCGGCGGGTTGTTTGACGATATCGAAACCCAGGGGCTGGCGCTGAAGCTTAGCCGAGTGAGCGCCAAAACCTGGCAGGTGCTTGCTGCGCGCTATGGGTCTTGGGCGGCGCTTTGTGGTGTTGTGCGGGCGGCGGCGGAACAGACGCCGGGAGACGCCATCGTGCAGCTGGCAAACGTGGATGGGGTGGGGCCGGTTGCGGCGGAGCGGATCGCCGACTTTTTCGCCGAACCGCACAATCATCAGGTGTTGGAACGGCTGGTGTTTGGCGCCAACGCCAATCCGATGGGCGTGCGGGTGCGGGCGCAACCGCGGGTAGCGACCCAATCGCCGGTGGCCGGCTTGACCGTTGTGTTTACCGGGACGCTTGAAAAAATGACCCGCGATGAGGCCAAGGCCAAGGCCAGCGCGTTGGGGGCCAAGGTTTCAGGCAGTGTTTCCAAAAAAACGGACCTTTTGGTGGCCGGCCCAGGGGCGGGATCGAAGCTTACCGACGCTGAGAAACTTGGCGTGCGGGTGATCGATGAAGACGCCTGGTTGGCGCTGATTGCGGGGCATTGAGGGCACAGCGCTGCGCCACAACCTTGGCGGGCGGATACTTCGGTCTAAGTACGTTGAGGTTGAAGGTGCGGCGGTCGCATCTTCGGCGGTGTGCGATGTCGCGCACTTTTGGAAACTTCGATGCCCTGGCGTGAGACAATTCCTGCGCCTGCGCCTGCGCCCTCCGACATGCCACAGTTCGGGGGATGGGCCGCGCTATACCATCGCTACCGGCCGCAATATCCGCCCCATCTTTATGCCCTGTTGGCCCAAACCGTTGCGGGGCGGGGGGTGTGCGTGGAGCTTGGGGCGGGCACTGGCCAGGCGACGCTTGATCTCAAGACAATGTTTTCGTCTGTGATCGCGGTGGAGCCGGATGCGGCGATGGCAGGGCTTATCCCTGTGCGCCAAGGGTTGGCCGTGATCCAGGCACCGGCCGAAAGCGCGTTGATCGCTTCTGGTGAGGCCGATGCCGTGGTGGTGGCCACGGCGCTGCATTGGATGGATGTGCCAAGGGTGTTGGCCCGAGCGGCGGGTTGGCTGAAGCCGGGCGGGGTGTTTTTTGCCTGCACCTTTGCTACGTCGCAGTATCCTGGGGCACCGCCTGCAGCCACATCCGTGATGCGGCGCTACAGCAAAATGTGGCGCAGCCATATGCACGAACGCCTCTCTTCCTGGCAGCCGGCAGAGGCCTATTTCCTGGCGGCACCGGACTATGAGGCTGTGCAATCGTTTGAAATCTACACCGACTTCCATTGGAGCCCGGCGGAAGTCGCAGGCTTCTTGATGACCACATCGTTTGCGCAGGCGTTTGCCGCCGGCGACGGCGAAGCGATCTTAGCAGAGCTTACCCGGGACCTTGAAATTGCCACCGATGGCGCAGGCCTTGCGGTGCGGTTCCCGATCGAGGGGGCCTGGACCCGCCGCCGCGCTTAAATGCAGTTATGGACTGGCGGCGCGCTAGAGGGGCGCGCAGGCCGCTTCAAGCCATTGGCGATCTTCGCCTTCCAGCAGGGGCGCGATCTGTGCCGCGACGTCGGCGTGGTAGGCGTTGACCCAGGCCTTTTCTTCCGGAGACAACAGGGCGGGCACGATCAGCGCGCGGTCAAGCGGGGCAAGCGTGAGCGTCTCAAAGCCCAGCATGTCGCGTTCGCCGCCCGGAATTGGCGCAGGCGGGGTCACCACTTGCAGGTTCTCGATGCGGATGCCGTAGGCCCCTTCCTTGTAGTAACCAGGCTCGTTCGAGACGACCATGCCGGGCCGCAAAGCGACGGTGTTGGGGGCCTTGGCGATGCGGTGTGGGCCTTCGTGAACGCCCAAGTAGCTGCCAACGCCGTGTCCGGTGCCGTGGTCATAATCGAGGCCCGCTTGCCAGAGTGCGTGTCTGGCCAGCACGTCCAGCGCCGAACCGGTGGTGCCTGCGGGGAAGCGCACCCGCGACAGTGCGACGTGGCCCTTCAAGACAAGGGTGTAGCGCTCGCGCATTTCGGGGCTTGGGGTGCCGATGGCCACGGTGCGGGTGATATCGGTGGTGCCGTCTTGGTATTGGCCGCCGCTATCGATCAGGAAGAGTTCGCCCGGCTGCAGGGTGCGGTTGGTGGTTTCAGTGACGCGATAGTGGACGATCGCGCCGTTCGGGCCAGAGCCAGAGATTGAGTCAAACGACAGGTCCTGCAGCGCGCCCGTAGCCACGCGCAAGCCCTCCAGCTTTTGGCAGGCGGTGATTTCGTCGATCTGGCCCTTGGGCGCTTCTATTTGCAGCCACCGCAGATAGCGGCTGATAGCGGCACCGTCGCGGCGGTGGGCGGAGCGTGCGCCTTCGATCTCCGTCGCGTTCTTGGTGGCCCGGGGCATGATCACGGGGTCTGGTCCGCGCACGATGGTGGCGCCGGCAGCGCTCAGGGTATTAAACACCCAGGCGGATGAAGACGCTGGATCCACCAGCACCGGCACGCCCTGCATCGCACTGAGCGCTGCGGGGAAATCGTCCGGCTCAAACAAGGCAACATCGTTGCCGAGCCATGCACGCAATTCCGGCGTGGTCTTTTCAGGGGCGAGGAACAAATCGGCCCGGCCATCGGCGCGCACGATCGCTTCGCCAAGCGGCAACGGCGTGCGGGCGACGTCGCCGCCGCGGATGTTAAACAGCCAGGCGAGCGAGGCGGGCGCTGTGAGGACCACAGCTTGGGCACCGGCCTCCGCCAGGCTTTGCGCCACGGCTTGGCGCTTCTCGCGGGAGGCTTGCCCGGTGAAACTGTCCTCATGCGGCTTTACTTGCGCCATAGGGATCGGGGGGCGATCGACCCAGATCGCATCGATTGGGTTGGGGGTCACAGGCACCAAGATAGCGCCCGCGGCACTGACGCCCGCTTGGATGCGGGCAAGGGCGTCGGGGCTGTGGAGCTTGGGGTCATAGCCGATTTTGGCCCCTGGCTTGGCGTTGGCCTGGAGCCAGCCGGCGGCCCCTTCTTCCACCAAATCGCGGGCGGCAAAGCAGGCTTCATCCACCTGCGCGCGCACTTGAAGGGTGTAGCGGCCATCGACAAACACGGCGGCCTTGTCTGTCAGGACGACCGCTGCGCCGGCCGAGCCGGTGAAGCCCGTTAGCCAGGCCAAGCGGTCATAGGCTTCTGGCACATACTCGTTTTGCCATTCGTCCTCGTGGGGAACGACAAAGCCATCCAGGCCGCGGGAGGCGAGCGCTTGGCGAAGACGGGGCAGGTTGGTGCGGCCAAGGGCTGGGCCGCCTTGGGGGGCATAGGTCTGAAGCATGAGATAGTGTTAGGGCGATGCGGCCGCGCGCGCAATCGGGCGACGAACATCATCGTTGGCGAAAAGCGGGCGGGCTTGTGACCTCTGTCACGACAGGCCTTGCGTGGCGGTGGCAAATCCGTAACGTCACCACACGGCGAGGGGTCGCCTAGCCAGAGGGACGAACCAGTCAGACGGGAAGGACTTACCATGCGTCGTGTTTTGAAAACCCTGAGTGCCCTTGCGGCCGGTGCGGTGGCGTTTGGCGCTGCGGCCAGCGCGCAGGTGCCAGACCAGTACGCGCGCCAATTGGCGGGGCAATTGAGCCAGGTGGAAACCACCATGAGCGGCAACGGCTATCGCCGGGACGAGGGGCCGCTTTCTGGCGCGGCCGAATCCGGTGGCACGATGGACCATTTGGTGAACTTGCGGGCCGGGCGCAGCTACACCATCGTTGGGGTCTGCGACAACGATTGCAATGATGTGGACATCCGCCTGTACGATCAGAACAACAATCTGATCGACGAAGACGTGTTGGTGGACGACATGCCGGTTGTGGAAGTCACGCCCGCATTTAACGGCCCATTCCGCGTTCAAGTGCTGATGCCGGGATGTTCCACCAGTATTTGCTACTACGCATTCAACGTGTACGGCCGCTAAACATAGGCTCTGACGATCGGCACAGGCCACGGCCTGTGTCGATCTTGGGCTGCGGGCCGCAACGCCGCGCGCCATTATTTTGGTTTGCGCCAGACCAGCGTGCTCCAGGCCTCGCGGCGATAGCGTCGCTCCAAGACGAGGTTGCGGCTGGCGTAGGCGAGGCGCACCAGTGGCTCTTGCCTGGTCAACAGGCCAGACAAGACCAGGCGCCCGCCGGGGCGCATCGCACGGGTGAGCACCGGCGACAGACGGATCAGCGGGCGCATCAGAATGTTGGCAAAGATCAAGTCGTAGCGGGGGGGGGCGCTGGCAGTTTTGGTGCCGTCTGCCGCCAGCCAACGGACCCGCGCGCCTATCCGATTGTTGTGGACGTTTTCGCCCATGATGGCTGCGGCGCGGCGATCGATTTCCACTGCGAGCGCTTTGTTTGTGCCGGCTTTGGCGGCGGCGATGGCCAGTACGCCGGACCCAGCGCCAACGTCTAGCACCGCAGCTGGGGCTTGCCCTTTGCGAAGGATATCTTCCAAAGCCAGCAGGCAACCCTTGGTGGTGCCGTGGTGGCCGGTGCCAAACGCTTCCGACGCTTCGATCCAAATGCGCTTGCGGCCGCCGCGAACCGGGGCCAAGGCATGGGCCCCGGCCACCACGAAGCGCCCAGCCCGGACCGCCGGCAGGCCGTCCAGCGCCATGGCCACCCAATCGGCGTCTTCTACGGGGGCTGTGTGGATGTGAAGGTCTGGGGCGACGTGGGCGACAACGGCGGTGGCGGCGTCGGCGTCTTGGTCAGACCCCACATACACTTCCAGGCGGAACTTGCCGGCCCCTTCCTCAAACCAGCTGACGGCATCTGCGGGCGAAGGGTCCAGGCCGTCGAAGGCTTCAGCTGCGAGGCGGATCAGGTTTAAGGGCCCAAGGGCGGTCAAGATCAACATGGGGGAGTGTTTAGCGCCGTCTTTAGGCCAAGTCTTGCGTTCGTGTGTGGTTTTGCCAGCGACCTGCACGTGGGCCTGAAAAAGCGGGGCTGGCTTAGCCGGCCGCCTTCACGAAGCTGTCGATCACGCGCTTTTCGCCGCCCATTTCGAAGATCACCACCAGCTTGTTGCCTTCCACCATGCGGATCACGCCGCGGCCAAATTTCTCGTGCAGAACCATCTGGCCTTTGCGAAAACTGCCGTCTTGGGTGCCTGATTTCGCAACGAGTTTGGCTTCTGCATCGATGATCGGGGCGCGGTTGCCGGAAAAACCGCCGCGGTCTTGCGCGCGCTTCCAGCCGGGGGAGGAATAGCCAGAATTGAAGCTTGCGCCTTGGCCATTGGTGTCAAACCGTGCCCAGCCGTCGCGCACGCCGCCCGCGCCCGATGGCGGCAGGCTCGCTGCTTGGGCGTATCCGGTTTCGCTTGTGGCATCGACGTTGGCTTCGGGCAGTTCGTCAACGAAACGCGACGGGATCACGCTTTGCCAGCGCCCATAAATCTGGCGGCTGGCGGCGAAGGTGATGATGGCGCGTTCGCGCGCGCGGGTGATGCCGACGTAGGCGAGGCGGCGTTCTTCTTCCAGGCTCTTTTCGCCGCCCTCGTCAATCGAGCGTTGGGAGGGGAACACGGTTTCTTCCCAGCCGGGCAAGAACACCAGTGGCCATTCCAAGCCCTTGGCGGCGTGGAGGGTGGACAGGTGCACTTCATCGCCGTCGCCGCCGGCGTCGATGTCCAGCACCAGCGAGACGTGTTCGAGGTAGGCTTCCAGGGTATCGAACTGGCCCATGGCCTGGACCAGCTCTTTCAGGTTTTCCAGGCGCGTTTGGGCTTGGGGCGATTTATCGGCCTGAAGCATCGCGGTGTAGCCGCTTTCGTCCAGGATGGTTTCGGCCAATTCGACGTGGGATTTGTCTTGGGCGAGCCGGCGCCAGCGGTCGAGGTCATCTATGAAGGTGCGGAGGCCCGTGCGGGCGGCACCCTTGATTTCGTCTGTGCCGATGGTTTCGCGGGCGGCGCGCAGCATCGCCACGCCCATCGCGCGGGCGATGGCGGCGAGCTTGGCGACAGAGGAATCCCCCACGCCGCGCTTGGGTTGGTTGACGACGCGCTCAAAGGCCAAGTCGTTGTCTTCGCTGACGATCAACTTCAGATAGGCGTGGGCGTCGCGCACTTCAGCGCGTTCAAAGAAGCGCGGGCCGCCGATCACCTTGTAGGGGATTTTCAGCATCAAAAAGCGCTCTTCAAAGGCGCGCATTTGCCAGGCGGCGCGCACCAGCACGGCGGCGGAGGCATAGGGGCGCTTTGGTGGATCGAGCAGGGTTGCGGGCCTTTTCGTCCAGGCCTCGATTTCGTCGGCGACGAGGCGGGCCTCTGCCTCGCCATCCCAAACGCCGCGCACTTTGACCCGCTCGCCTTCGGCGGCGTCGGTGCGCAGGGTTTTGCCCAAGCGTTGGCGGTTGTTGGAGATCACGGCGGCGGCGGCGGCCAATATGTTGGCGGTGGAGCGGTAGTTTTGCTCCAAGCGAACAACCGTCGCGCCGGGGAAATCGCGCTCAAAGCGCAGGATGTTGTCTACCTCCGCACCGCGCCAACCGTAGATCGACTGATCATCATCGCCCACAACGCAAATGTTGTGGCTGGATTGGGCCAGCAGGCGCAACCAAAGATACTGGGCGACGTTGGTGTCTTGGTATTCGTCCACCATCACGTAGGTGAGCTTCTTGTGGTAGTCTGCGAGCAGGTCCGGGTTTTCCTGGAAGATCGTGATCATGTGCAAAAGCAGATCGCCGAAGTCGCAGGCATTGAGGATTTTCAGGCGATCCTGATAGGCCCGATACATGTCTATGCTTTTGCCTTCACCCCAGGCGTGGGCCTCTTTGGCGGTGACGCGCTCTGGCTTGAGGGCACGGTTTTTCCAGCTGTCGATCACGCCGGCGAGCGCGCGGGCGGTGAAGCGTTTTTCGTCGATGCCGTCGGCTTCGATCACCTGCTTGAGAAGGCGCAGCTGATCATCGGTATCGAGGATTGTGAAATTCGACTTTAAGCCAACGAGTTCGGCATGGCGGCGCAACATTTGCGCACTGATCGAATGGAACGTGCCAAGCCAGGGTATGCCGCCACCGCCAGGGCCTAAAAGTTGTTCCACCCGATGGCGCATTTCGCGCGAGGCTTTGTTGGTGAAGGTGACCGCCAAAATCTGCCAGGGTTTTGCGCGACCTGTGGATAAAAGATGGGCAAGGCGGGTGGTGAGCACGCGGGTCTTGCCGGTGCCTGCGCCAGACAAGACCAGCACTGGCCCGTCGAGGGCTTCAACAGCGGCGCGCTGTTCTTGGTTCAGCCCTTCCAGGTAGGGCGGCAGGGCCATGGCCCGGCGGGATATCGGCAGGTTCTCGGCCATCGATTCGTCTCATACTGAGTTTGCTTCATAGCACGACCATTGAACCGCCACAGGCTTTGCTTTGGTGGGTTGGCTTGCTATGCATTGCGCACACATGAGGGCGCGCGCATGGCAGATCTGTTTTTGTCTTATTCCCGCGAAGACAGCGAGCGCGCCGGACAGATCGCAGCCGCGCTGGAAGCCGATGGCTTTGACGTGTTCTGGGACAAGGAAATCCCAGCCGGGCAAACTTGGGCGGACTTCATCGAGAACAAGCTCAACAATTCACACGCAGTCGTGGTGTTGTGGACCGAGGTTTCCACCAAGAGCCAGTGGGTGCGCGAAGAGGCTCGCATGGGCCGTGACAAGGACAAGCTGATCCCGGTGCAATTGGATGGCGCGATGCCGCCGTTTGGGTTTGGCGAAGTGCAGGCGGCCAACCTCAGCGGCTGGGCGGGGGACCGGCAATCGACGGACTGGCAACGGCTGGTGAATGCCATTCGATTTGCCATTGAAAAGGCTGGCAAGACGCCACCAGCGCCGAAGGTTGCGCCAGCGCTGCCGCCACCACCGCCACCGCCGCGGGCGCAAGGGTTTCAGGCACCGCAGGGGCTTGCAAAACCGCAGCCCGCGCGGGCTGCGAGCCCCAGTGAAGCGCCTGCCAAGGCAGGCGGCATCCCAAAGCCGGTTTGGTGGATTGGTGGGATTTGCGCAGTGCTGCTGGTGCTGGGCGTGATCGGCATCATGGCCGAAGATTCAGGTCCGCCGCAGCCGGCAATTGCAAACTCCGCCGCCGTGCCAACAGCAACCGGGCCGGCACAGAGCATGGCGGGGGCTTCCAGCGCTGCGGCGACGGGCCTTGCTGGGCCAGTGCAGGCTGCGGTGAACGAAGCGTCGGCCGCGTTCGATGAGGCCGTGCGCTTTGCTGGCCAAGGCACGCAATATGCCCAGCAGGCAAGCCAAGCCGCAAGCGCGGCGCAAGCGGGGGCCAACGGGCTTGGGGTTCAGCAATTGCCGAACGGCAGCGTTATCGCAGGGGATGTGAATTCCGCAATGGCGGGCCGCCCGGCCATGCTTGGGATGGCCACCCCCAATGGGATCCAGTTCTATGGTCAGTACCAGGAATATCCGGGGGGCTATGCAATGTACGGGGCGGCCGGATGGGGGCAGGCTCAAGCCTCTGGCAATTGGCTCTACACCGGCAACACCTTCACGTTCCAAGGCCAGGCAGCGATCTCTGGTCGCTACAGTTGGGGCGGTAACGAGAACGGCTCGGGCACCAGTTCCACCGGTGTTGGGGCGGTCAGCTATCCAGACGGACGGCGCTATCTGGGCCAATATCGCACGGTGGGCGAAGGCGACCAAATGCAGCTGTTCATGCACGGGCTTGGCGCGCTTTATGCGGCCAACGGCGGTTTGCTACAGTCTGGGCGTTGGGACAGCGATCGGCTCGCTGCGCCGCAGTGATCACGCGCGATTTTGAAGGGCAAAGACGCGCGCGGCGCTGGCCAGGGGCTGGGCTTCATCGCGCGCGGCGCGACCAGCGTCGATTTCGGCAATCAGGGCAACAAGCGTAAGGCCGCGGGCCTTGGCGATGGTGTCAAGCGCGCTCCAGAACTCCGGTTCCAAGGCGATCGAGGTGCGATGCCCCTCGATGTTCATGGAGCGCTTGATCAGCATCAGGTCTCGGGCTCTTGGTCTTGGCGCTTATGTGCGTCGAGGCGTTTGGCTTTGGTGGTTTGCTCTTTGGCCGTTGCCTGTTGTTCGGCCTTGGTGCGGCCGTGGGTGATCCGGTTTTGCGTCGCGGATTTTTCTTTGTCTTGGCGTGCTTTGGCCTTTCTGGCTTGGCGCAGGTTGACCAGATCTCCCATCGGGTTTTTCCTCAGTACAAGGTCTTGAGGGCTTCGGCGCTGTAGTCGGTCAATTCAGAAAGCCGGCCTTCCTTGACCTTGGTGGCCCATTCTGGATCCTGCAGCAGGGCGCGGCCGATGGCGACCATGTCAAAATCGCCACGGTTGAAGCGGGCCATCAGGTCTTTGAAGCCAGTGGCGGCGGCGGCGGCGTCCTTTGTGGCGTAGCCGGTGACAAAGTCGCTCGACAGGCCGACCGATCCGACCGTGATCGTGGGCAGGCCGGTGATCTTTTTGACCCAGCCTGCGGTGTTGAGGCCGTCGGGGCCGTCGATATCGGGGAACTCGGCTTCCCAGAATTTGCGCTGGCTGGCGTGGAAGATATCAACGCCGGCATCCACCATCGGCTGCAGAAACGTTTCCATCTCGGCGGGGTTTTGGGTGAGCTTGGCGGCGTAGTCCTGCTGTTTCCACTGCGAGAAGCGCAGGATGATCGGGATGTTATCGCCAATCGCTGCGCGGGTGAGGCGCACGACTTCCGCCGCGAACGCGGAGCGTTTGGCAATCGAGCCGCCGTATTTATCCGAGCGCACGTTCATGCGATCCCAGAAGAACTCGTCGATCAGATAGCCGTGGGCGCCATGGATCTCGACCGCGTCAAAGCCAAGTGCGGCGGCATTGGCGGCCGCGCGGGCATAGCTTTCCGCCATGTCCTGGACGTCTTCTTCCGTGGGCTCATCATACACCGGCTTGCCGGTGTGGGTGAGGCCAGAGGGGCTATCGGAAGGGGCTTGCGGGTTTGGCCCGGCCCCTTGCTTGCGCATCATGCCGACGTGCCAAATCTGGGGGGCCATTTTGCCGTTTGCTGCGTGAACGGCATCTACCACTTTGCGCCAGCCTGCCAGCGCCTGTTGGGTGTGGAAGTTCGGCACATTGGCGTCAAACGAGGCACCGGCCCGGTCTGGGCTTGTGCCTTCGGAGATGATCAGGCCCACATCATGGGCGGCGCGCCTTGCGTAATAGTCCACCACATTTTGCCCCGGGATCCCGTCGGGCGAAAACGAGCGCGTCATAGGGGCCATAGCGATGCGGTTGGCTATGGTGAGCCCGCGGCAGGTGAAAGGTTGAAAGAGCGGGGCAAATTCAGACATGGGGCGTCCTTTCGAGGAAGACCGGTGTGACGGCGGCTCGCTTGCGCGTCAAGGGTATCAAGGGGGGGTCAGGGGGGGGCGGCAATCACTTGCGCTAGGATTGTGATCTGGTCGCGCGGGCCGGGGGCGCGTTCCACCAGCAGGCGGGCAATCTGGCTGTCGTCATGGAACACAAAGCCTTTCAGCGCGTCGAGCAGGGCCTTGGCCAGGTTGTCCAGATCGAGATGCGGGGCGCTGCCCACGTGCTCCATCAAGATATGCACCGAAAAATCCCCCCACATGGGGCGCTTCATGCCTTCCTGGCGGAACGCTTCGTAGACCAGGGGTTTGTAGTATTTGGCCTGGGTGGTGATGCCGTCTATTTGCACCTGCCACTGGCCATGTTGGGGCACGCGCATGCGGACCTTGCCGCGACTGCGCCAGCCTTCAGGGTCTATCACGCTTGGCTCAGGCGGTTGATGATGGCGGCAAACATCGTCTCTTGGAAATCGCGTCGATCCTGGAAACGGCCGCCCGCGCCATAGAGCACAATCGGATGGGACAGCCCGATCCCTTCTCGGGCCAGGGCCTCTTGCGCGCCGGCGAGGGCGTCATCACGACAAATGAACACGCCGCGCCCCATCAAGCCGGTCTGCGCCAGATAGCGCATTTCCCAAAAGGCGTCTTCGTCCAGGGCCGTCAGATCCATGACAACCACATCGCCGGAGCGCATCAACAGGCCCGCGGTTTGTTGCCACCATTTGTCTGTGGTGCGGACCACGAACGCCTCGTGGGCGGTGAGGGAGACCTCAAAATTCAAACCCATGCGGTGGGTTAAGCGGCGGCCGAGGGCGCGAAAGTCGCGGGCGCTGGAGACCAGGGCTGCGCCATAGCTGCTCTTGTCGAACAGGCGCAGGATCATGCGCATCGGTGTCAGCAGGATCGTCAATGCTGCCATCAGCGGGTTGGCGTGGGCCCGCATGGCGCTGCCGGTCCAGGCGAACCGCTGGCGGCGCAGGGTCTGGTCAGACAGCGCGACCACATGGCCAAATGGGCGCAGGTCGTGGGCAATGATGCGTTCCAGGTTGCGGGCATTCGCGCGGTTGTGAAAACGCCGCAGCAGCACGATCCGCGCTGGCTTGAGACGTAACGCGACGGCCAAAGTCCACAAAAGCAGGCCAAGGGCTGCGAGGGTGCCGAAAACCTCCACAGATTGGCGCGCGCCATGCGCGACTTGCGCGGCGGGGGTGGTGCCAACCCGCTCCAGCAGCAAATCGGAAAGGCGGCGGGCAAAATCCAGGCGCAGGCCGCGATCGTCGTATTCTGCAACCGCGATCGAGCCATCTGCCACGCCGTCTCGAAGGGCACGGTCCTCGGCCAGGGTGGCCACTGCGACCGCCATCAGGAGGCAAAACAGGCTGGCAAACAGCAGACCTGCGAAAATGCGCCGAAGATGGGTGGCCCAGCCAAAAAATAGGCCCCGGCCGCTTTTCATGTCCTTTAGGGTCAAGAAGCTGGGGGCGGCGGCGGCGAATTCTTTCAGGTGGCCGCCGCGGGCCTGCAGGGCTGCGGTGGCCAGGGCTTGGCCGTCGTGGCTGTGATCTGGCAGTTGGGCTGCCACATTGAGCTCAGCGTCCGTGCGCGCTTGGGCCCAGCGCGCCATGGCCTTTTGGCTTGGCGATGGGCCGGCCAAAAGCCGCCATCCGCGCGCCAGACTGATCTGAGTGCGCCACTCGTGTAGCGCAGAACGCTTGCTCATTTGCCCACCATGACGCCGGTGTCACGCGTTTGTCCCGCTTCTGACGGCGAAAACCGCGCGTGCTTGTCGATGCTCACCCAACACCTTTACCCTATACCAACACGCCCTAAAATCCCGCCAACTGCACTGCATTTCGCCTTTCAGGGCAAAGGGGGCCGGTTCACGGGGTGCGGTTTGGCGCGCAACGGCGGCTTGCCTGGGAGCGGGAGGCTCCTTAAGCACGGGGCCAAATGCCCCTGCAGGAGCCCGCCATGACCGCCACGCGCACCGAAACCGATACCTTCGGCCCGATCGAAGTGGACGCCTCGCGATATTGGGGGGCCCAAGCCCAGCGGAGCCTTGGCAACTTCAAGATCGGTTGGGAAAAGCAACCCGCGAGCATCGTGCGGGCGCTGGGGATTGTGAAGCAGGCGGCGGCGCTGACCAACATGAAGCTTGGCAAGCTGGACGCCGCACTTGGCGCAGTGATTGTTAAAGCCGCGCAGGAGGTGATTGACGGCAAGCTCAATGACCATTTCCCGCTGGTGGTCTGGCAGACCGGGTCTGGCACCCAGTCCAACATGAACGCCAACGAAGTGATCTCCAATCGCGCGATCGAGATGCTGGGCGGGGAGATGGGATCGAAAAAACCGGTCCACCCGAACGACCACGTCAACATGAGCCAAAGCTCCAACGACACCTTCCCGACCGCCATGCACATCGCCTGCGCAGAGGAGGTGGTGGTGGGGCTGATCCCGGCGCTGGAGCATTTGCACCGGGCGCTTGATGCCAAGGCGGTGGCGTGGCGCGATATCATCAAGATTGGGCGCACGCACACCCAAGACGCAACGCCCGTGACCCTGGGCCAGGAGTTCTCTGGCTATGCCCAGCAAATCGAAAACGGCATCGCGCGGTTGAAGATGACCTTGCCGATGCTGATGCAGCTGGCGCAGGGTGGCACTGCTGTGGGCACTGGGCTTGCCTCGCCGGCAGGGTTTGATACGGCGGTGGCGGCCGAAATTGCAGCACTAACCGGCCTGCCGTTCACCAGCGCGCCCAACAAGTTTGAGGCGCTGGCCGCGCATGACGCTTTGGTGTTCACCCATGGCGCGATCACGACGGTGGCAATGAGCTGCTTCAAGATCGCCAATGACATCCGGTTTTTGGGCAGCGGGCCGCGCTCGGGATTGGGCGAACTTGCTTTGCCGGAAAACGAGCCGGGCTCTTCCATCATGCCAGGCAAAGTGAACCCAACGCAGTGCGAAGCGATCACCCAGGTGGCCGCGCACATTCACGGCAACAACGCCGCGATTGGTTTTGCTGGAAGCCAGGGCCATTTCGAGCTGAATGTCTTTAACCCGATGATGGCCTACAACTTCCTGCAATCGACGCAGCTGTTGGCGGATGCTGCGGTGTCGTTCACGGACAACTGCGTGGTGGGGATCGAGCCCCGGTTGGACAACATCGCCCGGGGGCTGCAAAACTCGTTGATGCTGGTGACGCCGCTCAAGGAAAAGTACGGCTATGACCTCGCGGCCAAGATCGCCAAGACCGCGCACAAAAACGGCACTACGTTGCGGGAAGAGGCGGTCGCTGCGGGGATCTCTGGCGAGGACTTTGACGCGATCGTGCGGCCGGAAAAAATGATCGGGCCTGATCCGGCTTAAGGGCGCTGGGTCGTTAAGGTTTCTTGAAGCGGCTGAAGGGGGTTGGCATCGCGGTGGCGGTGGCCTTCGCGATCAGGCGTGCTTGATCATCGAACAGTTCGCCTTCGGTGAAGGCGATGGTCTTGCCCCATTTCAACACCCGGCCCACGCCGCGCAGCTCGGTGCCCAACACGGCCGGACGCAGGAAGCTGGTTTTCATTTCCAGGGTTGGCATGACGCAGGTCATGCGCGACGCGACGAGGCCAGAGATACTCATCACTTCGTCCAGCATGGCGGTAAGGAAGCCGCCCTGGATCTGGCCCATGGGGTTGGCAAATTCTGGGCGGGCGGCAAACAGCGCTTCGACGCAATTGTCTGCTTGCGACACCTTCAGAATGCGAAATCCCAGCGTGAGTGAGCCTGGCGGGATTGTGGTGGAGCGTTGGAAGCGGGCGAGGAGGTCTTCGTCCGTTACGGTTTCACCCGCGCCGTCTGGGCTTACCACATCGTTCATTTTTTGCGGAAGGCGTCCAGGCTCACGACCGAGGCGGGGGCCGATTGGCCGGTATCTTCGGTGTCGGAGGCGGAGGGCGGTTCGTGGCTGTCGCTGTTTTCAAACGCGCCACCGTCTCCTGCCGCGCGGCGGACGGCTTCGCCTTCGGCTTCAAACTGCAGCCCAAACTTCACCGACGGATCGAAAAAGCGGGTGATCGCAGCGAAGGGGATAACGATCGGTTGGGGCTGGCCTGCGAACTTCAAAATCACGCGGAAGCGATCCTGGTAAACTTCGAGGTCCCAATACTGATGTTCCAGCACGATGGTCATTTCGTCTGGGTAGCGGGCGAGCAGCGGCGCGGGCAAAGTGATGCCCGGCGCTTGGGTGCGGAAGGTGATGTAGAAGTGATGGCGTCCGGGCAGGCCAGTCGCGCCTTGCGCCTGGTACAACGCATTGCGCACCACAGAGCGCAATGCGTCCTGCATCAGCTGGTCGTATCCGATGAGATCCTCGGCCACCGCGTTGTCCTTTTTACTCGGGATGTCGAGACACCCTTAGCGGCTCGATTTTGCCAGTCAATGTCTGATCTGTCTGGCGCGAACGGGGGGGCAATTTCAAGGCTTAAGACGCGAACCGCACGCCTGTGAGGCGTGTGAAAAACCCTGGTGCGCGCACCTCTGGCGAGGACGAAACACTGCTCATTTTAGCGCAGCCAACACCACAAGATGTCCCCGGCTTCTGTTGCCAGGCTTTGTTCTTGCTTTTTGGCGCCTGCAACAGCGAGAGAAGTCCCCGGCTTCTGTTGCCAGGCTTTGTTCTTGCTTTTTGGCGCCTGCAACAGCG